>NZ_NWVL01000055.1 GCF_002382885.1 Streptomyces sp. WZ.A104
GCCCCAGGGTGAGGGGGATGCCCGCTGGTTCCGATCCGTCGAAGAGCCGGAGCCGGGGTGTCGGGTCGCTGTCGGCGCAGTGGCGCTCGACGGTGGAGAAGAGTCCGGGGTGAGGGGGAAGGGGCATGGTTCCTCCGGGAGAGTCCGCGTGGTCGATCCGCGTGGTGGAACTGCGTGGTCGAACTGCTTGGTGAATCTGCGTGGTTGATCCGCGTGGTTGATCCGCTTTCAGGGCAGGGGACTTGCTGCGCCACTCGGTGAGCGCCAGGGACGCCAGACCCTTGCCGGGCAGCGTGTCCGGCCCTCTCTCGACGGAGAGGAGCCAGCGCAGGAATCCGGGCTGCCGGGCGGCCACCAGACCGTCGAACAGCTCCTCCGGAGCCCGGCGGCCCCGGTGCTCCGGCCCGTCCGCGCCGCAGCACCAGACGAGCAGGGCGTCACGCATCGCTCCGTAGGTGATCGATTCGTTGAGAGCGTGCCCGGTCAGCTCGACGGCGCCCGACGCCACCTCGGCGTCGCCGGGGATCCGCTCGCTCCACCAGGTGATGTCCGCGCTCGCCATGCCGGGGAAGGCCAGGGCTGCCAGCAGACCGGGGACGCCGCCGCGCTCCTTCCACTCCCGCATCCGGCCGAGGACAGTGGCTCTGGCCCGCGAGTCGCCCGTCGCGAAGAGCTGCACCAGAGCCGTTTCGACGGTGGTGAAGACGGCCGTGTCGTCGTCCGGTCCGCCGGTCGGCGTGTCCATGAGCCGGTGGATCAGGTCCAGCGCGTGCCCGGTGGCGAGCCCTCCCCGGTCCGCGTGGCAGGCGTGCGCTACAGCCTTGCGCAGGGCCGCTTCGGTCTCCGTACTCCACTGTTCAAGCAGATCGCTCGCCGTGCGCGCCGCGGCAGGGTCCCTGACCGCCGCACCCAGGCACCGGGCGGCCACCTCCGGAGCCGCCGGGTACGGTGCCAGCGCCAGGTCGCGCAGGTACTCCAGGGAGCGGCCGAGGGTGGCCGCCGCCATCGAGGCGGCCGCCCGGCCGGCGCGTTCGATCTGGTCGGCCTCGTGTCCGGTCGCCGCGAGCCAGGTGTGCAACTTCGGCAGGAGGTAGGCGTGTTCACGACACAGGACCTCCCACACCGTCTCGGTCACCGCGGGCCGGAAGAAGGACACGGTGTCCGTGCCCGTGTCGGCCTGGCCGGTGCCCGGGGCCCGGTGTGCTCCGAGGGCGCGGAGGATGTCGGGCCAGGGGCGCCGAGGAGGGGGGTCGGCAGGCTTCTGGCCGGAGCCCCACTGGGCGGGATCCTGCCGCCCGGCGGTCCCTGTGACGCTCAGCAGCTCCGCCGCCCGTTCCGCCACGACACCCCAGTGGAGACCGCCGTAGACGCTTACGGAGACCAGGTGGGCGAGGAGAGGCGGTTCGGCCTGGGCGCGGGCGACGATCTCCCGGCCCTCGGCCCGGGCCAGAGCCCGCACCACCTCGGTGCCGGAGGACCCGCCGACGACGCCGAGCCGGATCACGGCTTCCGCCGTCTGCGCGGCACTGCGGGGCGGCAGCCCGTCGGGCAACAGCTGGGCGAACTGGCCGGGCTCCAGCGTACGCAGCCACACGGCGGACGCCTCCTGCTCGGGGCAGCCGTCCGCGAGATGGGCGGCGAAGACCTTCCCCGGGTCCGGCGGGAGGTGGCGCAGGACCGGCACGCCCATGCGGTCCTCCAGGGTTCCGCCGAGTCCGGGGGCGTCGGCGACGACGATGACCAATCGCGCTCCCGCCTCCGCCTCCGCCAACAGGGCCTCCAGCCGGGACAGGTCCCAGGCCCGGAGCTCGAACGGGTCCGGAGGTTCCATCACCAGATAGCCGTGCACGCCCCGGGGCCGCGGTGTCCACCGGGAGAGGTTGACGGCCCCGTCCACCTGGACGACCACGGGCTCCTCCCTGCCGTGGGCCAGCAGGTTGAGGGCGTGGGTCTCCCGCCCGGTGCCCGGTTCACCGATGAGCACGACGATGCCGGAGTCGAGTGCGGCGCGCGCTTCGTCGAACCCGGGCGGCGCCGCGAAGCGACGCCTCACCGCCGCCAGGCGCTTCGCCCGCACGGGGCCCTGCCTCATCGGTCCCGCAGCAGGGCCGCTGTCCGCCGGGGCGGACATGCTCATGCGCTGGTCACCGTGCACCGTGCCGGTGTTGAACGCGCCCTGGGGCGCATAGACCAGCGTGTCCGGCCGGGCGGGAAGGGCCGCGACGACGGCGCCGAGGCCGTCGAGGCCGTCGGCCCGGAAGAGCTCAGAAGTCACCGTCGGCTCCGGGGTCGACGTGGCTGCGGAGCTCGACGGCGGTGATGTGCTGACCGCCGTGCACGGTACCGGTGTTGATGATCCCGCGCTCGGCTTTCAGGACCGTGGCCGGGGGGATGTCCGGCTCCTGGGCCGTATCCGGCGTCTCGCGGGCCGGGTTCGCTGGCTCGGCGGTTTCCCTCGCCCCGGGGAATTCGATGACGTTGCCCTTCCCGTTCCCCTTTCCCTTTCCCTCGTCTGCGTTCTCGATCTCACCCTTACGACAGGTCTCTTCGGATCGCATGTCACCCTTTCGATACGGACGCCCCGGTAACCGATTCAGGCGTCTCCTTCTGGACGCCTTGAGATTCCCGTACATCTGCTTGCGGGTCCGCTCCCGGAACCCGAAAAAACGGTGACCGTGGTCACACCCTGAGATTCTGAGGGACGAGGGGCATAAGCCGAGGGACATAAGCGGGCGGGCGCGCTGCCCGAAGACAGCGCGCCCGCCCATGCATCCGAATATCGAATATATGTCTTCCCGCCTCAGAGAGGAACTCCGGGAACCGGTCGCCCCAGTGCGGACAGGCGGTCGCGCAGAAGGTAGGAGATCTCCTTGCGCTCCTGGTCGGTCAGCGTGCCGAGCAGCGCGGCCAGTTCCTCCTGCCAGTCGGTGCGCGGCGGGACGAGCAGCCGCTCGTGGTCGACGGCCCAGTCCAGCACCTGGCGCACCTGGTCGGGGTGCCTGAGCAACCAGAGGGCTGCCAGCGAGGCCGGTCCGGCACGAAGGGCCTGGAGGCAGAACTCGTACTCGCCGCGTCGGCTGGTCGTCCACGAGTAGCGCACGCCGTCGCCCTCGTCCTGGCCGAGACGCAGTTCCTCGCCGGTCTCCCGGAGCCGTACGTCCAGGACCCGGTAGCTCAGACCAGTCTCTTCCAGGTGTTGCGGCACGCCGAGGTGCTGCATGATCTCAGGGGCTCCGAGTCCGCTGCCCGCCGACTCCTGGGCCTCGGTCAAGTGGCGCAGGACGCTGGTGAGGTGAGCGCGTACCATGTGCCAGCCGTGCAGGGTCTGCGCCCGCACGACCCGTACGGGATCGCGGACCCACCACGCCACCCACAGCTCCACGGACTCCCTGCCGTACACCGTGGGAAGGCCGACGGCCTGGATGTCGACGTGCTCGGTGACGTCGACCCGGAAGACATCGGTGTAACTGCCGCCGATCCCAGGCGCGGCGGATTCGTCGGGCAGCGGAACATAGGCTCCGGTGTCCTCGGTTTCTCCGGGGGCGCCGAGCAGGAAGTAGTCTCCGTCGGCATTCCGGAGCACCAGGGACGAGTCCCGTGCGGCGGACCACCGGTGGCTGAGGATTTCCCGCCAGGGCGGCCTGGACGCTCGATAGTAGAGACGCTCGTTGGACTGGTCGTTCATGCCGCCTCCCCAGGTTCTCCGTGTCCCCCGTGTTCCCTGCGACCCCAGCGCTCTCCGCGTTCTCCGTAACGCCATCTGCCGAGCGCGTCCCGTGCGATTTCCAGCCCTGCCCAGCCGTCGACTCCTTTCTCCTCCATTTCCACGAACAGGCGGAACTCACCGGGTCGCAGGGAACGGGCCAGGGAGGCGAACAGGTTCTCCACCGCCCGGCCCAGCTTTCCGTCCCACTGACCCCATTGGGACCAGTTCAGCAACGCCGCACAGACGGTGCCGAACGAGGCTTCCGTGTTCAGTGCGAGATGAATCGTGTCGGTGATCGCCCGCCCTCCATGGCCCCCCTCGGCGAGATGCCACTGGAACCACCGGGGATACTGCAACAACTGGCCGAAGGTCACCACCAGTTGTTCCGTGTCGGACTGCTCCGCACCCAGCCAGTCGAGAAGATGACCAAATACCCTCTCCTCGTTTCCGGCGCGGAACAGTTGCAGGGTCGCCGCCCGCACCGCCATCAGGACCCGGTCGTCCGCCTCATGGCCCGCCCCGTCGCGAACCGGGCCACCGAGGACCAGGGTGCGCAGGAGTTTCAGGGCTACGGCCGGGCGGGACAGGCCGAACTCCGCGCCGCACGTGTACGCCACCGTGGTCCGCAGCCGGAAGTCGGCCGCCACGCTCCACCGCTGGAGGCGATAGCGCACCTCCGCGGCCAGTACGGGATCCTCGGCCGCGATACCCAGCGCGTGGGCCGCGATGAGTCGGCCGGTCGTGCGCTCGGCCCCGGCCAGAGCTCCGATGTGCCGCAGCGCCCGTCGGCCGCCTCCCCAACTCGCGGCCCGGCCCATCACTTCGCCCACCGGGCGGGTCAGTTCACCGGAGCGGTGCACCTCCCCCAGCCATGCGACCAGCAGATCGGAGAGCTGCCCGTACTCACGCCATACGTGCCGGAGCACCGCTTCGGCCTGCCGGTGCCGGACGAACGTCACCGCTTCCACGCTGTGCGCGTAGGCGCCCTCCGTCCGGATCTCGCGCGTCTGCCGGGCGGCACGGACGGCGTGCAGCAGTTCCGTCAGGGAGCGCCGGAAGACGAAGTCCGGGTTCGGGCGCTCGGCCTTCTCGGCCCCCTGGGCATCCGTCGCCGGAAGCATGGCCGTCAGACGCCCCTGCGACAGCTCCAGCAACCGGTCGGCCTCCTCCCTGACGATCCGGTGGTCCAGGCCCTCGAAGACACAGGCGGCCAGCAGAAAGGCGAGGGCGTCCGGATCACCGCACAACTCCGCTATGAGCTGCGGGACTTCCCGCTCCGCCCGGTAGCTCAGCCGGGCCCGTACGTCGCCGAGGGCGTCCGGATCGCCGTCGGCGGCCACGATGGCCGACACCAGCTCCACCACCTCCGCCGGCACCAGCTCGGGTACCAGCAGGTCCCCCAGCTCATGGCGGTGACCCAGAGCCGCGAGCAGTCGTTCGCGTTCGTGCTGTCCCGGTACCGCCGCCTCGAAGTGGCTGCCGAACACCCGGGCGGGAGGCGGCGGTTCGCACAAGGTGGGGCTGATATGGAGGTCGTGTTCGAGGCGGTGCAGCAGGGCCGCGTCATCGGGCAGCACGATCACCATGCGCGCCTCGGCCTGCTCCAGCAGCGAGCGCACATGGCCGAGGACGCCCGACCCCAGAGGCCGGTTCGGGAACAGCCCGTCCATCAGATATCCGCGCGCCGAGCTGTCGGTGGGCTCCCAGCGGTCCAGCTCGGTGACCCCGTCCAAGGCCCGCAGCGGAGCGTCCTCGCCGCAGGCCTGCCGCAGCAGGTTGAGCGCCGCCGTACGCCGTCCGGAGCCGGGCCGACCGACGAGGAAGAGCGGCCCCGGGCGGAGCTTGCCGAGGGCGGGACCGAACCAGTCCGGCTCCGCGAACCCGAAGGCGGCGGCCCGCACTTCGGCCTTCGGGATGGGTCCCTCGCGCACCGTGGCCGCCCGCCTCCCCCGGCCTTCGCGGGCAGAGGCGTTGCGCACCTGTTGATCGCCGTGGACGGAACCTGCGTTGATGTTTCCGTTCGGCGCGTACACGAACGGCCCCGACGCTCCCGCGACACCTGCGGCCCCGCCGATGGCGTCGATCAAGGCGGCGAAATCCCACTCCGGTGGTGCGCCCGCGTCCGGAGTCACTTCCGCCCCTGCCGCTTGTCCCCGCGCACCTTGTCCCCCTGGAAGCCGCGGACGCGCTTGGCCTTGTTGCCGCCCACGTAGTCCCCGGCAATGTGATCCCCGGCGATGCGGTCCCCGGCGGTACGGGAGTTGTCCACGCTCTGTCCGCCGTGAACGGTGCCGGTGTTGATGTTGCCCCGCGGCGCACTGTTCCTCACGCCGGGGCTCCGCCTGTCGCCGCCCCCGAGCGGACTGGGCGCTTCCGCCACCGGCTCCTGGGCGGTCCCCTCGGGCGCGGGCTCTTCGTAGAGCGGCCCCGAGGGCTGGGGAACGTAGATCCAGGCCTTCTGGGAGAACGGTTTGCCCTCGACCGTCGCGGCGACCTCGACGAAGTGGTCGAGGTGGCGCCCGGTGTACCCGCCGGCCACCGCGTCGTCGTAGCAGCGGGCGGAGAGGATGGCCGCGACATGCGTGATGTTGGCCTTGTGGGAGGCCAGCACCGCCTTGACCGGCCGGGAGTCGAGCAGGCGGTGCGTGTCGTTGCGGGCCGTCCCGTTGCCTCCGAACTCGTCGCCGGTGTCGGGCAGGGGGCCGATGTGCAGGCTGGCCCGGAGCCTGATCGGCGCCGCCCCGTGGGACAGGACGTTGTAGTCGGTCAGCACTTCCTGGAGCGTGAGCAGCAGGGGGTGGACCACGAAGGGCATGAGCGCGGGATCGAACCCGAAGACATACCCGTCGCCGGTCGTGGCGGGGAAGACACGGCTCTCCCAGAGCTCCAGGAGTTCCGCCCTGACCAGCGCGGTCCTGAGGAGTTCGGGGACGACACGGCTGATGGCCTCGTGCTCGATGGCCGGGCGCCCGGTGAAGTCCTTGGCATCGACGGCCAGGATGCCCCGGTAGGGCGGTAGCGGCCGGCTGCGGGTGTACGAACCCGTGATCGCCTGCGGGAGTTGGCTCATGTGCTCGCTCATGTGGCTCCTCCGTGCTCTCTGTGAAGGGCAGCCCGGCGGTTTCGAGCCGGGCTGCGACGCCGTCCACGAAGTGGTCCGGCCTTTCGAGCTTCACAGTGGCCACGCGGTCGTTCCGCTCCGCGGGCACCGACGGGACATGACGCGCGTCACTCCCCGGTCATGCGGCGGCGGGACCGTCGAGTGCCTTCCGCAGACCTTCCACGTCGACCACGCCGACCCGGCTCTTGCCGGCCTGCACCAGCGCGGGCCCGAGCTGCACCAGCGCCTTGCTCACCAACTTGCGCCCCACTCCGATGTGCTGGGCCAGCTCGTCCCTGGTCAGGGAGAAGGAGCGCGCCCCGCCGGAGACCTCGACCAGGCGGAGCAGCGCCATCACCAGGCGTTCGCGTACGTCCCCGTCGTGGACCTCGGTCTGCTCCTTCAGCCGTCGTGTCGCCAGCTCCGCGAGGGGTTCCGCGAGCCGGTGTTCGCGCACGAGGCGCCGGAAATCGTCAGCGGGAATCACGGTGACTTTGCATATGCTCATCGTCTGCACGTCGGCCAGCCTGACATCCCCACGCTGAAGCGCCATCTCCCCCAGGATCTCGCCCGGACCGCGAAAGGCGAGCAGCCGCTTGCGCCCGTCACGGTCGGTGCGCACCACCTTGACCAACCCGCTCACCAGGGCCAGAACTTGTGTTCCCTCGGTACCCTGCCACAGCAGGGTCTCGCCTGCCGGACGATGCCGCACCGGGTAATCGACCAGCCCCGCCCACGCCTCGTCCGACACCAGATCCCGGAGAGACGACACTAAGAAGGAAGAATCTTCGCTCATGCGATCACGCTAGAGCAGCGGAGCTCCGGCCACGTCGGGAATTGCGCACTCCGCACCGGGAGTCGCCCGATGAGGCCGGAACCTTTCCATCACGGCAGGGGCCCACCGCCGTCGGGCACACCGCACACACCGGGCACGAACCGGCAGGATGGGGAGGCAGACAGCCCCCATCCCGGGGCGGCACGAGGGGATGATCGCCCGTATGACCACCAAGCCCACGCCGTTCGACGAGCTCGACCGGAAGATCGTCGCGACCCTGATCGCGAACGCCCGGGCGAGCTTCGCCGAGATCGGCACGGCCATCGGACTGTCGGCCACCGCCGTCAAACGCCGGGTCGACCGGCTGCGCGCCACAGGTGTGATCACGGGGTTCCGGGCCACCGTCCGCCCGGCCGCACTCGGCTGGCGCACCGAGGCGTACATCGAGGTGTACTGCGACGGCGCGGCGCCGCCCAGGCGCCTGGCGGAGGTGGCGCGCAAGTACCCGGAGATCGCGGCGGCCATGACGGTGACCGGGGCCGCCGACGCCCTGCTCCACATCCGGGCCACCGATGTGGAGCACTTCGAGGAGGTGCTGGAGCGGATCCGCAGCGAGCCCTTCATCCGCAAGACGATCAGCTACATGGTGCTGTCCCACCTGCTGCCGGACAGTCCGGAGGCCGGAGCCAGCGAGCCCGCACCGGACACCGGGGCGGGCGCGAGCGGCGGCAGTGACGCAGCGAACCTGCCCTGAGTCGTGTATCTGCGCAGCATTCCTGCGTATGTACGCAGCTCTTCTTTCTTGTCGGGCGTATCAGCCGCTTTCTACGGTGAAGGCATCCCCATCGTCACCGGAGAAGCGGAGGAGCTCTGTGCCCGTAGGAGAAAACTCTGTGCCCGTGGAACGTGGCCCGCTGGGTGATCGCCCGAGCCTCAGGCGCTATCTGATGTGCGAGCCCCGCTATTTCGAGGTGCGCTACGCCATCAACCCGTGGATGGACACCGGCACACCGGTCGATCTCCCTCTCGCCCGTGACCAGTGGCGGACTCTGGTCGAGGCGTACCGGAGCCGTGGCCACACGGTCGAGACGATCGCTCCGGTCGCCGGTCTGCCCGACATGGTGTTCGCGGCGAACGCGGCTCTCACCATGGACGGAAAGGTCTTCGGCTCGTCCTTCCACGCGGCCGAGCGGCGGCCGGAGTCGGCGGCGTACGCGAGATGGTTCAAGGAGGCCGGGTACGACGTGCACCCCTCCCGGTCGGTCTGCGAGGGCGAGGGCGACCTCGTCCCGGCCGGGCGGTACGTGCTGGCGGGAACGGGCTTCCGTACGCACAGCGCCGCGCACCGCGAGGTGCAGGAGTTCTTCGGCAGGCCCGTGATCGGCCTCGACCTGGTGGATCCGCGCTTCTACCACCTGGACACCGCACTGTTCTTCCTCGGCGGGGAGCCGGGCGCGGACGAAGGAACGGGCGAAAGCGCTGGCCGGAGGACAGGCGAGGGAAGCGACGAGGGAAACGTCGCCTACTACCCGGCGGCGTTCTCGCCGGGCAGCCGCGAGGCCCTGCGGCGGCTCTACCCGGACGCGGTGATCGCCACCGAGGAGGACGCGTTGGCGTTCGGCCTCAACTCCGTCTCCGACGGCCGTCACGTCTTCGTCGCGCCGCAGGCCCACGGCCTGATCGATGAGCTCAGCCGCCGAGGCCATGTCCCCGTTCCCGTCGACCTCTCGGAATTCCGCAAGGCCGGCGGGGGCATCAAGTGCTGCACTCTGGAGATCCGCTGATGACCGACACCGGTACCGACACCGCCGCCACTACCTCCGCCACTGTCTCCGCGTCCGAGACGCGCTCCTCGGAGCAGCTGATCCGGGCCGAGGCTCCGGTGCTCGCGCACAACTACCACCCGCTGCCCGTGGTCGTCGCCCGCGCGGAAGGCACCTGGGTCGAGGACGTCGAGGGCCGCCGCTACCTCGACATGCTGGCGGGCTACTCCGCTCTCAACTTCGGCCACCGCCATCCCGCACTCATCGAGGCCGCGCACCGCCAGCTCGACGAACTCACCCTCACCTCACGCGCCTTCCACCACGACCGGCTGGCGGGTTTCGCCGAGCGCCTGGCGGCGTTGACCGGCCTTGAGATGGTGCTGCCGATGAACACCGGCGCCGAGGCCGTGGAGAGCGCGGTCAAAGTCGCCCGCAAGTGGGCGTACGAGGTCAAGGGCGTCTCACCGGACCGGGCGACGATCGTCGTCGCCGACGGCAACTTCCACGGCCGCACCACGACGATCGTGAGCTTCTCGACGGACGAAACGGCCCGCGCCGGCTTCGGGCCCTTCACCCCGGGCTTCCGTGTCGTCCCGTACAACGACCTCGCCGCGCTGGAATCCGCCGTGGACGAGACGACGGCGGCCGTGCTGATCGAGCCCGTCCAGGGTGAGGCCGGGGTCGTCATCCCCGACGACGGCTATCTCACCGGGGTCCGTGAACTGACCCGGCGCGCGGGGTGCCTCTTCATCGCCGACGAGATCCAGTCGGGTCTGGGGCGCACGGGCCGCACGCTGGCCGTCGACCACGAAGGGGTGGTGCCGGACATGCTGCTCCTGGGCAAGGCCCTGGGCGGCGGTATCGTCCCGGTCTCCGCCGTGGTCGCCCGCCGCGATGTGCTCTCCGTGCTCGGGCCCGGTGAGCACGGCTCGACGTTCGGTGGCAACCCGTTGTCGGCGGCGATCGGTTCGGCGGTCCTCGACCTGCTGGCCACCGGCGAGTTCCAGCGGCGCGCCGCCGAGCTGGGCGAGGTACTGGACCGCGGCCTGGCCGCCCTCGTCGGCTCGGGTGTCACGGGCTACCGGGCCCGCGGGCTGTGGGCAGGCGTGGACATCGACCCCGCGATCGGCACGGGCCGGGAGATCAGCGAGCGGCTCCTCGCCGAAGGCGTGCTGGTCAAGGACACCCATGGCTCGACCATACGGCTGGCGCCGCCGCTGACCATCACCGAGGAGGAACTCGGGTCCGCGCTCGCGGCCCTGACGAAGGTGCTGTCGTAGCCGCGAGCCGCGGTGGTCGGCAGTGGGTGCTGTTGTCCCAGCCACGCGGCCCGGCGGTCGGCGGTGGTGCGGTCCCTCGTAGGCCGGGGCCGCACCACCGCCGTACGGTCCGACCCCCGTGCCGAAACGGGCCGCACCACTGCCCTACGGGCCGGTCAGTTCGTGCCGACCGGCTTCTCCGGCTCCAGCGAGTTGCCCGCGGGGATGCGACCGCAACTGGTGGGGGCGGCCTTGCCCGCGAACCGGTCGTCGAGCCAGGCCATCGCGCGCGGTGTCCAGTACGGCATGGCGCCGAAGTGGCTGAGCAGGTTGTACTGCTCGTACTTGATGGATGTGTTGCCGGTGGCGCAGTACTGGTTGGCCAGCGCCCGCACGTCACCGGCCACCATCACACCGTCGCCGCTGCCGATGCCCGCGGGCTTGTTGAACGTTCCCTCCAGCCAACCCGCGTTCCCCTGCCCGATGAAGCCGGGGACGGTCGGGGTGGCGGCCTCGCCGAGGTTGACCTTGTTGACCGCGTCGACGAAGGCGGGAATGGAGTTCGGGTCCTTGTACTCCGGCTTCGCCAGGTCCTTCCAGGTCATCCCCGGGTAGCGCCCCAGCGCATCGATGATCGAGCCGTGTTCGAGCTCGTCGAAGACCGCGATGCCCTTCGGGCTCAGATAGCGCTTGATGTCGATGTCGTAGGCGCGGGATACGCCGATGACCGCCATCGGCAGCACGCCGTTCCACACGAGGGTGCCGTCGACGTACTTCAGATTGTGCGCCGGCGCGACGAGCACGCCCGCTTCGGCGAAGCCGACCAGCTGCTTGTTGACCTCGGGCGCGTACGCGGGGGCCAGGGCCGCCGCCCAGTTGGTGGCGATGGCCCCACCGGAGTAGCCGAGCAGTCCGAACCTGGTCCCGGTGTGCAGACCCGTCCCCGCGGCCCGGGTGCTCGCCCGGATCGAGTCGAGCGTGTTCGTCCCGTACGCGGGACCGGCCGCGAACTCGGCGGTCTGGCCCTCGGTGTCGGGGATGACGAGGTCGTAGCCCTTGAGCAACAGCGGTGCCATGACCAGGGATTCGACGTTGGCGATGATGCCGCCGAGGGTGACTTCGCCCGCGATGGCCCGGGAGGGGCCGTCCTCGGGGTCGAGGGAATCGTAGAACGACTGGTACGAAACGGCCTTGCTGCCGTCGCCGCGGTGACTGCGGACCACCGTGGTCACGTTGGCCGAGGGCCGGCCCTGGGCGTCGGTCGAGCGGTAGAGCAGCTGGATGGCCTTGACCGGCGTCGGGATGCCGAGGACGTGGTAGTCCAGCGTGCGCTTCTTCAACACGTCGCCCGGCTCGTACGAGGACAGCGGCTCACTGCCGTCGTAACGGTAGAAGGGGTCGGACGCCCTGCTGTCGGTCTGTTGCGCGGCTGCGGCAGGCGCGGCCGCGGCCGTCGGCGCCGCGCCGACGGTGAGGGCGGTGACGACGGCGACGGCCAGCAGGCCGGCGGTACTCCGGTTCATGACTCCCCCGGTATCTGAATCTGAGTGAGTGAGGCGGCAAGCCTGGTCGGTGAGGCAACACAGCCTTTACCAAGCGGTAACTTACTGGAGGTAACTTCCCGGCGTACAGATGCGTGCGCGCTCTTCTCGTTCGCATCGACGGACACGGGCCGCGCGGCCGCCCGCCGACGCTTCTCTCCCAGCCCCCGCCCGGCGCTGCCGACACTCCCGACCCGACGGCTGTCGGACGACAGGCGCGGGCGACGGGCGACGGGCGACGGGCGACGGGCGACTATTGACAGGCGAAGCCGAGCTTCCGGCGACCGTCTCAACCGCGCCCCTCGTCGAGGCGGGCCGCCCCGGGATCAACGCCGCCGCCCTGAAATGGGCTCCGCCCCGGTTGCGGGTCGAGCCGGGCCAGCCAGGCTCTCGCACAGTCGGCCGACAACCGTTGCGCCCGGCCGGACCACACATGGCGCGCCACCCGCAAGACGCCGAGGACAGCGAAGACGCCGGAGAGGCCTGAGGCCGAAGAGGCCAAGCGTGCGCCACAACGACCGAACCCGGCGACGCACCCGGGCCCGGCGCCGCGGGCCCGGGCTCCGTCCGATCGCGCCGGTCGGCGAACCGGAAGGCGCCGGGCCCCGCCTCCCCCACCTCGTCACGCGCAGGCCGGGGCGAGTCCGCCCGAGACGGCCACGGCGCTCCGTACCACCGGCCGAGCTCACCCCCGTGAAGCTCAACCCCGGCCCGGCCTGCACCACCACCGCCCCCTCGACACTTCAGTGGCGGCGAGGCGTTGATAACGTACACCAGAGTATCTGTCAGGCGTCAACCAAAGTGTCGCCGGGGCCGACCTTGGGGGCTTCGAGGAACACTGTGGTGGGCAAGGACTCGGCATCATGCCAAGGAGGTCGTTTACGTGGAGGATGACCAGTCGCCCACCTTCGCCCAGCTCCTGGACCACCTCTTCCGTGAGGTGCACCCTCCCTCCCGGGGGCCGTACACCTACGCGGAGGTCGCTGAGGGAATCCGCGAGGCCGCGACCGGAGAGGGCCGCGGGGTGACGGCGAGCGCCATCCAGCAACTACGCACGGGCGCCAAGCGGAACCCGACGCGGCACACCATCAAAGCCCTGGCCGACTTCTTCGGCGTACCGGCGGGCTACTTCGTCGACAGCGCGGCCGCCGAACGCACCAAGGCGGAGATCGGCCTCCTCGCCGCCATGCGCGACCAGGACGTCCGCAAGGTGGCCCTGCGCGCCAACGGCCTGAGCGTCGACAGCCTGAAGATGCTGTCCACCGTGATCGAACAGGCCCGGAAACTCGAAGGGCTCACCACCGACGACAGCTCGCAGGACCTGAACCTGGACGACTGAACCGCGCACCGGGGCGGCGGTCGCACGATCACCGCCCCGGAACGACACCCCCCTGCGGCGCTCATCGCCAGGGGGGTATCAGGCGTTTCCCGGGACAAGCCCGGCATCCTGGTCCGCACGGCACCTCGCGGGCTGCACCCCGCACTCGAAGCAGAGTCGCGAACATGTCAGCATTGGGGCGCTCGCACCGGGCTTCCAGGGGGAGATCCACCCCGGCCGACCACCCCCGACTGGCGTCAGCAGAGTGAGGACATGGACTTTGAGCAGCTTCGCGCCGCGTGCGAGGCACGCGTCGAGGCGCTTCGGCTCCCGCACCGCTTCAGCACCCGCGACCTCCGCGACGCCGTGGCCGAACAGCGTGGCCGCCCCATAATCCTGCGCCCCCTGAGCACCCTGGGCGCCCTGGACGCCCCGTGCGGCATCCGTCTGGAGACCCCGGACGCCGACCTGTTGTTCTACGAGGAGGCCACCTCCCCCCTCCACCAGAACCACATCCTCGCCCACGAGATCAGCCACATCGTCTGCGACCACCCCGGCAGCCTGGAACTGGACCAGGACACCCTGAGCGCGATCGGGTTCGACCCCACCCTCGTTCAGCGCATGTCCGGCCGGACCAGCTACTCCAGCGAGGACGAACGCGAGGCCGAGGTGATGGCCAGCGTGATCCGACACCTCATGTACCGGGGACGCGAAGGCCCGTCGAGCCGGCCCGCCAGCGGCGCCGAGAGCTGGGACGCACTGTTCGCCAAGCCGCACAGGAAGAAGCGCCACCCGAAATGATTAACATCCTGTTCACGGGCACGGCCGTCGTGCTGCTGTGCTTCGCCGCCTACTGGGTGCGAGGACGCGGTGGACACCGCCCCACGGGCACCTGGGCGATGGCGGCGCTTCTGACCTCGTTCGCCCTCGCCTTCGCCTCCTACGCCCCCGCCGTGGAACGCGCGGTGGAATCCGTGGTCCCTCACGTCGCCCGACTCCTCAGTAACACCTTCACCCTGACGGCGGCCACCTCGGTCCTCGCCTTCCTCTTCCAGCTCAATCTGGACCGTGAAAGCGCCCACCGCCAGATCCGACTGCGCGTCATCGCCCTCGCGATCTCCGTCGCCGGCATGACCGCCTTCTTCGTCGCCGAACAGCTCACCGGGCGAAACCCGGCGTTGTACGCGTGCTACGTGCTCATCTACATCTCCTATCTGGGGTACACGGCCAAGGACTTCCTGCTGCAGACCTGGGCCCAGTCCAAACGCTCGACCCGACGCAGTCAGCGCTGGGGCCTGCGCACGACCTCGGTGGGCTGTGGTTTCGCCCTCGTCTACGCCGCGTACAAGCTCTTCGCCCTGATCTCCATCGGCCTCGGCCTGGGGCTCGTTCCCGACGGCGCCCGGTGCTCGACGCCGCTGACCCCCTTCCGCTGCGCCTTCAGCGTGACCGCACCCGCCGTCGCCGTGCTCCTCATGACCGTCGGACTCGCCCTCCCCGCCCTGCTGTGGCCGCTCAGCCAACTTCGACGGCGTCGCTGGGAGCGGAACTCGTTCACCGCGCTGGAAGCGCTGTGGCAGGAGGTCACCGCAGCGGTCCCCGAGGTCGTGCTCGACCCGGGGAACACCGGGGCCGACGCCCCCGACCTCGACTTCCACCTGCACCGCCGCGTCATCGAGATCAACGACTGCGTGCTGGCCCTGCGCCGGTACCGTCAAGCATCGGTACGGGACGCCGCGGCCGCCGAGGTCGCCCGCCGGGGCGCGGCCGACACCCCCGAGGGCGAGGCCGAGGTGGAGGCGGCGGTCATCGCCGCGGCAGTCGACGCGAAGCGCGCCGGACTCGCCCCCGACGGCGACGAGGCCCCGCCCGCTGCCGGCACCCGCTCGCGCAAGGGCGACCTCCCGGCGGAGACCGCGTGGCTGCTGCTCGTGGCGGACGCCTACGCGCGGCGCCCGGTACCCGCGAACGCGGGCGCGGGAGCGGCCTCGTGACCGCGCCTCGGCGGGACCCCCTGCGTGACCCGCGCTTCTTCGCCGATCCCTACCCCACCTACGACCGGCTGCGCGAAGGCTGCCCGGTGCAACGCGTCCCCACCGGCTCCGGCGGACACCACGCGTACCTGATCACCGGCCACCCCGAGGCCCGCGAGGCGTTCACCGACCCCCGCCTGTCCAAGGACACGGCGCGCTTCTTCGCCGACCGGCCCTCGAACCGCGACCTGCACCCGGCGATCTCCCGCAACATGCTGGCGAGCGACCCACCCGCGCACACCCGCCACCGGCGGGTGGCGACACCCCTGTTCACCACCGGACGCGTCCGGGAACTGCGCCCGTACATCACCCGGGTCGTCGACGACCTCATGACCGCGTGGCGGCCGGGCGCGGAGGTCGATTTGGTGGCGGACCTGGCGGTACCCCTGCCCGTCACCGTCGTGTGCGAGCTGCTGGGAGTGCCGGAATCCGACCGCGCCACGCTCGCCGGCTGGTCCCACGACCTCTTCGACGCGACCGACACCGACCGTGTCGACGCCGCGTCGCACCGGATCGGCGACTACCTCACCCACCTCGTCGACACGGCCCGCGCCACCCCCGGCGAGGGCCCGCTCCACTCCCTCCTGCGCGACTGCGACGCGGGCGGCCTCGACCGGGACGAGACCGTCTCCCTGGCC
Organism: Streptomyces sp. WZ.A104; assembly: GCF_002382885.1. Taxonomy (GTDB): domain Bacteria; phylum Actinomycetota; class Actinomycetes; order Streptomycetales; family Streptomycetaceae; genus Streptomyces. The sequence goes on from NZ_NWVL01000055.1 coordinate 16,134, forward strand.
GCCCTCCTCATGGTCGCCGGGCACGAGACCACCACCCATTTCATCGGCAACGCCGTCCTGGCCCTGCTCCGGCACCCGGAGGCGTTCGACCGCCTGCGCCGGGACCCGGACCTGATCCCCGGCGCCCTGGACGAACTGCTCCGCTTCGACTCCCCGGTGAGCGTGGCCACCTTCCGTCACAGCACGGAGGACCTGCGCGTCGGCGGGGTCGACATCCCGGCGGGTTTCCCGGTGCTCATCGCCCCCGGGGCCGCGAACCGCGACCCGGCGGAGTTCCCCGACCCGCACCGCCTGGACCTCGACCGCGACGCCGGGGGCCACCTCTCCTTCGGCCATGGCATCCACCGCTGCCCGGGCGCCCCCCTGGCCCGGGCCGAGGCGGAGATCGCCCTCCGCACCCTGGTGACCCGATTCCCGAACACACGCCCGGCCATCCCCGCGGAAGCCCTGACCTGGCGCCGGACCCGCCTCACCCGGGGCCTGACCGCCCTCCCCCTCATCCTCGCCTGAACCTCAGCGGCGGCTTGCGGCACAGGGCGACGAGCGGGACGCCACGGCGTGCTTCGTCAGCCGCGCCGGTCCTGGGCGGTCGGTCCCGGGAACAGCGCGGGTCAGGTCCTCCTCAGGTATGGGTGAGCGTGACCACGTCCCCCGCCGGTCCGCCTGCCCGGACCCTGATCCGGACCCCCGTGTCCGGATCGGTGAAAGTCCGGCCCGGCTCGAACGCCGCGAGGTCGAGCTGCGTGCAGCCGGCGGGCGGGGGCTCACGCACGGCCCGCGGCCAGGTCCATCAGGCGTGCGAGGACGCGGCCGCCGGAAGCGGAGACGCCGTCGTGCTCCCACTCGTTGGTGACCCAGACGCGGGTGGCTCCGACCTCGCGTGCCGTGCGCAGCGAGAGGCCGGCGTCGACGTACATGTCGTCGTGGTAGACGATCGCGGCGAGGGGGATCTCGTTGGCGGCGAGGCGGTGAGGGTCGTAGAGGGGCGGCCAGTCGGTGCGGGCGGCCAGGAGGTCGGCGGCGTCGGCGAAGGGGCGGAGGCCCGTGATCTCGCGGAACATCCAGGGGTAGATCATCTCGCCGGTGAGCAGCAGGGGGTCGGCGTCCGCGGCGAACTCGGGGAAGTCGTCGAGGGCCCGGGAGGCCGCCCAGTCGGTCGGGCCTGCGCCCTGCCCGTACAGGGTCTCCTGCAGGACGGCGAAGAGCGGGTTGTCGGTGAAGCCCGTCAGAGTCATGACCTGGTGGAGGAAGGTGTCGGTCGGTGCGTCGTCCGGGCCGAGGGCTTCGTCGAGCAGCCAGTGCAGGCGCTCGAATCCGTCGCCCATGCCGAGCATGAGGCCGAGCGTACGGAGGCGGTGCGGGGTGAGCCGGTCCCCGTTCGGGAGGCAGGCGTCACCGGTCGCGAGGAGGCCTGCGATCTTCCCCAGGCGGGGGGCGCCCTCGGGGTAGCGGGCGTAGAAGTCGAGGACCCGGTCGCGGACGCGGGGGTAGGTGCGGGCGTAGACGTCGGCGGCGGTGGCCGTGAGGCCGGGCAGGCCACCGGTGACGTAGCAGGCCCGCAGGCCCTCGGGGGCCTGCGAGAGGTAGGTGAGGGTGATGAAGCCCCCGTAGCTCTGGCCGAGGGTTTCCCAGGGAGTGTCTCCGCAGAGTCGTCGGCGGATCAGTTCCGCGTCGGCGACGATCGCGTCGGCGCGGAAGTGGGACAGGTACGCGGCCAACTGGTCCGGGGAGGGGAATCGGGCGGCGGAGCGGGCGGTGACGGGGGTGGAGCGACCGGTGCCGCGCTGGTCGAGAAGCAGCACGCGGTGGGTCTTCAGTGCCCGGTCCAGCCAGCCGGGCGAACCGGCGGACGGGCGGGGCGACTTGCTGCCCGGGCCGCCCTGGAGAAACAGCAGCCAGGGCAGTTCCTCGTCCGCGCGGGCGGGGTCGACGACCTCGCGGGCGAAGACTTCGATGGTGGGTCCGCCGGGGGCCCGGTGGTCCACGGGAACGGTGAAGGTGTGGTCGACGGTGGCGTAGGCGGGGTTCATGTATCCCTTCCGCGGCCGATGGAGGCCGAGTCAGTGACGTGTGACATTGCATTGCAGTGTGCGCCGCCCTGGGCATGGGGAGACCTCAGCCGCCCATTAGCCGCGCGCTACGCCTCAGCCGGTCGCTCGCCCTTGGCCCACAGGGAGCGGACATGGCCCAGGTGCCGGGCCATGCACGCCTCCGCGCCCTCGGCGTCGCCGGTGAGCATGACGTCGAGGAGTTCCAGGTGCTCCTCGGCCGACGGGATGAGCTCACCTCGCTCATCGAGTGCCGTGAGGCCGTACAGGCGCGTCCGCTTGCGCAGGTCGCCCACGGTCTCGACGAGCCGTTCGTTGCCCGCGAGGCCGAGGAGCGCCAGGTGGAAGCGCCGGTCGGCCTCCAGGTAGCCGATGAGGTCGCGGCCGCGGGCGGCGCGCACGATCTCCTCGGCGAGCGGCCGCAACGCCTCCAACTCGTCGCGGGTCGCGGTGCGCGTGACGCGGCCGGTGACCGGGATCTCGATGAGGGCGCGGATCTCGGTGTACTGGTCGAGGTCACGATCGTCGACCTCGGTGACGCGGAACCCCTTGTTGCGGACGGGCTCGACCAGGCCCTCACGAGCCAGGTCGAGCATCGCCTCGCGGACGGGGGTGGCGGAGATGCCGAAGTCCTCGGCCAGGGTCGGCGCCGAGTACACCGCTCCGGGCCTGAGCTCGCCCGAGATCAGGGCGGCGCGCAGGGCGTGGGCGACCTGGTCGCGCAGCCGCTCCCGGGAGGCGTTGAGGTCGCGGCAGGTCAGGTGCCCCATGGCGGTGGTGATCCTTCCGTCCGGTCCGGACCGCCACCGTACAATGTCACGTTGCTCAGGCAGGTGACAGGGTGTAGGTCCGGCTGGAGGTGTAGAACTCCAGGGCGGCCCGACCTTGTTCGCGCGGGCCGTGACTGGACGCCTTGGTGCCTCCGAACGGCAGATGGAAGTCGACGCCCGTGGTGGGGGCGTTGATCCGGATCATCCCGGTGTCGAGCGCGTCGAGAGCGCCCAGGGCCGTGCTCAGGTCGGCGGTGTGTACCGAGGTGACCAGGCCGTACGGTGCGGAGTTGGCGATTCCCACCGCGTGGGCGAGGTCGTCGGCCGGCAGCAGGGCCGCCAGGGGGCCGAAGACCTCCTCGCGCAGCAGCCGGTGCCCCGGGGAGACCTTCTCGACCAGGGTGGGTGCCGCGTACCAGCCGGGGCCGGGCGGCACGGTGCCTCCGGCGAGTACGGACAGTCCCCGCCACGCCTCGGCGGCATGGTCGCGGGCCCGCTCGCCGATCAGCGGACCACAGACGGTCGCCGGGTCGGACGGGTCACCGACGGGCAGGGTCCGCAGCGCCTCGGCGAGCGCCTCCCGCAGGGGCCTGAGGGCGGCGCCGACGGCGATCACCCGGCCGGTGGCGGTGCATTTCTGCCCCGCGTAACCGGCGATGGCAGCGGCGATGTGGCCTGCCGCCTGCTCGATGTCGGCGTCCGGCAGGACGATCGCCGCGTTCAGGCCGCCCATCTCGGCCTGGACCGGGATGCCCCGGGCCGTCGCGGTTCGCGCGACGCCCTGCCCGACGGGGGTGGAGCCGGTGAAGGAGACCACGTCCGCGGCGGAGACCAGCGCGTTGCCCTCGGTAGCCCCGCCGGGCAGGACGGTGAACACGCCTGCGGGAACGGACCGGTGGACGATCTCAGCGAGGCGCTGGGCGCAGGCGGTGGCCTCGGGGGCGGGCTTGAGGACGACGGCGTTCCCGGCCGCGAGCGCGGGGGCCGCCTTCCAGCTCGGGATGGCGAAGGGGAAGTTCCAGGGCGTGATGAGCCCGGCCACGCCGTGCGGGCGGCGGCGCGTCAGGAGGAGCCCGCTGCCGGCCCCGGGCTCGTGCACGGCGCCCACGGCCTCGTAGGGGGCCTGGGCGTAGTAGCGCCAGATCGCGGCGGCGCGCGCGATCTCGGCTCGGGCCTCGGTGAGCGGCTTGCCGACTTCGCGGACGGCGAGCGCGGCCAGTTCGCCGGCCGCCTCGTCGAGAGCGGCGGCGACCGCGCCCAGGGCGGCCGAGCGGGCGGCGGCCCCCGCGTGCAGCCAGCCCGGCTGGGCGGCACGGGCCCCCTCTACGGCGTCGGCCGCCGCGAAGGCGCCGGGTGTCAGCATCCGCAGGAGCACGTCGGACGGGTCGGCGGGGTTGCTGGAGGTGAGGGTGGAAGAGGCGGTGGTCACAGGAGGAAGCCTCCGGGGAAGGGGTCGTCCGGGTCGAGGAAGTACTGGGCGGTGCCGGTGATCCAGGCGCGGCCGGTGACGGTCGGGACGACGGCGGGCAGGCCGCCTACTTCGGTCTCGGCGGTGAGCCGTCCGGTGAAGCGGGTACCGATGAAGGACTCGTTGACGAAGTCGGTGCCGAGCGGCAGCTCGCCTCGGGCATGGAGCTGGGCCATCCGGGCCGAGGTGCCGGTGCCGCACGGGGAGCGGTCGAACCAGCCGGGATGGATGGCCATGGCGTGCCGGGAGTGGCGTGCGTCGGAGCCGGGGGCGGCGAGGTAGACGTGCTTGACCCCGGCGATCTCCGGCTTCTCCGGGTGGACAGGCCGCCCGGGTGAGGCGTTGATCGCCTCCATGATCGCCAGTCCGGCCGCGAGGAGGTCGTCCTTGCGGCCGCGGTCGAACGGCAGGCCGAGATCGTCGAGGTGGACGAAGGCGTAGAAGTTGCCGCCGAAGGCGAGGTCGTAGGTGACCGTGCCGGTTCCGGGGACGGTCACCTTGCGGTCCAGGGCGACGGAGAAGGACGGGACGTTGGTGAGCGTGACGGACTTCGCCGCCCCGTCCTCCACCTGTACGTCGACGGCGACCAGCCCGGCCGGGGTGTCGAGCCGCACGGTGGTGACCGGTTCGGTCACCGGCACCATGCCGGTCTCCACGAGAACGGTGGCCACGCCGATCGTGCCGTGGCCGCACATCGGGAGCAGGCCGGAGACCTCGATGTAGAGCACGCCGTAGTCGGCGTCGGGCCGGGTGGGCGGCTGGAGGATCGCGCCGCTCATCGCAGCGTGCCCGCGCGGCTCGTACATCAGGAGCGTACGGAGGTGGTCCAGGTGCTCCATGAAGTGCAGGCGGCGCTCGGCCATGGTGGCACCGGGGATCACCCCGACACCCCCGGTGATCACACGGGTGGGCATGCCCTCCGTGTGCGAGTCGACGGCGTGGAAGACATGACGGGTACGCATGGACTTCCTTTCGGGCGTTGGGCGAACGGGTCGGAGGACCGGGCCCAGGCCGACCGTGGAGGCCGGCGCGGGTCCGTCGGTCGGGCGCGTCAGCGGCCGTCAGCGGTGGCCGTCGGCGACGGCCTTCTCGGAGGCGGTCCGCACTCCGGCCCGCGTGGCGCCGGTGAGCGGGAACCGGGGCGGGCGCGTGGGGCCCCCTCGGCGGCCCGCGATGTCCATGGAGAGCTTGATCGACTGCACGAACTCGGTCTTCGAGTCCCGGCGCAGCAGCGTGTGCAGGGACTTGTAGAGCGGCAGCGCGGTGGCGAGATCACCGGCGACCGCGGCGTGGTAGAGCTCGGCGCAGCTCGCGGGAAAGGCGTTGGAGTAGCCGGCGATCCAGCCGACCGCGCCTCCCAGCGCCAGCTCCAGCAGGACGTCGTCGGCACCGATCAGGAGGTCGAGTTCCGGGGCGAGCTCGGCGATCTCGTAGGCCCTGCGGACGTCGCCGCTGAACTCCTTCACGGCCACGATGCTGCCCTCGGTGTGCAGCCGGGCCAGCAGACCGGGGGTGAGGTCGACCTTGGTGTCGATGGGGTTGTTGTACGCGACGACCGGGATGCCGGCCCCGGCCACCTCCGCGTAGTGCGCGCTCACCGCCTGCTCGTCGGCGCGGTAGGCGTTCGGCGGCAGGAGCAGGACCGAGCCGCAGCCGGCCTCGGCGGCCTGTTCGGCCCAGCGCCGGGACTCGGCGCTGCCGTAGGCGGCGACGCCCGGCATGACCCGCGCGCCGTCGCCCGCCGCCTCGACGGCGGTACGGGCGACCTGGGCCCGCTCCGCGTCGGTGAGGGTCTGGTACTCGCCGAGCGAGCCGTTGGGGACGACACCGTCGCAGCCGTTGGCGATCAGCCAGGCCACATGCTCGGCATAGGCGTCGTAGTCGACGGACAAGTCCTCGCGGAAGGGGAGGGTGGTGGCGACCATGATGCCGCGCCAGGGGCGGGCGCTGTTCCAGCCGGTGGTGGTCATGTCAGGACCTTTCGATAGCGTGTGACATTTTGCTCAGTCGCACGAGGGACCGATGCGGCCCTCGCGGGACTGTCAGCCCAAAGAGCTTCGGGTCTAAGGGCTTTCGGTCTGCGGGCATTCGGTCTGCGGGCATCCGGTTTACGGGGCTTTGCTCTGCGCGGTCCCCGGTGCCGTGGTCTCGTCGAGCGCGGCGAGCGTCGCCAGCGGAACCGGCACGGCGAACGGGCGGCGCTCGGCCGGTGGTTCGCCCCGGCCGTCGCGGGCTGCCAGGCAGGCGACGGCCGTCCCGCACATCCGCCCCTGGCACCAGCCCATGCCCGCCCGGGTGAGCAGCTTGACCGTCCGTGCGTCCCGCGCCCCGAGGTCCGCGACCGCCTCACGGACCCGCCCCGCGGTGACCTCCTCGCAACGGCAGACGTCCGTGGTGTCGTCGAGCCATGCGGTCCAGCCGGGGCCGGGAGCGTGAGCGGCGGCCATGACGTCGGCGAAGGCGCGCATACGGTCCCGGCGGCGCCGGAGCCCGGCGGTCCGCCCCGCACCGGCACCCCGCCCGCCGCGCAGTCGCGCGGCCACCGCTCGCCCGGCCAGCTCCCCTTCGGTACGGGCGAGTTCGGCTCCGCCCACGCCTCCGGTCTCCCCCGCCGCCCACAGGCCGCGGACGGAGGTCTCCTGGAGGTCGTCCAGAGCGAGGCCCAGCGTGCGGTCCGGCAGAACGCGGGTGGCGCAGCCGAGCGAGGTGGCCAACTCGATCTGGGGAACGAGCCCGTGCCCGACGGCGAGCGCGTCACAGTCGATCCGGCGGCCCGCCCCCCGCGCGGGCCGCCAGTCCCGGTCGAGGCGCGTGACGGTGACGGCTTCGACTCGGTCGGTGCCGTGCACCTCGGTGACGGCGCTGCGCAGCCGCAGGCGTACCCGGTGGCGGAGCAGGGCGGCGCTGTGGACCAGGGCCTCGGCGGCCTTCCGCGGGTTGGTCAGGAGTGCCCGGGGGCGGCGGGCGTACCGCGCGTATCCGGACGCCTCCACCACGGCCGGCACCCGCGCGCCGGCCGCTGCCAGCGACGAGGCGACGGCGAGCAGGAGGGGGCCGCTGCCCGCCACCACGACGCGTCGGCCGGGGAGCACGAGGCCCGACTTGAGCATGGCCTGGGCGCCTCCGGCGCCCACGACGCCGGGCAGCGTCCAGCCGGGGAAGGGCAGCTGACGCTCGTACGCGCCGGTGGCGAGCAACAGCGCCCGGGCTCGTACCCGGACGGGTCGTTCCGCGGTGCCGTCGGCACCGGTGACGGCGTGCACGGACCAGGAATCGTCGGCCTCCCGCACGACGGACCACACGTGATGGCCTGTGAGATGGGCGATGTCGCTGGCCGACAGGCGGCGTCGCAGGTCGGAGAAGGCGGACCAGTCGTGGTGCAGCGCCTCGGGCCGCACCGCGCCCAGGGCGGGTGCGGGATGCCGGTAGAACTGACCGCCGGGCTGGGGAGAGGAGTCCAGCAAGGCGACGGAGAGGCCGAGCTCACAGGCGCTGACGGCCCCGGCGAGTCCGGCGGAACCCGCTCCGATGACCGCGAGGTCGTAAGAGCCGGTCGGTTCAGGCACCAAGTCGGTCATGGCCGTGCCCTTCCTGTGTCGTGATCACATCGCCGGGCTGTGCGGGGACCAGGCAGGCCCGGCGGCCCGGCACGCCATTGACCGTGGCGAGGCAGTCGTAGCACTGTCCGATGCCGCAGAACGCGCCGCGCGGCCGGCCGCCGCCGCGGGTGGTGCGCCAGGCCAGGATGCCGGCGCCCCACAGGGCGGCGGCGACGGTCTGACCGGGCAGGACGACGACAGGACGTCCGTCGAAGGTGATCTCGAACGGCGGATCGGGCTGTGCCCCGACCAGGTCGGCGGGGGTACGGGCCACGGGGCCTCCTCTCGGGTCGTACGTGCGACTGGTGATGCGGCACGGACTCACGGCACCGGCGGATCGAATCGCTCCGGTCTGAACGGCCTTATGTCGAAGGGCTGTTCCCCGCCTGCCAGGCAGGCCGCGATGATCAGGCCGGTCGCCGGCGCCAGTCCGATCCCCGCCCCTTCGTGCCCGCAGGCGTGCAGGAGTCCGGGAACCCGCGGGTCGGGCCCGATCGCCGGCAGATGATCCGGCAGGTACGGCCGGAAGCCTGCGTAGGCCCTCATCGCCCGTACGGTGGCCAGGACCGGGAAGAGCGCGGTGGCCCCGGCGGCGAGGCGACGCACGACCTCGGTCGAGAGCGTCCGGTCGAAGCCGACCCGCTCCCGGCTCGCTCCGATCAGGACCGGACCCGCCGGGGTGCCCTCGACCACCGGGGAGGTCTGCAGCGCCGCCGATCCGCTTGCCACGTCCGCGACATAGTCGGCCGCGTACACCTTGTGGCGCACCACACGCGGCAGCGGCTCGGTGACCAGGACGAAGCCCCGCCGGGGCAGCACGGGCAGCTCCACCCCCGCGATCCGCGCGATCCGACCGCCCCAGGTCCCGGCGGCGTTCACGACGTGCGGCGCGTGGATCTCCCCGGCCGTCGTACGCACCCCGCGCACCTCCCCGGCAGAGCCGGTGAGCAGGCCGACGACTGCTTCGCCAAGCCGGACGCGTACCCGCTCTCCGGCCGCGCGCAGCAGGTGGGCGGCGGCGAGCGCGGGCATGACCTGGGCGTCCTGGGGATAGAGGAAACCGCCGGGCAGGCCGCGGGCCAGGCAGGGCTCCAGTTCACGGACCCGGTCCGCCGACACCTCCTGGGCGGTGACGCCCGCCTTCGCCTGCCCTGCCGCGAAGTCGCGCAGGGCGCGCATCCCGGCCTCGCCGGAGGCGACGACGAGGCCGCCCTTGAGCTCGTACTCGATCCCCTCGGGCAGGAGATCTGCCAGTTCGCGCCACAGTCCGGCGGACAGGAGGGCGAGTTCGAGCTCGGGGCCCGGCCCCTTGTCGGAGACCAGGAGATTGCCCTCGCCCGCACCGGTCGTACCGCCCGCGACGGAGCCGCGGTCGACGACGGTGACGGCGAGGCCGACTCGGGCGGCGTAGAAGGCGCAGGCCGCGCCGACCACGCCGGCGCCGATGACGATGACATCCGAGCTGTTTCTCGTGAGCACGGCAGTAACATTTCACATTGCACCGCGTCTGCCAAGACCCTTGGCGGCTGTCGAACCGGGAGGCACCCGAGCCCCGGAGGAGCCTCGGACACGGATGGGTAACGGCATCCCCGACACCTTGTCAGTGCAATTTCACATTACTATGTTACAGGTCATATTCCAGCCGCACTGTGGCTTCCGACGGCATGCGGAGTGACCTCCTGATGGACAGAAACGCACGCAACACCGCCCTCGCCACCACCCTGGTGACGGCCCTCGCTCTCGGCACGACCGCCTGCGCTGGCGGCGAAGAGGCAGGCGGCCGCGCAGGCGGGAACCCGGTGACCGTCAACAACGGCACGACGGTCGGCGGGACCCCGCAGCGGGGCGGCACCCTGACCGTCCTGTCCAACCAGGACTTCACCCATCTCGACCCGGCCCGCAACTGGGTCATGGGCGACATGGACTTCGGCACCCGACTGCTCTACCGCACCCTTGTCACGTACAAGGCCGAACCGGGGCCCAAGGGCGGCGAGCTGATACCCGACCTGGCCGAGGACCTCGGTACCTCCTCCAACGGGGCGAAGACCTGGACCTTCCGCCTGAAGAAGGGCCTGAAGTACGAGGACGGCACCCCCGTCACCGCCCAGGACGTCAAATACAACGTCGAGCGCTCCTTCTCCCCCGACCTGCCCGGCGGCCCCGACTACGCGGCCCGCTACCTCGCCGGGGCCGAGGGCTACCAGGGCCCGGCCCAGGGCAGGCACCTGGACTCCGTCAGGACCCCCGACGACCGCACGATCGTCTTCGAACTGCGCAAGCCCTTCGCCGAGTTCCCCTACGCCACGGTCCTGCCCACCTTCGCCCCGGTGCCCAAGGCCCGGGACAAAGGGCCGCAGTACGACAACCGCCCGTTCTCCTCGGGCCCGTACAAGATCGAGTCGTACGCCCGGGACAAGCAGCTCGTCCTCGTGCGCAACACCCACTGGGCCCCGGCGACGGACCAGGTCCGCAAGGCGTACCCGGACCGGATCGTCGTGACCATGGGTCTGAAGGGCAACCAGATCGACGACCGGCTCATCGCGAGTTCCGGCGCGGACGCCTCGGCCGTGTCCTGGGGGAAGCTGCGTCCCGAGTCCACCCCGAAGGTGCTCACCCGGCCCGAGGTGAAGGCGCGGCTGCTCGCCGAGTCGACCAACTGCACCGAGATGGTGCAGATGCACACCGGCCGGGCCCCCTTCGACCACGTCAAGGTCCGCCAGGCCGTGCAGTACGCCCTCGACCGTGAGGCCGTCCTGACCGCCTCCGGCGGCCCGGCGCTCAACGACCCGGCCAGCGCCCTCATGCCCGGCTCCCTCTTCGACGGCGGCAAGCAGCCCGACACCCTCGACATCCCGCCGGCCGGGGACGTCGCCAAGGCCAAGCAGCTCCTGAAGGAGGCGGGCAAGCCCGACGGCTTCTCCACCAGCATCACCGTGTCCAACGGCGACAAGGGCGTCGCCGAGGCGGTCCAGCAGTCGCTGGGCCGCGCCGGGATCAAGGTGACCATCGAGACGGTCGACCCCTCCGCCTTCTACGACACGATCGGCGACACCAAGAACCGCACCGACCTCGTCTACACCGGCTGGTGCCCCGACTACCCGTCCGGCTCCACCTTCCTGCCGTTCGTCTTCGACGGCCGCTACATCAAGGAGAAGGGCAACTCCGGCAACCACTCCCTCTTCCGTGACCAGCCCACCATGAAGCGCATGGACGAGATCGCCGCCATGGCGGACGCCAAGCGGGCCAACAAGGCCTGGCAGGAGCTGGACGGGCAGATCCTCGGCAAGGCCCCGACCGCGCCCGCCGTGGTCGAGCGCATGCCACTGCTGCTCGGCACCAACATCGCCGGCGCCTTCGGCCACACCTCCTTCGGCGGGCAGATCGACTACGCGACGGTCGGCCTCAAGAACCCTTCCGCGAGCGGGAGCTGAGGGCCCCCGCCATGCCCACCATCTCCCCGCCCCAGCGCGCGGGCAGCGGCCCCTGGCAGCTCGCCCGCGCGGAACTGCGCCGCCGCCCCGCCGTGCAGATCTCCCTCGCCGTGATCACCCTCTTCGTGGTCATGGCCGTGGCCGCCCCGCTGCTCAGTGCGCTGGGCGGCTGGGGCCCCCACGAGTTCGACAAGACGGCCGTCGACCCCTACCTCGGCGGCCTCCCGATCGGCCCGCTCGGCGGGGTCAGCTCCGAGCACTGGCTCGGCGTCGAACCCGTCACCGGCCGCGACCTGTTCGCCCGGGTCGTGCACGGCGCCCAGGTGTCCCTGCTCATCGCCTTCGCCGCCACCGCGATCGTCGTGGTCGCCGGCGTGGCGGCCGGGATCGCGTCCGGCTACTTCGGCGGCCGCACCGACACCGTGCTCTCCCGCCTGATGGACCTGACGATGTCCTTCCCGTCCCTCATCTTCATGATCGCCATGATGTCGGTGGCCCGGGACGTCAACCGGATCGTGCTCATGACCCTGGTCATCGGCCTGTTCGGCTGGCCCGGCATCGCCCGCGTCGTCCGTGGCCAGACCCTGTCGCTCAAGCACCGCGAGTACGTCGACGCGGCCCGCGTCGGCGGATCGGGCGCCTGGCGCATCCTCACCCGGGACATCCTCCCGGGCGTCGCCGGGCCGGTCATCGCCTACACGACCCTGATCATCCCGGGGATGATCAGCACCGAGGCCGCCCTCAGCTACCTCGGCGTCGGCGTCCGTCCCCCCACGCCGTCGTGGGGACAGATGATCGCCGAGAGCGTCGCCTACTACGACACGGACCCCATGTACTTCATCGTCCCGAGCCTCTGCCTCTTCCTCACCGTGCTCGCCTTCACCCTGCTCGGAGACGCGCTGCGCGACATCCTCGACCCGAGGGGAAGCCGCAAGTGATCCTCTATCTCGGCCGTCGGCTGCTCGGCGTCGTCGGCGTCCTCGCCGCCATCGCCGCGGTCACCTTCACCATCTTCTACGTCCTGCCCTCCGACCCGGCCGCCGCGGCCTGCGGCAAGTCGTGCAGCGCGGAGCGCCTGGAGGCGATCCGGACCCACATGGGCCTGGACCGGCCGCTGTGGCGGCAGTTCGCCGACTTCGCCACCGGCATCTTCACCGGCCGCACCATGGGCAGCGGCCAGTACGCCCTGCACTGCGACTTCCCCTGCCTCGGCTACTCGTACGAGAACAGCCAGGGCGTGTGGGACCTCCTCGTCGACCGGCTCCCGGTCTCCGCCTCGCTCGCCCTCGGCGCCGCCGCGATCTGGCTGCTCCTCGGACTCTCCGCGGGCGTCGCGGCGGCGCTGCGCAAGGACACCCTGACCGACCGCGCCCTCATGGTCGGGGCGGTCGCCGCCGCCTCCCTGCCCGTCTACTTCACCTCGGTCGTGCTGATCTACGGCCTGATCCGGGTGGCCGGGCTGCTGCCCTATCCGCAGTACACGCCCTTCGGCTCCGACCCTCTCGGCTGGGCGTCGAACCTGCTGCTGCCCTGGCTGGCGCTGGCGATCCTGTACGCGGCCATGTACGCGCGGCAGAGCCGCAGTTCGATGATCGAGACGATGGCGGAGCCGTACATCCGCACCGCCCGCGCCAAGGGCCTGCCACGCCGCACCGTGGTCGTCAAGCACGGTCTGCGGGCCGGGATGACGCCGATCCTCACCATCTTCGGCATGGACCTCGGCGGCCTGCTCGCGGGCGCCGTCATCACCGAGTCCATCTTCGGACTGCCCGGCATCGGGCGGCTCTTCTACGGCGCGCTGTCCACCGGCGACCAGCCGGTCATCCTCGGCGTCACCCTGCTCGCCGCCACCTTCATCGTCGTCGCCAACCTGGCCGTCGACCTCCTGTACGCCGTCGTCGACCCGCGAGTGAGGTACTGATGACCGACACCCCACCGCTGCTCTCGGTGCGGGACCTCTCCGTCACCTTCCCGACTCCGCGCGGCCCCGTCCGGGCCGTGGACACCCTCTCCTTCGACGTCCGGCACGGCCGGACCCTCGGCATCGTCGGCGAGTCCGGCTCCGGCAAGTCCGTCACCTCGCTCGCCGTGCTCGGTCTGCACACCGGCGCCGAGGTCACCGGCTCCATCACCCTGGCGGGCCAGGAACTCGTCGGCCTGCCCGAGCGCGAGCTGAACCGGCTACGGGGCCGGAGGATGGCGATGATCTTCCAGGACCCGCTCTCCAGCCTGCACCCGTACTACACCGTCGGGGAGCAGATCGCCGAGCACCACCGGGTGCACTTCGGCAGCGGCCGCAAGGCCTCCCGGGAAAGGGCCGTCGAGGCACTCGCCGAGGTCGGCATCCCCGAGCCGCGGCTCCGGTCCCGCGAGTACCCGCACCAGTTCTCCGGCGGCATGCGCCAGCGCGTGATGATCGCGATGGCGCTCGCCTGCGAACCGGAACTCCTCATCGCCGACGAGCCGACCACGGCCCTCGACGTCACCGTCCAGGCCCAGATCCTGGAACTGATCGCCCAGATCCAGGAGGAGCGCGCTCTCGCCGTCGTGATGATCACGCACGATCTCGGGGTCATCGCCCGAGTGGCCCACGACGTCCTGGTGATGTACGGCGGCAGGGCCGCCGAACACGCCCCGGCGGACGCCCTGTTCGCCACACCGGCCCACCCGTACACCCGAGGACTGCTCGACTCCCTGCCGCGCCTCGACGACCGCGACGACGTCCCGCTGCGGGCGATCCCCGGCAGCCCGCCGTCCCTGCTCGCCCCCGCGCCCGGGTGCGCGTTCGCCCCTCGCTGTCCACGGGCCGCGGAGGCCCCCGACGACGAGCGCTCCCGCTGCCGTACCGAGCGCCCCGCGCTCGGCGGACCTGCCGGGCACCCGGTCGCCTGCCACTTCCCCGCATACGAAGGCGTCGCCCCATGAAGCCCACGAATGCCGAACCCCTCCTCTCCGTACGGGAGCTGACGACCACCTATCCCGGACGGCGACGCGCCGCCCCGATCCGGGCCGTCGACGGCGTCAGCTTCGACATCGCGGCCGGCGAGACGCTGGGCCTGGTGGGCGAGTCGGGCTGCGGCAAGTCCACCACCGGGCGCACGATCGTCCGCCTCCTGGAGCCGTCCGCAGGTTCCGTCCGCTACGACGGCCGTGACATCGGGCATCTGTCGCAGCGCGAGCTGAAGCCGCTCCGGAAGGACCTCCAGATGGTCTTCCAGGACCCGCACTCCTCCCTCAACCCGCGGCAGACGGTAGCCAGGATCATCTCCGATCCGCTGCTGGTGCAGGGCAGTTCGGCGGCCGACGCGCGCAGGCGAGCGGCCGGGCTGATGGAACTGGTCGGCCTCATCCCCGAACACATCGACCGCTACCCGCACGAGTTCTCCGGCGGCCAGGCCCAGCGCATCGGTATCGCCCGCGCCCTGGCCACCGGCCCCCGGCTCGTCGTCGCCGACGAACCGGTCTCCGCCCTCGACGTCTCCGTCCAGGCCCAGATCGTCAACCTGATGGAGCGCCTCCAGCGCGAACTCGGCCTCGCCTACCTCTTCATCGCCCACGACCTCTCCGTCGTGAAGCGGGTCTGCGACCGGGTCGCCGTGATGTACCTGGGCCGGATCGTCGAGATCGGGGACAAGGAACGGGTGTACGCGGCCCCCGCGCACCCCTACACACGGGCCCTGCTCTCCGCCGTGCCCCTGCCCGACCCGGTCGCCGAGCGGACCCGGGAGCGCATCACCCTGCTCGGCGACCCGCCGAGCCCGGCCGCTCCACCGCCCGGCTGCACCTTCCACCCGCGCTGCCCGAAGGCGCAGGCGGTCTGCCGTACCGAGGCCCCGCTGCTGCGGATCGACGCCCCGGGCGGGACCCGCCGGGTCGCCTGCCACTTCCCGGAGAGCCTCTGACGGCGGAGGGCAACGGCGCCGAGTTGGCGCAGTGAGGCTCGCGGCAGGGCAGCAGCCACCTCCCCGGCCTGCCGTAGCGCCCGTTCGTCCAGCGGCACCTCGCCGAATCGCACATCGCGCTCCGCAGCGGCAAGGTCACACGACCGCGTGAGCCGACCAGTCACGAGCGGTCCCTACGTCGTGCACAGGAACCGGATCATCGTGAGTCGCTCACGACAGGGGCTTTCGCACCGACCCGCGGGCCGTTCATGGCGCCTCTCACACCGCGTTGCACGAACCCTCATTGAGACTAAGTCTCTAAGCAGATTAGTATTCGCGGGGTCTTCGCACAGTCGGCCGCCCGCCCGGGGCGGCGACGGAGACGCCGCCGTGCCCGCCGCACGCCGAGGCCGTCGGCGGTCGAGGAAGAAGGAGCTCCACAGTGGCCTCCCACCGCCGCCCGAAGCAGTCCAGTCCGCGCTGCACCGGCGTCATCACCGCCACCGCCGCGGCGGCCGTGGCCCTGTCCACCCAGGCCGCTTCGGCCGACCCCCTGCCCGACCCGAACAAGAAGGGCGTCAAGGCGCAGGTGGACCGTCTGTACGAGCAGGCGACGCAGGCGACCGAGAAGTACAACGGGGCCAAGGAGAAGTCCGACGCGCTCAAGAAGGAAGTGCAGTCCCTCCAGGACTCAACGGCGCGCAAACAGGGCGAGCTGAACGAGCTCCGCGACAGGATCGGCGCAGTGGCCGCAGGCCAGTACCGTTCCGGCGGTCTCGACCCGACCCTCCAGCTGCTCCTCTCCGAGGATCCCGGCACCTACCTGGAGAAGGCATCCGCCCTGGACCGGGCCGGCGACCGGCAGACTGCCGCGCTGCAGCAGTTCCTCGCCCAGCAGCGGACCCTCCGACAGCAGCGTGCGGAGGCGTCCGAGAAGCTGCGCGACCTCGACTCCACAGAGAAGGAACTCGGCAAGCGGAAGACGGAGATCCAGGGCAAACTGCGCGAGGCCCAGCGCCTCCTCAACACCCTCTCGACGAGGGAGCGGGCCCGGATCGCGCAGAAGGAGGACCGGGCGGACCCGGCGAGCGCCCGGGTCGAGCTCGGCAACGCGGCCAGCGCCTCCGAGCGCGCCGCCGCGGCCTTCGCCGCCGCCAAGAGCAGGGTCGGCATGCCGTACGTCTGGGGCGCGAGCGGCCCGGCGTCGTTCGACTGCTCGGGGCTCACGTCCTGGGCATACCGCCAGGTCGGCGTGACGATACCCCGGACTGCCCAGGCACAGGCCGGCGCCGGGACGCGCATCAACTCCCTGAGCGCCCTGAAGCCCGGTGACCTGGTCATCATGCGCAGCGACCTCAGCCACGTCGGCTTCTACGCCGGCAACGGGCAGATCCTCCACTCGCCCAAGCCCGGCGCACAGGTGCGCTACGAGTCCATCGCCCGCAGCGGCATGCCCTTCATGTGGGGCGTACACATCGGCTGACGCGCACAGCGGAGGGGGCGCCAGGGCGCGGGCGCGAGAGATATGGAACCGCCGGACGACCCCGGCCGGGAGGTCCTTCGGCATCTCGCTGACCGCGAGCAGGAAGACGTACACCAGTCCGACGTCGAGGGCGGACAACACCCCTGCCGCGACGGTCGCATTTCCGCTACCCAGACGGTGAGCGAGCTTTGTTGAGTCGTAAATTTATTCCTTAGTTGCTTAGTAAGAAACTGTCCGATTCCTCCAAATCGGACAATCGAGCGAGCGGCCACACGACTTATTCACGCCATGTTTCTGGTGGAATTCCGAACCGCCCCGAAGAGATGGTTAAGATAACGGCGTGATTACAGCCCGGTCGCGCTCACGTGCGTCGCAATCCCGCCCTTCGGCGAGGCTGCGACGGCTGCTCGGCCTGGCCGCGCTCCTGTTCGGGCTCCTGGCCGGGCATGGAGTGCACATGGGCATGGACGGGGCCGCGGTTACCGCGTCGCTCTCCCTGACCAGCGTCTCCCACAGCATCAAGGAAAGCTCCGGCGATCTCGACCCGGCGCACCCGGCACACGAATGCTCGCCGGGACCGTCGGAGGGAACACCGGCGCCCACTACGCCGTGTGCCGCGCGACAGCCCGATGCGCCTTGCTCTTCCGAGCCCTGCGTCCAGGCCCGTGTCCGCGTGGTCGAGGCCAACGCAACACCGTCCGCCGCCCCGAGAGGCTCGACGGTTCTTCAGGTGTAGAACGCCCTGCCGTCGTTCACTTCCGCCCCACACACCCGCGTGCTTGTGTGCCCGGCGGCGAGACGAGCGGCGCGTTCTGCCCCCCCATGACCCATATCTCTCACGGGTACCGCTCCCTCCTGTCGCCAGGAGCCGAGACGGTGCGGCCCCGCCCGGAGGAACTGTGTCTCGCCATCCCAACAACCATTTGATCGCCGCTGTGATCGGCGCCCTGATGCTGTCGGTCTTCCTCTGCCTCACACCTGGGGGCGAAGCCGGGCACACCACGGTGGAAAGAGCGACCGTCACGACGACCGCGCTCGGTCTCCATGCCGACCGCGCCGAAGCCCGGTCACCACGGCACGGCCACCACGGCCACGGCGCCAACTGTTCTTCGGCGGGTGTCGTCCCGGAGACCCTCGCCGCGACGCGGCACGTGCCCGACGCCATCGCGCTTGCCTCATCCCTCGGCGACACCCCGACCGCGTCGGCCACCGAGCTACGTGCTCCGCCCTGTGCCCCAGCGTCCGTAGCGGGATCAGGTCGCTCGACGCAGATCCGCGTCTGCCGGTGGCGCATCTAGACCGTTCGGCCCCCGGCCGCGTGCGACGCGGCCGCCCTCCCGAACGAGTACTCGACGCGCACCACCGAAATGAGAGCGGAACATGAACTCCTCGACCGCAGACGTCACGCCCCCCACCCGCTCCGCCCTTTCCGGGCTGGTGGGCAACACCCCGCTCCTCCACATCTCGGAGCCGCTCGCCCCCACGGGCCGCGGCTTCTGGGCCAAGCTGGAGGGCTTCAACCCCGGCGGCATCAAGGACCGCCCCGGCCTGCACATGGCCGAACGAGCCCGCGCCCGTGGCGATCTGCGCCCAGGCGCCCGGATCATCGAGTCCACCAGCGGGACCCTCGGGCTCGGCCTCGCCCTCGCCGGCATGGTGTACGGCCACCCCGTCACCCTGGTCACCGACCCGGGCCTGGAGTTGTCCATGAGCCGACTGCTGACCGCGTACGGCGCCCAGGTCAACGTGGTCGCCGAACCGCACCCGACCGGCGGCTGGCAGCAGGCCCGCCGCGACCGCGTGACCCAGCTCCTCGCACAGCACCCCGGGTCCTGGTGCCCGGACCAGTACAACAACCCGGACAACACCACCGCGTACACACCGCTCGCCCTCGAACTCGCCACCGAACTCGGCCACATCGATGTCCTGGTGTGCAGCGTCGGCACCGGCGGGCACTCCGCCGGCGTCTCCCGTGTCCTGCGCCAGCTCTATCCGAACCTGACCCTGGTCGGAGTGGACACCATCGGCTCGACGATCTTCGGCCAGCCGGCGCGCACACGGCTCATGCGCGGGCTCGGATCGAGCATCTACCCCCGAAACGTGGCGTACGAGCAGTTCAGCGAGGTGCACTGGGTGGCGCCGAGCGAGGCGGTGTGGTCCTGCCGTCAGCTCGCCACCTCCCACTACGCCACCGGCGGCTGGAGCGTCGGCGCGGTCGCCCTGGTCGCAGGCTGGCTCGCCCGCTCGCTGCCCAAGGAGGCACGGATCGCCGCGATCTTCCCCGACGGCCCGCAGCGCTACCTCGGCACCGTGTACGACGACGATTACTGCGCCGCCCACGGTCTGCTCGACGGGCCCCCCGCGATCGAGCCCGACGTCGTCGGCCGCCTCGACGAGAAGGAGGTCACCCGCTGGACCCGCTGCGCCACCGTGGTCGACCCCCTCACGCTCACCGACACGGACGCAGACGCAGACGCAGGCCTGAACGACGAGGACCTCGCAGACTCCACGCAGGAGCAGGTCTGATGAAGGGCACGATCACCCAAGTCCGTTCGTACGACCGCAGCGTGCAGCTGCTGATGGTGAACCAGTTCACCATCAACCTCGGCTTCTACATGCTGATGCCCTATCTGGCAGCGCATCTCGCCGGGCCTCTGGGCCTCGCCGGCTGGCTTGTCGGGCTGATCCTCGGCATGCGGAACTTCAGTCAGCAGGGCATGTTCCTGGTCGGCGGCACTCTCGCGGACCGGCTCGGCTACAAGCCGATGATCATCGCCGGCCTCGTCCTGCGGACCGTCGGCTTCGCGACCCTCGGCCTGGTGGACTCCGTACCCGCGCTGATCGCCGCCTCCGCGGCGACGGGCCTGGCCGGCGCCCTGTTCAATCCCGCCACCCGCGCCTATCTCGCCGCCGACGCCGGTGAGCGCCGGGTCGAGGCGTTCGCCCTGTTCAACGTCTTCTACCAGGCGGGCATCCTGCTCGGCCCGCTGGTGGGCATGGTGCTGACCGGCGTGGACTTCCGCGTCACCTGCCTCGTCGCGGCCGGAGTCTTCGCCGTCCTGAGCGTCGTCCAGATCCGCGCTCTCCCGGCCCGCCGGGCCAAGGAAACCAAGGAGAAGGAGGGGCAGAGCGTGCTCGCCGAGTGGCGTGGCATCCTCACCAACCGCCCGTTCCTGCTCTTCTCCGTGGCCATGATCGGCTCGTACGTCATGTCCTTCCAGGTCTACCTGGCCCTTCCGCTGGAGGTCCGACGCCTCGGCGGAGAAGGCCAGTTCAGCACGGCGGCCGTCGCCGTCCTGTTCGCGGTCTCCGGGCTCAGCACCATCCTCTTCCAGACGAAGGTGACCGCCTGGTGCAAAGCCCGCGTGGAGCCGGGCCGCGCCCTCACCTGGGGACTGCTCACCATGGGCGCGGCGTTCGTACCTCTCCTCGCCGCCACTGCGGTTCCCGTACCCAGCGGAGGCATCGGGCTGTGGTTGCTGGCCGCCGTACCACCGACTCTCGCGGCGCTGCTCCTGGCCGTGGGCACGATGATCGCGTACCCCTTCGAGATGGACACCATCGTCCGGCTCTCCGGGAACCGCCTCGTCGCCACGCACTACGGGCTCTACAACACCATCTGCGGAGTCGGCATCACCCTGGGCAACCTCCTGACCGGAGCCGCGCTCGACGCCGCCCGCAAGGCCGGCCTCTCCGCCCTGCCCTGGCTGGCGCTGACCGCGCTCGGCCTGGCGTGCGCCGCCGCCCTGTACGGCCTGCACCGCACCGGCCGCCTCACCGAAACACCGGCCGAGACCCGGCCGCAGCCCGTGACCGCCTGACCTGACGCCGGAGACAGGGGGCGGGCGCCCACGACGTGCCCTCCCCCGTGCCGCCATGCCCACATCCGGGAGTGAACCTTGACGGCCGTCCCGTCGCGGAAGGCGCGTACCACCGTACGGCTCCATCCGTTCCGCGCCGTCCGCTACGACCCGGCGCGGGCCGGCCAGCTGTCCGCCGCCTTCAGCGCCCCGTACGACGACATGAGCCCCGCCCACGCCCGTGCTGGCTTTGTTCGCGAGATCCGGCAGCGGATGTCCATCAGTTTCGACAGCACCCGACTGGTGCGCTGTTCGATTGTGTGGTGGGGCGTCCTGGTGAGCCTCGGCCGCTGCGCGGCAGTGGCCGAGGTCTGGTGCTGCGGTTCTCGGGTCAGGCCAGGGTCTTGATCCAGTCGGTGATGACGTCGACGTACTGCTGTGCCATCGGCTCGTGCATGGTGTGCGGCGCGTCGAGCGGGGTGAAGGTGACCGGCTGGCCGGTGGATTCGAGCAGGCGGCGGGCCTGGGCGGCCTGGATGTCGGTCATCGCGCCCATGAGCTGCCCGGTGTCGGGGTCGGTCATGTGGAAGTGGTGGGTGAGTAGCACCGGGGTCTTCACCTGGGCGAGCATCGTGGCGTGATCGACTCCGGCGTTGGCGGTGTCGGTGGCCCACGCCTGGCCCCATTCGGGGTCGTACTCCTTCAGGTGCTGCACCGGGGTCGGGGACGCGCCGGCCTCGGGGTCGCCGTCGCCCATCATGAAGCCGATGCCCGGGTGCAGGAAGGCGGGCAGCTCCTCGGGGGCGGCCCTGACCATGCCGGTCCAGTCCCCGATCGACCACTGCGGGCCCAGCCACTTGGCCCACAGCGCGAAGATCGGCCCGAGCGTCTGCATCATCCCGGGCCCGTACGGCGGGGCGCCCTGGGAGGCGAACAGCGGCGGGTCCTCCAGGATCGCGCCGCGGACCAGGCCGGGCTTGCCGTAGGCGGCCACATAGGCGGTGATGATCCCGCCGGAGGAGTTCCCGCCCACGATCGCGGGACGCTGGATGACCAGGTCGATGAACCTCTCGACGTCGGCACCCCAGGTGCCCAGGTTGTAGCGGCCCGGGGTCCAGGTGGTGCGTCCCTGGCCGCGCAGGTCGATCGCGAACACCTGGAACTGCGAGCTGAGCAGCCCGATCGCTTCCTCATAGCCCCACCAGGACTCGCCCTGGGCGGGGATCAGCAGCAGCGCGGGGGCGCTGGGGTCGCCCTCGGCGACGTAGTTCATGCGGATCTCACCCAGGTCCACCAGCTGCTCGGTGAAACGGTGCGGGACGAAGGTGTCGGCGCGGTCGGCCGCCTCGGAAATGCCCACGGTCATACTCCTTGCACGCGCGGCAGGTAGCCCAGGGTCATGAGTGGCTACCAGCTGTGATTCTTGCTGCGAGCCGCCCGGTCAGCGACCCAGACCGACCGTAGGACGGATTGAGGACGGTCACTGTCCTCAATCCCAGCCAAGCCGGTCACTCGCGCTGCGGGAAGCAGCACCTGGCTGTTCGAATCTGCGAGTCCGAAGCGCGCTGTCGAAACTGGTGAACATCCGCTGCCGGATCTCGCGAACAAAGCCACAGTCCTTGTTTCACCCGGGTCGACAGCTGTGTGACGCGGGCGGCGACGCGTGCTCGGCCCAGCTGCTCGTGCAACGCCACCGCCACGGGCAGGGCGAAGGCGTGCTCGAACGCCAGGAACCCTCCGGGTGACAGGGCCGCTGTTCCGCCGCTCCCGATGAAGCTCACGAACGTGGGCCGCAGCTGGTCGAGGGTGTCCGGCGCCACCCAGATCAGCCCCGTCCCCCTGGGGCCGAACAGCCATTTGTGCGTTCCGGCGATCACCACGTCCGCGCCCAGGCCGGCGGCGTCCTCGTCCACTGCCGCCAGCCCGTGCACGCCGTCGACGACCAGCAGGCACCGGTCGGCAGGACTGCGCCCTTCATTGGCCCGGCGCACCACGTCGGCCACCGCCCGCACCGGCATCCGAAGCCCCGTGCTGGACTGCACCCAGGTGATCCCGACGACTCTGGTGTTCGGCCGGATCGCCTCGCCGACCGACGCTGCGATGCCTTGCGCCGTCGCGGTGGCCGAATCGGCGAACCAGGAGGCCAGCCGCACCGTGTTGCCGTGCTTTTCGGCGGCCAGTCGGGCGGCGGTGCGATGGGAGTTGTGGTCGAGCTCCGTCAGCAGAAACTCTTGCCCCGGACGGGTCACGACGCCGTTGTAGACGACACCCAGCCCGATACTCGTGCTCGCCGTCATCGCGATCTCCTCGGCCCGGCCTCCCAGACAGGCGGCGAGCGCCTGGCGTACCCGGGGCCATCCAGTCGGACCGTCGGGCAGCGCCAGCCCCGCGGGCACCACCAGAGGATTGGCGTCGACCTGAGCACTCAGATGATCCACTGCTTCCCGCACCGCCCTCGGATGCGAGGCCAGGTAGAACAGCGCGAGGTTCGCCCATCCCGGCTCCAGACGGAACTGCGCCCGCAAGGCGTCCCAGTCAACCCGCCCATCGGGCGTAGTGACCGGCCGCTCCCGCAGTACTCGCCAGCAGATCACGGCGACTCGTCATCGACATCCAGCACCCCTTCGCACCGCGACCGGCGAAGCGGTGGCGGAGTAGCTGTCGGTGCCCTTCTGGTAGCGAGGTTACGCAAAGTGCCCGCGAGTGCCCACAGCTCCATCACTCAGACGGCCTGAACTGGGCCTCGGCCCCGTGACAACAGCCGCTCCATCCGTGCGGGACCGTCCCCTGAGCTGCCCGTCTACTATGAATTCGAACGCGGGATCAGCGGAGAGGACACGGGCCATGCGCCGGCTGGGGGAGCTCGAAGCGGAGATCATGGACCGCTTCTGGAGATGGAACCGCCCCGCCACCGTGCGTGAGGTCGTCAACGACATCAACCTCCATCGCGATGTCGCCTACACGACCGTGACGACGGTAACCAGCATCCTCTTCAACAAGGGCCATCTGACACGCGCCAGAGACGGCCGGGTCTGGCGGTACAAGGCCGTCGCGACCCGTGAGGCGTACTCGGCCGCGCTCATGGAGGACGGCCTGGAAGCCAGTGAGGACCGGCCCGCGGCCCTCGTCCAGTTCGTGGAGAACCTCGACGCCGACGAGATCACAGCGCTCCGCAAGGCCCTTCGAGACGTCGGACGACGGGCGAAGGAGTGAACGCGGCCCCTGCTCTCCTGGGGTACGCGGCCGTCGTGGGCGTCGCTGCCCCACGTCTGTTGGTGCGCAGCGCATGGCCACACCGGGCACCGGCGCTCGCGGCAGCCGTGTGGTTCGCCCTCATGCTGTCGTTCACCCTCGCGACCGCGCTCGCCGCGGCCCAGTTGGCCATGCCCACCGAGCACCTGCACGCGGGACTCGTAGGGCTACTGCATGCCTGCGGACTGGATGCGGGAACTCCGGACCCGAACCCGACGACAGCCGACCGGCTGGCCTTGGCGACGCCCCTCGCGGTTGTCACCGCCTTCGGCGGCGCTTTCCTCTTCCACGTCGCCCGGGCCGGAATCGTGCGCGCCCGGCACCGCGACCGGCTCGACAAGGTGGGGGTACGCTCCGACCGCCTGCACGCCACGGTCCTGCCACACGGCACCCCCGCCGCGTACTGCCTCCCGGGTCTCCGTTCCCGCATCGTCGTGAGCGAGGCTGCCGTGCGGCTACTCACGGAGGATCAGCTCGACGCCGTCCTGGAGCACGAGCGGGCGCACATCGCCGGCCGCCATCACCTGCTGATCGCCGCTGCTCAGGCCTTCGCCACCGTCTTTCCCTGGGTGCCGCTCGCCCGCCGGGGACGCGATGAGATGGCTGTGCTGCTTGAGATGATCGCGGACGACCGCGCCCTGCGAAGCCATTCCCACGTGGTTCTGGCGACCGCGATGTACGAAATGGCCGCCGGCCGGGCTCCGAAGGCCGCGTACGGCGCGGGCGGCTCGACGGTCCTCCTCCGCATCGAGCGCATCCTCGGCCCGCGTCGGGCCCCTCACCCGGCTCTCTGCGGCTCGGTGGCCTCCGTGACCCTGGCCATCCCGCTCCTGCCGCTGCTGGTGGCCTGCCCGCCCGGCGTCTGACGGAACGGGCCGGCGCCCCGGTCCAGCCGCGTCACCCGGGCTGGCCATGATCGCGCCGTGGTCACGGAACCTGAGGCGTGAGCAAGCGCCGCACGCGCTCTCTGGTTCCGCCGTGGTCGCGACTGCTGTGGCTCGGAGCGCTGATCTTCGGGCTCCCGTACGCCCACGGCCTCCATGCCGACAGCAACGCCGGGCATACGGCACCGGGGAGTGTCGCCGCCGTCCCCATCGGTCATGTGCACGATCGGATCCAGGCGTCCTTCCACGACCACGGCACCGATGAGGACTCGGCGCACGTCGTCCAGGACTGTGCGACCGGGCAGCCGCCCGCAGGGTTCGGCATCCTTCCGCCGCCGGTGCCCCCGCTTGACGCGGAGGCCGTTCTCGTCGGCACCAGCAAGGCTGCGGTGACGGTTCTTCCCGCAGTGGGATCCTGCCCCACATCGGCCGTTCTGCGCATGTAGTAGGCCAAGGGGGCGGCAGTCGGCCCCTCGGGCCCAGTCCCCTCCCACTTGGCTCACCGCCAGGTCACTTCTTCACGTCCGGAGCGCCGTCTCGCCGACCGGCCACGCTTCGGGCCTGCCCCCTCGCGCGTTCCTGCGCCGCTTCCGCCCACTCGGCGGAGGGGCCGGCTGCCACGCGCCCACCGCACCATGGAACGTAACCGCGTCTCTGCTCACCGGCGGACCCGCACCTCACGACACCGTCGTGGCAGTCGTCGGCGTCCTCGTCTTCCTCGTCGCCACGCTCGTCGACGAGTTCCTGCCGGCCAGGGACGGCCGCCGCTCGCCCGCGGGCTCGTGGTGATCGGCGCCTCTCTCCTGTTGTCGTTCGGCATCGGCATGCTCAGCGGCGGGCTCCAGCACTTCGAGGACTTACCTGCACACGCGGCGATCCTCGTCCCGCTGGGGAGAGTCGTCTCGTTCACCGCCTTCGCACTCAGGACGCGGAGACCTCCTCGCGGTCAGCTCGTGTCCGTCGCCGCCTCCTCACACAATCAAGACCGAAATTTCACCTTCGTACGTGTTGCTCCGACTTTCGCGGATCGGTCGCTGAGATGCTGCCTGCCGATGGTGGGTCGAAGCGGTCCACCCGTCGGGAAGGGGGAGCACGTGGAAACCGCGCGATGGGGGCCCGTCGCTTCTCTCCTCGCGGTCGTCCTGACCGGCGTGTTCCTCCTGCATTGTTTCGGGGCCGTCGTCCGCACCATCCGAGAGCCGCTGCACACCGGCCCGTTCAGCGGCGGCCTCGAACCCCGGGAGCATCCGGTATCGCGCTTCCACGTGCGCTGGTACCCCGTGACGATGATCTTCCTCGCGTTCGATATGGAAATGCTCTTCATGTACCCGTGGACGAAGGTCGTTCCGGAGATCGGCACTGCGGCAGTCGTCGAGATGTTCCTGTTCCTCGGCATCCTGCTCGCCGGCGTCGGCTACGCCTGGCGTGAAGGGGCCTTCCGATGGACCTGAGGGCGGGCATCGGCAAGATGGCCTTGGCCCGGCCGGCCGTGCTGATCGCGCCCAGTCGGGGCGCTAC
This sequence comes from Streptomyces sp. WZ.A104, assembly GCF_002382885.1. Lineage (GTDB taxonomy): Bacteria > Actinomycetota > Actinomycetes > Streptomycetales > Streptomycetaceae > Streptomyces. Next base: position 42,268 of record NZ_NWVL01000055.1, read on the forward strand.
GCGCGAAAGGCTGGCCGTCGAGGCGGAGCTCGCCCGCAGGGCGTGGCCCCAGGCCGCCGGTCCCGCATCCGCGGACCTGGTGGTCTTCGCGGGCGCCCCGCTTCCTGTTCGCGAGGGTGACTGGGCGGAGCGGCTGTGGCAGGGCGTACCGGGCCCGAAGGCGCTGGTCACCATCACCGGTGCCGAGCAGGCGGCGCATGCGCTTGACCACGTGCACGCCGCACTCCTGGAGGCAGTCGCCCAGCCTGCCCGGCACATGGAGCACACCGATCACCGGCAGGGTCACGCCCCGGCGCCGCAGCACCGCGCCGGGCACGACAACCACGAGCAGCATGGTGGACACGACGGCCCTGGTGGCCATCACGGGGGCGGTAATCACACGGGGCATGACCCACGTCAGGCACCTGGGCACATGGCCGACGGCGGCGGCACGGACCACCCCCACATGTCTCATGACGCCACGGGGCATGACCAGATGGGACATGGCGACCACGGCCACCACATGGGCACCATCGCCGGCCTTCCCCTGGCCGAGAGGGCCGACGACCGGGACGGATTGAGGCTTGACCGGCTCCACGTGCCGCTCGGGCCCGCGCTCCCGGACTGGCCGGCGGGACTGGTGCTGCACCTCGAACTCCAGGGCGACGTCGTACAGCGCGCGGAGGTTGAAACCGTGCCCGCGCCTTCCCCATCCGGGCCTGCGTTCTGGAACGAGCCGTGGCTCAGGGCCATGACCGGTGATCCGGTGACGGTCGGCGAGGCCGCTCGGCGGCGATGTGCGGCACACCTCGACAGCCTCGGCAGACTCCTCGGTGTCGCCGGCTGGAGGGAGTCGGCGACTAGAGCACGCGTCGCCCGCGATCGCACGCTCGACGGTGCCCCCGGAGCGGAACTCCAGTTGCTCGTCTGCCCTTTGGCCCGGCGCGTACGCAGGTCGTGGACACTGCGCTGGCTCACGGCGGGAGTTGGCGAACGATTCGGGAGGCAGCCGGGGGGTGACGTGCACGGGAGGCTGATCGCGTGGCTGGACGGGCTCGATCAGGCCCTCGGCCACGTCGACGACCGCGACCCGCTCTCCGCCCATCACCCGGTCGGCCCTCGGGGTCGCCTCGACACCCAGGTTCCCCCGTCCCAGGCCCTGCTGGACGCGCTGCCCGAACTGCTCGAAGGCACCGAGTACGCCTGCGCCCGGCTCATCGTGGCGAGCCTGGATCCCGACCTCGACGAACTGGCCCCTCAGCACGTGCCGGGAGCCCATGGTCATGGTTGAGTCCGCTCCCCTCTGGGCCGCCCTCGTCGTCCCTCTCGCGCTGGCATTGGCGGCCTGGGTCACTGCGACCGTCGACGCGGGGTCGACGGGCGCAGGCCGCGAGGTCCTGCGGCTGCTGGTGAAGCAGCCGCGGATCACGCGGGCCGCCGACGTCCCTCTCGTACGGCTGGGGACGACGCTGCTCCCGGTGGCCGCCGTCCTCGCCGCCGTCGTACTTCCCTTCGGCTTCCGGTCGTTGTCCGATCTGCCGGACGGAATTGTGTGGTTCAACGCCATGGAGGCGCTGGCCTGGGCGGCCGTGTGGCTGACGGGCTGGGGGCCGAACTCGACTCTGTCGCTGGTCGGCGGCTACCGTTTCCTGGCGCAGGGGCTCGCTTACGAGTTGCCGCACATGCTGGCGATCACGACGGCGGCGCTCGGCGCGGAGTCCCTGCGGGTGGGCTCGGTGGTGGACGCCCAGGCCGGGCTCTGGTTCGCGGTGTGGATGCCGGCGGCGTTCGGGATCTACCTTCTCAGCGCGCTCGCCATGGCCTTCTGGGGACCGTTCGACCAGCCGGTGGGCGCGGACGCGGCGGGCGGCGCGGCGGCCGAGCTGTCCGGGGTGGACCGCTTGCTGTTCCTCGGCGGACGGTGGCTGCTGATCGTCGTGGCCGCCGCCTTCGCCGTACCGCTGTTCCTGGGCGGCGGACACGGCCCCCTGCTTCCGGGCTGGGCCTGGACCGTGGTCAAGACGGTGGCCGTGCTGGCCTTCCTGCTGTGGGTGCGCCGCAGGATGCCGACCGTACGGATGGAGCGGTACGTCGAGCTGGCTTGGGTCGTCCTGACCCCTCTTGCGGTGGCGCAGGCCCTCGTGGTGGCCGTGGTGGTGCTCGGACGGTGAGGGAGCGATGACGACTTCGGCGTTCTGGGTCCTCGCGGTGCTCGCCGTGGCGAGCGGCGTCATGGTCTTCCGTTTCGACTCGATGGCGCGCGCCACGTTTTCGCTGCTCACCGCGCTGCTGTGTGTGGGCGGGGAGCTGATCGTGCTGGGCCTGGACTATCTGGGCATCGTGACCGTGCTGATGATGACGATCGAGATGGCCATCATGGCCGTCTTCATGATCATGTTCATGATGAACCCGGCCGGGCTGACGCCGATGACGATGGTTCACAACAAGCGGGGAGCGGTGGCGATCTGCGCGCTGTCCTTCGTGCTGCTCCTCGTCGGCATCCTGCTCGCCCCCTGGCCCCGCCGGAGCGGACGGCCTCCCGTCGATCCGACCATGGACCTGGGCCTGTCCCTGATGGGACCCCAGATGCTCACCATGATGACGCTGGGGATGGCGCTGTTCGCGACCATCGTCGCGACCGTCGTGCTCTCCACCCAGCGCGGCCGGTACGACCGGTACGGTGACAGGCTCCAGGCCCCCCGCCCCGACGACCCGGTACGGGGCGGGGTGGGCCGATGAGCCTGGAGCTGTTCCTGATCGTGGCCGCCGCGCTGTTCTGCGTCGGGCTTTTCGGGGCGCTGACGCAGCAGTCGATCGTGATGCTGATGATGGGCCTGGAGCTGATGCTGGGCGGGGTGATCCTCGCCGCCGGCGCGGCCTGGCACTACATCGCGCCCGCCACGGCCGACGGTCAGGTCCTGATCGTGGTCGCCATCACCGCCATGGCGGTGGAGATGGCGATCGGGTTCGCCGTCGTCACGGCCCTGTTCCGCTCCCGTGAGATCGACATGACCGACATGGCGGCGGAGTTGAGGGAATGAGCGCTCCGCTGTGGACGCTGATCGGCCTGCCGCTGGGCGCCGGTGCGCTGCTGGCTGTGGCCGGGCGGCCCGCGGACCGGGCGGCCCCGCTGCTCGCGGTCGGCGTCTCGGTCGCGACCCTGGGGCTCGCGATCACGGCTTCTCTCCAGCACCCGGCCGTCGAGGCGCCCCTGATGGAGGGGCTTCCCTTCCGGATCGCGGTGGACGGCCTCTCCGGAGTCCTCGTCGTCACCGTCACCGCCGTCACCCTCGCCGTACTCCTTTTCAGCATGGCGGAGTTCGGCGCCCACGACGCGCGGGCCCGCTTCTTCGGGCTGATGCTCCTCTTCTCGGGGAGCATGCTCGTCACCGTCACCGCCACCACCCTGCCGGTGCTGCTCATGAGCTGGGAGGTCATGGGCGCGACCTCCTGGGCGCTGATCGGGTACTGGTGGCGCGAGCCGGAACGTACCGCCGCGGCCGGCACCGCCTTCCTGACGACCCGTGCCGCCGACCTGGGCCTGTATCTAGCGGCCGGCGCCGCCCTCGCGGCGGGACCCGGCCCGCTCACCCTCGACGGCCTCGCCTACAGCGACGAGCCGTGGCTGTCCTTCGTGACGGCGGGGCTCCTGATCGCGGCGTTCGGAAAGTCCGCGCAACTCCCCTTCAGCTTCTGGCTGTCACGGGCCATGCAGGGCCCAAGCCCTGTGTCGGCTCTTCTGCACTCCGCGGCGATGGTGGTCGCCGGCGCCTACCTGCTGCTGCGGACCGGACCACTCCTCGACGCCTCCGGCTGGGGCGCAGACGCGGCCGCGTGGGTGGGTGCGGCGACCGCCGTCGTCCTCGGGGTCGTCGCCGTCGCGCAGACCGACCTCAAGCAGCTGCTCGCCGCCTCTACCTGCGCGCAGATCGGGTTCATGGTACTGGCGGCCGGTGTGGGGGCGACCACGGGAGGTGTGCTGCAGCTGATGGCTCACGCCGCCGCGAAGAGCCTGCTCTTCCTGGTCGCCGGCGCCTGGCTGACGGCGTGGGGGACGCAGCAGCTCCCTGAGCTGCGCGGGGCCGCCCGGGCGCACCGAACCGTCGGCGTGCTCTGCACCGTGGGCGCCCTCTCTCTCGCCGGGCTGCCCCCGCTCTCTCTCTGGGCCGCGAAGGACGTCTTGCTTGCCGTGCCCCTTGAAGACAGTCCGCGGCTCTACGCCACCGGGCTCGCGGCAGCGGTTCTCTCCGCCGTATACAGCGTGAAGGTCCTCCGCTTCGTGTGGGACTTCGGGCGGGACCGAACCGGGCAGCGGATCACTGACGGGCGGCCCGTCCCCCGGGGGACGGTCGCGCCGCTCACGCTTCTGGCCCTCGCCTGTATCGCTCTGACGCCCGCGGCGTTTCCGCCCGTACGTGACGCGCTCGGCAGATACCTCGGCACACAAGGCCAACCGTCCCCGGTGATCTGGGAGTTCGCACTCTCCGGCGCACTCGCGCTCGCCGCCTCCGCCGTCGCCTGGAGGCGGGGCGCCCGCCTCGTCCCACTGCCCGGCCCGCTGAAGGCGGAGACCGCGAACTGGTTTGGGCTGGAACGGGCCGCCCACCTTCTCCTCGTCTCCCCCACCCTTCGGATCGCCCGTGCCGCCGCCGCGCTCGACGACCACGTCCTGGACCGCGCCCTACTGGCTTCCGCCCGGGGCACGCTGGTGCTGGCCCGGTGGACGAACCGGTTCGTCGAAGGCGCCGTCGACGGCGCGGTCGAGGGCGTCGCGACCGCATCCCGTCGGCTCGGCTCCTGGGCCCGCCGACCGCAGACAGGCCAGCTGCACCATTACCTCGCCCAGGCCGTAGCCGCCTTCTCCGTCGTCGCCGTCGTGCTCGTCCTCGTGAGGTAGCCCGTTGCTCACCGCCCTCGTCTTCGCCCCGACCGCGGTCGCCCTACTGCTCCTCGCGCTCCCCTCCCGTATGCCCGTCCAGGCACTGCGCACCGTCTGGGTCACGACGGCCAGCGCCGAACTCGCTCTGGTCGTCGCCATCTGGGCCGGTTACCGGACCGGGGGCGGCATCCAGTACGAGCTGCGGGCCCGCTGGATCCCCAGCGCGGGCGTCGGTTACCACGTCGGCGTCGACGGCCTGTCACTGCCGCTACTCGCGCTCACCTGCGTGCTGTTCCTCGCCTGCGCGCTGTATTCGCTCCGCGAGAACCGACGCTTCCGGGAGTTCGCCGCGCTCTTCCTCTTCCTCCAGACCACGTGTCTCGGGCTGTTCGTGTCCCTCGACCTGATCCTGTTCTTCGTCTTCTTCGACCTGTCGATCGTGGCGATGTTCTTCATCATCGCGGGGTGGGGCCACCGCGACGCGAAGCGGGCAGCGCTGAAGTTCTTCCTCTACACGTTCATCGGTTCGCTGGCACTGCTCCTCGGTTTCATCGGCCTCTACCTGGCCTCCACCCCGCACACCTTCGACATCGTCGATCTGACCCGGCAGAACCCTCTCGCCGGCCGGTCCGCCTACGCCGCACTCGTCCTGCTCGCCGTGGTGATCGGACTCGCCGTGAAGACGCCGACGGTCCCCTTCCACACCTGGCTTCCGCCGGCCCACACCGAAGCGCCAGCGGCCGGATCCGCGATCCTCGCCGGGGTGCTCCTGAAGATGGGGACGTACGGGTTCCTGCGCATCGCCATGCCCCTGCTGCCGGACGCCTGGCGCCGGTACGCGATCGTGATCGTCGTCATCGGTGTCGTGTCCGTCCTCCACGGCGCCCTGGTGGCACTCGCCCAGACCGACTTCAAGCGGATGGTGGCGTACACCTCCGTCAACCACATGGGCTACATCATCCTGGCTGTCGGCGCGGCCGCCGCGACCGCCGACACCTCCGCTCAGGCCCGCTCCCTCGCGATCACCGGCTCGGTCACCCAAATGGTCAGCCACGGCCTGATCACCGGTGCGCTGTTCCTCCTCGCGGGTGTGATGTACGAGCGGGGGCGGACGTACGACATGAGCGCGTACGGCGGTCTCGCCGCCACCGCCCCTGTCTTCGCGGCCCTCACCGGCGCGGCGGCTTTCGCTTCGCTCGGGCTGCCCGGCTTCTCCGGCTTCATCGCGGAGTTCCAGATCTTCACCGGCTCGCTCGGGCCGAGGCCGCTCGCCACCGCCTTGTCCGTTCTCGGCATCCTGCTCACTGCCGGGCTGTTCCTGCGCGCGCTGCGGCAAATTCTCATGGGGCCGCTGCGACTGCCGGACGCACCTGGTACGCCACGCGTGTTCCCGGACCTGCGAGCCCACGAGTACGCGGGCATCGTCCCACTTCTCGTCCTGACCGTGGTCCTCGGTGTGGCCCCGCGCTTCCTCCTCGACGTCGTCGAACCGGCCTCCCGCGAGGTCCTGGAGCAGCTCGCCCGATGAACGTCATGAGCGAGATGAACGAGAACCCGCTCGACATCCTTCCCGAGGTGCTGCTCGCCGCCTCGGCCGTGTTCGGGCTGCTCCTCGCTGCCTGGCTGCCGCGTCGCAGGCAGTGGCTGGTGGGGCTTCTCGCGGCGGCGGCCGCAGGCGCGGGGATCGTGGCGGCGGCCGTCGCGGCGGCACACCCCGACGTGACCGCGTTCGGCGAGGCTTTCACCGTCGATCCGGTGACCAGCACGTCCCGAATCGTCGTCCTCGGCGCCGTCCTGCTCGTCCTCGCCCTCTTCGCGAGGCAGTTCCACGCGCACCCACGTGAGAGCGAGACATACGTCCTCGTCCAGCTCTCAGCCCTCGGCGCGCTCGTCATGGCCGGCACCCAGGACCTGCTGCTACTCGCCGCCGGGTACCTGCTGACGAGCATCCCCGCGTACACGCTCGCCGGCTTCCGGAAGGACGGCCCGGGTACCGAGGCCGCGCTCAAGTACTACGTGATCGGCGCGCTGCTCGGCGTACTGATGCTTGGCGGCATCACCGTCCTCTACGCCGCAGGGCGGGCGACCGGCTACCCATCGCTCGGGCCCACGCTCTCCGAGGCGCCCGAGGGGCTCGTCGCGGCGGGGGCCGTCGGGCTCCTGGCCGGCGTGCTGTTCAAGGCCGGTGCCGTGCCCGCCCACTTCTGGGTGCCGGACACGGTGCAGGGCAGTACGGCGCCGGTGGCGGCCTTCCTGACCACGATCCCGAAGATCGGCGCCCTGGCTGCCCTGCTGCGGCTCGGCCAGGCGGTTCTCGCCGACAGCGGCATGCCGTGGCCCGAGGTCATCGCGGTGATCGCCGCCGCGTCGATGACACTGGGCAATCTCGCCGCCTTCTTCCAGGACGACGTCAAACGGCTCCTCGCGTACTCGACCATCAGCCAGGTCGGATACCTGCTGCTGCCCGTTGCCGTCACCGGGCGGTCGGACCTCGCCCAGCCCGCCCTGCTGTACTACCTGGCCGCGTACGCCGTCACGAACCTGGGCGCCTTCGCCGTGGTCTGCGCCCTCCCCCGGGCCACCCGGCTCGCCGACTACCGCGGCCTCGCGCGGCGACGACCGCTCCTCTCCGCCAGCCTCGTCATCTGCCTCCTCGGCCTCGTCGGCACACCGCCGACCGCCGTGTTCGTCGGCAAACTGGAGGCGTTCAGCGCCGCCATCGACGGCGGCTACACCTGGCTCACGATCCTGGCCGCCGTCAACACCGTCGCCTCCCTCTTCTACTACCTGCGCTGGATCGCCCCTGCCGTCTCGCCGGGTGACGGTACGGCTCTCACCGATAGCGACCGCTCGGCTCGGGGCGTTGCCTACACGGCCACCCTGATCTCCGTGGGCCTCGGACTCGCCGCAGGCCCCGTACTCCCCGCCCTGGGCAGTTCCCTCGCCACCTGATCGCGGCGAAACCGCCGACCGCAGACGCCTCGACAAGATCGAGGCGGCGCGCCAGAAGTGCGTCCTGCGGGAAGCCGCGGTGGAAGAAGCCCGTATCCAGTACGCCGAGGCGTACCGCTTCGGATACTTCGAAACGCAGGCAGCGACATGACTACAGCCACCCGACCAGCGGAGCACGTGAGCGCCGTACGCACGCGAGTCGAGTCCATGCCGCCCGGGGCGCATGTGACGCACGCTCGGCAAAGCCCCAGGTCAGCTGCTCTTGTCGGCAGGCTCAAGGATCGCGACGCACTCGACACGGTGGGTCCCAAGGAACAGATCGAGCCAAAACAGGTGAAGGAGAGTCACAGATCAGGGACTTGTGAACCGGGCTCCCTGGCGTGAGTGGTGTGCTCCATGGGCGCTGTGTACGGAAAGCGCGACGCTGGCTCGCAGCGGCCCTCCCCGCCTCGCCGGACAAGGCAGCCTGCAGACACCGCCGGACCGGCCTATCCGCCCCAGCGGGCGCCCTGGCCCAACTCCGCCTACACGCCTCGCTCTGGCCGCTACTGTCCCGCCAGTCACCATGTCCGTGTGGGGGACTTCTCAACGTACCCACCCGCCTGGCGTCCTACGTAGCGGCCGACCAAGCTGTCCAGGTATCGGGGGCCGAACCCGAAATCAGCTACTTCGGGGACTAGAGCCCGCATGAGCTGGTTGGAGATGCGCAGGGTCTCGGACGGCACATCCAAAAAAGTCCGGTTCGCGGATCTGCCCATCTCCGACTCAAGGGCCGTGACGATCTGGTCGACAGGAAAGGCCGTCCCGGAAGCCACATTGACGGTACGGTCGCGCACACCCAGAGCGAGCAACCGGTCGAGCACCGTGGCGAAATGATGCACGCCCATCAAGTCTCGGCGGGCCCCGCGGTGCACCATGACCGTGCCCGAGTGGATCTGGCGGAGAAGGGAGGGGAACAACTGCGCCGGGTTCTGGCGCGGGCCGACAACGTGGCTGAGCCTGAGCGTCAGCCAGTGCGCCCCGGAGTTGGCCACGAGCCGCTCCATGGCCAACTTGTGCCGCCCGTACGGGGAGACAGGGGCCACCCGGGAGTCTTCACGGCCCTCACCCTCCCTTCCGTAGAGCCCAGTGGCCGCAGAGGAGAGGAACACCAGCAGCCGACCACCCTCTCTGCACCGCAGTGCGGTCTCGGACACCATCGCGGCCTCGCGGCGGAACCGCTCTGGTGATGTCTCCGATGTGTCCGAGACACCGGCGGCCAGGATGGTCGCCGACGCGTCTGGGGGGAGGTGCTGACGGAGGTACTCCGCGAGGAAGCCCCGGCCGATGACTTCCCTCGTCATGCCGCCGCCGGGAGCCGTCGCACTACGGCGCCGGCCGCTGCCCCCGCTCCGCCAAGGCTCCGGATCTCGTCGCGCATCGCGTGCACCCGGCGGCGTACGCCGTCGTGGGCGTGCACGGCGAGCGCCGACCTGCGCAGGAGGTCGGCCGTGACCGATCGGAGGGGGATCGCCGTGCCGAGCCCGAGCTCCCGCACCCGCCTGGCGGTGTCGGCCTGCTCCCGGAGCCGCGGAACGACCAAGGACGGCACGCCGTGGTGCAGGCTCTCCATCGTCGTGGCCATTCCCCCGTGGTGGATGACCAGCGAGGCGTGCGCCATGACGGCCCGCAGCGGAACCCAGCGGTGCGCTTCCACGTTCGGGGGCAGCGTGGAGAGCGCGGCGGGGTCGGTGCGGTCGCCGATCGCCATCACCAGGTGCCAGTCGAGACCGGCGAACGCCTCCGCCGCGGTGGCGAAGAACTCCGGGTGGCCGTGGTCGAGGGAGCCCAGGGTGACCAGTGCGACCGGGGCACCGCCTGCTGGCGGTGCCCACCGCGAGGAGTCCGGTGCGGGCGGGAGGGCCGGCCCAGCGAAGGTGTACGACTCGCCAAAGCCGTCACCGTCCGGCTGGAAGGAGCGCGGGACCAGGACGAGCCCTCCCGAGAGGGCCGCGTCCAGGTGTGCGCTCACCTCGGTCCGGATGCCCTCTTCGGCCAGGAACGAGGCGAGCCCGGACAGGAACTCCCCGGCAACGGGGTTGGCGCCGGGCGCATCCGGTGCGGCGAGGGACCAGTGCCGGCGGGCGGCGAGGTACGTCCACACCTGCATCGACGGGATGCCCCACTTCGCGGCAAGCACGCTCCCGGCGCCCGCCGGATCCTCGGTGAGGACGAGATCTGGGCGGTCGCCGCCGAAGTGCGCCTCCAGAAGGGGCAGTACCGCTCGGGCGTCGGCGAGGTAGAGGAGCGGCAACCGCCGGACGTCGGTCGGCCAATGGGCCGGGTCCGCGGGCAGGGACGACCGGAAGACCACGGCCGTGGCCCCCGCCGCCTCCACGAGCGGTGCGAACCGCTCCGTGGTGGCGTAGCTGACCCGAACGCCCCGGCTCACCAGCTCGGAGACCGTGCCCAGCAGCGGGCTGATGTGGCTGTGGGCAGCGGCGGTGACGATCGCCACGTGGCGGCCATCACCCTGCCGGTGTCCTGCCGCGCGTTCGTCAGGCGACATCGCCACCACGCATCGCCCCGGAGTCCTCTCGCGGCCGCTCGTGCCCGGCGGCACGCCGTGCGCGCAGTTCTTCGAGGCTCCGCAGGAGGTTGGGTAGCGTTTCGGGCTGGTTCCCGTCGTTGCGGCCCGTCGTCATGCTGAGCCCTATGACCGGCGGCTGAAGCACGACGTTCTCGCGGTCCGCCAGGCGGGCCCGGTGATCCCGCATCGCGGCGCTCTCCCAGCCCCCGGGCGGCAGCGCCGCGGCGAGCGCGATGGGGGCCTGCGTGCACTGGAGAGCCATGGTCGCGGGGGTGTCCGCGAGGCCTTGTGCCAGTCGCGCGATGAAATGCATTCCGGCCGGATAAACGGCGATCGCGTCCGGCCAGCCGGCCAGCTCCACGTGGAGTTTGCGTGATTGCGGCTCCTCGGACCAGGAATCCTCGAACACGAGGCGATTCGTGAGGACGGAAAGCCCTTCACGCGTCACGAACCGCTGCGCGGACCGGGTGAGAACAATGCGCATTTCCACATCCGGGTAACTTACCTGGAACCAGTTGACCCAGAGAGGAAGGAACGCGACATTGGATGATCCGGTTCCGATCAGGAGAAGTCGCTTCATCCCGACAGGGGGAACCTTCATCGAAGGCATTCCCCAATTTTCTTCATTTGGCATGTCGCACTCCGACCTCGTTGCACCTCCCGGGAGGCCGAAGCCTCCCGGGAGACGTCCATCAGACCGATGCTCAGCAACCGCACCAGGAGCAGCAGCAAGCACACAGGACAGCCTGGGCTTCCTTGTCGTCGGCCTCGACGAGGAGGTCGTCCTCGGTCAGCGCGTCCAGCTCGAGAAGGTCATCGGCGAGCAGCTCGGCGACGGGCATGGGGTGCCTCCTTGAATAGTGAATTAATTCTGCCGGATCCGAAGAACCAGCAGGACTGCCGTGGAACCGGACAGCCGACGCCATCGTGTCCGAGGCACGCCCTCGAATTCTTCAGCCCCCTAACTGGTTTCCCAGCCACCCTGCCGGTATGAGTCGACCACCTCACCTCACACCCGGGTTCGAGACGGGGCCTCAACCATCGCCCCCTCCCTGCACTTGCGCCCACTTTCACGTACCGAACAGGCCGGGTCATTTGCTACGGTGCGCTTCCGATCACATTTCTGCCCGTCCGGAAAAGCGGTGGTTCGATGTCCCATATCGCCTTCTTCAATATTCCTGGCACCGGCCACGTCAATCCGACGGCGGGGATCGTCGCGGAACTCGTGGCTCGCGGTCACCGCGTCAGCTACGCGGTGACCGCGAGCCAGGGCGCCGAGGTCGAGAAGGCCGGTGCCACGCTGGTTCCCTACGAGTCCGTGATGGGGAGGTTCCGGTCCACCATGACGGACTTGGAGAACAACGACCGTTTCACGACGGGCGACTTCGTCCAGGTCCTCCGCGGACTGGTCCAGGAGACCGTGGCGCTTTACCCCCAGCTGCAACGGGCCTTCGCCGACGACCGTCCCGACGTCCTGATCTACGACGGGCTCTCCGGCTGGACGGGCCGACTCCTCGCGGAGAACTGGGGCATACCCGCCGTACGCAGCATCCCGACACTGGCGGCGAACGAGCACTGGTCACTCGGCTCGGACGGCGAGTACGCGGAGTTCGAGCCCGACCACCCGGGGCTCAACGCCGTATACGAGGAGATCGGCGCGATGCTGGCGGACATCGGAGTGGAGTGCTCTGCCCAGGAGTTCTTCGGGAGCAGCGAGTCGGGGCCGGCCATCGTCTACATACCGCGCGAGTTCCAGTTCAAGGGCGAGACGTTCGGAGAGGACTTCCACTTCGTCGGGCCGTGCTGGTCGGAGCGCCGGTTCGACGGCGAGTGGGCCCGCGGGGGCGACGGCGCGAGCGACCGCCCCCTGGTCCTCGTCTCACTCGGCACCATCCACAACGACAACGCCGCCTTCTTCCAGACCTGCATCGACGCCTTCG
>NZ_NWVL01000056.1 GCF_002382885.1 Streptomyces sp. WZ.A104
ACGAGTACCTCCAGCAGTACCGGGGCGAGCACGACATCCGCACCACCTGGCAGGCCCGCGAACGCATCGTCGTCGGCCTCACCGGCGGACCCGAAGGACGCACCCTCATCCGCCGCGCCTCCCGGATCGCGGCCAAGGGCTCCGGCAGCGAGATCCTCGCCGTCTACATCGCCCGCAGCGACGGCCTGACCTCCGTGTCGCCGAAGGAGCTGGCCGTCCAGCGCACCCTGGTCGAGGACCTCGGCGGCACCTTCCACCACGTCATCGGCGACGACATACCCGCGGCCCTGCTGGAGTTCGCGCGCGGCGTCAACGCCACCCAGATCGTGCTGGGCTCCAGCCGCCGCAAGACCTGGCAGTACATCTACGGACCCGGGGTCGGCGCGACCGTCGCCCGCGAGTCCCGCCCCGACCTCGACGTCCACATCGTCACCCACGAGGAGGTCGCCAAGGGCCGCGGTCTGCCCATGGCCCGCGGCGCCCGGCTCGGCCGCGCCCGGCTCGTCTGGGGCTGGCTCGTCGGCGTCGTCGGCCCGGTCCTGCTCGCGGTGGTGCTGCGCGGCATGGAGGACGCGCCCGGCCTCGCCAACGACGTCCTGCTCTTCCTCTTCCTCACCGTGGTCGCCGCCCTGCTCGGCGGAGTGCGGCCCGCGCTCGCCTCGGCGGCCGTCGGCTCCATGCTGCTGAACTACTGGTTCACCCCGCCCACCCACACCCTGACCGTCCAGGACCCGGAGAACCTCGTCGCCATCGTGATCTTCTTCGCGGTGGCGGTGGCGGTCTCCTCCGTCGTCGACCTCGCGGCCCGGCGCACCCACCAGGCCGCCCGGCTGCGCGCCGAGTCGGAGATCCTCTCCTTCCTCGCGGGCAGCGTGCTGCGCGGCGAGACCGCCCTGGACGCACTGCTGGAGCGGGTCCGCGAGACCTTCGCCATGGAGTCCGTCGCCCTGCTGGAGCGCAGCAGCGACGTGGAGCCGTGGACCTGCGCCGGATCGGTCGGACCGGCCCCGGTGGCCCGCCCCGAGGACGCGGACGTGGACATGCCGGTCGGCGACGACATGGCCCTCGCGCTGTCCGGCCGGGTGCTGCCCGCCGAGGACCGCCGGGTGCTCGGCGCGTTCGCCACCCAGGCGGCCGTCGTCCTGGACCGCCGGCGCCTGGTCGGGCAGGCCGAACAGGCCCGCAGGCTCGCGGAGGGCAACCGGATCAGGACCGCCCTGCTCGCCGCCGTCAGCCACGACCTGCGCACCCCGCTGGCCGGCATCAAGGCGGCCGTCAGCTCCCTGCGCTCCGACGACGTCGCCTGGTCCGAGCAGGACCGGGCGGAGCTCCTCGAAGGCATCGAGGACGGCGCCGACCGGCTCGGCCACCTGGTCGGCAACCTGCTGGACATGTCCCGCCTCCGGACCGGCACCGTGACCCCGCTGATCCGCGAGATCGATCTCGACGAGGTGGTCCCCATGGCCCTCGGCGGGGTCCCCGACGGCAGCGTCGACCTCGACATCCCCGAGACGCTGCCCATGGTCGCCGCCGACCCGGGGCTCCTGGAGCGGGTCGTCGCCAACATCGTGGAGAACGCCGTCAAGTACCACTCCGGCCAGGAGCCCGTCCACGTCGCCGCCAGCGCGCTCGGCGGCCGGGTGGAGCTACGGGTCGTGGACCGCGGCCGGGGCGTCCCCGAAGAGGCCAAGGAGAGCATCTTTGAACCCTTCCAGCGGTACGGGGACGCCCCGCGCGGAGCCGGGGTGGGCCTCGGCCTCGCCGTCTCCCGGGGCTTCGCGGAGGCCATGGGCGGCACGCTGGACGCCGAGGACACCCCGGGCGGCGGGCTGACCATGGTGCTGACCCTCGCCGCGGCGCCGGGCGGCGCCCGCGTCGACGCCGACCTCCCCGCGCAGGTCACCTCGTGACCCACCCCAGGGCGTATGCCGCCCGCCCCCCACGCGTTCGCTTCCCCTTCCCCATACAGAAAGGCAGGTCCACGATGACCAGGGTGCTTGTGATCGACGACGAGCCGCAGATCGTCCGCGCCCTCGTGATCAACCTGAAGGCTCGCCAGTACGAGGTCGACGCCGCTCCCGACGGGGCGACCGCCCTCCAGCTCGCCGCCGCCCGCCACCCCGACGTCGTCGTCCTGGACCTCGGGCTGCCCGACATGGACGGGGTCGAGGTGATCAAGGGGCTGCGCGGCTGGACCCGGGTCCCGATCCTCGTCCTCTCCGCGCGCCACACCTCCGACGAGAAGGTGGAGGCGCTGGACGCGGGCGCCGACGACTACGTCACCAAGCCCTTCGGCATGGACGAGCTGCTGGCCCGGCTGCGCGCCTCCGTACGCCGTGCGGAGCCGGTCGGCCAGGAGGGCGGCGGCGAGGACATCGCGATCGTCGAGACGGCCGAATTCACCGTCGACCTGGCCGCGAAGAAGGTGCACCGGGCGGGCCGCGACGTACGGCTCACCCCCACCGAATGGCACCTGCTGGAGGTCCTCGTCCGCAACGGCGGCCGTCTGGTCAGCCAGAAGCAGCTCCTCCAGGAGGTCTGGGGCCCTTCCTACGGCACCGAGACCAACTACCTGCGGGTCTACATGGCCCAGCTCCGCCGCAAGCTGGAGGCGGACCCCTCGCACCCCCGCCACTTCGTCACCGAGCCGGGGATGGGCTACCGCTTCGAACGCGGCTGAGACCCGGCGGGACACCGCGCCGGTCACCCCCCGGCGCCATCCATTCGAGTGGTCACCGGACCCCCGACCGCGGTGGCCGGGACCGGTACCCTTCGGGTATGAGTGCTGTTCCCCGATCCGAGAAAGCCGGGAAGGCCGGGAAGGCGGCGAGGCCTTCCGGGCGCTTCCGCCGTATGCTCGACCGGCTCTCCAGCTCCCAGGAGGACCTGGAGTCCCAGGAGCTGCGGCAGGACGCGCAGGTCACCGGATGCACCCGGATCTCCGAGTGCTCCGACCGGCAGATCGTGAAGGTGGCTGGTACGTTGCGCACCGTCACCCTCCGACCCCGGGCCGGAGTGCCCGCCCTGGAGGCGGAGCTCTTCGACGGCACCGAGCCGCTGGACGTGGTCTGGCTCGGCCGGCGCTCCATAGTCGGCATAGAGCCCGGCCGCAGGATCATCGCATCGGGGCGGGTCGCCATGAGCCACGGCCGCCGGGTGCTGTTCAACCCCACATACGAACTCCGACCGCTCGGCAAGGAGTAGCCGGTGACGTCTCTGGACAAGCCGACGTCCGAAACGGACCAGTCCCACCGCACCGCACAGCAGGACGCAGGGGGCAAGCACGCCGCTCAGCAGGACGCCGAGTCGAAGGCGGTCACCGAGGCCGCCCTCTTCGAGGCCTTCGGCGGCGTACGCGGCATGGTGGAGACAGTCCTCCCCGGGCTGCTCTTCGTCACGATCTTCACCATCAACAAGGACCTGCACATCTCGGCCATCGCGGCCCTGGCCGTGTCCCTGGCCCTGGTCGCCGTCCGGCTGATCCGCAGGGACACCGTCAAGCACGCCTTCAGCGGCGTCTTCGGGGTGGCCTTCGGTGTGGTCTTCGCGATGATGACGGGCAACGCCAAGGACTTCTACCTGCCGGGCATGCTCTACACGCTGGGCCTGGCCATCGCCTATCTCGGCACCGCCGCCGCGGGCGTACCGCTGATCGGGCTGATCCTCGGCCCGGTCTTCAAGGAGAACCTCTCCTGGCGGACCCGCAACCCGGGCCGGAAGAAGGCGTACACCAAGGCCAGCTACGCCTGGGGACTCATCCTGCTGGCCAAGTGCGCGATCCTCTTCCCGCTCTACTGGTGGGCCGACACCACCCAGTTCGGCTGGGTGCTGGTCGCCCTGAAGATCCCGCCGTTCCTGCTCGCGGTCTATCTGACCTGGGTCTTCCTCGCGAAGGCGCCGCCGCCCATCGACGTCTTCGCCGAGATGGAGGCCGAGGAGCGGGCCGAGAAGGAGCGCGCGGCACAGGCCGCGGCCGCGCTGCGCAACCCGGAGGCGTGACCCCGTAACGGACGTACGTGAAGGGGCCCGGAACCGCTTCCTGGGTTCCGGGCCCCTTCACGTACAGGCGACTCTCCGGGTCAGTCGTCCGAGGGGCCGCGGCGGACCGACAACAGGTCCTCCAACTGCTCCTCACGCGCCTGGGCGGCCACGAACAGCAGCTCGTCACCGGCCTCCAGGGACTCCTCCGGGCTCGGCGTGAGCACCCGCGACCCGCGGATGATGGTCACCAGCGAGGTGTCCTCGGGCCAGGCGACGTCCCCCACGCGGGTACCGGCCAGGGCCGATTCCGGCGGCAGCGTCAGCTCGACCAGGTTGGCGTCGCCGTGGCTGAAGCGCAGCAGCCGGACCAGATCTCCGACGCTCACCGCCTCCTCGACCAGGGCCGACATCAGACGCGGCGTCGAGACGGCGACGTCCACGCCCCAGGACTCGTTGAACAGCCACTCGTTCTTCGGATGGTTCACCCGGGCCACCACACGCGGCACGCCGTACTCGGTCTTGGCGAGCAGGGAGACGACCAGGTTCACCTTGTCGTCCCCGGTCGCGGCGATCACCACGTTGCACCGCTGCAGCGCCGCCTCGTCCAGCGACGTGATCTCGCAGGCGTCCGCGAGCAGCCACTCGGCCATCGGGACCCGCTCCACCGAGATGGCGCTCGGCGCCTTGTCGATCAGCAGCACCTCGTGCCCGTTCTCCAGCAGCTCGGTGGCGATGGAACGGCCCACCGCGCCCGCCCCGGCAATCGACACACGCATCAGTGACCGCCCTCCTCGGGACCCTGGGCGAAGGCCTCTTCGACCTTGGCGATCTCGTCCGTACGCATCATCACGTGCACCAGATCGCCCTCCTGGAGAACCGTCTGCGAGGTCGGCAGAATGGCCTCACCCAGCCGGGTGAGGAAGGCCACGCGGACCCCCGTCTCCTCCTGGAGCGTGCTGATCTTGTGGCCGATCCAGGACGGCGTCGTGTGCACCTCGGCGAGCTGCACACCCCCGCTCGGATCACGCCACAGCGGCTCCGCGCCCGAGGGCAGCAGCCGGCGCAGCATCTGGTCCGCCGTCCAGCGCACCGTCGCCACCGTGGGAATGCCGAGACGCTGGTAGACCTCGGCGCGCTTCGGGTCGTAGATCCGGGCCGCGACGTTCTCGATGGAGAACGTCTCACGTGCCACCCGGGCCGCGATGATGTTGGAGTTGTCGCCACTGCTGACCGCGGCGAAAGCCCCGGCCTCCTCGATGCCCGCCTCGCGGAGGGTGTCCTGATCAAAGCCGACCCCGGTGACCCGGCGCCCGCCGAATCCGGACCCGAGACGGCGGAAGGCCGTAGGGTCCTGGTCGATCACCGCGACCGTGTGCCCCTGCTGTTCGAGGGTCTGCGCGAGAGCGGCTCCGACGCGCCCGCAGCCCATGATGACGATGTGCACTGTGCGCCTACCCCGCCGTCCTGGTCATCCGGCTGACCTGCGAAAACACGCTGCTCACACTTCTCTCTCAGCTTGCCGGGCAAACAACGGGCCCGCACCCGCGGTGCGGCCCGGGGATGAGCTTATGCGCCAGGGATGCCCCGGCCTCATCCGGAGTGTCCCTGTCTCCGGGACACTCCGGCAAAGGAAAAGCAAAATGGTCAGAGCGGGCGCAAGGATTTCGTTAAAGAAGGCCCCGCATTCTCCGCCGAGCGCAGGAGATTGCGGGGCCACGTGAAAAGGGCGTTCGTCCCGGGCCCCGGCTCCGCTTACGATCCTCAGCGTGTCCAAACTGACCGACCTGCCCAAACGGATCCTGATCGGCCGGGCGCTGCGCAGCGACAAGCTGGGAGAAACGCTCCTCCCGAAGCGCATCGCGCTTCCCGTCTTCGCATCCGACCCGTTGTCCTCGGTGGCGTACGCACCCGGAGAAGTCCTCCTCGTGCTGTCCGTCGCGGGAGTGTCGGCGTACCACTTCAGCCCCTGGATCGCGCTCGCCGTCGTCGTCCTCATGTTCACGGTCGTCGCGTCCTACCGGCAGAACGTCCGCGCCTACCCGAGCGGCGGTGGCGACTACGAGGTCGCCAACACCAACCTCGGGCCCAAGGCCGGACTGACCGTCGCCAGCGCCCTGCTCGTCGACTACGTCCTCACCGTCGCCGTGTCGATCTCCTCGGGTGTGGAGAACCTGGGCTCCGCCATTCCGTTCGTCATCGAGCACAAGACGTTCTGTGCCGTAGGCGCCATCGTCCTGCTCACCTTGATGAATCTGCGCGGCGTGAAGGAATCGGGGAGGCTGTTCGCCATCCCCACCTACCTCTTCGTGGCCGGTGTCTTCGGGATGATCCTGTGGGGCGCGTTCCGGGGGCTGGTCCTCGGCGACACGATGCACGCCCCCACCTCCGAGTTCGAGATCAAGCCCGAACACGAAGGGCTCGCGGGCTTCGCCCTGGTCTTCCTCCTCCTGCGCGCGTTCTCCTCCGGCTGCGCCGCCCTCACCGGCGTCGAGGCGATCAGCAACGGGGTTCCCGCGTTCCGCAAGCCCAAGAGCAGGAACGCCGCGACCACGCTGGCCGCGATGGGCCTGCTCGCCGTCACCATGTTCTGCGGGATCATCGGGCTCGCCCTGGCCACCGACGTCAAGATGGCCGAGAACCCGGCCGTGGACCTGATCCGCGACGGCTCCCCGGTCGGTGAGAACTTCACCCAGGACCCGGTGATCTCCCAGGTCGCCGAGGCGGTCTTCGGCCATGGCTCGTTCCTCTTCATGGTCCTCGCCGCGGCGACCGCACTCGTGCTCTTCCTGGCCGCGAACACCGCGTACAACGGTTTCCCGCTGCTCGGCTCGATCCTCGCCCAGGACCGCTACCTGCCGCGCCAGCTGCACACCCGCGGCGACCGCCTCGCCTTCTCCAACGGCATCGTCCTGCTGGCCGGGGCCGCGATCCTGCTCGTCTGGATCTACGACGCCGACTCCACGCACCTGATCCAGCTCTACATCGTCGGGGTGTTCGTCTCCTTCACCCTCAGCCAGACCGGCATGGTCCGGCACTGGAACCGCCATCTGAGCACCGAGGAGGACCCCGCCCGGCGCCGCCACATGATCCGCTCCCGGGCCATCAACGCCTTCGGCGCCACCTTCACCGGGCTGGTCCTGGTCGTCGTCCTCGCCACCAAGTTCACCCACGGCGCCTGGGTCGCCCTGCTCGGCATGGTGATCTTCTACGGCACGATGACCGCCATCCGGAAGCACTACGACCGGGTCGCCGACGAGATCGCCGCCGACGAGGCCCCCGTGGACGAGGGCCTGCGCCCCTCCCGTGTCCACGCGATCGTGCTGGTCTCCAAGCTCCACCGCCCCACGCTGCGCGCCCTCGCCTACGCGAAACTGATCCGCGCCGACCGCCTGGAGGCCCTCTCCATCAGCGTCGACCCGGACGAGACGAAGGCGCTCCGCGAGGACTGGGAGCGGCGCGGCATCAACGTACCGCTCAAGATCCTCGACTCGCCCTACCGCGAGGTGACCCGCCCGGTCATCGACTACGTCAAGGGGCTGCGCCGCGAGAGCCCGCGCGACGTGGTCAGCGTCTACATCCCCGAGTACGTCGTCGGCCACTGGTACGAGCACCTGCTCCACAACCAGAGCGCCCTGCGTCTGAAGGGCCGCCTGCTGTTCACCCCGGGCGTCATGGTCACGTCCGTCCCCTACCAGCTCCAGTCCTCCGAGGCCGCGAAGAGGCGGGCGGGGAAGCGCGCGGAATGGAACGCTCCGGGGTCGGTGCGCCGGGGCCCGGTGGAACGCAGGAACAGCAGGAGCAAGGAGCCGAACCCCAAGAAGTGAGCGGCGGCGGACGGTCGCGCGACGGGCGTCCCCACGACGCGGGCCTCGCTCGTGGTCGGCGCCCCGCCCACGCCCACGTAGACTGGTGGGCTGTTGTCCTGCCCGCAAGGCGCGACTGCTCGCCCGCCACCACACCCCTTCGCCGCCACCCCGCCCCTGGAGCCTCCCCTCATGCAGAACGCACCCACGTCGTCACTGGTCGGGGAGGAGTACGAGGTCGAGGTCGGGCCCGTCGCGCACGGCGGCCACTGCATCGCCCGTACCGCCGGCAACCAGGTCCTCTTCGTCCGCCACACGCTCCCGGGCGAGAAGATCATCGCGAAGGTGACCGAGGGCGACACCGACTCCCGCTTCCTGCGCGCCGACGCCGTACGGATCCTCGAACCGTCCAAGGACCGCGTCGAGGCCCCCTGCCCGTACGCGGGCCCCGGCATGTGCGGTGGCTGCGACTGGCAGCACGCCAAGCCGGGGGCGCAGCGCCGCCTCAAGGGCGAGGTCATCGCCGAGCAGCTCCAGCGCCTGGCGGGCCTGACCCCCGAAGAGGCGGGCTGGGACGGCACGGTCATGCCGGCCGAGGGCGACAAGCTTCCGGCGGGCGAGGTCCCCGCCTGGCGCACCCGCGTCCAGTACGCCGTCGACGCCGACGGCAACGCGGGCCTGCGCAAGCACCGCTCGCACGACGTGCAGCCGGTCGACCACTGCCTGATCGCGGCCCCCGGGGTCTCGGAACTGGGCGTCGAGAAGCGCGAGTGGCCTCAGATGGCCGCGGTGGAGGCCATCACCGCCACCGGCTCCAACGACCGCCAGGTCATCCTCACCCCGAAGCCCGGCGGCCGCCTCCCCCTCGTAGAACTCGACAAGCCGGTCTCGGTGCTCCGCGTGGACGAGAAGGACGGCGGCGTCCACCGCGTCCACGGCCGCGCCTTCGTCCGCGAACGCGCCGACGACCGCACCTACCGCGTCGGCTCCGGCGGCTTCTGGCAGGTCCACCCCCAGGCCGCCAACACCCTCGTCCGCGCCGTCATGCAGGGCCTTCTGCCCCGCAAGAACGACACGGCCCTCGACCTCTACTGCGGCGTGGGCCTCTTCGCCGGCGCCATCGGCCAGCGCATCGGCGAAAAGGGCGCGGTCCTCGGCATCGAGTCCGGCAAGCGAGCGGTCGAGGACGCCCGCCACAACCTCAAGGACCTCGACCGCGTCCGCATCGAACACGGCAAGGTCGACCAGATCCTGCCCCGTACCGGCATCACCGAATGCGACCTGATCGTCCTGGACCCGCCGCGCGCGGGCGCGGGCAAGCAGGTCGTCAAGCACCTCTCGGGCCTGGGCGCGCGTCGTATCGCTTACGTCGCGTGCGACCCGGCGGCGCTGGCACGGGACCTGGCGTACTTCGCGGAGGGCGGATACAGGGTGCGGACGCTGCGGGCGTTCGATCTGTTTCCGATGACGCATCATGTGGAGTGCGTGGCGATCCTTGAGCCTGCTGAGAAGGGTCGCTGACCTGCCGTTTCTCCGAGTGTGCGTTATGGGCGTTACGTGCGTTAGGTGCGATATCTTGACGCACGTTTGACGCACGAGCGTCATGTCTGACGCACGTTTGACGCGCGAGCAGCGCAGTTTCTGAGGGTTTGTCATGCGTGATTTGGCGGCGGTCGGAGGAGTCCACAGTCGGGTGGCGGTGGGCCCCTCCGAAGGGGTGGGGAGGCTGGCCGGTGAGTCTGTGGACGATCCCTCGTTCGCTTCTCGGTAGTGACGTTCCGTGACGCCGGGCAGGGCGTCGGGCGGATGTCGTGTCAGGGGCCGTAGGGGCTCCAGTGTCCGAGGAATGGCCTGAGGTCGTCGGCTCGTGGCTCGGGGAGGTCGGGCAGCCGGGGTGGTGTGCTCAGCGGGTCGAGGCGCTCAACGGCGGCCGCTGCCCAGCTGATCCATGCCTCGGCTTCGGTCCGGGGCTGGCCCGGCGGCATGGTCTCGATGCGTGTGCGTGCGGCGCTCAGGTACTCGGTCAGTCGGGTGGCATGGCGCCATGCCGCTTCCTGTTCCTCGAAGTGTTTGAAGCGGTACGCCCCGGCGTACTGGACGCGGGCTTCCTCCACAGCGACTTCCCAGCGGATGCGCTTCTGGCGTGCCGCTTCGATCTCGTCGTGGCGTCTGCGCTCTGCGGCTTCGCCGCGAAGGGTGACCTCCTGTGCGATCTCGGCGAGCTGGTCTTCGAGGGAGCGTCCGGGGGGCGGACCATTCGCTCGCCCGGTGCGGCTGGCCGCCGCTGAGGACGAGGCGGAGGCGTTCGGACGGGGTGTAGTCGAAGCGGGGGATCCTGACCCAGGAGTACTTCTCGGCCTCTGCGAGTTCCTTCGCGGTGGCGATGTGCTCGGTACGGTCCTGTTCCTGGAGGACGAGGAACCCCACTGCCTGCCCGTGTGCGGTGATGCTGAAGTGGGATGGTGTGCTGCGGCGGCGGTGAGGCCGGGGTGTGGCGCCTGTCGCTCCGGCCGAACAGGAGTGTCCTTGCACCTCGGCGGCGGTGATCAGTGCCTGGACGAGCCGGAGAGCGCGCCCTTGGACGGGCCTGGTCAGGCCGAGCGGCTGGGATTCGCTCCGCATCCCGAGGCCGTCTCGGAGAAGGCCGCGGAGATCGCGGGACGGATGAGGCGGTCGACGCCACGCCTCGATGATCGCGTATCGCCCGGGATCGCGAGCGTGGCCGAGCGGGTGTGGTGGCCGGCCAAACTGATCGACACGGCCCTGCCCTCCTTCATCGCACCCATCAAGCCGCGCTGGTCCACGGAGCTCTTCGACGTTCCGGTCATGCTCGTTCCCAGGGACGACGTACTGGGCATCAGCCGCGAGCACGTCTACTACCGCTCGTCGGGACATCGGGGAGAGAGCGTTCCCGCCCGGATCCTGTGGTACGTCAGCGAAGGCAACTCCGGGCATCAGGGCAAGATGGTCATCGGCTGCTCACGCCTGGACGAGGTGCTTGTCGACGACCCCGACACCCTCTTCTCGCGATTCGAACGCCTGGACGCTTGCGTAGCTGCTGCTCGGCACGTTGCCGGTGTGGACAGTCGGGCACCACGAGGACTTCGATCTCCATGGCTCCAGGATCCTGTGTGCGGTCGGCTCGACTGTCGACCTAACTGCGGGTGGTGGGCGGCCTGCTGCTCACGGTTCGGTGATGTCAGCCGGCGTGGTCGGTGAGGTGTTCGGCGTCGAGGACGGTGATGTGGCCTCGGGCGAGGCGGATGAGGTACTGGTCGGCGAAGTCGCGCAGGACCTTGGTGGTTGTCTCGCGGGAGGTTCCGGCGAGGGCGGCGATCTGCTGGTGGGTGAGCGCGATCTGCGGGCTGCGTACCCCCAGCACCCGGGGCCGGGTCTCGGCGGTGAGGGTGAGCAGGGTGGTGGCGATGCGCTGGGGGACGGATTTGAAGACGCTGTCCGAGAGTCGCTGTTCGAGGTCGGTGAGGCGGCGGCCGAGGATCTCGGTGATGCGGGCGGCGATGCGGGCGTCGGAGAGCAGGAAGCGGTGGACGTCGGCGCGGCTCATGATGCATACAGTGACGTCGTCGAGGGCTTCGGCGAAGTTGTCGTACATGCGCTGTCCGGGCAGGACCATCTCGCCGAAAATCGTGCCCGGCCAGATGATCGCAGTGGTGAGCGCGCGGCCCTCGGCGGAGACCCGGAAGATGCGCACCCTGCCCTTCTTGAGGATGAACAGCACCTCGGAGGGCTGGGCGGGGGAGTAGAGCAGTTCGCCGGCGCCGTAGGTCTTCATGGGGGCCGCGGCGGCGATGGCATCCATCTCCGCTTCGGTCAGATCACTGAAGATGTCGACCTCGGAGATGCAGAAGGTCTTCTCGGCGTCGTCGCCGGTGTGGTTCCTGTGGGGCGGTTCCTCGCGTCGTCCCGGTGCCCACGGAGGGGGCACATACCCCCAGGGCGGGCTGGCCAGCGCGCCCGCGCCGTGGGCCAGACAGTAGTCCTCCGGGGCACCGGCGCGGGGTCCGGCGCCCCGGAGCGGCGCGCCGGGGCCGGGTGCGGACGCCGTCGGTCCTATCGGCGTGGTCATCCTGAGGTCTGGCCGGTCGGCTCGCCCGCACTCCGGGCGATGGTGGCGAAGGTGAGTCCGGCCAGCAGGCCGAAGACGAGGTGGGCGCCCAGGCTGGAGGCGGTGACGTCGTTCCAGTCGAAGACGGGCATGCTCATGTTGGCCGGCATGATCCACAGGGATCCGAGGGTCCACCACACCGCGCCGTAGACCAGGCCGAGCACGACCGCGGGCGCGAGGCGCTGCGCGAGGTGGCCGAACACGATGCCGAACGTGGTGCCGGCGAACAGGGCGATGGAGAGGTGGATCAGCCAGCCGGCGAAGGCGTTGGTGGAGCCCAGCAGCCCGGCCACCATCGTGATCATCGCGGTGTCCATGACCGGCCGGGACACCGACATCCAGATGCCCATGCCGACGCCGCCGACGAGTCCGGCCGCGGCGCCCCACACGGCGTGGACCGGGATCGCGGCGGTCTTGGGGGATACGTGTGTTGCCGTGGTCATGATGATCGTCCCATCGGGTCGAGTTCGTTCTGTTGCTTTCGTCGCCGACGCTAGGAGGCATGCCGCGGGCAGGTATGTGACCGCCCTTACCTACGCACCGGTAGTCCCGCGCGGGCTCCGGTTGCCGCAGCCCCAACGGAGTGGGTCCATGGAGGTGGGTGCGGCGGGATCGGGAGCAGGGGCAGGGGATGGGAATCGACGTGACGGTGGAGCGGGTGCTGCCGCTGCCGTGCGAGCGGGTCGCGGCGTATGCGATGGACTGGCGGCATGACGCGGAGTGGACGCAGGGCATCCGTACGGCGGAGCTGACCCGGGAGGCCGGCGGGGGTGGTTTCGGGGTCGGGGCCGAGGTGACGCGGACCGCGTACTTCCTGGGCAGGCGGATCGACTATGTGCTGCGCGTCGCCGCGTACGAGCCCCCGAGGCTGCTGGACATGGTGTCGGTCGCGGGCCCGATGCCGATGCACGTGACCTACGTCTTCACCCCGACGGCGGACGGCGGCACGCTCGCCCGGATCCGTGTACGGGGTGACGCGTCCGGCCTCTACGGTCTCGCGGCGCCGCTCATGGGGCGCAAGGTGCGATCCTCGCTGGTCAAGGATCTGCGGGACCTGGAGGAGCGGCTGAGCACGCCGCAGGACTGATCGCGAGGACGCCCATGGCGTTCGACGAGGTACTGGCGGAACGGGTCCGTGCCCACCTGGGCGCGGACCCGGCCATCACGGAGAAGCGGATGTTCGGCGGCCTGGCGTTCCTGCACGCCGGCAACATGGGCGTAGGGGTGATCGGGGACGAGCTGATGGTCCGGGTCGGTCCCGACACCACGGACGCTGCTCTCGCGCGGCCCGGGACGAGGCCCTTCGATTTCACCGGCCGCCCGTTGCGCGGCTGGGTCGTCGTCGCCGCGTCCGCCCTTTCCGAGGACGAGGATCTGGCCGGCTGGATCGATCAAGGTCATGCGTTCGCCGCCGGGTTGCCGCCCAAGTGACGTGGCGAGGTGGCTGCGGCAGGAGTCGCGGCTGCCGGGGGCGCGCTCTAGCGTGGAAGGAGGGGTGCCAGTTTCGCTCGGCTGAGAGGAGTGGTCGCCATGGCGGGCCGTACCCGGAGCGAGGTCGAGGCGGAGATCAAGGAGACCCTGGGCCTTGTGCCTCATTTCTTCTCCCGCATCCCCGATGACCTGATGGATTACGAGTGGGAGATCTTCAAGAAGCTCGAGCTCGGCGAGACGCTCATCCCGAACAAGTACAAGGAGCTCATCGGGATCGCGTTGCACTCCGAGACGAAGTGCCGATACTGCACGCTCTTCCACACCGAGGCCGCGAAGCTGTTCGGGGCCACCGACGAGGAGATCCAGGAAGCCGTCCACTACGCGAAGAACAGCCTCGGCTGGAGCGCGTACCTCAACG
The DNA here is from genome assembly GCF_002382885.1 of Streptomyces sp. WZ.A104. GTDB lineage: Bacteria > Actinomycetota > Actinomycetes > Streptomycetales > Streptomycetaceae > Streptomyces. The sequence goes on from NZ_NWVL01000056.1 coordinate 13,760, forward strand.
GCGTCCGTGAGGACTACGACGACTTCGAGCGCGAACTGGGTGAGATCAAGAACTACCTCGCCTCGAAGGGCTGATCGTGCACCTGGAGTGGGCCCGGCCCGGGGTCCTGCGCGTGACCGGCCACGCCTTCGAGTTCGCGGCACTGGTGGCCGCCGCCCGCTTCGTGGCCGAGTCCGCTCCCTCCGACATCCCCGAGGAGTCATTGGAACAGCTCAGACACGTTCTCAGCGACTATGACACCCAGGCACGCCATCTGCGAGACCTGCCTCCTCCCGACGGGGCCTGACGCATTCGCGGCCGGGCGGCGAGGGTCTCTGCGAGCAGGCCCCGGTCGTGGGTTCAGCCCGCCAGGAATGCGAGCCGCGGGTCGGTGAGGTTCGGGGCGATCTCGATGATCTCGGCCGAGACGACCTCGTGGGCGACGAACGGATCGGCCGCAACGCGCTGTCGCAGGTCGTCGAGGGTCGTGTTGTGGGCCAGCACGGCACCGCCCTGTCCGGGCTGTATGCCTCCGATCAGCAGGAAGACCCCGTCATCCATGCCTTGCCGGATCCATGCCTGATGGCCTGCCATGTGATCCGGAGCCTGACTCTTGTAGGTGGCGAAGCGGAGCAGGACGACGAACACTCGAAACTCCTTCGTTTGCTGGTGGTGTGGCCAGGCGGCTCAGTGGCGGGAGCGCGATGACGCGTGATCCGCGAGGCACTCGTCGAGCCAGTCGTGGAGGCGGTCGACCTCGCGCCGCGCGAACTCGCCGTCGTGGAAGGCGTTGGACAACGTGGCCACGCCCTGGCTGAAGGCCAGGACGTGCATCGCGTGCTCGACGGCCTCGGCCGTGGACCCGAGTGCCTCGAACTGTTCACGAAGCCACGTCAGGAACAGCTCGAAGACGCCGACGGCCTGGCGGCGTGCGGAGTGATCGAGTTTGGCGAGTTCGTTGGTCAGGGACTCTAGGACAGTTGTCCTAGAGTGGCGTCAAGATCGAGCGAGGACTTCGTGAGGACTGTGGGTCAAGGACCGCGTCACTCTTGGAGGGGCTGATCACGCAGCCGGAGCGGGCCGGGCCCGGTGCCCTGTGCGCGACCGCTCACACCTTCGGGTTCACGCTCGTGGCCGCCGCCCCTTTCGTGGCCGGGTCACGCGAGCCGAGGGGCCCTTTCCGTGAAAAGCAAGGTGTATCCCAGGACTCCGTCCGTGATCGCCCTGCGGGCCGCCGCCAGCATGGCAGGAGCCGCCGTGAGGTCCGTGCCGGCTTCAGTGAGGCGGGCCGCGGCGGTGATGCGCAGCGGGTTCAGCCGTGCCTCGATCTGGTCGATCCTGCGGAGCATCGCGTCGTCGTCCCGCCCGGTGCGCGGAGTGCTCGCCCGGCGGCGGTCAGGATCTTGGTGTACTGCTGGCGCGGCCAGGCCACTCGTGAATGGACACAAGCGGTACGGAGCGGACGAGACGCCGACGGCTCTGGATGCGCGTGAGCGGGGGAGTCTGGATTGCCCGGGCGCCGCCTCGGTTCAGGCCTCCACCACGCCGAGCTGCTTCAGCAGGCCGAGGTCGTCGAAGTTCCACCAGCTCTCCGCGATCTTGCCGCCTGCGCAGCGGAAGGTCGCGTGCGCGGTTCCCGAGACCTCGCGGCTGGTGGCCTCCATGCCCTGGTACGCGGCCACATGACGCCCCTTGAAGGACGCACGGACGCACACCATGTCGCCCTCGGCGACCATGCTCTCGACGGTGGCCTGCGGCTCGAAGGCCGCCATGGTCTCCCTGTTCTCGGCCTTGGCCTGCTCGAGCCCCACATCGGACGAGGACAGGGAGGGGTCGTGTTCCCGGTAGTCGGCGGTGCAGATCGCGTCCGCAGCGTCGACGTTCCCCGCGTTGATCACGTCCTCGAAGAAGCTCCGCACCACGACCTTGTTCAGCTGCTCGTCGCGCATCACGTCGAGGTCCGTGAAGGACGGTTCGCCGTCGCACAGGGCCACCATCTCCCGGAAGATCCGGTCGGTCTCCGGCAGGTTCGAGTTCTTCATCGCCTCCTCGTAGGAGGGGAACTCCACTATCTCCACGACATGGGTGGAGTCGGCGCGGTCGCGCCCCACGATCGAGTGGGTTGCCGTCCGCTTGCCCCGGGTCGCCTCGACCCAGGAGTCCATCAGCCTGTTCAATTCATCGGCCCTGCTCGTCTTGCAGTCGATGACCTGCACGAACGTCATCACGCCTCCCGTAGTCCGAGACAGCCCTGGATAATTCAAGGCTACGCCTGGCCCCCGTCCCGTGCCTGTCGGGTCGTCACGGGGTCGGTCAGGGCAAGGGCGCTCAGCGGGCCGCCCGGAGCAGGGCCTCTACGAGTCTGCGCCGTTGCTCGGACGGATGTTGTGGTTGAGGTGGAAGAGGTTGGCCGGGTCGTAGGCGTCCTTGAGTGCCGTGAGGCGTGTGTAGGCAGCGTCTCCGTAGGCGTCGTGCACCCGGTCCGGTTCGGGTGTGAAGTTGAGGTATGAGGCCCCCGTGCCGAACGGCCGCATGAGGGCCGCGAAGGCGCGGCCGGCTGCGATCATCCGGCTGTCGTCGGCCGGGTCCGTCCACACGCAGATCGGGTGGAACAGATAGCGGGCGTCGCGGTGGGAGAAGGCGGTCGCCCCGTCGGGCACCGCGGCGATGCCCTGGCCGATGCGGAAGATGATCGCCTGGGTCAGGGGCGCCCCGAGCGCGGTGACCTCCGTGGCCCGGGCCAGGAAGGTGTCGATCGCGTCGTCGCCGAGTTCGCGCAGGTACTCGCCGCGCCAGTAGCTGCGGACGCCCCACGGCGCCATGGGGTCGGTGACGGCCTGGAAGGCGGTGTACGGCATCGGGCCGATGAGGTCGACGGCGGGGCCGAGGTCCTTGAGCGGTTGGATCACGTCGGCGCCCCGGTCGGCGTCGCCGACGTACATGGCCGCCATGCCCAGGACCTGCTTGCCCCGCAGTTCCTCGGGGACGAACGGCTCGGGCGGCGCGGTGAGGACCACGACCGCCGTCGCGAGCTCGTCGGGTGCGGCGTCGGCGAGGTCCCGCCAGGTACGCAGCACCTCGGGCGCGCGCTCGATCGGGAACATCGCGAGCCCGGCCAGGACAGTCGGGCCGAGGGGGTGCAGCCGGAACTCGAACTCGGTGACGACGCCGAAGTTGCCGCCACCGCCGCGCAGGCCCCAGAGCAGGTCGGCGTGTTCGTCCTTGCTCGCGCGCACCACCTTTCCGTCGGCGAGGACGACTTCGGCGGAGAGGAGGTTGTCGCAGGCCAGCCCGTACACGGAGGAGGTCCAGCCGTAGCCGCCGCCGGTGGTGAAACCGCCGATCCCGGTGGTGGTGACGCGCCCGCCGGGCGTATGGAGGCCGTGTTCCTGCGTGGCGGCGTCGAACTCGCCCCACAACACGCCTCCGCCGGCCCGCGCCGTCCGCGCGGCGGGATCCACGGTGATCGTCCTGAGCCCACTGAGGTCGATCAGCATGCCGTCGTCGCAGGTGCTCAGTCCGGCGACGCTGTGGCCGCCACCTCGGACCGCCACGACGAGCCGATGGTCGCGGGCCACCTCCACGGCGGCCACGACGTCCGCGGTGCTCGCACACCGGGCGATCACCGCCGGCCGCCGGTCGATCAGCGCGTTGAAGACCTCGCGGGCCTCGTCATAGCCCGCTTCCCCGGGCAGCAGGACCTGGCCCGCGAACCTCCCACGTAGCGTGGTCGCCGGGTCGGTGACGGTCATGGCTTCTCCTCCGGTGGTCTGCCTCTGCCGCGGTCGTCTCCGGGGCGGCCCTGCGCGTGCGTCTCGGGCGATGGGCCGGGCCGGCCCGCGTTTCTGTTGGCGGACCGCCAAGCGGAGCAGTGAGGCGGCCTGTGTACTCGCCTGAGCACTGCCGCAGTGACCGGACTTCCATTCTGCGGCCTCCCCCCGACTCCCGCGATCCGACCTGCCCGGTCGGACCACAGGACCACATCCGGGCCGGTCCTGCGTGGGGCCTTCGTTGTTCGTCGGCAGCAGTTCGTGGTCGAGGGCTTCGCAGAGGTTGCGGACCCGCAGGGCGCCCGTGGCCCGGTTGAGGACGGCGAGTGCTGCCACTGCCGGAGCCTCCCGTCGGCCGTGGGTCACCGCACGGCCCGGCCGCGCACCTCGGTCCGCCGGGCCGCAACGCACGTAGGGCAATCGTCATCCGCCCGAGCTGGAGGCCGGGGCGGGGCACGGGGTTGAATCGGTCTGGATCGCAGGTATCCGGACGGAAGGTCGACGTGGTGGCACGGAGCGGGAAGCGGCGGACACTGGTTCTCAGCGCGGTGGTGGCAGCAGTGGTGCTGGCGGGCGTCGGCCTTTACTGGTTCCAGCCCTGGAAGCTGTGGACGGACGAGAAGGTCAGCGAGGCACTCCCGAGCACGTCGCCCCTGCCGCCGACGCCAGCCGCTTCGCCCTCGGCCGGCTCCACGGCCACGCCGTCCGCACCGGCCGGACCCCGCACCGTCGCCCAGGGCGGGTTGATCAGCCACGAGCACACGACCACCGGTACGGCCAAGATCGTGCAGCTTCCCGACGGGTCACGGACGCTCCGGCTGGAGAGCCTGGACACCAGCAACGGCCCGGACCTGCGCGTCTGGCTGACCGATGCCCCCGTGAAGGAAGGCGAGGAGGGCTGGCACGTCTTCGACGACGGGAAGTACGTCAGCCTCGGCAAGCTCAAGGGCAACAAGGGCGACCAGAACTACCCGATCCCCGCTGACGTGCAACTCGCGGACTACACGAGCGTGACCATCTGGTGCGACCGGTTCGACGTCTCCTTCGGCGCGGCGGAGCTGGCGTAACGGCGACGGTGCTCTGTCCGGCGAGGGCGGGCAGACGCCTCGTCCGGCAAGGCCTCACGTCTGCACCGGGGGCTGACGTGGCGGTGTGGGTGAGGCGGGTGCGCAGGGTGGCTTCGAAGTCTTCGGCCCGGGCGAGCTGGACGCGGAGCTTGTCGACCTGCTCTGCGGCGGCCTGCTGGTAGGTCCGCACGCGCTCCAGCAGGGCTTCCCGATCGTCGGCATCGAGGTCGGTGCCGGCGTCGAGGCGGTCGGTGGCGTCGAGGAGGTCGCGCATCTGGTCGAGGGTGAAGCCGAGGGGTTTCATGCGGCGGATGACCATGAGCCGGGCGACGTCGGCTTCGCTGTAGAGGCGGAACCCGCCCTGGGAGCGGGCGGAGGGGACGACCAGGCCGGCCTCCTCGTAATGCCGGATGGTGCGCAGGGACAGCTCGGTGCGCGCGGCGACCTCGCCGATCTGCATGTGCTTGCCGTCCACGCCCGTAATCCTCTGGTCTTCCGCGTCGTCGTCGGCGGCCTCGGCCCGGTGGGCACCGCCGTTCTCTACTCTAACGTTAGGGTGGAGTTGCCTGGTGGTGAGGGTGGCCGACCGCTGCATCGGGCCGAGTTCGAGCACCTGGTCCGTGAGCGCCTCGGGGCGACTGCCGCGGCTCAGGTGTTCCGGAGCGGGCCTCGGTTGATCTGTGTGGCCGGCGACTATACGCGCTACGACCTCCATGCCGTGCGCGAGCACCGGCGCAGCATCGACCTGGTCCGCTGCTGCCTCTTCGGCAGGGACTTGATCGTCCCCGAGACCGTGGCAACGGCTGGGGGTCGGCCGGTACAGGGTAGGCCGGAGCGGCGCACCAGGCCGGTGCGTTCGGGGGGCGAGCGGATCGCAGAACTGGCGAAAGCGGCGGACGAGGTCCTGCTCGGTCTCGGCGACGGGATCACGAAGGTCCAGCGCAAGCAGTACAGCGCCTACCGCCGGCTGCAGAACTTCGCGAGCCTCTGCCCGCCGCAGCGGACCAAGGTCCACGTGTATCTCTCGCTCGACCGGACGCAGTCGACCTCGTTCCTGACTTCACCGGACCCAATCCTATGACTCAGACCCCATGGCGTGAAGCGCGGTGCCCCCCTCCTGGCCTCACTGTCGGCGACGCGGTTTCTCACGTGTCAACTCGCTGCACACGGAGCCTCTCCAGGGACCAGGCGTCCAGCACCGCCCACTCCGTGTGCCCGACGACTTCCACCGCGCGCCCTTCCAACGACGGTGCGTCTGCTTGGGGGGCTCCCGTAGGGAACAGTCACCACAGCTCGTCGAGGCGGCATCAGCAGGGCCTGCAACCCGGGTCTCGGTGGCTGCACGTACGGTCTGCGCATGACTGATCGGTGGTGGGTGCGCGTACGTCAGCGGGTCGAGGCGGCGGGTGCAGGGCCTGGGGGTAGCAAGGTGTTCGGGGCATCGGGGCACAAGTGGGTCGTGGAGGAGCCGCTAACCCAGGATGAGCTTGCCGAACTCGAGGCTCAGACAGGCGTGGGGCTGCCGGAGGAATACCGGGCCTTCCTGCTCTACGTTGGCGCGGGCGGCGCCGGTCCCGCATACGGCCTGTTCCCGGTTCGGCGCGTACAAGACCGCTGGCGTTGGGAAGGCGACGGCGCGGATCTGGCCGACCTGTCGAGACTTGCCGAGCCATTTCCCGCCCAGGGCCCGGACCCGAAGCTGCTCGACGAACTTCTCGCCCAACGCCCGGAGGAAGAAGACTTCGACAACATCGAGGACTTCGACGACGCCATCGAGGCGTGGGACGAGCGGTGGGAGGCTGTCATGTTTGCTCCGGAGCGCACCGTCGGTGCCATCGTGATCTCCCATCTGGGCTGCGCCCAGAGAGAGTGGCTGATCGTCAGTGGCCGGCACCGCGGCACGATCTGGTCCGACCGTCGGGTGGACGATGCTGACCTCGTGCCGCTCCTCGACGATGACGGTATGCCAGTGAAGTTCGCCCGCTGGTACACCGACTGGCTGGAGACAGCCGAGAGTCCGGCCCCGTAGGCCCGTCGTCTTGTGTGCTCAACCTGTTTTCCGAAAGACACAGGATGAACACGGCGCGCGCTCATCGACGTCGCCGACCTGCTGCTTCGCGGCCTGTGCAGAGGTGGTGGACGCGCCTCCCCGGCCCAGCTCTTACGGTCGGCGGGACATCTTGACGCTCCGGTGACGCTCGTTCTGATGGACTGTCAATGATGTCGAAGTCTGATGATGAGAGCGCACCGTTTCCATCCCGGACCAGGCCATGCGCAGCGGCAGAGCCACGACACCGTGGGTCGGCCCGTGCAGCTCGTTCAGTGACTCCGGCGGACGGCGGCGGAACTCCTCCCGGTGCGGCATGGGGTCCTCGGCGTCCGCGCCTGGGACGCCCCTCGGGGTGGGCGCGGGATGCTGTGGGCTGGAGGGCATGACTCCTTCATGGCGGCCGGGGACATTGCGAGGGCCCTGATGGGCGAGCCGGTGTCCGGACCGGGCGGAGGCGGATCTCCGGCGCCGGCACTTCGTCGCTGCTCCTGCGTGAAGAACGATGCCCCGGGCGCTTCGCGGAGTGGCCGAGCCGCCTGTCTGCTCCGCGCATGCGGGTGCGCGGGCGGGTGTCGCAAGGCCCGCCACTCCGTGTCCGTACCGGGGCTGTCTACGGCTCTTCGGCGCTGACGAGGAGCAGTGTGTGGGGCCAGAGCGTGTCGAGGACCGCGGGATCGTTCTTGAGTTTGGCGAACAGCACCAGCCCCTCCAGATGGGCGATTACTGCGCGTGCGACCGACTGTCCGGCGTGCTCGCGAGGGATGGCGCCTTCGTCCGCGGCCTGGCCGAGCACGTCGCCGATCAGCGCGGTCTGCTCGTCGAAGATCTCTTCCAGCCTGGCTCGAACGTCAGGTTCCTGGGTGCTGAGTTCGAGGGTGAGGTTCCCGAGCAGGCAGCCGTCGACCGTGCCGCAGGTCTCCTTCCTGTGCCGCTGGACCTGTGCCATGCCCTCCAGCAGCCGGCGGAGCCGGACCAGGGCGGGGTCCGGGCCGTCCAGCGCCAGGGTCCAGGCGCCGCGCTGGCCTTCCCAGTGGGCGTTGACCGCCTGGAGGGTGAGGTCCTGTTTCGAGGTGAAGAAGTGGTAGAAGCTGCCCTTCTTGACCTCTGCCGCGGCGCAGATCTCCGCCACTCCCAGGCTGCTGTACCCCCGGTGCCGCATGAGTTCGCCGGTGGCGTCGAGGAGCCGCTCGCGTGCGGTGCTGGTGCGTCCCATGGCCGCAAGTATACGGCCGGTCAACTAATTCGGAGGTGCGCCGGGTGGCGTAGTAGTTGACCGGTCGTCTAGCATGTCTTCCGGAGGCGGTCCCGACGCCCGCGTCCGGTTGACCATTCGCCCCGATTCCGGGGCATACACCACTTCATGGAGGGCCACATGTCCGTACCTGTCTCTGTCGTCATCGCCTACCACAGCGGATTCGGGCACACGGCCCGGCAGGCGGCGGCCGTGGCGGAGGGCGCCGCGGCGGTGCCTGGCGTCCTGGCCGATCTGCGGGACGTCTCCACGCTCGACGAGGGCCTGTGGGCGGCCCTGGCGGAGGCGGAGGCGATCGTCTTCGGCTCACCCACGTACATGGGCGCCACCTCGGCCGTGTTCCAGCGCTTCGTGGAGGCCAGTGCCCCCGTCTGGGCCGCGCGCGGGTGGCAGGGCAAGCTCGCCGCCGGGTTCACCAACTCGGCGGGGGTGAACGGCAACAAGGACAACGCGCTGCTGTCCATGACGGTCCTTGCGGCCCAGCACGGCATGAACTGGGTTCCGCTTGGCCTGATGCCCGGCTGGATCTACAGCTCCGGCGGCAGTCCCGAGGACCTGAACCGGCTTGGTTCGTTCGTGGGAGCCATGGCGCAGTCGCCCTCCGACCTCGGCCCGGAGGAGTCCCCTGCAGAGGCCGATCTGCGGACCGCGCGGCATCTCGGCGAGCATGTCGCCCGGACGGCGCTGCAGTTCGTGCACGGGCGCGAGGCCGTCGAAGCCCTGGCGGTGACGGCGTGAGCGCCGGACGCCTCGGTGATCTGCTGGGCATAGCCCTTCCCGTCGTGCAGGGACCGTTCGGCGGGGGCCTGTCCTCGGTCGCCCTGGCCTCGGCCGTGTCCGAAGGGGGAGGGCTGGGCTCCTACGGGGCGCACCTCCTTGAGCCGCGGGAGATCACGGGTCTCGTCGGCGAGTTGAAGGCCCGGACCAGCCACCCGTTCGCCGTCAACCTCTGGGTCCCCCACCAGGACGAGGCCGGACCGTGGCCGGACGCCGCCGAACTGGCCCCCCACATCCGGCGGCTGCACCCCTGCTACGACGAACTCGGGCTGCCCGCGGTGGCGGTCGAGGACGTCACGCCGGGGCCGGACTTCGACGCCCAGGTGGACGCGCTGCTCGCGGCAGCGCCCCCGGTCATCAGCTTCGTGATGGGCCTCCCGCCCCGAAGGGTGATGGACGAGGCGCGCCGCCGCGGCATCGCGGTGATCGGCACGGCGACCACCGTGGACGAGGCCGTCGCACTGGAGCGCGCCGGCGTCGACGCCGTCGTGGCCTCCGGCGCCGATGCCGGCGGCCACCGGGGCGCCTTCCTGCGGCCGGTACGGGAGTCGCTCGTGGGGACGTTCTCGCTCGTGCCCCAGGTAGCCGACGCCGTGAGCGTTCCCGTCGTCGCCGCCGGCGGGATCGCCGACGGCCGGGGGATGGCCGCGGCGCTCGCCCTGGGCGCCGACGCCGTCCAGATCGGCACCGCCTTCCTCGCCACCCGCGAATCAGGGGCGAGCGAAGCCCACAAAAGGGCACTCGGCTCCCCCGAGGCCCGCACCACCGTTCTCACGCGTCTCTTCACGGGCCGGACCGCCCGCGGAATCGTGAACCGGTTCGTCCGTGACATGGCCCCGTACGAGGAGACCGTGCCCGCGTACCCCGTGCAGAGCGCGCTGATGCAGTCCGTCCGTCGTGAAGCCGGTGCCCAAGGGCGGGAGGATCTCAGCAGCCTGTGGGCCGGTCAGGCCGCGGCACTCGCCGGTGGCGCATGTGGCGCGCGTGACTACCTCAGCTTGCTCATGGACGACTTCCGGGCACGGGGAGGTCAGGGAGCCTGACAGGTCGGATCGTCGACGACGGCGGTGTTGGCGGGGACTATGACGGGCGGATCGTCGTGCCGCACCAGCGGGTGGTGACATAGGCGCGCTTGCCGGCTCCCACGCATTTGGTGGTGAGGTCGCCGAAGCCGTCGGGCATGTTGAAGACCTCGGCCGGGGTGTTGTCCCCCGAGCGCCCCTGGACCGGCGCGTCCCCTTTGCCGCGCTCGTCGTTGTACTGCTGGGAACAGCCGCTGACCAGGCCGATGGCCGCGATCACCAGAATCACGCGCCGAAACGCAGGGGACATGCCGTGCATCGTCGATCCTCTCGGACAGGGAACGGGCGGGGTGGAAGCGGGGGCGAGGGGAGCGGGTCGGTGCCGCGGGCGGAAGCGGGGGCGGCGCTGAAGCGCCGTGCACGGGAGACCTCATGGGGGCGTTCAGCCGAGGGTGGCTTCCGGTGGGATGTGGAGGGTGAAGGGGCAGGAGTCGTAGGGCCGACCGTTGATCTGGAGTTGTACGCGGTGCGCGCCCGGGTGGTGTCGACGTGTGCTGAGTGGCCGGAGCGGGTGGCGGCGGACGCCCGAGCGGCGCTCGCCGGGGAGGAGGTCGCGACTGGTGAGTTTGAAGACCTTGGGGGAGAGGCTGCCGTTCGCCTTTCGGTAGTGGACGACGTAGTCGATGACGAGTCGCGCGGTACGGGGCCCGGTGTTGGTCACCTCGTAGCCGAAGACCAGGTCCTCGCCCAGTTGCACGTGGGGTGTGCGGACGTCGGGGCCGACGACCCGGACACGGACGTCGGGGTCGTGGCCGAGGAGGGCCAGCGCGTCACGGTCGCCGGCCTTGACGAGGGTGCGCAGGCCGTGCCGGACCAGGGCCGGTGTGGTGGGTGCGGGCTCGGCGAGCCAGCGGGCGGCGGTGGTGACGGCCGTGCCGGGGTGGTCGTGGCTGATGTCGTTGAGGTGGTTGGCCACTGAGCGCCTGACGTACTCGCTCGGGTCTCGGTACAGCGCGTCCAGGATGGGCAGGGCCGGGGTGGGATCGGCGACGAACGCGGTCAGCCGGGACGCCCAGGGGAGGCGCGGGCGGGTGCCCTCGCTCGCCAGGCGCCGTACGTGCGGATCGGGGTGACGGGTCCACAGCATCGCCCGTTCCAGGGCCCGTGGCGGATCGGCGCTGAGGAAGGGGCGTACCGCCATCTCCGCGGTGAGCAGCGGAGTGAGGGTGGCGAGCAGATCGAGACCCGGCTCGAACACGTCGGACGCCAGGGCGCGTTCGGTGACGGCTGCGTTGACGGGGAAGGTCATCCAGCCGGTGAATTCGGGTTGGCGCAGGGCCGCGTGGACGACGTCGGCGAAGGCGGGGTAGGCGTCCGGAAGGTCGGCGAGGACGGCTTCCTTCACGGCGGTGACGCGCCGACTGAACGCCAGGTCCTCGAGCAGGGCTCCGCAGCCGCGGAGGGCAGTCGCCGGTGCGGCGCCTCCTGCCGCCATGACGGAGGCCAGCAGGTCCGTGGTGCGAGGGTTGATCAGTTCGTCGGCCGTGGGCACGACTGTCCCTTCTCCTCGGTGCCGTACCGGGCGGCGTGCTCGCCCTGCGCGGTCGGGCGCGCCGCCCGGTACCGGCACGGCTACGGCTGGGCGCTGTGCAGTACTTCGGCGTGCCGCATCTCGTGGACCTCTCCGATCAGGCTGAAGAACTCCCCGGCGGCCGGGTCTGCGGGCATCTCCTCCGCCGCGCGGGCGGCTGCCTCCGGCGAGGCCCAGAGGATGAGGTCGAGCAGGGAGCCGTCCTCGTATCGGGCGAGGTGCGCGCCGAGGAAGTCGGACCCGTACCGCTCACGCAGAAGGGTGATCAGCTTGGCGCGGTGGGCGGTCAGCCGCTCGGGGTCGGCGCAGGCGAAGCGGACGTACTCGATCGTCGTGCTCATGGGATCCCTTTCCTATCGACTCACGGATTTATACCTCTAAATCCGTGAGTGGAAGCTATCACGGATTCGGCACAGGGAATCCGTGGGTCCGGTAGGTTGATGACATGTCCCTCAAGAACCTGCGCGAGATGCCGTGGATCGGCGAGCGGCCGGTCCTCGACGTGGCCAACACCGTCGTCGTCGGAGCCGGTCACGCGGGTGGCGACGTCGACCTGCTGGCAGAACCGGAACTTCTGGCGTCCTGGCGGGAGAAGGCGTGCGACCGGGAGCTGGCCGACCTCCCCCTGGAGGACCTCGCGGAGCTGCGCGTCCCGGTCAGGGCAGCGCTGGACGCGGCGGCGCGGCAGGCCCCGCTGCCGGGGCTGGCGAGGGTGCGACTGAACGCGCTGGCCGCGCGGGCCCCCGTGACCTTCCGGGTCGACGACGCCGGTCACCTCGCGGAGCGGGAGGCCGGCGGGCCCGTCGCGGCGACGGTCGCCCGGCAGGCGCTCGTGCTGGCCGCCGGGCCGGAGCGGGCGCGCTTGCGGCGCTGCCCCGCGCCGAGCTGCGGGATGTTCTTCCTCGCGCGCAGACGGGATCAGGCGTGGTGTTCGATCGGCTGCGGCAACCGGGCGCGCGCCGCGCGCCGCAGCGAGCAGCGCGCGGACTGAACCCGGCCCTTCCCTTCGTCGGCCGTCGCGAGTCCCGCCTCCCGCAGGTTCCGGGCGAGTTGTCCGGTCCACGAGCCGAAGGTCGCGACGGCATCCGGATCAACATCGTCAACGCCCCGGACGGAGGCTGGGGCATGGGAGGCCACGCCTGCACCGGGGAGCGTCTGGGGGAAGCCATCACCCAGGCGGCCGCCGCGGGCGGGGCGCACGCCTGACCAACCCGCCGGCGCTCCGGCGACCTGAGATCTACGAATGAGGAACCTCGGGCCGTCAGAGGTGAGCGGAGCCCGGCGTCGATGAAGGCCGGCGGGCGCACCTTCCTCCCTGCCGGAACTCATCCGGGTGGTGGACACGGTTGCGTGCCCCGTGTGCTACTGCCTACGCCTCGACGCCGGGCGGGTCGCGCGTCGACGATCTTGAGGGAGGAACGGTGAGGGTTTCACGTCTGCGGCACATCCCGGGGATCGGGGTGGACGTGATCGGTGACGCGGCGGACGCCGCCAAGGATCCCGACATGCTTCGTCTGGAGAATCTGGACACCGATCTGCGTCCGCCCAGGATCGCGCTCGAGGTCACCCGGACCGCCGTGGAGGACGACGCCGCCAACAGCTATCTGCCGTTCCAGGGGCATCGAGGGCTGCGGGAGGCCGCCGCCACCCATGTTTCCCGGCTGTCCGGGGTCCACTACGATCCGGCCACCGAATGCGTGAGCGCCGCCGGAGGGCTCAACGCGCTGCTGAACGTGCTCCTGGCCACGGTGGAGCCCGGTCAGGAGGTTGTCGTCTGCGACCCGGTGTACGCGGGGTTGGTCAACCGCATTCGGCTGGTGGGAGGAGTTCCCCGCCACGTGCCGTGCACCCCCACCCCCGGGGGCTGGCAGGTCGATCCGGAAGAGCTCGCCGCAGCGGTGGGACCCGGCACCGCTGCGGTGCTGGCCATGACACCGGCCATGCCGACCGGTGCCCTGCTTGGCCCGAGTCACTGGAAGGCTCTCGCTCCTGTTCTGGAGAGGCATGACTGCTGGCTGATCCACAACGCGGCGATGGAACGCATCCTGTTCGACGGCAACCGCCCGGCGCATCCGGCCGCGCACCCCGCTCTCGCGGAACGGACCATCACCGTCGGCTCGGCGTCCAAGGAGCTGCGCCTGATCGGCTGGCGGGTGGGGTGGGTCGTGGGTCCGTCCCGGATCATCTCCGACATCGCACTGGTGGGGATGACCAATGTCGTGTGTCAAGTGGGAATCGCCCAACAGGCCGTCGCCGCAGCGCTCGACGCCTCCGACGCCGACGAGGACGTCGCCGCGGCCACACGCGTCTGGGAGCGGCGCCGGAGCATCGTGATCCGGCAGCTCGACGGCTACCCGCTCGTACGACCGCACGGCGGCTGGTCCCTCCTGCTCGACACCGCCGCGCTGGGACTGGCTCCGGGTGAGGCGTCCGAGCGTCTGTTCCGCCGCGGGCGGGTCGCCGCGACACCGATGACGGGGTGGGGCCCCAGTGGCGACAGGTATCTGCGGCTGGTCTTCGCCAACGAACCCACCGACCGCCTCGCTGATCTGCGCGAACGCTTCCGTGCGGCCTTCGGATGACCGTCATGTCAGCCTCAGGTCGCACACGGTCGCGACCTGGGCTTGATGTGGGGAAGGCAGTCGTGCACCCAGCATGACCGTGTGACCGAAACACCGCCGGGACTGTACGTGTCCCTTCTGGAAACCGTGCTTGTGGTAGGTGCCGTCGCGCTTGTGACGGCCCGCTGGCTCCCCCGACGGATGCGCCGGCCGGCCGCGATCGGTGCCGGAGTCGTGGTCCTGTTGTCCGGTGTGGCGCTGGTGTGGGGTTCGCTGCGGTGGCAGATGGTGCCCGTCCTGGCCGGCACCGCACTCGTCCTGCCGTTCGCCGTCGCGGCCGAGCTGCGAGTGCGCGGCGGGCGGCCGCCGCGCAGGGCTCGATGGTGGGCGGCTTTGCCGGCGTCGCTGGTGTGTCTGTGTCTGATCGCGGTCGGCCCGGCCGCCGCCTGGGTTTTGCCCGTGCCGGAGTTCCCGGCGCCGTCCGGCCCCTTCGCCGTGGGCACCAGCGTGGTGCAGTGGACCGACGCCAACCGTCCCGAGGACGCCACCCCCGACGAGGACGACCGGCGCACTGTCGTCGTGCAGTTGTGGTACCCGGCGCAAAAGAGCCCGGAGGATGCGCGGCGTGCCGCCTACCTCGGGCGCACGGACCGCGAGGCGGGGACCGTCTCCGACGCCCTCGCCGACTACGTCGGCATACCCGGGTTCCTGCTCGACGGCCTGCCCCGCGCCCGTACCCATGCGGTGGTCGACGCGCCGGTGGCCGACGGCAAGGGACGCTTCCCGGTCGTGCTGTTCTCCCCGGGTCTGGGCGGCGTACGTACCCAGAATTCGGCGTGGGCGCAGGAACTGGCCAGCCACGGCTACGTCGTCGCGGCCCTCGACCATCCCTACGACTCGGCCGCCGTCGTCCTCGCCGACGGCCGGACCATCCGCACGAAGGTCACCGCCTCGGGTGATGACGACCGTGACGAGGAGCTGGCGGTCGGGTGGACCGCAGTCCGGGCAGCCGACCTGGGCTTCGTCCTCAGTCAGTTGGACCGTGTAGCGCGAGGCGAGATCCCGGGGCCGGTGAGCGGGCGCATGGACACCGGACGGGTCGCCGTTGCCGGTCACTCCCTCGGCGGAGGAGCCGCCCTGCAGGCAGCTCGCCAGGACGATCGGTTCGACGCCGTCATCGACCTGGACGGCTTTCCGCACGACCCCGCCCCGACACGTTTCCCGCAACCGGTGCTGGCGTTGACCCAGGACGTCAGCCGGGACATCGACCCGGACTACCTCCCCCGCCTCACCCATGTGCTCAGCTTGAGCGGCGCGACCAGTTACCGGCTCACCGTCCCAGGCGCGGCCCATCTCACGTTCACGGACGCTCCGCTCTACATGCCCCCGGTGGAGTCGATCGTGGGATCACGAGGCCGTACCGATGGACCGCGCGTCACCGCCGCCGCATCCCTGGCCTTCCTCAACGCCACGCTGCGCGAGCAGCCGGATGACCTGGCCGCCGTTCTGCGCGCTCACGGTGTTCTCACCGTCCACTCCCCGCGCGGCAGTGGCTGAGGAAGGTGTGCGGCCCGCCCGCTGCCGCAGGCGCCCGGGCGGCCGGTCCGTGCGACCGTCGCAGCAGGGGTGCGGTCCGCCGGTCGTTGATTCACACGGCCTTGGGCAGGTTCGGGGGCTGGAGGCAGAGGCCGAAGGATGGGGGTGCGCCACGTACATCTGGGCGAGAGTGGCGGCCCGCTGTCGGTGGGCGAGGTCGGCGGTGCCGAAATGGATGCCGACCGGGATGTATGGATGCCGGTGAAGTGGTGCGGGGTGCGATGCGGGAACCATGTCCGGAGTGAACGAGGACGGGCTTGTGCAGGGGCGTGGTCTTGGCAGCATGCCCCGCTCTGACCGGAGGGACGGGCTGCGGCCATGACGCTCTGTGCCCCCGCACGCAGGCCAGTCGGCCGAGAAATGGCCTCTGACCTGGAACTTTCCGAGATCAGCTCAGTCCGACACCTTTCCGATGACCCAGCATGTCGAGTGCGTCGCGATCCTGGAGCCGGTGGCAAAGGGCGCCTGACCTGCAGGTTTGTCGATGCGCATTATGTGCACTGTGGGCGTTACGGGCGATATCTTGACGCTGAAATGACGCTCGTGACGCTCGTCCCAAGTGGATCCTGATGGGATCTCAGCGAGGGAAAGCCGCTTCCCGAACCAGGTGGGACCTGCTTCGGGAAGCGGCTTGGATTGTGCGCTGGGCGAAGGTCAGCGCGGAGTGGGTGTCGGGCCTGCAACGGCCCAACGTGCGGAGCGGGGTTGTCCACGGGGTGGCTACTAGCGGGTTGTCATGAGCTACGCGCGCTGCGTGCGAGCCAGGGAGTGAGAGTGGTGTCCGCGATCAGTTCCTTGTAGGTCTCGTCGCCGGGGAGGGGGACGATGAGCCACTGGCCCGGGGGGAAGAACCGGCCCTTCGTGTGGGCGAGTCCGCCGTACACGGAGCGGAGGAACGCCGGGACGGAGTCCCGGGGCACGTCGTGGAACTCGACGTGATCCACGGTGATTTTCGCATCGTCCTCGGGAAAGACCCGGACGCTCACGGCGGGGGAGCCGGCCAGTTCGACGAATGCCTCGTGCGGCAATGAGCCGTCGGGGTCGAGGGTCTCGAAGACGCCCGCCGAGGTGCGGCGTGACGTCTGGTCGGCGCCGATGTCGTCGGTGACGGTCATCGCCAGGCGGTAGTCGTCCGCAATCTTGCGAATCGCGGTGACGGCGGCCTCGGTGGTCGGCAGGTGGGGGTGTTCCATGGTCACGATTCTTCCTCACTGGGGGTGGGCCGCGTCATATGGGCGCGTCGTCGCCGGTCTGCCTCAGAACGCGTTGGCGGGTCCGTGCCAGAGCGGCGGGGTGGGCGCGTTCCGCGTGCCAGGGCCGGTGCAGGTGGTCGGACTCGCACCGGGGCACGAGGTGGACGTGGAGGTGGAAGACGTCCTGCCAGCCCGCCGGACGGTTGGCCTGGAACAGTGTCATGCCGTCCGGGGTGAACACGCCGTCGAGGAGCGCGGCCATGCGGTGCGCGGTGCGCATCACAGCCGCCGCGTCGTCCTCGGCAATGGCCCAGATGTCGGTGGCGTGGACCTTGGGGATGACGAGGGTGTGCCCTTCCATCACCGCGGTGTTGTCGAGGAAGGCGACGGTCGACTCGTCCTCGAACAGGATCTCGGCGTGGAGCCGGCCGGTGACGATGGCACAGAACTCGCAGGTTGTCTCAGAGGTCATCGCGGTCAGGCTGTCCCGGGTCGGTCTCGATGAGCTGCCGCCACCGTCGCACGGCGGCCCGGTCGATCGGCGTGTCCCAGCCGCCGTGGCGCACGGACGTGCCGACGTGGAAGGTGTCGAGGCCGTGGGCGCGCAGGATCGGTACGTGGCGTGTCATCAGGCCGCCACCGGCCATGACGTTCACCTCATAGCCGCGCTCGCCCTGCCGGCCGGCTTCCGCGGTCAGGACGTCCAGTCCGCGCTCGACGCCGGGGACGGAGCCCGCCGTCAGTACGGTGTCCAGGCCCGGCAGTCCGTGGAGGGCGCGGCGCAGGGCGTCACGGTCGCTCGCGTGGTCCAGGGCGCGGTGGAACGTCCAGCGACAGCCCGGCACCGACGCGAGGAGGGCGGTCACCGAGGGCAGGTCCAGAGTTCCCTCCGGGGTGAGGAAGCCGAGTACGAAGGCATCGGCTCCCGCCGCCCGGAGTGCCGAGGCCGCTTCGCCGAGCCGGTCCAGGTCGGTCGGCTGGAATCCGTTGCTGTCCCGCAGCATGATCCGCAGGGGGACCGTGACGGCCTCGCGCACGCGGAGGAAGTCGGGCAATGAGGGGGTCAGGCCGTCGGAGGCCATGTCCGTGGCCAGTTCCAGGCGGTTGGCGCCGCCCGCCACGGCGTCCATGGCCTCCTGCGCGGAGGTGACGACCACTTCCAGGATGGGTTCCGTCATGATCCTCAGCCCTCCGAACCCGCGACGGCGGCCACCGGCCGGAACCGCGGGGGCCACACGATGTCGGTGAGGTCGGGAACGATCAGATCCGCCGCGGCGAGCGCCTCGGGCGGCTGCCCGGCGGAGATCGCGATGCAACGGGCGCCCGCAGCCTTGGCCGCGGCCACTCCGGCCGGCGCGTCCTCGAACACCACCGTGGCCGAGGGCTCGACACCCAGGGCGGCGCAGCCGGCGAGGTAGCCCTGTGGATCGGGCTTCCCCCTGGTCACGTCGTCGGCCGTGACCATGACGTCGAAGAGGTGCAGCGCTCCCAGGGCGCCGAGCTCGTGACGGGCGTATTCCCTCGTGCCCGACGTGACCAGTCCCACCGGTACGCCCGACGCGCGGAGCCGGGAGACCAGCTCCAGGGCACCCGGGACGGTATCGACGGCGGGCATGTCGGCGAGCGTCGTGTAGTGGATCGCCTCGGCGAAGAGCTCGTCGACCGTGCGGCCGGAGAAGCGGTGGACGTGGTCGCCCAGCGCCTCCCTCGCGGGGCGCCCGGCGAAGCCCCTGATGGTGGCGTCGTCGTACGGGACGGCGTGGCCGCGGAACAGCCGCGACCAGGCCTCCCGGCTCCGCGGCTCGGTGTCGATCAGTGTGCCGTCCAGGTCGAAGAGTGCGGCTGCGTACATGTGGGGGTCCTTCTGTGTCGGCGTCGGCGGGAGTGCGGGCGCGGCTTCAGGAATCCGAGGAGGCGGGCGCGGGGTTCAGCGCACCTGGCAGGTGAGCGCGGTCAGTTCGTCCGCGGTTCTGGACAGTGGGAACCGCGCCGCGTTCCGGTGGCCCGCGGCGCGCAGGTGTTCCAGGGCGCCGCGGTCCGCGGCCAGCCGGACCAGGGTCTCGCGCGTCCGCCCGGCGTGGGCGAAGAGGTCCAGCGGCAGGGCGGAATCGCCCAGTACGTCGGTCAGTCCCGGCACTGGCTGGTAGGCCACCGGAAGACCGCAGGCCTGCGCCTCGATGGCCACGAGGCCGAAGGCCTCCAGCCTGGCCGACGGAATCACCAGGAGGTCGTGCTCCGCGAAGGCCGCCCACAGGTCCGGGCGGCTCAGCCAGCCCAGGTAGCGGATCGTGGAGAGGTCCATGACCTCGGACAGCCGTCGGAACTCGTCGGCCGGTGCCGCCATGCTCAGCTGAACGCCGACCGTCCCGGACACGGCGGCGACCAGTTCGGCGGCGCCCTTCTCCGCGGTCAGTCGACCGGCGTACAGGACGCGGAGGTTTCCGTCGGGGGAGGCGGTCCGCACGGGCGGGCGGGTCAGCAAGTGGTCGGGGACGCCCCAGGGGATGTGGACGATACGGTCGCTCTCGACAGGGGTCAGCAGGCGCAGCCGGTCGGCCATCGCCGCCGACGGCACCACGACAGCCCGGGCGGTGGCCGCGGCCTCGTGGAGCACGTCGTGCTGCGTCGGGAACTCCTCGGCGAAGAGGAGGTCCGTGCCGTGTACGAGGGCGATCCCCGGGTGCTTCGGATAGCCGCGCAGCAGCGCCGGAGTGGCGCCGAAGGCGAGATGCTGGAGGTGGAGCACGTCCTGGTCCCCGGGCGGGAAGCGCGTCGTGATCGCGCGGGTGAGCCCGTCGACGTAGGACCAGAACCCCTCGCCGCTCAGCTGCTTGCCCGGTACGTCGAGCAGCGCGGGCAGCCCCTCGCCGGAGGGGGCGGGCGCCGCGTCCGTACCCAGCATGAACGTGTCGGCGGCCAGGGGGGCCCGCGGCCCCAGGTAGAGGTCCTTGAGCAGCTCGACGCTACCGCCGGGGCTGCCCCAGGGCAGATCGAGCCCGGTCAGTACCTTCACCGCGCTCACCGAAGCTCTTCGTACAGACGTGAGATGTCGATCCCGCTCGTCCGCGTGTACTTGTGCCCCAGGTGCTGGTAGCTGGCAGTCGCTCCGGCCGTGGACAAGAAGACGATCTTCCCGAAGGGCATCAGCGGGTAGACCTTGACGGGCTGTGCGACGCGGATCTCCAGGGTCCAGCGGATGGCGTGGCCGACGTGTCCCAGCGGAGCCGAGACGTGCACCCAGATCCCCAGCGCGCCCAGGCTGCGGTCTCCGTTGATCATCTGGGCGTAGCGCTCCGAGTGCGTGCGCTCGTGGGTGACTCCGAGGTAGAGCCGCCCCGGCCGGAGGACCATGCCCTCCGCGGGGATCACGTGTTCGGTGACCCGGGTGGCGGCTGCCGCGTCCAGCTCGTCGCCCTCGCATACGCGGATCCGGTCGCCCAGGTGCCAGTCGTAGGCGTTCGGGGAGACGCGCTCCGGGGCGAAGGGCTCGATGACGATGTCGCCCCGCTCCACGGCGGTGGTGATGGCTTCACGGGTGAGGATCATGTCGCCGGTACCGCCACGTCTCTCCAGTAGCGGGATTCCTGCGGGCCCGCCGAGGACTGGTACTTGCCCTCGTAGAGGTCGACCTGGCCGAGCGATACGAAGAACATGATCTGGCCGATCTTCATCCCGGGGTAGACCCGCAGGGGCATGACCGGAGAGAGCATCAGCGTCCACTGGCCGTGGAAACCGATGTCGCCGATCGGCGCGGTGATCTCGACGAACAGCCCGAGCCGGCCGACCGAGGAGCGCCCGAACAGCAGCGGTACGTAGAGGTCGGAGCCGACGCGCTCCACGGTGTGGCCGAGGTAGAGGCGGCCCGGCTGCAGGACATAGCCCTCCTCCCCGATGGTGATCTCCTGGGTCGGGTTGGGGCGGTAGGGGTCGATGACCTCGTCGGTGTACGTCAACAGCCTGTCTCCGAGACAGATGTTGTAGCTGTTGGGGTTGACCTGGTCCGGTCGGAAGGGCGAAATGACGATGCGTCCGTCCGCCGCCGCGTCGGTGATCTCGGGACCGGTGAGGATCATGCGGCACTCCCCAGCCGAGCGGCGTCGTCGGCCGCGAAGTCGAAGGCCACCCGGTCTTCTACGCCGAGCTCGCGGCACAGGCGCCGCACACCGGAGAAGTCGTTGACGAGCAGGTTGCCGTGCGGGCCGCCGCCGGCGCTCCTGGAGTCCTCGATGATGTCCCTGGCCTTGGGCACTCCCGCGAACTCCAGCACCTTCAGCCACCAGTCGAAGTCCTCCGCGCAGAACGCGGTGATGCCCGAGGGCAGGGACGCGATGAAGAAGTCCTGCTGCTTCCTGCTCAGGTGGGTGTAGACGTCCCTCATGATCTCGATCAAGACCGGGCCGTGCGCCGACTCGTCCCGCGCGTGCAGCCGTGCGATCAGAGAGTGCATCGGCTGGACGGTGGTGTCCCGCGCCATGAGGTCGAGGAAGGCGTTGACGCTGACCTCGCCGACCGTGGTCCACAGCAGGTAGAGGAGGTCCGTCTGCCAACGCTCGCCCGCCTCGGCCTGCGCCTCGTACAGCAGACGGTTCGTCACCGGGTGCGTGGCCGCGGGTTCCGCCGTGACCTGCCGGGCCTCCCGGGTGCGCTGCATGCCCAGCATGTGCATGTACGTGTGCCACACCTCGTCGATGTGGGACTGCCGCACGATCTCCTTGACCTCGAACCGGTCCACGCCGGGGAACACCGCGTGGCCGAGCTTCTCGAAGGTCGGGTTGACCACGTACTCCTCGGCCGCGACGACGCGTTCGTTGTACGCGATCCAGCCGAGGGTGTTCACCGTACGGCGCTTCTCCTCGGACGCGCCCTGGAAGTCGGGGTGTTCACCGAACGGCATCAGGGAGACCGGGTAGTCGAGCAGCTCGGGGTCGTACGCCTCGGTGCCGGTGACCTTGTCCATGTCGGTGCGCACCGTGGCCCGCCTGGGCCAGGCCGCGGCGAGCCGGCGGAGCGTGCCGGGTCCTACGTTCTGGTGGGAGTCCTCGACGGGGCTCGCTGCCCGGGATCCCTCGGTCGTCTTCACGCCGCACCGCCTTCCGTGGCCGCCGGGCGTGCTTCGATCGTCCGGTACCCGTTGAAGCCCACCGGATCGCCGACGCCCGTCAACCGGAGACCGGCCTCCTCCAGGAGGTGGGCGAACTCCTCCTGCGTCCGTTCGCGGCCGCGGGTGAGGACCAGCAGGTTGAGGTCGCTCGCCGTGAGGAACGGATCGGTCGTGGGGTCCACGACGGCGGGCGCGATGACCTCGACGATCAGGACGCGGGCCGTGTCGTCCATGGCCCGGCGGCAGTTCCGCAGGATGCGGACGCACTCCTCGTCGTCCCAGTCGTGCAGGACACTCTTGATCACGTAGAGGTCGCCGCCCCCGGGCACCGACGTGAAGAAGTCCCCGGCGGTGATCTCGCAGCGGTCCGCCACACCCGCCTCGGCGAAGGCGGCCGGGGCGTCGGACACTCCCGCGGGGGTGTCGACCAGGATGCCGCGCAGTTCGGGATGGTGTCCCAGGAGCCCTGCCAGGAGCGCGCCCGATCCGCCACCGATGTCCACGACGGTCCGCACGCCGGTGAAGTCGAGCGACTTGGCCAGGCTCCAGGCCTCTGCGCCGCCGCTCACCGCCATGGCGGCGTTGAACTCGGCGGCCAGCTCCGGGTCGGCCGCGAAGTGGGCGAACACCGAACCTCCGGTGACCGACTCGACCGGGGGCCGGCCCGTGCGCACGGACTCCAGGAACCGTCCCCACGAGGCCCAGATGCCCTCGTCGAAGTACGGCATCAGCATGGGGCGGACGGAGCCGGGCACGTCGGACCGAAGAGGTACACCGGCCGGGGTCAGCCCGAAGGCACCCCCCTCGGCCTCCTCGACCAGGCCGATCGAGGCGAGGCCGCGCAGCAGCCGGCGCAGCGAGGGGGCGTGGGTACCGGTCAGGTCCGCCAACTCCTCGGTGGTCAGGCTCCGCTCGGCCAGCAGATCGGGGAGGCGGAACCTGGCAGCGGCATGGATCATCTGGGCGGGAATGAAACCGAAGGCGAGGCGGTAGAGATGGGCCGCCGCCATCGGATCGGGGATCGTCACGTACGACTCGTTTCACGAAAAACGGGATCAAAGGAGAGGGGAAGTGCGGTGAGGCCGCACAGGATGCTGATCTGTCGCCAGCGCAGCTCGTCGGGCGACACGGTCAGTGCGAGGCCGCGGAACCGCTCCAGCAGGGCGCCGAGGGCCGCGGTCGCCAGCATGCGGGCCAGGGGCGCGCCGAGGCAGAAGTGGATGCCGTGCCCGAACGCCAGGTGGGGATTGGGCTCCCGCCGGACGTCGAGGGTGCCGGAGTCCGGGAAGACGCCGGGGTCCCGGTTGGCGAGGGACAGGCCGATGTTGACGACGGACCCCCGGGGAATCAGGGTTCCCCCGATGAGGGTGTCCTCGACCGCCACGCGCAAGGAGGATTGCCCGGCGGAGCCTTCGTATCTGAGTAGTTCCTCCACCGCGGTGGGCAGCAGCTGCGGCTCCTCCAGGAGGAGCCGCAGCTGCTCCGGGTGGAGCAGCAGGGTCAGCAGCCCGTTGCCGATCAGGTTGGTCGTCGTCTCGTGCCCGGCGACCAGCAACAGAACGGCCAGACCGACGAGTTCGTCGTCCGTGAGGCTGTTGTCCTGTTCCTGTGCGGCGATGAGGGCGCTGAGCAGGTCCGGCTGTTCGTCGGGCGGCACGGCGGTCCGCACGGCGTCGCGCTTGGCCGCGATCAGCCGGGTGAAGTACGTGCGCAGCCTGCGGGAACGTTCCTCCCGGGTCCGCGGGCCCACCGCCGTCGAGAGGGTGTGCTCCGCCCAGGTGCGCAGGGCCGCGCGGTCCCGGCCCGGTACCCCGAGCAGCGCGCAGATGACCAGGACGGGCAAGGGGAACGCGAGGTCCGCGATCACGTCGGTGCGGCCGGACGGTCCGACGTCGCCGAGCAGTTCGTCGACGATGCGGTCGACCTCGGGCTCCAGAGCGGCCACCCGGCGCCGGGTGAACCCGTGGGAGACGAGCCTGCGCAGCCGGGTGTGGTCCGGCGGGTCGTTGTTCGCCATGGGGGAGTAGGCGTTGTGGGCGTCGACCGCGTGCCCCAGGCGGCGCGGGTCGTTCGAGAGCCCCGGCGCGCCGAGTGCCTCACGGGCCTCGGCGTAGCGGGAGATCAGCCAGTACGAGAACCCGCTCTCCTCGCGTACGTAGCGCACCGGCGGCTCCGCACGCATACTGCGGTGGACGGCCTCCGGTTCCGTGAGCAGGCGGTAGGGGCTGAAGTCGAGCAACGGAGCTGCTTCCGCCGGTATTTGCACCTTTACCCCCCCCTGAACTGACTGACGGGGACCACCCTGACACCGGCGTGGAACGATGTCGTCCGCCCGTCGGCCAGTCTTGTTCCCCCGCCTGCGGGTTGAGTCCGGAGCCCGTCTCACCCTTTGGGCTCGCGTGTGACGCAAACCGGAGTGCAACCTGCTGGCTCTCATACCGACATGTCGGTAGTCTCTTCAGTGGTCCAGACCAGTCGAATCGCCAATTCTTAGGCGATCTCGGCAGGAGTTCATGCATTTACGGGGGTAAGTCGCACTGTGGCGAATGATGTTGAGGCTGACTGTATTCGGGTTCTTCTGTGTGACCCGAACCATCTGATGCGCGTGGGCCTGGCCAGCGTTCTGGAACGCGAGCCCGACATGGTAGTTGTCGGTGAGGCGCTGCACACGCGTGAGGTGGAGGCGGCCGTACGGGAACTGCGACCTCATGTCGCGTTGATCAGCCATGATCCGGATGCCATGGATGGCGTCGCGATTGCAATGATTCTGAGGAGGGTGGGCTGGGCTGCCGCGCCCGGGGTCCTCATGCTCAGCTCCGCCACCGAGGACGACGAAATGCTCGCGGCGCTACGGGGCGGGGTCCGGGGGCTGCTGCCCGGGAACTGTGACCCGCAGTCGCTCCCCGCGGCCATCCGTGACATCGCTGACGGGGCGATGGTGCTGAAGTCGCCGCCCGCGGTCCAGCTGATCCGGCTGCTGCTCAACCGGGCGCCGGAGATGGCCCCCGCGACCGCCTCGCGGCTCTCGCTGCTCACCGGTCGTGAGCGTGATGTCCTGGCGCTCGTCGCCAACGGTCACTCCAACCTGGTGATCGCCAAGATGCTGTCGCTCAGCGAGGCCACGGTCAAATCGCACCTCTATCACCTGTGCCAGAAGCTCGGGCTGCGCGACCGGACCCAAGCGGTGATCCTCGCCTACGAGACGGGGCTGGTGAGGGCCTCCGCGGCGTGACCGGTGAGGGGGTTCCCGGTCGGCTGCGGCCGTCGGGGACCCCCTCACCCCGTGGTGGGGACCAGCAGAGAGGGATCGATGTGGCTCACCGCCACCGACAGGAACGCTTCGGTGGACGCCTGGTCGCCGGAGATCCAGCGGGTGAACTCCAGTCGCTCCGCGCTCACTTCGAGTCGTGCGCTTTGGAGCGCCGTCTCGTAGCGCGGTTTCAGGAGGCGCTGGTGGCCGGCCGCGTACCGCTCCAGCGCGGCGGCCGTCGCGTGCTCGTCGTGCAGCGACCCGCCTACCGATCCGGCGAGCAGTGATGCCTGCTCGAAGGCGTCACTGATACCGGTTCCGGTGATCGAATCCTTGTGGCACGAGGCATCGCCGACCAGGGCCCAGCCCGGTCCGGTGGTCTCGCGGAAGAAGTTGAGCTGGCTCCCCGTGCCCCGCAGGTGCTCCACCCGGCGCGCCGACGCGGCGCGCTCGGCCAGTTCCGGGGCGGTCGTGCGGAGCGCCTCCAGGTAGGCCCCTTGCGGGTCCTTCCGTATTCGGGGGAACTCCTCCTGCGGGAAGTAGGCGGCCACCAAGGTGAGTTCGTCATGGGTGCCGACGACGCCGATCAGTCGGCCGGTTCGCTCGTACACCTCGAACTCCGCGGGCAGGCCTTCCCAGTAACCGTAGTAGACGCAGGTGCGCGGAGCGTTCTCCCGCACCGTACGGGCGCCGACGTGCTGGGCCATGGTCGAGCGCATCCCGTCCGCGCCGACCACCAGCCGGGCGTGCGCCCGGCCCGTGGACCCCGCGGCCGTACGCCACTCCACACCGGACACCCTGCCGGCGTCGGACAGCACGCCGGTCACGGTGCACCCCTCGCGGAACTCCACGCCGGACTCGACCGCGCCGTCGATCAGGAGGCTGTCAAGGACGAACCGGCGCGGCGCATAGACCGCGTCGATGCCTTCCTCCACCGGTACGGCCCCCTCCAGCCGGAGGTCTCCCAGGGTGTAGGAGATCCGGCGCACCGGCGGGCAGCCGGTGTCCGCCAGCCGCCCCAGCAGGCCCCACCGGTTGAGCAGCCGCAGCCCGGGCCGGTGGACGTGCTGCGTGGAGAGCGTGTCGCTGGGGAAGCGCATCCGGTCCAGGAGGAGGACCCGGCAGCCGGCGCGTGCGAAGAGCATCGCGGTGGAGGCTCCCGCGCTCCGGGCGCCTACGACCACGACATCGTAGAGATCCATCAGTTGGTGTCCTTCCGTCTGCCGGGCAGGGGTGCGGGTGGGGTTCTCATGCCTGGCCCCGAAGCGGCAGCTGCGGGTCCGAGTGCTGCGGGGACGGGGGCCCCACGGTCACCACCACCAGCGGCTGGAGCGCTCCGGGACCAGGGCCGAGGCCGAGGGCCGAGGCGGCGCGGTCCGGGTCGAAGTCGCAGTGCACGTGGCTTTCCAGCCCGACCGCGGCCGCGGCCAGTGCGACGCGCTGGGCGAGGGCTCCCGCAGCGATGTTCTGCGTCCGGTACCAGCGGTCGCCGAACCGCTCGATGCCCGCCCGCAGATCACCGCAGGGCGCCAGGGTCGCGGTGGCGGTGCGGCACTCGTCGGCCAGCATGGGGCTCTTGGCCGCGCCGATCATCGCCCGCACGGCCTCCGCGGGCCGGGTGGGGATCAGCGCGTGCCCGACGGGGTCGTACACATGGGCGCCCGTCGCCACCGCGTGGACGCGCTGCACCACCCCGGCGAGCCGCAGGGCAGGTGCGTCCGCCCTGTCCGGCGTGTCCGTGGGGAGGGGCGCGGCGGCCGCGGCGAGCAGAGCCGCGAGCGTATGCTCCGGCACCGGAGCGGGCCGGTAGCCGTAGACGGTACGCCGTCCGGCGAAGCCGTCGGCAAGGTTCAGGTCCGCCGTCGGCAGTGCGTGCGGGAGCGCACCGGCATCAGGTGACCACGCCGGGAGCCACCCCCGGGAACCGGGCGCCGCGGCGCGGATCGCGGAGTGCAGGGCGGCCGCCTCCGCCATCTCGGGGACTGCGGAGATCGAAGCCGGTCCGGGTACGGCCTCGGGCACGGGGCCGTACCACGGGGCGTTCCGCTCCGCGCGGGGCGCGGGCCGGTCCTCCGCCCGGTGCAGGGTGACCACCGCGAAGACGCTCTCGGCGAAGGGGGACAAGCCGAGGACCTCGTCCAGGGCCGTGTCGTCGTAGTGCAGGTGGATGGTGGCCGTCAGCCCTGTCGCCTCCGCGGCGGCCACTGCCTGGGCAGCCACGACCCCGACGTCCAGGCTCTGCAGCCGGTAGCCGAACACGCCGTACTTGGCCGCGTTGCGCCACAGCACGCTCGTCAGGAGCAGTACCAACTCGGGCTCCCGCTCCGGCGGCGTGCTCAGCAGGCCGAGCAGCCGGGCCCGGCCGTCACCGTCCCGCAGGCGTTCCAGTACGTGGTGCACGGGGTCGTAGTGGGCGAGCCCGGCCGGGAGACCGTCCGACGCGCCGTGCGCGACGTAGACCTCCACGGGGTAGCGCGAGCCGGAGGCCGCCCCTATCCGGCCGGGGGAGAGGAGCACCCGCCGGTCGCGCGGCTCACCGGAGCCGCTCAGACCGAGCGGCATGAGACCGCTCATCCAGCGCATCCTGGTGAGCCCGGCGGTCTGCCGCAGCAGCCAGGACAGGCGGGGGAGCGAGGCGTCCACCGACGGCTCGCCGCCGGACGGGAGGGGCACCGAGGGGGCCGACGGGTAGCGCTTGTGGACCGGCGGGAGGCGGGCAGGGTCCGCCGCGGGCAGGGCGTCCGGCGGCTGATGGCCGGAGCGCAGGAATCCCAGTGCTGTCGCGCCGACGGACGGAGCGTGTGCGGTCATGCGGTGTGTACCTCGTTCCGTGTCGGTGCGGCAGCGGTGGGCCCGCCGGGGTGTCCGGGCCGCTGAGCGGTCGTCGAGAGCCGGGTGACCGGCATCAGATAGCGTTCGTCGGGCCCAGGCACGCCGAGCGCGATCTGGAACAGCGGCTCGTGCCCCGGAGGCAGCTCCAGTACCCCGGACAACGTCCGCGCCGCGTAGCCGTTGTGGATCCTGGCGGCGAGCCCCTCGGCGGCGCTCCGTACGCAAAGCCGCTGCGCGACGGCTCCGGCCTCGTGGTGCAGGACGCGGAACGCCCGGTCACCGAAGACCTCCTGGGCGACCGCGCGCGGGGCCGAGAGGAACACCACGGCCGCGACGGCCCGGTAGTTGATGTTGGCCGCCTCCATGCCGATGTCCCGGGCGCGGAGGGGGGCGGCGGACCCGAGCCGGTGGAGTCCGTCCGGTGCCACCCGGTGCACTCCGTCGGCGAGCCCGCTGACGTTGACCGCCCAGAGATGGGCGGTGACGGGCGGCGCCGCGCCGTCAGGCACCGCATCGGACGGCCAGGGGTCGAACAGCGGACCGAGCACGCGGCGGATCCCGTCCAAGGGGACGGGCTGACGGGCCGGGTTGAAGGCGGGACTGCCCGAGGTGCGAAGCCGCAGGCAGTGCGCCAGATCGGGGGTCCGGGCCCCCGCGTCGTCCGTCCGCCGTGCGGGAGCCGGACCGGCGGGCAGCCGAGAGAAGGACGCCGTGTCCGTGAGCCGGGCAGCCGCGTCCATCCCGGTCAGTTCCGCCAGGGCATCGATTCCGGTCGTCGGCGGCGCGGGCCGGCCGTGCGCGGCCCCGAGGAGAGCGGCCAGGGCCTCCCCGGTGTACGCGGCCTCGCTCCGCAGGACCGGTCTGTGCCCCGAGTCCCGCCGGGAGTAAAAGGGGAGGACGGCGGCCACGCTCTCCTGCGGGCCCGGGGCTCCGACGAGCCGCTCCAGGGGGCCGTCGAGGAACTGGTGGTGCAGGTGCGCCTGCATGCCCAGGGCGTCCGCGACCATCATCACGTTCCCCGCGACCAGTCCCGTCTCCTGCGCGCACAGCCGGTAGGCGTAGTCGCCGTAGCGGAAGGCTGTCCGCCAGAAGACCGTGGAGAGCAGCAGCGCCCCCACCGCGTCGTCGAGGTCCGCGCCCAACGCCGCACTCAGGAAGGCCCGGTGGTCCCCGGCACGCACCAGCACGAGCGTGTGGTGCGCCGGATCGTAGGCGTAGACACCCGCCGGGAGCCCCTCGTGCCCGGGGGTCCAGAGGTACGTCTCGACGGGGGCGAAGCACCGGGCGGAGGGCGTTGCCCTGTGATAGGGCCAGCGGGCCGTCGGACCGAACTCGGTCCGCAGCACACCGCAGGAGTAGTGGAGCAGCGCCGAGTGGAAGGTGGCGTCCGGGGCGGTCACAGTGAGCGGGGCGAGTTCCCCCACGGGCGCGGGCAGCGGGTACCGCGGCAGCGCGCCGAACCGGGTGAACCGCGCGGGCTCCGCGGGACCGCCCTCGCGGCCCCGCGGAGCTCCCGCCGTCATAGCGGCGTAGTCGTGCAGGGACCGGTGCCAGTACCGGGCACCTGGCGACGCGGTGTGCCCGTCCCGCCCTTCGATGGCCGTCATCCGTGCAGTCCTCAGGGGAAGGGGTGGGGATGGGGATTGATGTCCCCGGGAGTCAGGACCCGGTCGCGGTAACCCAGTTCGTACGGAACGTTCAAGAGCCGCGGCAGCCCGTCGACACGCCTGTTCCGGTGTCCGAAGGTCATCGGCAGGGTGCCGGGCACCATCACCTTCACGCAGGCGAATCCGCCTGCCCGGTGTTCCGGTGTCGTCTGGTCGACGACGAGGACGTCCAGGCCGCGGTCCAGGTAGCGGCGCACCATCTCGTCCAGGTCGGACCGTAGATCAGTGTGGGCGGGCCACCGCCACTGTTCCTCGAAGTCGGCGAACGGCCGCGCCTTGCGCTCCGACAACAGGAAGTCGAACCGGTCGAACGCGTCCCGGTGGCTGTAGAGCACCGAGTGGTCGCCCATCACCTTGACCAGCGACGGGTCCGCCACCATGCGGGCGGCGCGGTCCCGCTCCGCGGAGTCGTAGAGCTTCGCGTGTTCCAGCAGGTGCCCCATCTCGTGCAGGACGTTGACCACGGCCTTCTCGGGCTGGAGCGCGGAGCCGCCCGCGCACAGGATCCGGGGCCTGCCCGGGTCGCCGAGGGTATCGAGCCCCACCGCCCAGAAGCACGGGACGCCCTGCTCCAGCGTGGCCGAGTAGAGCTGGATCTCGTACCCCGTCCGGTGACGCAGGTGCTCGATCATCATCGGGATGGAGCGGTCCCGCGCGCTGGCGGGGTCGACCCGGGGGATGGGCATCCGTCCGTACCAGGTCATCAGGAAGGCGTCCCGTTCGGCGACTTCCAGCAGACCGCACAGGACGGCCTCCTCCAGACAGCCGCCCATGGCGCAGCCGTTGGAGATCTCGTACACGAACCGGGGTTCCTCGTGGCTGTGCGCGGCGTAGTAGGCGTACCGCTCCGGCACCAGTACCGCTTCGCCCCGGGCGAAGGAGTACCCCCACACCCAGGGCATCACCAGGTCCTCGTCGTACCGGGTGTAGGGGAAGTCCGGCAGTTCGTGGCGCTCGTCCGGATAGAGGCCGAAGGCGCGCGGGTCGACGGCGCGCTCGCCCAGCTCGCGGCGGCTGGCCGTGACCGATGTACGACGGCCGCGGGGCTCCTCGCCGCCGAAGCGCTCCAGGGCCTCCAGGACGGCGGTGATGCGGGAGAACCGGTAGTCGGTCGTACGGCCCCAGCCATTCTGGGAGTTGTTGCCGCGCAGCGAGCTCAGCGGGGCCATGGCACGCGGCAGGGGGCCTCCGCGTTCGTCCTCCACCGAGGGGACCACACCGGCGGCTCCGTCGACGTACAGGTCGTACAGCTCCTGCTCGCGGGCCACCACGTTCTGTACGCGGAATACATCGGGCGCGGGCTTGGGGCGGGAGACCGGGACGATGCGCGCCGGCCCGGCGTCGTCGTCGGGCAGGCCTCCGCAGTCCTCACAGAGGGAGTAGGGCAGGTAGCGGTGGGAGGTGATGGCGAGCGAGCCCAACTCGACCCGCAGGAACACGTCCCCCGGACGGCGGACCTCCGCGCCCTCCGTACCGGCGTCGGTGTCCCGGCGCGGGACGCCGGACAGGGCGGATTCCAGCAGGGAGACCGCGAGTTCCGCGGCCACGGCCGCGGCCGGCCGCGTACGGAGCCGGGAGGGCAGGGCCGCCAACGCGGAGCCGTGGCGGGCGCGGAGGGTCTCGTGGTGCCCCGCCTGGTCCCGCGCGAGACGGCGGCGCCAGTCCGCGCAGGTCGGACAGGCCTGCCCGGTGCCCGCGGCCACCGGCCCCACATGGATGGCGTCCGCGTCGGTGCCGACCGGGATCCAGGGGATGCCGACGGCCTCGGCGGCCGCGCGCACATCGGAGTACCGGGCGGTGCTCGCGCTGTCGCTCGGGAGCAGGACGGCCGCGCACGAGCGGAGTTCGTCGGTGATCGGCGCGTCGCCCGGGCGCAGCACACGGAACCCGCGTGACGCGACCCGGGCGACGGCCGCGTCGAGCAGGCCGCCGTCACCGATGACGGCGACCGTGCGCGGGGGAACGGGGTTCGAGGTCGGCTCAGACATCGAGGAGCACCACCCTGACCAGGTAGGGGAGTACCTCACGGACGGCCGGGTCGCCGTCGAGGGGAACCGCGACCGCCGCGGATCCGGCGAGGTGCAGAGCCTCGACCAAGGCGCGGTAGCGCGGTTCGTCCGCACGCGTGTCGGCCACGGAGGAAGTGCGCAGGTTCACGGCGGGGGAGGGCGCGTACTCGGACTGCCCCGAGTTACGGGCCTGCCAGGCCAGCAGGAGCCGGCCGAGCCCCGCCTCGACGGCCTCGGCCGCCGTGAACCCCGCGCCGTGCTCGACGAGGCCCGCCTGGTCGGCGCCGAGCCGGAAGGCGTACAGGTGGACCCCCGCAGGCGCGTCCACGGTGTGCGCCGTGAGCGTCTCGCCCGATGCCGCGAGCAGGTCCAGGAACCGCCGTGCCCCGGCGGTCAGATCGAGCTGCTCCGTGGTCCGGTGGTCCGTCGCCTTCAAGGCGGCCCCGGCGGGCGCGCCACGCAGGACGTGGTCGAGCAGGCCCTGCTCGACGGCGGCCGCCCAGGTGGCCGCGCCGGCCGTACCGACCGGAAGGGAGCCGGGCACGGCGCTGTCCCCCGCAGCGACGAAGACGCGCGGCGCCGGTACCGCCCGGTCGGCGCCGTCCAGGAGACTGACGCCGCGCACGCTGTCGGCACGCGTCGTCGTGGCGGCGGAGCGGACGGCATGGGCGGCGAGCCCGTGGCGCAGGGCGGCGTCCTGGGACTGCGGGAAATCGGATCCGGCGCCCCATACGGTGAACGGCGTGCCGGGCCGGTGCGGATCCGTCACCGCGAGACGGACCACGCGCAGCGGGAACTGTTCGAGGTGCGCCTCCGACACGGGGCCGAGGACACCGAGCCGGACGTCGGTCAGGGGAACGACGCGTGCGGCGAGTTCGGCCGCGTCCACGGCCGCTCCGTCGGCGAGGTCCCGGATCCGCCGCTCATCAGCGCTTCCGTCGGCCGCCCCGGGCACCAGCGGATGCGGTGCCAGCTCGTGGGCCGAGGTCTGGAGGGTCTCCAGGTCCAGGCGTACGGCGCCGGACGCCCGGCCGGGGTGGTCCTCGTCCGCGGCCGTCGCGTCCGCCCCGCCGGTGAGGTGCTCGAACGCGCGGAAGACCAGGTGGTTGGCGACGATGCCGGGCACGGGACCGGTGAGGAACCGGGTCCGCTCCCGTTCGCCGTCGGGCCGGTCGCCCAGCCGAAGCCACAGACTCTCCCACCGCACCCAGGGCCGGTCCGCGGCACACGTCGGCCCCACCCACGCCGCGTCCCCGTACAGCGTGACGGGGATGAGGGTCCGGTCGAGGTCGCCGCAGATCCCGTCGAGCGCGCGCAGTGCGCCGGGGTCGGTGCGGTCAGCCGCGTACAGGACCAGATCGGCGGCCCCGACCGCGTCGCGCAGCGCCACAGGATCGGCGGGATCGAGCGCCGCCGTCTCCAGCCGCTGACCGGGATCGCGCCGCCGCGCCTCGGCGGCGAGTTCGTCGAGGCGCTCCCGTACGGCGCGGTCCTCGGGGCCGCGCTCGGGGGCGGGCCGCGCCGACAGCCGGGCGACGCCCGTCAGCAGCGCGCCCTCGACGGCCGCGGCGAAGACCGCGCCCGACCCGATGACGGAGATCCGGGTCTCGCGGTAGCGCTGGAAGCGCAGGGCGGGCGAGGTGTGGAAGGCCTCGATGAACGCGATCTCGGAGGCGTAGCGCTCCAGTTCGTCCGGATTCAGGGAATGGGCCATGTCCTGGCTGACGTCACGGACCAGACCGGCGTCGTGGAGAGCGCCGACGAGCTTCTCCACCATCTTCCGGGGCGCGGGCGGCAGGCCGGCCGTCAGATCGGCCACGCGGTGCGAGCCGTCGAGGTGCGGAGAGAGTCTGTCCAGCCAGGCGTAGGTGGAGGCGCCCAGGAAGGACACGACCTCACTGCCGTTGGTCAGGAGGACACCGTCGCCTTCGGTGGTGGGGGTGAAGAAGATCCCGGTTCTCATCCGCGGGTACATGGCCGCGATGGTGTTGTGCATGGTGGGGCTCCGCGTTCGGCTGGTCGTGAAGGTCGTGCCCGCGTCGAATCGTGAGGTCGATCGTGTCAAGGACCCCGGTGCGCGGTCGTCCGTCCCGGGACTGCTTTCCTGTCTCCGCCACGGGCCCGCGGGCGGGGCCGGACTACGACTGGAGTGGGGCCGCTCGTCTCAGATCCGCTGGTGGAGGCCGGTCAGTCGCTCCAGCACGGGTACGAGCGCGGAGGGCCCCGGCAGCATCGCGAGTTCGTCGCGCAGGGCCCTGGCCTGCTCGTGGACGCGGCGGTCCGCCAGCAGGGCCGACAGCGCGTCACGCAGGGTCGTGGCATCCCACCGGGCAGGGTCCAGCACCCGTCCCGCGTTGCGGTGTTCGAGGTACCCCGCCGTCCCTTCCTCGTCCCAGAACGACGTCGGAACCACGAGCTGGGGTACGCCGTGCGCCGCGGCCGCGGAGAACACAGTGCTGCCGCCCTGGTGGACGACCGCGGAGCACCCCGGGAGCAACTGGCTGAGCGGAAGCCGGTCCAGCAGGCGCACCCGGCCCGGTACGTCGACGGCCGGGGCCGCAAGCCCGCTGCGCGCGGAGACCAGTTCCACGTCGAGTTCCGCGAGGGCGCCGAGCACCTCGGAGAGGGGCGCCCCGCCCCCCGGCCGCGGCTGCGCACCCGGCTCCCCGGTTCCCCACGACAGGCAGACGCGCGGGCGGACGGGCTTCGTGTGCAGCCAGTCGGGCACGGGGCCGCCTCCGCTGTAGGACGCCCACCGCATGCCCTCGTACCGGACGTCCGGCGCCGGCAGTCTCACCCCGGGGGGCAGGGGATCGATCGTCCACTGGCCGAGGAGCAGCTCCTCCTCGTAGGGCAGTCCGTACGGCTCCAGCAGCTGCTGCATGACCTCCTCCAGCGGGTCCGGCCAGGTCCCGCCCTGAGCCTGTGCCAGATAGCGTCGGGACCTCTGCCGGAGCCAGGCGATGTTGTCGCGCCCCCACAGCACTCGGGCGTGTGCGGCGCCGCTCAGCCGCGCCGCGACGGCGGCCGGCAGGCAGAAGGGGTCCCACAGGACCAGATCGGGGCGCCAGCGCACGGCGACACCGGTGAGTTCCTCCAAGAGGGGTCGCAGACCGGCGAACACGCGGGTCATCCGGAACCACTTCGGACCCCAGTCGGGGCAGTCGGGGGAGGCGACGGAGAGGTTCCCGCCGAGGTGGCCGAGCAGGGCGGGGTTGCGGCTGAAGTCGGCGAGTTCGCGAAGATCCTCCGATCCGCCGACGGGCACGGCGGCGAGCCCCGCCTGCGTCGCCGCCCCCGCGGCGTCGGGGTGGGTGGCGATCCGGACCTCGTGTCCCGCGTTCTGCAGCGCCCAGGCGAGCGGGATGACGGGGAGGGTGTGGGCCGTCGCGGGAAAGACGGAGAACAGGACGCGCACGGAGATTCCTTCTGAAGCTGCGAGCCCTGAACGCGGAGCCCGATTGGCGTGACGGAGTGGTGGAGGGAGCGGGACGGTCGGCGCGGGCCGCGTCGTCAGCGGTAGGCGGGCGTGGCCGCGTACCAGCCGACGGTCTCGGCCAGGCCATCCGCGAGGGGGACGAGAGGTCGGTATCCGAGGCGCCGCAGTTTCCCGTCGTCGACGCAGTAGCGGCGGTCGTGCCCCTTGCGGTCCTTGACGTGGCGGACCGCGCTCCAGTCGGCCCCACAGGCGTCCAGGAGCATCCCCGTCAGCTGGCGGTTGGTCAACTCGGTGCCACTCCCGATGTTGTACACCTCGCCGGCCCGGCCGCGATCCAGCACGAGCCGGATGCCGCGGCAATGGTCGGAGACGTGCAGCCAGTCGCGTACGTTCCCCCCGTCGCCGTAGAGCGGCACCGCCCCGCCCGCCAGCAGAGTGGTGACGAAGAGCGGGATCAGCTTCTCGGGGTGCTGGCGCGGGCCGTAGTTGTTGCTGCAGCGGGTGACCCGCACGTCAAGGCCGTGCGTCCGGGCGTACGAGAGCGCCAGCAGGTCGGCGGCGGCTTTGGTGGCCGCGTAGGGCGAGTTCGGGGAGACGGGCGATTCCTCGGTCCAGGCACCGTGGTCGATGGACCCGTACACCTCGTCGGTCGAGACTTGGAGGAAGCAGCGGGCGCCCGCTGAGAGCGCCGCGTCGAGGAGCACGTGCGTCCCCGTGACATTGGTGCGGACGAAGGCTCCCGCGTCCTCGATGGAGCGGTCCACGTGGCTTTCGGCGGCGAAGTTGACCACCACACACCCGGGCTCCATCAGGGTGCGGACGAGCGGGACGTCGGTGATGTCCCCCTGGACGAAGCGGAACCGGGGGTCGCCGGAGAGCGGGGCGAGGTGCGCCGGATCGCCCGCGTAGGTGAGCGCGTCCAGGACGGTGACACGGACGTCCGGCGGCGATCCGGGCCCCAGCAGGTCGCTGACGAAGTGCGAGCCGATGAACCCGGCGGCGCCCGTGACGAGGTAGTGCCGACCGCTCATGAGGAGATCCGTATCTTGCTGTGGTCACCCAGGACGAAACGGTGCGACATCGGTACGCGGGGCGCCGGGGCGACCTCGACGTGGCAACCGATCAGCGACGCGTCGATACGGCGGACTCCGGTGATGGAGGCGTGGTCCAGGACGATCGAGAACTCGATCTCGCTGTCGGTGATCCGGCAGTTCTCGGCGATCGAGGTCGACGGGCCCACGTAGGAGTCGACGACGACCGACCCCGCGCCGATCAGGGCGGGGCCGACGATGCGGGAGCCGCGCACTTCGGCTCCCGCGCAGACCCTGACCCTCCCGATCAGTTCGCTGTCGGTGCTGACGGTGCCGTCCACGGCCGGCTCCAGGACCTCAAGCACGCGCCGGTTCGCCTCAAGCATGTCCGCGACGTTGCCCGTGTCCTTCCAGTAGCCAGTGATCACCGTCGGCCTGACGTCCCGGTCGTGGTCCAGCATCCACTGGAGGGCATCGGTGATCTCCAACTCGCCCCGCTCGGAAGGGGCGATGGCGCGGACGGCCTCGTGGACGGCCCGCGTGAAGAGATAGGCGCCGACCACCGCCAGATCGCTCCGGGGCCGCTCCGGCTTCTCCTCCAGGGCGGCCACCCTGCCCGCGGCGGTGAGGGTGGCGACGCCGTAGGCGCTGGGATTCGCGACCCGCGTCAGCATCAGCTGGACGTCCGGGCGGTTCGCGCGGAACTCGTCGACGAGCGAGGTGATCCCGCCCAGGATGAAGTTGTCGCCGAGGTAGAGGAGGAAGTCGTCGTCCCCCAGGAACTCGCGGGCGATCAGCACGGCGTGGGCGAGCCCCAGCGGCTGGGACTGCGCTATGTAGGTCACGTTCAGCCCGAAGGCGGAACCGTCGCCGACGGCCCGCTCGATCTCGGCGGCCGTCTCGCCGACGATGACGCCGACGTCCTTGATCCCGGCGTCGGCTATCGCCTCCAGCCCGTAGTAGAGGACGGGCTTGTTGGCGATGGGGACGAGCTGCTTGGCGGAGGTGTGGGTGATGGGCCGCAGCCGCGTACCCGAACCCCCCGCCAGAACAAGGGCTTTCATGACATCTCTCCAGTGGTCAGTGCTTCGGCGAGCGGAAGGCCGAGATGGCGAGGGGGCCGAAGACGGCGAGCAGCAGGAGCGACCAACCGAGCGTGGCGGCCACCGGGTGCACGATCGGCCAAGCCGCGTCGGGGGACAGACCGACGGGGTTGCCGAAGAGTTCCCGTACCGCGGACACCACCGCACTCACGGGATTCCATTCGGCGGCCAGGCGCAGGCCCGCGGGCAGGCCGTCGGACGGCACGAAGATGTTGGAGACCATCGTCAGCGGGAAGGTCAGCATGCCGATGAGGTCCGTGGCCGACCGGGACGGAAGGACCAGGCCGAGCCACATGCCGAGCCAGCTGAACGCGTACCGGGCGACCAGCAGCAGCGCGAGTCCCGCCACGACGTGCGTCACGGAGGCGCCCGGACGCCAGCCGACCAGGAGCCCGCAGCCCGCCATGACCAGCAGGGTGATCAGCCCGCCCAGGCTCTCGGCCAACGACTGCCCGACGGGTACTCCGGTCCGGCTCATAGGCAGGGAGCGGAGCCGGTCGGTGATCCCCTTGTCCCGGTCGTCGGCGACGGCTGAGGCGCTCGCCGCGATGCCGAAGACCGTCATCTGTGCCAGCATCCCCGGGATCAGGAAGTTGACGTACGAATCACCCGCCGGGACGCGCATGTTGCTGCCGAGCACATAGACGAAGAGCAGGGTGAAGACCAGGGGCAGCAGCAGGGCCATCGCTGCCCGCTCGGGGGCGCCGCGCAGATGGATCAGGTAGCGGCGGGTGATGGTCGCCGCGTCGCCCGCGCCCCAGCGCAGCCGGGAGAGCAGGGGTTCGTCCCGGCGCGTACGGGCCGATCGCGCCCCGGTTCCCCCGGTCGTCGCCGACGCCGTCGCCGCGGGGCCGGCCGGGCGGGGGCTCACGCGGCCTCCTCGGTGGTGGTCGCGGGTGTGGTCACCAGGCCGATGAACACCTCGTCCAGCGTCGGACGGCGCAGCGCGAGGTCCTCCACCGCGATGCCCGACGCTTCCAGTTCGCGCAGCGCGGCGGTGAGCACGGCGGTGCCGGGACCGGTGGAGCGTCCGGTGGCCAGGGTGACCCTCCGCAGCTCGCGGTGGACCTCGACCGCTCCGGCCCCCGTGCGGACCAGGGCTTCGGCGGCGAGGGCCAGCTGGTCGGCGTGGCGCACGGTGAGGTCGATGCACCCGCGGCCGAGCGAGGACTTGAGGGCGGAGGGCGTGCCTTCGGCGATCACCCGGCCGCCCGCGCCGTCCGGGTTGCCCAGTATGGCGATCCGGTCGGAGAGGTGGTCGGCCTCGTCCAGGTACTGGGAGGTGAGCAGGATGGTGGTGCCGGCCCGGACGAGCTCGCGCACGCTGTCCCAGAGGGCGTACCGGCTCTGCGGGTCGAGGCCGGTCGTCGGCTCGTCGAGGAAGATCACCGCAGGGGGGACCACCAGGCTCACGGCGAGATCCAGTTTGCGGCGCATGCCGCCGGAGTACGTGCGCACGGCGCGACCGGCGGCGTCCTGGAGGCCGAACCGTTCGAGCAGTTCCTCGGCGCGCCGGCGGACGACGGGCCCGCGCATCCGGTGAAGCCGGGCGAACATCTCCAGGTTCTCGCGCCCGCTAATCAGCTCGTCCACCGAGGCGTACTGGCCGGTCAGCGCGATGTTGGCACGCACCCGGGCGGGGTCGAGGACGACATCGAGGCCGGCCACACGGGCGCGCCCGCCGTCCGGCGGCGACAGGGTCGCCAGAATCCGCACCAGGGTGGTCTTACCGGCTCCGTTGGGTCCGAGTAGACCGCAGACGGTACCGGGCGCGACGGTCAGGTCGACGCCGTCCAGGGCGGACGTCTTCCCGAACCGCTTGCGCAGGCCGCGGACTTCGATCGCCGCCTCGGGCGGTCGGGCGCCGGTGGCGTGTGGGAGCACGGGTTCCTCTTCTGCCGGACGGGGGTGGTCGGGACGGTGCGGCACGCTCACGCGGTGCCTGCCGGGTACGCGGCGGGACGGCCGGGGACGGGCCGCGCGGGTGCGCGGGGCCCGAGGCGCACGGGGAGCGTGAGCAGGCCCCGCATGTCACCGATCGGACGCCATGACTGCGGCTGGTCCGGGTCGGCGGGCGCGAGGTCCGGATAGCGGCCGAACAGGGCGGTGAGCACCGTCTCCGTCTGCAGCCGGGCCAGCGGCGCGCCGAGGCAGAAATGGATGCCGTGGCCGAAGGCGAGGTGGGGGCCGCGCTCGCGGGTGATGTCGAGCCGGTCCGGCAGGGGGAAGACGTCCGGGTCCCGGTTGGCCGCGGCGAGCGCCACGCTGACGATGCCGCCCGCCGGGATGACCGTTCCTCCGAGTTCGACGTCCTGCGTCGCGACCCTCAGGGTCGTTCGGGCCAAGGAGGTCTCGTAGCGAAGGAGTTCATCGATCGCCGAGGGGGTCAGCTCGGGACGCTTGCGCAGCAGCGCGAGCTGGTCGGGATGCCGGAGCAGGGTGTCGACGGCGTTGCCCAGCATCCCCGTGGTCGTCTCGTGCCCCGCCAGCAACAGCAGGACGAGGAGGCTGACGAGCTCCTCGTCGCTCAGCCGCTGCTCTTGCGCGTGGGCCGCCACGAGCGCCGAGAGGAGGTCCGGCTGCTCGTCCGCGGGTACGTCGGTGCGGACCAGGGGCCGCTTGGCAGCGACCAGGGAGGCGAACCACTGGTGGAGTCTGCGGGTGCGCTCCGCCGGCCCCGAGGCAGGTGTCGCTCCCGGTCCCGACACAGTGAGCATCCGCGCGGCCCAGGTCAGCAGTGCGCCGCGATTGCCGTGAGGAACACCGATGAGTTCGCTGATCACCAGGACCGGCAGGGGGAAGGCGAGGGCCGCCATGAGGTCGACGGGCGCTGCCCCCGCGTCCGGCCCGGCGGGGCCCGCGTCCCGCTCCGCCATCGCGTCCAGGAGTTCGTGGGTGAGGCGCTCGACCGCGGGCCCCAGCGCCGCGACCCGACGCGGGGTGAACGCTCCCGAGACGAGCCGCCGCAGCCGTGTGTGGTCGGGCGGGTCGCTGTTCACCAGGGGCAGGAAGAAGCTTCCCGCGCCGGAGACCCCGTACCCGGCCGCGCTCAAGGCGACCGACGCGCGCTGCGGATCCTTGGAGAACCGGGCGTCGAGCAGCACCGTCCGGGCCTCGTCGTGCCGCGTGACCAGCCAGTACTCCAGCCCCTGCGGATTGCGTACCCGGCGCGGCCCCGACGATTCCCGGATCCGCCCGTAGTGCCCGTGCTGGTCGGCGAAGAAGGACGGCGTGTCGATCTCGACGGGCGGGACCGTGGGCCCCGTCACCCGCGGACGTCCTGTGCGGCGGACACCGGGGTCACCAGCGATTCGAGGAAGTCCGCGGCGGCGGGTGCGCCGCCGGCGTGGGTGATGTGGTGGCGCATGGTGTGGGTGTTGTTGCGGTAGGTGGGGTCGGTGAGGACGTGGTGGGCGGTGTCGCGGAGGGTGTGGGGGG
>NZ_NWVL01000057.1 GCF_002382885.1 Streptomyces sp. WZ.A104
GCACTGATTTCTCGCGTGCACCTTCCTGTCTCGCTAGCCGGACCCGGGTCGTCTGGCAGTACCAACCCGTCCCGGCGTTGTCGGGGCTGCTTGCCGCTCAGCTCGACATCCCCCGAACCCAACTGCCCCCAGCTTCAACCGGATTGCTACGACAACCCGGCGGTGAAGGTCTCTCACCTCACTCGATTCCATGGCGCCTCGTGGCGCACCGACTCGCTACGACAAGACCGCCGAATCCTTCCAGGCAGCCGTCACTCTTGCGTCGCTTCTGATGGGGGCATGATGCTCCGGCGGTGAGCGGCGGGCCATCAGAGATGAAGCTCCATCTCCCAGTCCTCGAACGGCGGCTCGACCCGATAGCTCGGGTCGCAGCACACCCGAACCCACTGCGCGACCCGGTACTGCGCTTCTCCGTCGTTCAGTACCATGCCGTCGGCGTCGACTTGCAGCACATTGCTATAGATCGCGAAGACCTGTTCCAGAGAGGAGCCGGAGTGGAGGACGGTCGAGCGATAGTCGAACCTATCGAGCAGGTCCAGATCGAGGGTGCCGTTCGCCAAGTAGAAGGCGAAGAGCCGGAGCGAAGCGCGCACGTCGACAGAAAGATGTTCCACCAAGGCATCGTGCGCAGCCATGGGGCCACCTTGGCAAGATCTTTTGAAGACACCCTCTAGTTCCCCTTCCTCTCGGCCCCCGCCGCGCAGGCCACCCCCGCACCCGAAGTGACGACGCTGGCCGACGCGGTCGGCCTGGTGAAGGCGACCGAGGAGGACCGCAGCGGCTGCACCCGCAGCAAGTTCAAGCACTGGAACGTCGGGCGACGACGCAGGCGACGGGTGTAGCACCCGCGCCGAGGTCCTCATCGCCGAGGCCGTCGTCGCGCCGACGGTGGAAGCCGGGTGCAAACTGACCGGCGGTACCTGGGTCAGTTACTACGACGGCCAGGAGGTCGCCAGCGCCGGGGCCCTGGACATCGAGCACATGGTGCCGCTCGCCGAGGCGTGGGGCAGCAAGTGGGCGGAGTCGGGCTCGATGCATCATTCTGCTCCCGCATGCTGACGGCGCGGGGTTGGTCGGGGATGGGGTTGTCACGCGGAGAGGTGACGGTGGGTGCCTTCTGACCTGCGGAAGGGCGTTCAACGCCACGATGTTGCATCTGATGCAACCAGGTCGCGCCAGCCTGTTATCCGCCCCGTCTGGCCGATTTCGGCAGATCTACACTGAGCTGCGAGAACGCTACGGGGGAACAGGATCATGGGCGTGGGTACCGGTACCAGCAATGCGGTGGACGGCCAGTCCTCCCTGATCTCCGCGGTCCAGGCTGGAGACACGGACCTGGTGAGGATCCTCCTCCACGAGCACAACGGCTCCGACTATCTGGACGCCGCGTTCTGCCTGGCTGTCCGGATGCACGCCGGGCGCATCGCCCAACTGCTGCTCCAGTACGGTGCGGATTCGGGCCAGAGCCGCCCCGATGACCTCATTCCCCTGAGTGAGGCGGTCGACTCGGGGTCGCCCGCTCTGTTCGAGGCGCTCCTGGACCACGAGATCCGCGGCAGGTATCCCGAGATCGAACTCCTGGAGGCCCGGGACCTCGCGCGCCGCTGGCACGAGACGGGGGTCGAGGCCGAGCTGCGACGCCGTACCGGATCCCGGGACGCTGTCAGCCGTAAGCGGGTTCAAGACGGCGAGTACGACAGCGTCGTCGAGTTCACCCTTGGTGGCATGACTGTGCGGGACGGCCATGGGGCGATCCTCACGTACGTCGAGGAACTGCTCGGGGTACGAACCTCGTTCGAGGAGCTGATGGACCGCGCGTTGGCCCAGGTCGATCAGCAGGACCATGCAACGTGGAGCCGTGCCAGCCTCCAGTTGAGTGGACGGCGAGAGGAGGTGACCTGGGCCGCTGCGGCGGTACTACGTACGAGCCCGGACCCATCCCGCCGATTGTTCGGTGCCGAGGTGCTCCGCCTTATTCATCTGTTCGACGACAGCGACAAGGACGCGTTCGCTGGCCCCGCTCTGGACCTGTTCACCGGCTGGGCGGCCGCCGAGACGGACGTCGCCGTCCTCACCGAGGTGCTGGTCGCCCTTGGAGAACACAGCGACCCCCGCGCGGAGGCGGCCCTTCTGCCCCACGCCGGCCATTCCGATGCCCGGGTACGGCGTGCGGTGGCGCAAGGGCTCAGTGCCTTGTCCTCGCCGCCGGCCTTTTCCGGCGATGCTCGCGCCGCGTTGCTGGGGCTGATGGCCGATCCGGATGCGATGGTACGGAAGACCGCCTGCCGCGTGGTTGCTGAGGGCAGGGACCACGATCCCGTGTTCGCGGACGCCATGGCAGCTGTGCTGGACGATACGGACCGTCTGGTCCAGTTGGCTGCCGTCTACGGGCTTGCCCTCCACGACGACGAACGGTGCGTGGAAGCAGCACGCCTTCTCGGCCCGCCGCAGCGCGGTTCTCTGGAAGAGGAGGGCTACCTCGACGCGGCGTGGCGTCACCAAAGGCTCCGCGACGGCCGCTGAACGCCCCCGCCTGCACCTGCCAGTTGCTCCGGAGCCGGGAGTACCGCACGATTCGAATGACGCTCCCCGCCAGCTGGGGCCTCCGCCTGGACGGCGGCACGGCGGGAGGCCTACGCGAACGACCAGGGGGTGGAGGTCTCCCTGGTTGCGGTGACGGCGCGCAGTAACCGGCAGAAGTCGGATCAGGATCCGGCGGACTGGTTGCCGCCGTCCCCGGAGGCTCAGTGCCGGTACGTGTGGGGGAGTGGGTGGCGACCAAGCTCCGCTGGCAGCTCACCGCGGACGACCGCGAACTCGAAGCGCTGAAGGTCTCCGCCGAAGGCTCGTGCGAGGACACCATCGTCCGCTACACCCCGGCCGCCTGACCTATCCGCTGACGGGAGCGTTCGAGGAGGCGAGCCTTCTCCGGCGCTCCCGTTCCGCTGGTGCTGTACCGGTACCCCTTCGAGCGGGCTTTCTCCCTGCCCCCTCGTTAGAGGGCCAGGAGCTGAGCGCTATCCGCCCACAACTTGACGGCGTACCAGCCACACCTCGAGAAGTGGCGCGCGCACGTCTTCGCACGCGAGCGACACGTCGGTCCTCTTCTCCCCGCAGCACTGTCTGCGGCCTAGGGATGCTG
The DNA here is from genome assembly GCF_002382885.1 of Streptomyces sp. WZ.A104. Taxonomy (GTDB): domain Bacteria; phylum Actinomycetota; class Actinomycetes; order Streptomycetales; family Streptomycetaceae; genus Streptomyces. Next base: position 3,143 of record NZ_NWVL01000057.1, read on the forward strand.
GGCATTCACCAGCCCTGCTTCGTTCAGCCGCCGGCTGCGCCTTTTCAGATGTCCACCGGGACGGTGCTGTCGCGGGGTTCCGCGCCGACGATCAGCTCCCCGTGTCCCGTGCCGGCGGCCAGTGATGCCCTCCAGATACGTTCCTTCCACTCCGGCGGCCAGTTGGTCGTTGCGTCCCACCGGATGCCCTCGAGATCGACTCCATCCAGTTCCACCGATTTAAGGTCGGCCCCCCGGAAGTCGGTGCTGGCTTCTTCTACGGCCGTCACTGCCGTGGACAGTGCCAACGCCTCCCGGTAGGCCAGGTCGAGGTCGTCGGCCAGGTCCTGCGACACCTCGAGCGCGCCGAGCCAGGACATGTCCGTCCAGCGGAAATGAAGAAGGAGCTCGTTGTCGAGCAACTGCTTGGAGCGGCGGGTCTCTGCCACGAGCCGCAACGTGCACGTGGCCAGGAAGTCCTCCACCTCTTCCATGTAGTCGAATCCACCCAGAGCAGGCTGCGCTACCTGGTCCGGCTGCGGAAGGGCAAGCACCCGGCCCATGCCGCTGCTTACGCGCAGGAGCTGGTCACGGGCGGTATCCGGAAGTATTTCCTCCTCCAGATCGCCGATGAGTTGCTGCACAGTGTCCACCGCATCCCGGATGACCCGAACGGCATCCAGGGGCCAGTACCGTCGCGCACACTCCAAGGCCTGCTCGCGGTACTTGAGCCGCACGAACGCAGGGCGCCGCATCAAGAGACCCTCGGAAGACCCTTCCCGGTCGGCCACGGCACGCTCGCGAGGCACTTTGCGTCCCGCACGGGCCAGACGCCCCACAACCGCATCCCCCGTCTGGCGATGTGCCGCCGCGAGCAGACGACCCAGCGTCTGATCCGGATCCCGTAGTTCCGGCGGCCCGCCGCTGCTCATCAGACCGTCGTAGACGGCGATCCCCAGCTGCTTGTGTGCTCGTGCCAGCAAAACCTCAAGCTGTTCGGATGCTCGGTCGCAGTTCATCGATCCTCCTCTGCAGCCTCGTAGCCCGATCCTTCGAGTCCCAGCCGGGTCTTGAGCGTCGCCCGCGCCCGGGAGAGGCTCTGCCGGGCGGCCTCGGGCGAGATGCCCATCGCAGCGGCACTTTCCTGTGTGGTGAATCCGTCAAGGGTCCAGGCCAGCGCCGCACGTTGTTTGGACGGCAACGACAGCAGCATCTCGATCACACGCCGTTCTTCGACGCCGAGTTCCACGGCATGCGCGGGCGAATCCCAATGAGCAGTCGGCCGGTCCGGAACCTCCTCGCAAGGTTCTTCCAGCACCTGCTGACGTAACCAGGAGCGCCAAGCCACTGTGCGCAGCCACGCCTTGGGGTAGCGAATGCTCGTCCCTGGCCGGCACATCTGCGTGAAGGCATCCTGTGCGGCGTCCTGTGCCTCGCTCCAGGACGCCCCGTGCAGCAGCAGGAAGCGAACAAGGCCCGGGAACTCGGCATGGTGAAGGTCCTCAGTAAGATCTCTCCCCTGCAGGTCCACCGGGGAGAACCGGTCAAGCGGATCACTCACCCGAAGTTCAGCCTCGGCCGCGTCCTCCACGACGGCTCACCCCGACCTCCGCCAGGCAGCCGGAACCACAGCCCGCCGAGGGTGAGCGCAGGCTGTTGTGAGCGTGCTCGGCGAGCAGCTTGGACACATGAAGCCCTACTTCATGCTTCAGCCGCTTTCGGGCGAACCGCAGGGTGCTGCTCACAGCCCCTAGAAACACGATCGCTACGCTCGTGATCAACACCGGATCCACCCTTGCGCTCCCGCCTCTTCGGGCATGGGTGGCACCCGTACGGGCACCACGCTAACTAGTGCTGTCGGCAGGCCGGACTGTGACATCCCGGGCTGAGAATTTTCAGCCCGTGCGGGCCAGCGTCTGGCTGTACCCAGGCCGGAAGGAGTCCACGGACCAGAGTCCGTGGTCAGGCCGTGAAGGTAACCGGCGCTGGAAGGAGCCGAGCCAAGCCCGTCCGTCTGTTGGCCGAGCGGCAGGTTATGGGGATCACTCTGCACCAGGATCTTCAGCCTGGCCGGTACGTCAGGTCACACGGTCAGACTCAAGGCCTGAGTAGTTACCGGTGAGGTGGTTGCGCCGGGTGAGCTCCCAGTGCAGGTCTTCAGGGGCAGCACCGTGCGCCCAGGAGCGCAGGAAGTGGGTGGCGACGAGCATGTCGAGCAAGATGGTGAGCTCTTGAAGCGGGAGGCCGCACATGCGCGCGAGGACTTCCTGCTCAGCTGCTGGCGCGCCTGTCTGGTCCGGGAGGTGCGCGGCCAGCGCCAGTGCCAGCAGACGCGGAGATGCGCCGAGTTGGCGAATTTCGCCCATCTGGCAGGTGCGCAGAATCCAGTTGGCCGCCCGGGCACGGTCTGCGCGAGCCGGCGTCTGCATCCGTACAGCAGTGTCCAAGAGTTCCACTGAGATGCCCGCGTGTGTCGGTCCGGTGGGGGAGCGCAGCCAGCCGGCAGCCTCCAGCTCGGTGAACGCAGACGGCTCCGAAGCAATCCGCATACCGCGAATCAAGCCGGCGGGGATGTTCACCTTCCCGGCGGTGGTGGAACGCAGGGCGCACTGCAGGGCCAGCAGGCGAGCAGCCGCACTGGTCCGGGCGGGAAGAGCAGCGGCCAGATAGCTGAGCATCTCCCGCACGCGCACCTGCTCCGAGGGACCGTGCGATGTTCTCCTGCGCTGCCGTTGCCGGATCCGTTTCACCGACTCTGCCGGAGAGGCCGTGGCGAGGACTGTGTCGGGCACGACCGCGGCATGGGCAGTGGCTGCCGCGCAGGCGGCGCAGGTGTCGGCGAGCCGCCAGAGCCGGCCACCGCGCTCGCGGGTGAGGACGAGCAGGACGGGTCCGGAGCAGCCGCGGTGGCGTGGGTGCCACCGGCAGCCGTGTGAGTGGCACTGGCAGGTCCGAAGGTGCCTAGGAAGGAAGTCATGGCGCGCGTGAGCGGCCAGGTGGGTCAGTGCCTGGGACGGCGCGGTCCGCATGGACGGGGCGGAGGGCGAGCACTGCAGGCAGTTCAGCATGGTCCCTCCGTGTTCAGGGCGCAGCTCCACGGTCCAGATGCGTCGCACCACCGGGTGCGTCGTGCAGAGCCTCATCTGATTGGTCTTTCTCCTGGTCCTCGGCGAGCTTGATCTGCTGGTGCAGTGGGGTGGGGGAGTGGGGCGGCAGCACACCGTAGTGCAGACCTCTGCCCTGCGTAGAGGTGCGGCGACCTGCGTAAATAGGGCAGGGGTCTGCACTGACAGGGCAGGTGTCTGCGCCTTCGGATGGTGGAGTGACGATCTTCCCGCCCGACCCGAACCTCACCGCCCTCCGCCTGGAGCTGGCGCGACTGAGGAGCGAACGCGGCTGGACCTACGACGAGCTCGCCCACCGAACCGGCCTGGCCAGGCGCACTCTCATCGAAATCGAGCAAGGCCGAACCATCGGCTCACTCAAGACCTGGCACGCCATCGCCCACGCCCTCGACGTCCCCGTCGACCACCTCTTCGCCCGCCTCTGCGAAGGCCACGAACCCCCGGCCGAACCTGCCTCCTGACCACTCCGGGTCACGGTCTGGGAGATCACCCGATCCAGTCATCAAAAGGCACTCCTGCGCGAGAGACCGCACGCGGGTTCCCTGCTGTTGAGCCGTCCGCAGGACACTCCGGCACGTCCCCCGCAGTACCGGCGTGTCACCTGCCACCTTCACCGCCATGTGCTCCGCCAACGCCCCAACCCCTCGCCGGTGGGACGGCACCTCCGCCCGCTCCCCACGCTCACGGTCCCTTCGCGTCGACGCCGACAGCCCCACCCGTCTCGTCCGCAGTGCGCAGCCCGGCCGCTGCCCTGACTGCGGCAACCGCGTCGACTGGCACCCACGCACGGACGGCGACGACCGAGCTGTGGGACTCCACCCTCAAGAACTCCCCGCCGCTGCTGTCCCTGCTGCCAGCCGCTGGCACGTCAGCTCCGGCATCGCTCACCCCGCCCACGACGGCACTGCGTGGTGCCGCATCCCGCACACAGCCCTGTGCCCCGCACGCAGCGCTCCCGCAGCCCTCACCCCACAACTGGCCGCGCTGCGCCGCCACCTCGCCCTGCACACCTGCCGCCTGATCAACAACGGCGCCCTCACCACACCGGCCGCCCCACCATCACCCGAGCGAACCGAATCCTGCAGGCCCGCCCAGCCCGTCGCCCACCTTCTCAGCGTCCTCTACATCGCCGGCCACCCCATCGACGCCATCCAGTGCGTAGCCCAGACCCGGCAGCGGCACCGTTGCGCCCGCCCTGTCCTCGACGACCAGGCCCCCCACGGCACCTGGGCCCTTCTCCCCACCACCCTCCCCAGCCACCGACCCACTTCACCCTCCGTGGACAGGATGGCCATCTACAACCTGACCCACCTGCCTTACACCGAGCAGCTGCGATGGCGCCACCAGCACTGCCCCGATCATGCGACCTCCTCAGCCGCCGACCTCGCCCTCACCGAATGGGAACCGTTCGACCCGCAGCTCCACTACCAGCACATCCACTCACGCCTGCCTCACAGCGCACGCAAGCGGCACCACACGACGTAACCCCAGCCCGCTACACGTCCCGGCAACGCCGCCGACCCACCCCAGCTCCCGATGCCACTCGATCCACCCCACGGAGACTCCCGGTGCCTGCACCCACCGCCGAACAAACTGCCGCCGCCGACCGCTTCCACGCCGGCGACCACCTCGCCCTCCAAGCAGGAGCAGGCACCGGCAAGACCAGCACCCTCGCGCTCCTTGCCCGCGGCACCAGACGCCGCGGCCGCTACATCGCCTACAACAAAGCCATCGCCCAGGAAGCCGCCACCCGCTTCCCCTCCACCGTTACCTGCAAAACGGCACACGCCCTGGCCTACGCCGCCGTCGGCCACCGCTACCGCGCCCGCCTCAACAGCCCCCGCCAACCCAGCTGGAAAACCGGCCACCACCTCGGCATCACCAAGACCCTTCGCATCGGCGACCGAGACCTCTCACCCCGCACCCTCTCCTACGCGACCCTGCGCACCATCACCCGCTTCTGCCACTCCGCGGACCCCGCCCTCACTGACCACCACGTCCCCAGACTGCGCAACCTCGAAGACGCTGGCCACCACCGCGAACTCACCGCCCTGGTCATGCCCTTCGCCCACAAAGCATGGGCCGACCTGCAAAACCCCGATGCCGGCGCCGTCCGCTTCGACCATGACCACTACCTCAAGATCTGGGCACTGACCGAACCGAGAATCCCCGCAGAATTCCTCCTCCTCGACGAAGCCCAGGACACCAACCCCGTCGTCGAACAGGTCTTCAACGCCCAGCGCAATCACGCCCAGCTCGTCATGGTCGGAGACTCAGCCCAAGCCATCTACCAATGGCGCGGCGCCCGCGACATCATGAGAGCCTTTCACGGAACCGAACTCACCCTGTCCCGGTCCTTCCGCTTCGGCCCCGACCTCGCCGCCGAGGCCAACCGCTGGCTCTCCATCGCCACCGCGCCCCTTCGCCTCGCAGGCACAGACACGATCCCCACCAACATCGGACCCGTCGACCAGCCTGACGCCATCCTGTGCCGCACCAACGTCGGAGCCATGCGCGAAGTCATGCAACTCCTCGACACAGGCCACCGTGTAGCCCTGACCGGGGGAGGAGAATCCCTGCGAGCACTCGCCCGGGCTGCCGACGACCTCAAGGCCGGCCGCCGCACCTACCATCCGGAACTGCTGCTCTTCCCCACCTGGGGTGACCTGCAGGACTACGCCTCGAACGACCCTGCGGGGCGGGATCTCCAGCCGCTCGTCGACCTCGTCGACACTCATGGAACCGATGCCATCCTCAACGCTGTTCACCGTCTCGGCCCTGAGAGCGCCGCGGACGTCACCGTCTCGACTGCCCACAAGTCCAAAGGGCGGGAATGGGCAAGCGTCAAAATCGCCGACGACTTCACCCCACCCCGCGACACCGACAGGAAAGACGTCCACGGGCACCCTGTCCCCGGTCCTGTCGACGAAGCGGAAGCGCGCCTTGCCTACGTCGCTGTCACTCGCGCCCGCCACAGACTCGACCTGGGCGGCCTGTCATGGATCAACGACCATCCTGATGGAACGACTCCGGCATAGCCCTTCCCTTGGCTTCGGTGGTACCAGATGCCGTGTTCCAGCTCTTCCAGAGAGAGGTTCCACTGGGCGTCCTCCTCGGCGAAGGGCGTGGAGTCGAAAGCGCCGACGGTCTCCTTCAAGCGGGCCGAGAGCTCTTCCGGGTCCACGTCGTTGTCGTGGTCGACCTCAAGCTTCCGGAACTCGACGAGCGCGTACACCAGAGACTCGACGTCGCGGTGGAGCGGGATGTAGCTGTCCAATCCCTCGGGGAACGCGTAGACCTTCCCTGAGGCCGGGTCAAGGGCGATGAGCGAGGTGGAGAGGTAGCCGAGCATCCACCAGGACCTGCTCTCCGCCGGGCACGGGATGCCGTAGTGGTCGAAGCGGCGGGCGAGCGAGATCGCATCAAGGCCAGCCGGGTAGGGGGCCTCGACGTCCTCCCTGGAGGTGAACACCTCGGAGTGCGGAAGGCCCACGAAGCTCAGGAAGCTAGCGGAACGCGCGTCGAACCCGGCAGTATCGCTTTGCGGGAAATAGTCGGAACGGATACCGACCTGGCCGGCGAACATGACCTCGCCGCCCTCGGCCTTCGCCTTCGCGCGGATCTTCGGCCGGGTCTCCTGGTGCCAGCGCGCCACGGCCTGTGGGTCCTGTTCGACGGCCCGCTTGTCCGGCCGCTGGAACGAGATCCCCACCGCTTCAGGTACTTGCCCACCCCTACCTCGGTCAGCCGCACTCGGTACAGCTGCGCGATCAGGTCACCGATCAGCCGCCGCGTCCACAGCTGCCCGCTCAGGCCCACGTCACAGGGCCGGTGATCAAGGACGGCCTGGCGCACCGCACCCTGCTCGGTCTCCCCGAGTACCTGGTGCACGCCGACCGGCTTGCCGCGCGGCCAGTGCCTCCCGGCCGCCGACCTGCCACTTCGCCCACCAGATGTCGACCGCCTTCAGCGACACCCCGAAAACCGCCGCCACGTCCTCACGGCCCCCGCCCCGCCACCAACGCGGCCACCGCCCGCAGCCGCAGGCCTCCTGCGCCGACGGCGACAGATGCCGCGCGTCCCCCGCCAGATCGCTCACACCCAGCTCGACGAGCCTGGACCCAAAGCGTTTCAGATCAATACCGGTACTCCAAATTCAACGGAAGGCGGCTGCAACGGAACGCTACCTATAACTGAATGCTGAGGTGGTGGGCCCCGCAGGGCCCACCACCTCCTTCCTTGCCGTGAGGGTCGAAGTGGCAGCCTTTGGGGCATCGCCATGGCGATGCCCCAAAGGGGCCGGTGCTTGGGTGGCTCGCGGGGGAGTGATACCGGAATTCGGCCCTCCGTAAGGTTGCTCGATCCTATGCGGAACAGGCGGTGCCGCTCTGGTTATTGCATCTCGATGGTCATCTGGGTGACACCGACTATGGCTCGAAGCTGCTCTTGGTAGACGCGATTGATTCGGTGCGATCGGCCCTTTCGTGATCTCTGTCGTGTGCATGGCGCTCGGTGTGTATGTTGTGAAGGCTTGTGCCAGGGAGGTGCAGGCATCTTGGGCTTGTTGTGTTCGGGTGCTTGTCCTGGGGAGGGCGCAGTGCGTGTGTTCGGCGAGAAGTCCGGGGCCTTACGCTCTCGGTGCTGGCAGCTATTGACCGTCGGTGCCCTGGTGCTGGCGCTGGCGGGGGGCACTGTTTCCGCGGAGGCGGTTCCGGGCCCCTCTCGCTCTTCCGCTCCGGCCCCTGCTGCGACGTCCCCGGCTGCAGGGACGCCGTCCCCTCTGCCTACGGGCGGGGCTCCGACCGCGGTGCCACCCACGACTGCCCCGCGGCATGCTGCAGCTGGGCCGGAGGCAGAACCAACCACCGGCAACGCCGTCTACGCCTACGACGCGGCACACCGGTTGGTGGGTGTGAGCGATCCTGCAGGCGAGACAGCCCGGTACCGATACGACCAGGCAGGTAACCGGCTGGGCATTGACCGGTTTCCTTCCAGCTCGCTCTCCGTCTTGTCGTTGGTTCCGGTCAAAGCCGCTGTCGGCTCGGAAGTGACTCTTTCCGGATCCGGCTTCTCAGCTACCCCAGCGGCCAACTCGGTACGTTTCGGGAGCGCGGTAGGACAGGTCGTCTCAGCATCAGCACACCGCCTCGTGGTGAAGGTGCCGGCGGGAGCAGCCGCTGGCAAGGTGAAGGTCGTGGTCGGCAGCGCCTCAGCTGAGTCGAGCGAGACCTTTGCCCTGGCGCAAGGTGCCCCGACGGTCAGTGAGGTCACGCCCAACGGTGCGCGGCCCGGCACCGACGTAGTGGTCTCAGGTACGGGATTCGCACCTGACGCCGCGGACAACGTGGTGCGGTTCAAAGGGGCGATCGCGCAGATTGTGGCTGCCTCGGAAACCCAGCTGACCGTAACAGTGCCGCCGGACGCTGATCTCGGCCGGGTTCAGGTGTCCACCCCGAACGGCAGCGCTCAGACTTCCCGGGACTTCAATGTCTTCTACCCGGTCGACGAGCCGCGCTTCGAGTCCGTGGAGAACACGTCGCTGACCGACGACTCCCCGCCGACCGTCCAGGTCATCAACCCGGGAAACCAGGCGAAGATCCTGTTTGTCGCCCTGGAAGGCGACGCCGTCAGCTTCGCCTTCTCGAACACCACGTTCAACTCTGCGGTAGGGCTCCGGCTCCTTGACCCTGTCGGCAGGGAGGTCGGCACCAGAGGTTCCTTCAGCAGGAACGGAGGGGACTGGGACGTCAGGAACTTACCCCTGACCGGTCAGTATTCACTGATCATCGACCCGGGGCCGTCGAACATCGGCGCGGTGACGGTGACGGCGTCACGTGCGGTGCGGCACGACCTGGTGATCGGTGGGGCATCTGCCACGCTGGAGACCACCCGTCCAGGACAGGACGCGCTATGGAGCTTCTCCGCCGCGCTGGGTACTTCGCTCAGTCTGGGGCTGGACACGCGTGAGATGCCCAAGGCCACGTCGGTGACTCTGTATGGACCTGACGGCAAATCGGTGGCGACCAAGTATGCGAGCGCGGCGTCCGATGCTCTGCTGAGCGTTGATTCCCTTCCGCTGAGCGGGACATATCTGCTCGTTGCCGACACGACCGATGCCGGGACGGGAAGCCTTACGGTCACCGGTTCGACGTACGCGGACGCGGGCGTGGTGAATCCGGAAGGCGCACCGACCGACTTGGCGATCGAGCGTTCCGGGCAGATCGGGGTGGCACGTTTCTCCGCTGCCACGGGACAGCGTCCGTCGCTGGGCATCGTCGCGACCGGCTTCGACGGTAAAAGGGTCTCATTTCAGGTTCGTGACCCCGAAGGGAAGTCGATCGCGAACACCAGCGTAGGGGGAGGGGCGAACACGCAGTGGGACAGCCCGACGCTTACTGTACCGGGCACGTACACGGTCGTCTTCAAGCCGTCGGGCCTGACGGTCGGGGCGTTACAGCTGACGGCCTCTCTGCCTGTGTCGGCGGGGCGCTTGTCCCCCACGGGCGGTTCAGTCTCCGCGGCAAGCGACCGGTTTGGGCAGAACATCGAGGCCGAGTTCGAGGGTGTCTCGGGCGCGGACTTTTCCCTGGGGGCCAGCGACAGCACATTCTCCGGCCACGTCACAGTGAACGTGTTCGCTCCGTCGGGAAAGAAGGTGGTCAGCAGCTCCATCGTGCCTGCAGGCACCAAAGGGGCCACGATCTCTATGCCCGTCCTCACCGAGGCGGGGGTGTACTTGATCACGCTCGACCCGTACCAGGGTCTGGCCGGGTCACTGACGCTGACCCTGTCTACGAACGTGCGGGTGCCGCTCGAGGCAGATGGGCCACCAACGTCGACAGAGGTCTCCCGCCTCGGCCAGCAGGTACACGCGGAGTTCACGGCTTCCGACACGGCCATGGGTTTCGCCCTCACGGACAACACTATCTCTGCCGCGGCGAACGTCCGCCTGTACGACAGCAACGGCGGCACGGGACAACTCGTGGGCACCGTGGGGAAAGCCGGTGTATTCGCACGCTACTTCTCCCGTCTTCAGGTGGGCGCGACGTATACCGTCGAGGTGACCCCTGCGCAAGGCGCGACGGGCAGCATGGTCCTGTGGCTCTCACGTCCGAGCCAGGCAGGCACACTTTCCTCGGCAGCGCCCACGGCGCGTGCCGAGGCCACCCGGCCCGGTCAGCCGATGGAGTTCAAGGTTCCCGCTTCGAGCGGGGAGGGTGCCGCTGTTGTGTTCAGCGCCAACACGCTCACACAGGCATCCAACCTCGTGGTCGTAACACCCGGCGGTGCCACGGAACTTCCCATGATGCTGGGGTCCAAGGCCACGGGCGAAGTGGACCTCCGGGCTCCCCTGAGCAACGGCACCTACCGGATCCTCGTGCAGCCCGCGAAACCGGCTACAGGGGCCGTCACGGCCGCCCTGGTACCTGACGTCGAGGCCGGCAGCCTGTCACTGAACGGCCCCGCAGCTCCGGCGGCCATCGCGGTCGCCGGGCAGAACGCCCGCTACGCGTTTTCCGGAACAAAGGGGCAGAAACCTACTCTGACGATCGCTTCGTCTCCAGCGGCATGGGACATGAGCGTCTTCACCCCCGAGGGAAAGTGGCTCGTCAACAAGCGCTACACCTCTGCCACATCTTCATCGTTCGCGCTGCCCGCCCTTCCGGCTGACGGCACGTACGCCATCGTTGTCGACCCCTCGGCGCTCGCTACCGGCACATGGTCTCTTGCCTTGACCGCGGCGGCACCGGCGGCCAAGAACACATCACGGGCGAGTGCACAGGAGGACACACCCCGACAGAAGACGACACAGCCAACTGCCAGAGTCCTACCGACCGGCCCCGACGCCTGGCAGCCGGGCAAGACGAACCTCGCCGGCCACGACTGGGTCACCAGTAAAGCCCCCACTCCCCGTACCGTCCCCGCGTTGAAGGCACCGCCCGGAGTCGCAGCACTCACCGGACGCGTACTCAAACTGGACGGGAAACCTCTCTCCAAGGTCACCGTCAAGGTGGGGAAGAAGAGCAGCCGCACGGACTCCAAGGGCCGCTTCCTGCTGGCCGGTATCGACGTTCACGAAACGACACTCGTCGTCGACGGCTCGAGTGCCAACACGCGGCAAAGGCAGTACGGCCGCTTCGACATCCACGTCCGCCCCAAGGCGGACACAACGGTGGACATCGGCTTCCCCGTCTGGATGACACCGCTGGACACGAAGCACACCGTTCGCTTCTCCGCCCCCGCCACATCGGACGTGGTCCTCAAGACCCCGCAGATCCCCGGACTCGAGATCCGCATCCCCAAGGGATCGGTGGTCCGCGACGAGCAGGGCAACGCCGTCACCGAGCTGGGTATCACGGCGATCCCGATCGACCGCCCCCCGTTCCCCCTGCCGCAACACAGCGTGGTACCTATCTACTTCACCGTGCAGCCCGGCGGCTCCTATGTGTTCCCCGAAGGCGCCCAGGTCATCTACCCGAACTACACACGTGCCGCGCCGGGCACCCGTGTGGAATTCATGGACTACGACCCCGCCGGAAAGGGCTGGTACGTCTACGGTCACGGGCAGGTCTCCCGTGACGGCAAGCAGGTCGTCCCCGACGCCAAGACCAAGATCTGGGCCTTCCACGGGGCCATGTTCAACTTCAACGACCTGGTGCCGTGGGACCTGCCGATGCTCGACGACGCCATCGCATGGCTGTCCGGCGACCCCGTCGACCTCAACACCGGGCTGCTCACCGACTCACGCACCGACCTCGCGGTCACCGGCGGCAACCTGGCAGCCGACGTCACACGCACCTACTGGCAGGGCGACACCCAATCACGGGCCTTCGGTATCGGACGCGACCTTACCTACAACGCCTTCTTCAACTCCAAGGTCCCCTACCAGGAAGTGGACCTTTACCTGCCCGGCGGGAAAAAGATCCACTACGTCCGCACCAGCCCGGGCAACGGGGTCACCGACGGAGTGTTCGCCGCCACCGGATCCTCCGGAGATTTCCAAGGATCCCGAGTCGTCTGGGATGGCGGGTGGAAACTCAAGTTCCGGGACGGCACCACATGGTTCTTCCCGGAGTACTCGGCCCTCAAAGAGATCCGGGACCGCCACGGAAACACCCTGAAGCTGACCCGCCTCGCCGGACGGGGTGAGATCACCCGCATCACCAGTTCCGACGGCAACTGGATATCGCTCGCCTACGACGCGGCCCACCGGGTGCGCGAAGCCCGGGACAACACCGGCCGCACCACCTCCTACACCTACGACACCGCAGGGCGGCTGAGCACAGTCACCGACCCTGTCGGCAAGGTCAGCTCCTTCACCTACGACGGCACGTCGAACCGCATCAAGACAGCGAAAGACGCCCGTGACATCACCTACATGACCAACACGTTCCACCCGGACGGGAAGATCAAGGAGCAGGTCCTCACCGAGGGGCAGAAGTACTCCTTCGAGTACACCCAGACCGGGGCAGGCAAGGTCACCTCCGCGACGGTCACGCAACCCGGCGGGTCCGTCCGGCGGGTCGAGTTCAACGCAGACGGCTACGGCGTCAAAGACACCCAGGCCTACGGATCCGGCCTGGCCCGCCCCGTGACGTACGAGCGCGGCCCCCGCCACCGCATCGACGCCATCACCGACCCCTACGGCCGGCGCACCGAACTGACCTACGACACCAACGGATACGTCACCCGGGCAACGGAACTCGTCGGCACCGCACAGGTCCGGACCTCAGGCACCACGTCCTTCGACGGACCTTTCGACCAGCCGACGGCCACCAGCGACCGACTGGGCAACACCACCAGGTTCACCTACGACTCCGACGGCAACCTGCAGACAGCCACCGACCCCGAAGGCCGCACAACCACCTTCACGTACATGCCCGACGGCCAGATCAAATCTGTTACGGACAACGCCGGCGCGATCACGGAGTACACCTACGACAACGGCAACCTAGCCACGATCAAGGACGCAGTGGGGAGAACCTCACGCCAGTTCACGGACGCCGCCGGCCGGGTTTCCGCGATCACCGACCCTTCCAGGTCACTCACCAAGATCACCTATGACAAGCTGAACCAGCCGTCCAAAGTCATCGGCCCCCTGGGACACGCCACCAGCTTCGGATACGACGACAACGGCAACCTGACCACACTGACCGACGCCCGTAACAACGCCACCACCTGGGCCTACGACAACGCTGACCGACCGAAGTCCGCAACGGACCCGCTCGGTGCGCAAGCCAGCTTCGAGTACGACGCAGCCGGCTTCCTGAGCAAGGCGACCAGCCGCTCCGGCCTGGTCGCCACCAGCGAGCACGACCTCCTCGGCCGCACGAAGAACGTCAAGTACGGCGTGAACACCCTGGGGGTGGCGGAGTCCACCGCCACCTACGAGTACGACACTCTCGACCTGCTCAAGAAGGTCACCGACACCCAGGCCGGCGCACAGAGCTTCGCCTACGACGCCTACGAGCGCACCGAGACGGTCACAGGCCCGACCGGAACGGTCAACTACACCTATGATGCCGCGGACCGCCGCGAGACGATGACCGCAGGCGGAGCCACCACCACCTACGGCTACGACCGCTCCAGCATCCTGACCTCGCTCACCTCCCAAGGCCGCAAAGTCACCTTCCACCTCGACGAGACAGGCAGGGAGAAGAGCGCAGACATCCCAGGCGGCTTCACCCGCACCACCAGCACCGACAAAACCGGTGTCGTACGGTCGATCGCCTACACCCAGGGCACCAGGAACATCGGCCAGCTCTCCTACACCCGCGACGAGCGCGGCCTGCAAACAGGCCTGACCGGCTCCCTGGCGAACGTCGCGCTGCCGGCCGCCGAAACCGGGACGGTCTTCGGCAAGGACAACCGCATCACCACCTACAGCGGACGATCCTTCACCTACGATGCCGACGGCCAGCTCAAGAACGACGGCCTGCGCACCTACACCTGGAACGCCCGCGGACAGCTCACAGGCCTCAACCGAAGTGGCCAGAGCAGCACCTTCGGCTACGAGCCCCTCGGCACCCGGAACTCCAAGACCGTCACCGGAGCCCAGACAAAGTTCCTGACCGATGGGTCCAACCCGGCCGTCGAGCAGAACAGTTCGGGATCTCCCGAGGCAACGGTGGCCATGTCGGGCCTGGATGAGTTCCTGACCCGCACCGAAGGCACCAAGACGCAGGTCTACCTCACCGACGCGCTGGGCACCGTCCTCGGCCTGGCCGACCCGGACGGCACCATCGCCACCAAGTACACCTACGACCCCAACGGGCAGCCCACCGCCTCAGGCGCCGCCTCCTCCAACCCCTACACGTTCACCGGACGGGAGGATGACGGCACTGGCCTGCTCTACTACCGGGCCCGCTACTACGACCCGCAGACCGGACGCTTCATCTCTCAGGACCCCATCGGCCAAGCAGGCGGCATCAACCTCTACCAGTACGCACTCTCCTCGCCGACCACGTACACCGACCCCACCGGTAACACTCCCATGGCTGCCGCCTGCATAGCCGGTGGACTGGTCGACGGAGGCCTGGACTGGCTCGGCCAACGTCTCTCCGGACGCAAGGTCAATTGGGGGCAAGTTGGGACGTCAGCCGCGACAGGATGCCTAACGGGCATGCTGGGGACAGCAGCCGCGGCCAAACTCGCCATGCCCAGCATGAGAGGCGGCGGCCGCTGCCTAACCCCCAACAGCTTTACTGGCGAGACCGCGGTCGTCATGGCGGACGGCAGCCGCAAGGCGATCAAAGACATCGAGGTCGGCGACCAAGTGCTCGCTACTGACCCCGAAACCGGTGAAAGGGGCCCACGCAAGGTCACGGCTCTCATCGAGAGCAGCGGACACAAACAACTGGTCGACATCTCGATCGCTAACCAGGGCGGCTCGACCGACAGCTTCGTCAGCGCGACCGAAGGGCACCCGTTCTGGGTCGCAGACAGCCAGGAATGGGTCGACGCAGGTCAGCTCAGAACAGGCCAATGGCTCCAGACCAGCGCTGGTACCTGGGTACAGATCTCTGCTGTCCGCTCCTACGACGAGACGACAACGGTCTACAACCTCACCGTTGACGACCTACACACTTACCATGTCTCATCAGGCGAGGCTACGGCGCTCGTCCACAACACAGGGGGGAAGGGTCCCTGCGGATCGTTCGGCCCATCCGATCTGGACGGCATTTTCGACCCTGCACTGGGCAGAAACCTCAAGCCACCGAAACCTGGGGGCTCATCGGTTGATGATGCCGGCAAGTCGCAGAAAGCGACTGAAGAAGCCATCGAGCAGGCTGAAGAGCGCAAGACGACTGTCTCCAGGGCCCCCTCAACTGTTCAGAAGGTCGTGGACGGCCCACAGGCCCCGGGGGCTCATGGCCCTGCGGAAGCAGTCGTCGCCGTAGCGATCGTGACAGCGAGAGGAGCACAGCGTGTCAAACTCTGGTGGCGAGAACGGCGTGGTGCAGCAGGTCCGTGAGCTGCTGAGAAAATTCGCTGAGGACGGGGTCGTAGACCCATCCATCGTGGCGGGTTCCGAAGCAGCCTCATGGGACCGAGTCACTCCTAAAAGAGTCATAATTGCGACAGTCCAAATCATCCTCAGGCTCCGCTGGGAAAGTGGTCTGTCGACAGTGGAGCGGGTGGCTCCCAGGGATGTTTCGTCTATCCCTAGGGGTGATCTACTGGAAATCACCAAGATGCTTCTGGGGGCGGAAGGTGTTGTCGTATCTGATGAGCAGATCGCGAAAAAGCTCTCACTGCCCAATGTGATGCACATTCTCATTGCCCTCTTCGTCGAAGAGTCCATTTCCGAAGAAGAAGAAGAATTTATTCTTTCCTCGGCGGTCGATGTGTGTGAGGAATCTTTGCGTGGTGGAGATATTCTCCGACGGGGAGTTGAACTTGGCCCGTGGGACATCAGCGAAATCGATATAGCAGGTATCGATCTTGTCGACATGGGAGGGATCATGGTGCCGTCCGCGCCAGGGATGTCATGCCTCCCGATCGAGGTAGACGGCGAAATGATTGCAGCAACGCTGGTTCAAGGTGACACTGCCCTTCAACTTCAAGCCTTCAAGGCGAATCCGGTAACCGTATGGAATGCTGTACGTGCTGACATGATTTCCAAGATGCGCGCCCAGGGCAACTCCGCAGAAACGTGGGTTGATAGGGCAGGGGTCGAGATCAGGGCTACTGTCTCGGTGGTTACGGAGCCCGGGGTAATCGGGACCAGAGACATCAGGGTTCTCGGGAGCGATGGCCCCGGCTGGATGTTGCGAGCCGTGGTCAGTGGGGCCGGAGCCTCTGCGGGGGGCGAAGATGACTGGGCCTATAAAACCTTCCTGGGAGCCGTCGTCGTCCCGGGGGCGTTGTCACGAGGGGGTGATGTTATCCCGCTTTCTCCACCCTTGATTTAACGCGATCTCCTCTTTTGTGTCATAGGTGTAGCGGCAATAGAAATTACATCATGATGTCAGGTCGAACTCCGCCTGTGCATCGACGGAAAGGGTTCAGGCGAGTTGGCGAGTCGACGCTCATTGCTGGCCGTAACGGGAAGTGTTGCTGCAGCATTATCCGTTGGGGCGGATTCTCCTAGATTCAATACCTGCTGCAAGGGTCACACTGCTTCTGATATCCCTGGGCGGGTTTGGGTGCAGAAGCCTGCGAAGTATGTTCGATGTATAGCGATTGACGTAATTCCGTCGGCGGCATCTCGTTTTCAGGCCGCCCCTGGGCAGCTAATGAAGGGTATTGTTCAGGCGAGAGCGGCGCGGCGTGTAAGCGTCACTGTGGGTCTAGGAAGCTCCTTCTTTTCTGAGGTCCATGCTTTGCGTCCGCGTCACCTGAAGCCCATGCCCAGTTTCTCCGGCGACCTCTTGGACGAGGCGCAGACTCACGGTGACGCACTGGTGTATTTGGAAAGTGACAGTGCGGCTGATCTGGAACACGCCGCAAGGAGGCTTCTTTCTTTGATGCCGTCGTGGAGGCAGCGCTGGAGGATCGGCGGTTTCAGAAAAGAGAACCGAACCCAGGGTGGTAAGTGGCTGGCGCGTAACCCATTTCATTTCACGGAGGGGTTCGGTAATCCGGATAACGAGCGGGAAATCGACGACCGTGCTGTCGTTGTCCAGGGGCAGGGCGAGCCGGTCTGGGCCGAAGGCGGGAGCTACCAGGTGATACGCGTCGTGCGTTTCGCGACGGACCTCTGGGACAGGGACTCGGTCGACGAACAGGAACGTATCATCGGGCGCCGACGGGAGGGGCGATGGCTCGATGGCACGCCAGGGGAAGAGCAGCCGAACTTCGCAGCTGACCCCCACGGCAAAGCCACTCCCCTGGACTCCCACGTACGGCTCGCCGCCCCTGACCGGCGTAACCCGCCGCCCATGGTGCGCCGTAGCTACAGCTACGACAGGGGCGATGGTGACAGCGGACTGATCTTCTCCTGCTTCCAGCGAGATCTCGTCCAGGGCTTCGAAGCGGTCCAACGACGCCTGGAGGGCGAGAGCCTGGCGAAGTACGTCCTCACCACTGGTGGTGGCTACTTCTTCGTCCCCCCGCCAGGTGACGGCTGGGCAGAAGCCCTCCTGCGGCCATAGACCGCCAACCAGGCTGCGTCGCACGGTGGGGATGCGCCGGCCACAGTTGATGCCTCTGTCAGTTTGAGTAGCCGCTGCTGAGGTGGGTGGTGTACTCGGTGACCGAGGGGATCGGGTCTTGACCCTGGATCGTGGACACCCGAGACACTTGGATCTTGAGTCCAGGAGAACGGATGTCTCGTGGTGATGAAGCACTATCCGCCGGAGTTCAAGGCGGACGCGGTCGCGTTGCACGAGTCGCGGCCGGGAGCGACGATCAGGTCGGTGGCTGTTGATCTGGGGGTCAACCCGGAGACGCTGCGGACCTGGGTCCGGGCGGCTAGCGTGAGCCGGCCCCGGGGACGCCGGGCGGGGGTAGCGAGCGAGCTGCCCACGCCGCTGGAGGCGGAGAGCGCCGCCCTGCGCAAGAAGGTCCGCGAGCTGGAGGAGGAACGCGAGCTCCAGCTTCTGCTACTGGCGCCGGACAGCCGTGGACCGGGCAGCCCGGCAGGCGGCGGCCGACGCCAACCTCGCCGCCCGGATACGGGCCGTGCACCTCGAATCGGACGGCACCTACGGCGTCCCCAGGATCACCGCCGAGCTCAGGGAGGAAGGCGAGCGCGTCAACCACAAGCGGATCGCGCGCGTGATGCGGAACATCAATCTGGCAGGAGTGCGGCTGCGCCGCAGGCACCGCACCACGGTCCCAGACCGGGCCGCGGCGAAGGCCCCGGACCTGATCGGCCGGGACTTCACCGCGACCGAACCGAACACGAAGGTGCACATCTTGTCGGTGACCTCCCACCCCAGTCCGCAGGGCTCCTGTGTCAGGAGCCGGATGAGGTCGCGGGCAGGGCGCCGAACGGCTCGATCGCCGGGGCGTCGTAGGCCGCCTTCTCGACGGGTGTCCTGCCCGGTTGCCGCAGCAGAGACCCGTATAGGCCCTCGTGCTTTGCGGCGATCCGCTCCCTCCTGCCCGGGCTGAATCCGCGCAGGAGGATCGCCGCCCCCAGGCCCGGCCGGTACAGCCGGACCCCGCCGGGCACACGGGCACTGCGCAGCCCGGGCACGCGGGTCCTGGCCAGCGTCCTTGACGTCATTGACCCGGGGATACAGGAACTCGACCCAGTGCCCCAGGACCACCGGCTCGTCGACCAACTGCAGGGTGAGCACTTCCTCCTGCGGCCGCATGCGGACGATGCCCAGCGGATGACTGCTCAGGCCGCCCATCGCGCAGACCCGCCGCAGGACCTCGGCTTCCAGCCGGGCCTGCCCCGCATCACGCGCAGCCGGGATCGACAGCCCCTGACCCGACCGGTCAGCAACGGGTACAGAGCCTGGTGGTATTCACCGGTACTTCGCCGCCGGTCGGCGGTGAGATGGAGAGCGGCCGCAGGGTGCACGAGTCTTCTTCCGCGCGGAACCGGCCCCCGGGCGGTACGCGCTGTGAAAGGAAGTGACGGTGCGGCAGGTCGTGCGGTGAGACTTCTGGCCGGTCCTCTGGTGATGGATGCAGCGGGGGCGTCGTCCGTCGCGCGGCCGGGTGTTCACGGGCCCAGACGCCATGGAAGCGCCTGGCCGTGCTGCCGTCAATCAGGCGCGTGGACGCACCCGCACCCCGCCGGGGCACCCACCTCGCCTACAGCCGGAACTGGAGGTCGAGGACGTCGGTGAGTTCGACTTCCAGGCCGTGCGCGCGGCGTCCCTTGTCGCGGAAGTACACCTCGCCGAGGGCTTCGGCGGTGAGCTGGAGCAGCTGGTCCTCGTCGACTCCTGCGGCCTGGGCGTTGAGGAGGCGGGCGGCGTGGTGGGGTGGGAGGGCGAGGGTGAGGTGGCGGATGCGGGACTGGTCGGTGGACCCGGCGGCGGCGGTGTAGCCGAAGCGGGCCTGGACGTCGATCATGATGCCGTCGGTGCTGGCTGCTTTCTGCCGGGCCCGGGCTCTGACCTGCGGCTGCCACCGCGTGCGAACCTCGTTCTCCAGCCGGGTGGCCAGCTGCGGTCGGGGATGCTTGATCCGGCTCTTCACATACCGTTCCACCGTGCGCCGGCTGATGCCGAGCAGCTCGGCGACCTGCTGGGTGCTGCCCTGGTGCTGGCGCACCAGGTAACGCATCTGGGCCCCGGCGGACTTGGGCACCGGGCGTGTGAACGCCTGCTGCACGGCCCGGCCGAGTTCTTCCTCAACGGTGACCATCTACCGCCACGCTCCCTATTCCCCGGTGTCCCGGGCGGTGACCTCGCCGGTCTTGATGTACCGGGCGAGGTTGGCGATCTTGCCTTCCGCACCGAGGTCCTCCAGCACCCCGACGCCCCACAGGACGTCTTGGGTGCCTTCGTGCTTGACCATGCCGGGGGAGACCCCGAGGCGGAAGCTGCCGGGCACGGTCTTGCCGTCCTGGTCGTAGGGCAGGACGTCCAGGGGGCTGGGGCCGTCGGCGGTGTAGACGGCGCAGTCGGAGAGGACCGCGACGGGGTAGCGGCCGGTGGCGGCGGCGAGGGCGACCATCTTGCGGTGCATGTTGATCCGGGCCCGGGAGATGACGGCGGCCCGGATGTCGGGTCGCCACGTCGGCCGGGCCAGCGCGGGCCACGCCTGCCCCGGCACCCACCCGCCGCCGCGGGCCTTCTCCTGCAGCTTGCCGATACCGCCCTTGACAGTCATCTTCACCGCGTCCACCACGATCCCCAGCTCAGGATCCCGCCCCTTGTATCCGTCCATCGCCTCCAAGAAGCCGCCCGGGGGCAGCTTCTCCGCCACACCGAGGTCGGCCATCGTGGCGACGTAGGCGTCGCGCAGCCGCTTGTACCAGCCGTCCAGGAACCGCCCGCTCCGAGGCCGCACCCACGCCTCAACAGGGGTGACGTCGTAGCCGAGCTCGACCGCGTACGCCACGGTCGGCGTCGCGTACCAGGCCGGCCCCTCGGGCCGCTCCCCGGTCGGGGTGAACGGGCTGGGCAGCAGGCCCCCTTCAAGGTCGCGCCACTGCTTGGCGACCTTCACCCGGCTGAGGTCGACGTGAGAGAGGTCCACCAGCCACGAGCCGGGCACCGCTGGGTCGAAGACCGGGCTGGTGACGTGCTCGGGCGGTGAGTCCAGGCCGACGACCGCGCCGTTGGCGGCCGCGCCGAACGCCAGGTTCACGTCGATGCCCACCAGATGGGGCTGCATGCACTCCGCGTCGGTGAGGTCCCTAGCCCAGTCGTAGGCCTCCTCGAACAGCCGCTCCTGGGGCCCGCGGATGTGGAAGCGGGGCAGGTGGGCCAGGACGGGGTGCCCGTCGATCGCCTCGCACGGCGCGGGATCGACCGGCTCCTTGCCCAGGGAGCCGGGCCGGTGCTCGGAGTGCCGTTTGCCGTCCTGGTCCGGCTCGCTGGCGCGGGTGGGCGGGTTGAGCGCGGTCATCAGCTCCAGCCCGCTCACCGCCGTGGACCCGACCGGTGTCATCACCCGGTGCGCGTACACCCCCAGCACCCGGGCCAGCTCCGCCGGCTCCAGCTTGGCGGCGTGGCCCCAGGCGCGGTCGTCCAGGGCGTTCCAGGAGGGGATGCACAGCTGGACACACTGGCGCCGCCCACCGCTGACAGGGCGGTAGATCCGCGCCCACGGGCCCAGCCCGCGCCGGGTCAGCTTCCACCCCGCCCGCTCCAGCAGCTTGATGACCTTGTGGCCCTCCGGGAGCCGCCCGGCCGACCGCTCTTCGCCCGACAGGGCAGCGGGCAGGCCGTAGCGCTCGCACGCTGCTGCGGTCAGGACCAGCAGTGGGTCGGCGTCCTTGCCCGACGCGTGCAGCTTCTCCGCCCCCACCCGCGCCTCGGCCAGCGCCCATTCCACCAGGGAAGGCAGGGACCCCGCGGGCACGTCCAGGAGCAGGCCGCCGGTGCCGTAGCCGGTCACCTGCCGCTCGTCGTCGGCGTCCAGGACGAGCAGCGGACCGTGGGCGTATACGCCGGATCCTGCGGGCGCGGGGGAGCTGGCGGCGGTGGCCCGGGGTGCGCCGGGGCGGCGTGAGCCGCGTGCCGGGCGCGGGGCGGCAGTCGGTGACGGCGGTGTGGACGCAGGAGCCGGTACGGGAGAGGCCGGTACGGGGGCGGCCACCGCCACCACAGGCGCGGAAGGCGCTACCTCGACGACGGCGTGGGGTGCCGTGGCAGCCGGGGTGGCGGGCGGGGTGCCGCCCTCGGTGGCCGTGGGGGAGGGGTAGAGGCGGGCGAGCTGCTTCAGCAGGTGGGCGTAGGGCTCCCGCTGGGGCGGGCGGGGTTCGGTCTTGCCCGACTCCCACGCGCCGACGGTCGCCCGCCGCACGTCCAGGGTGGCGGCTACCTCTTCGAGGGTGAGCCCATGGGCCTGTCGCAGGCGCTTGCGCTCGGCGGGCGGGGGCAGCGGCGACCGGGACGCGACGAGCGCGTCAACAGCATCGAACAACTCGGACATGGTGAACCTCCGCCATCCACTATATCCGCGAAACGCGCATATGCAGTGCAACTGCCGTTCGAATAGCGTACTTTACGCGTACCAACGTCGGCATGTAAGTTCTGGCCATGACGGGTGACTGGCGATCGGACCGGATCGGCGCTGCGCTGAAGGGCGAGAACCCGACCGTGCTTCGACGATGGCGGCGGGCTTTGCGGCGATCGGTGACGTCCAGTTTCTGCCCGGCTACTCGGTCCTCCTTGTCGACGACCCGGATGTGCAGCGACTGTCTGACCTGCCGAGGCCGAAACGACTCTCCTTCCTGTCCGACATGGACCACCTCGGCGAGGCGGTCGAGCGTGTCTGCCGACGGATGGATCCAGCGTTCCGACGGGTCAACCTGGAGATCCTGGGCAACACCGATCCCTTCCTGCACGCGCACGTCTGGCCGCGGTTCGAGTGGGAACCATCCAACGTGATGAGCAGGCCAGTGTGGCTCTATCCGCAGGAACGCTGGAGTGACGAGCAGTTCAAGCTCGGTCCGCAGCATGACGTGCTGCGCGATGCGATCAGCGACGAACTGGACCAACTGCGCTCGATGCCCTGAGCCTGGAGACACCATGACGGCGGCACGACACACAGCCCTGGCCCAGATGGATCGCCGCGTGTTCGCAGAGGCCTGCCGTGACACCGCCCGCAGGCCCCCACCCGCTACCCGCGCCACCCTCAGGAGTGCTGTATGACCGTGGTTGCCGCCACCCCCGGCCTGCCGGAGAAGCGGGCGCTGTTCCCCGACCAGGCGGAAGCCGTCTCCCGGGTGGCGCGGCATTTGCGGCGTCCCGGGACACGGGGGCTGTACGTCGCGGCGACCGGGACGGGCAAGACCCTGGTCTCGATCCGCGTTACCGACGAACTCCAGGCGCGTCTGGTCCTGTTCGTCGTGCCCACCCTCGACCTGGCCGCCCAGACCGCACTGGCCTGGCGGCGCGACGGCCACACCGAGCACATGGTCATCGTCTCCTCCATGGACGCCGCCGGCCGCGACGCCCTGGTCGCCGCTCGCGTCATGTCCAGCAGCGACCACGTCACCCTGGCCGCCCTGATGTCGGTGGTGGGGGAGAGGGAGGGCCAGATCCCGGCCCTGACGCTGATCTGTACCTACGACTCACTCGACAAGATCCAGGAGACCCGTAACACCGCATATGCGGTGCCGCCGTTCGACCTGGCGATCATGGACGAGGCGCACCGCGTTGCCGGTCGCTCGGACAAGAAGTGGGCCGCCGTCCACGACAACCAGCGCATCCGGGCAGAGCGCCGCCTCTACATGACCGCCACCCCCCGCATCTTCGCCGCCCCGGACCTGGCCGAGTCCGCCGACACCACCCGCCCCCGCCGCACCCCCGACTTCCCGGGCCCGGCGGCCGACCTGTTCGCCAACTCCATGGACAACGAACAGGTCTACGGGAAAAAGATCTTCGAGTATCCGCTGGCCCAGGCGATCGAGGACGGCCGGGCACCGGACTACCGCATCGTGGTGCCCACCCTCACCGACGACGACCTGCGCCGCCGCATCAACCTTCCCGCACCCGACCCCGACGGCGAGGGCGAAGGGCCGGACCAGGCGCTGCGCACCACCGCTCTGCACCTGGCCGTGCTGCGCGCCATGGCCGACCACGGCCTGAAGAAGGTGCTGGTCTACTTCAACCTGACCTCCGATGCCCGCCTCTTCGCCCGCGAACTGCCCCACACCCTGCGCCAGCTCGCGGCCACGGACCCCCACCTCGTCCCCGCCACCCGGCTGGAGACGCTGTTCGTCCACGGCGAGGACACCCCCCAACGGCGCGAGGAGACCTTCACCCGCTTCGCGCAAGCCCCCTTGGCGATCCTGGCCAACGCACGCCTGGTCGCCGAGGGCGTCGACATCCCCAGCGTGGATGCCGTCGTCTTTGCCGACCCCACCCGCAGCGTCATCCGCTGCGTCCAGGCCCTGGGCCGCGCCCTGCGCCTGGACGTCTCCGGCAAGACCGCCTCCCTCATCGTCCCCGTCTGCCTCCCGCCCGACGCGACCCCCGAGGACATCCTCGGCACCGCCTACGAGCCGGTGTGGGCGATCGCCTCCGCCCTGGCCAGCCACGACCACCGCATCCTGGAACGCCTACCCGACAAGGCCAACCGCCTGCCCAAGGAGACCAGCGACGTCATCGAACGCCGCTGGCACTTCGACTTCACCGTCCACCCCGAACGCATCGCCCAGGCCATGGACCTCGTCTCCTTCGACCCCCGAGACCCGGCCACATCCCGCTCCCGCCGCCTCGGGCTCGCCGCCGCCCAGGCCTACCACGACCAGCACGGCCACCTCGACGTCCCCACCGACTACACCGACCCCACCGGCCACACCCTGGGCACCTTCATCACCACCATGCGCGACGCCCGCAAAGCCGGCCGCCTGGAGGCGGACTGGGTCGCCGAACTCGACGCCCTGGACATGATCTGGGACAAGCACGACGCCGCCTGGCGCTCCCATCTCACCGCGGCAGCCGACCACCACCGCACCCACGGCCACCTTGCCGTCCCCGCCACCACCCCGCTCGGAGCCTGGCTCGCCGAACAACGACACCTCGATGCAGCCGGTCAGCTCGCCCCCGCCCGCGCCCACGCGCTGAACGAGATCGACCCGATCTGGCGCCTCCCTTACGGTGCCGACTGGCACCGCAAGTACCACCTCCTGCGCACCCACCTCCAAGCGGGCAACGACCCCGCCGCCCTCACGCCCGACACCCGGATCGCCGGGGTCAACATCACCTCCTGGCTCACCCGCCAGCTCACCCGCTGGGCCACCCTGCACCCCGGCCAGCGCGACCTGCTCACCGCACTCGACCTCCCCCCCCCCACCAACCCCCTGACACCCGCCCGCCGCACCCGCCGCACCTTCGCCCAGACCGTGCAGCTCCTGGAACTCTTCCTCCACCGCCACGGCCGCGCCCCCACCGCCCGCGAAACCCTCCGCGTCGACGGCGACACCGTCCAGATCGGCCCCTGGTTCGCCAAGACCCGCACCAAGCACCGCGAAGGCCGACTCCCCGCCGACCACGTAGCCCTCATCGCCCTTCTCTTCGACGGAGACTGGTGCGCCCCCGACCCCGCCCCGGCCGCCCCGGCATGACCTGCCCCTCCCCGACGCCCACCCCACCCCCGCGCGGGCACCCCCGCGCCGGCATCCGATCCCCGGCGGACCACCAGCACATATGACCGCCTGTCACCAGGCGCTGTACTCCTGGGAACATGAGGCAACCCCACCGCCTCACCCCGGGAGCCCGAGTGACCCACCGCCCCCTTCTTCCGCTGGCTGCCGCCCTGCTCGCCCTGTCGCTGGCCGCCTGCAACCCGCAGACCCCGGACGACGATGCCAAGCAGCCCGGCGCCGCACCCACGACGTCCACCGGCTCGTCCGGAGCCGCGGGTGGACCCCCGGAAGGCGCCCTCAGCCTCACCGCCGCCATCGCGAAGATCCCGACGGGCGACGAGAGGCGCGACGGATACGAACGCGACAGCTTCAAGCACTGGACCGACGAAGACCAGGACGGGTGCCCCACCCGCGCCGAAGTCCTCATCGAAGAAGCCACCACGAAACCCGAACAGGGCGAGCGCTGCACCCTCACCGGCGGAGCGTGGACCTCCTCCTACGACAACGTCGAGGTCACGGACGCCAAGCGCCTGGACATCGACCACATGGTCCCCCTCGCCGAAGCATGGGACAGCGGCGCCCACGCCTGGAGCGACGAGCGCCGCCAGGCATACGCCAACGACCTCACCGCCCCCCGCTCCCTGATCGCGGTCACCGCCAAGACCAACCGCTCCAAAGGTGACAAAGACCCCGCCGACTGGCTCCCCCCGGCCACCAACGCCCACTGCACCTACGCAGCCGACTGGACCGCGACCAAGCTCCGCTGGCAGCTCAACGCGGACAACGCCGAACGCACCGCCCTGCTCGACCTCGCCGGCCAGTGCCCCGACACCGTCGTCGAGTACGAACCCGCCCCCTGAACCCGCACCCGCGCACCGCGGCCGCCCTCACCCCAAGCCGCTCCGCCACCCTGCAGCGTCCCACTCGTTCGGACCCGGACCCCGCTGCGCCGCCCACACACCCCGGGGCAGATACCGGATCATGACGGGCGGAGCCCGGCCGGACGCCCTCGCACGTCGACCGGCCGGGCCACGCCTATCCGTTCAGGAACGTTGAGTACCTCTGCGGATGTTCGCGACCAGAGGCGGGGGCAGCCTTGGCACATGACACCGCAGTGGAACCACCTGGAGGACGCCCAGCTCGCCCTTGGAACGACGACAGCAGCGGGGGTCCTCGCAGTGGTGACAGTCGGCTTCGCGCTGCGGCTGATGTTCATCAAGCGAACTCGTTGGGCCCGTGCGCGCGCTGCCTGTGAGACAGCCCTCTTCCTGGGGATAGCTGCGACGGCGGCCAGCATCCCCTTCCTGTCCATCTGGTACGCCTGGGACCGGGACCTCTGGATCACGCTGGCAGCCAACGCCGCTCTCCCTCCCGTAGCGCTCTGGTGGGTGCGGTACCGCTACGGATGGCCGAGCCGCAGGAAAAACTGACGCCACACCGACCGGGCGGAGCCACGCCCGGAGAACCGTAAGTGAGTGTTGGGGATCCTGAGCGTTGTGGCGTAGCAATAGCTGCAGAGCAGTCACCCCTTCGTCCGCCCCCTGCTTACCGCCGCCCCCGGGCCCCGCCGCCTCCTCGACACCCACTCTCCGGACCGACGCCGCACCAACGTTTCCTCCGCCCGGACCGGGAAGCATCACCTGTCGAAGCCAAGGAGCAAGCCCTGGGGCAGACCGGCTCGGCCACCCGCTACTGACCACGTGCATCAGGCGCCCCAGAGGAAGCTCTCTCCCTCACCGCGGTCGCCGTATCCCCGTACACCGGGCCTCTCTTTGACCTGATCCGCCACACCGACGGGCCGCTGACGGTAGAACCAGCACGTGAGAACAGGACAGGGGGGCAGGACATGGTGGAAGCCGTAAGGGTGCTGCTGCTGTTGATGGTGGGGGCAGGGATCTGGGCGGCCTGGCGGCGCAGCCTCTTCCCCGGCGCATGGGCCCACACCTTCCACATGGCATACGCCGAAGAACGCGCCCTGCTCACCCAGGCGCGCAGACACTTGCGTGCGGTGGACAAGGCCCATCGCCGGGCGGAGAAGGAGGCAGCCGGACAGGTCAAGACGGAGCATGAGAAGCACGAGCAGCGCATCGGCAGGCTGGAGCGGGAGGTCGCGCTCCTGCAGAACCCCGGCCAGGGCACAGAGCTGGCACGCCTGGGCGGACTTGTCCTGTACGAGCACGCGGTCGCGGCCTCGCCGGAAGGCCGGCTGCTCCCGCTCCACGGACTCCGCGCCCGGTTCGACCGCGGCGACCGGGTGCACTCCCTTTACCTGACTAAGCCCGACGGCGGCGGTGACCGGGCGAAGTTCCCGCACCGCCCGGATCCCGCAACGAGCCCGCAGGACAGCGTCCGGCTCTTCGACGAGGAAGAGGTCCGCGACTTCGAGATGAAGATCAACGAGGCCGCAGCGCAAGAGAAGGCGTTTCGGGCCGGCCTGGCGGAACAACTCGCCAGGAAGCAGGAAGAGCTGGCCGGAGCACGCAAGGACACCACCCGACTGACGGCCGCCGAGCAGAGTCACACGGACGTGAGGGACCACAACCGCACCGACCCCCGCCGCCAGAAGGCCCTCGCCAACCTGACGGCCACACGCAGCCAGTGGCAGGACATCACCGGGCGCTGGCCGCCGGGGTAGCACGAAGCCTTTCACCCATCCTGCTCCCCGGTGCGGCGGATGTCCGCGTACACCCGGCTCGTCACACCGGCCCGGCCCGGTACCCGCCGTACCAGGGCTGGGCCCGAGGTCGCCCAGCGCTCCTCCAACTGGGCCACCACCAGCCGGAGCGTGTCCTCGTCCGCCGCGGTGATGTCCAGCACCACCAGGCCGGGCTCGCTGATGTGCTGCTCGCCGATCTCCTTCATGCCGTCCCTGACGCCCAGCCGATGAGCACGGTTCGCGCCCGTCTGCCCCTTCACCCATCCGGCGGACGCGGTGCTCGGCTCCGATGCCGGGGTCGTAGGCCCGGTCGGCAGGCGGAGGGCGCCGTCATCGTTTCCCGCCGGGGGCTGCTCACAGGCGGGACGTGACGGAGCGGCAGGCCGCCGGTAGGTCCTCGTCGTGGGGGATGTTGCGGAAGCGGCCGCTGCGGCGCAGGAGCGTGAGCTCTTCCACGCGGTGGTGGCGTCAGATGGGCGTCAGCAGTGATGGCCACGCCTGTCCCTGCTCACGCTGCTTGGCCGTCGTGCTCATGGTGTCACGAGGTGACCAAGCTGCTGCCGTAGGCGCCAGCGCTGAAGTATGCGGGCTGGCCCGGAGATGCCCGTTCACACTGGATGTTCTCAGGGCTTGGTTTGAGTAAGTGCTTTGTGCTGTTGCGCCGTTGCTCGTGCGCGCCGTAGGCGGGGTACTTCATCATCGTCGAGTTGTTCGACGTGGGTGAGGAGGAAGCGCGGCCCGTCGGCGGTGTCGGCGACCACCGAGTTGCGCAGGGAGACCCAGAGGTAGGTCCCGTCCCGCCGTGCGAGCCGCAGCTTGGCCCGGCCGCCTTCGGCGGAGGTGCGCAGCAGGGTGCCGATGTCTTCGGGGTGGACCAGGTCGGCGAAGGAGTAGCGGCGCAGTGCGGAGGCGGGGCGGCCGAGTAGTCGGCAGAGAGCGTCGTTGGTGCGGAGCAGCTGGCCGTGCTGGTCGCCGCCCGTTTCGGCGATGGCCATGCCGCTGGGCGCGTACTCGAAGGCCTGGCGGAAGGAATCCTCGCTGGCCCGCAGCGCCTGCTGTTCGCGCTCCAGCCGGACCAGTGCGCGCTGCATGTTGGCTCGCAGGCGGGCGTTGCTGATGGCGATGGCGGCCTGGGAGGCGTACAGCTGAAGGGACTGCTGTCTCCAGGGCCCGGGGCGGCGGCCGTTGCGCGGCCGGTCGACGGATATGACCCCGAGGAGGTCCCGTCCGCCCCCGGAGGCATACATCGGGGCGTAGAGCCGGTCCAGCGGGTGCCACTCGTCCTCGAACCGGGTCTCGGGGCCCTCGGTGTGCCACTGTGGTACGTCGTCGTCGAGTAGGACCCCGCCCTCGGTGTGGGGTATGAACCGCAGCTGGTCCCAGGCCTCGCCCATGGTCAGCCGGCGGTCCCAGGAGGCGCGGGAGCCGACGCGGCCGGTGAGTAGGGCCTCCGCTTCAGTGTTGCCCGCGAAAGCGGCGACGACGAGGTCACCATCGGGCCGTACGAGATTGACACAGGCCAGTTCGTAGCCGAGGCCTGCCACGATGCCCTCGGCGGCGGTCTGCAGCGTGTCCGCGAGACTGCGCGCGGTGCTGAGCTCTGCGAGCAGATCAGTCACATGACGCAAGGATTCGAGCCGGTTGGTGAGTTCTGCCGTGACAGTTGGATCATCGGATGCCTCTGAAATGTCCTCTACCGAGGTCCAGTTCGTCAGCGAGGAGGGAGATGGGCGATCGGTGTGAGCAATGTTCCGAAGAAAGGGAGCGCCGCCCAGTCCGTCACGGCAGAGCCGGTGGGGCTCGGGCCGTCCTTTCAGTCGGAGCGTGATCTGGAGGCCATGATAGATCGTGTCAAGGTCCAGAAATTCCCCTCCGTCCTGGACTCCGTTCTCGATGAGGGCGATCAGTTCGCCCGTGAAGGAGGTAAAGCCTTCGGTGGGAGGGGCGAGAGCGACAGCATTTTCGGCGGTCGCCGCGAGGAGATAGGTTCCCTCGACCTGCAGGTCGGCCTCAGCGGACTGGACGCCGAAGGCTCGGGCGCTGTAACAGCAGTCGATGATGACGACGCGCCGTCGGGCTGGGCTTTGCTCGACGGCCCGGCGTATCCAGTCGTAGGGGGCGGCGGTGTCGTGGACCGAGTGGCCCAGGCTGTCGCTCACCGCGAGGTGGAGCAGGCCGGTTCTGGTCTCCAGCAGTCCGTGGCCCCCGTAGTAGACCAGCAGAGTATCGGTGGCCTCGTTGGCTGCCTGTGCAACCGGCGCGGACAGCTCACGGGGAGTGCGTGGATCGGAGACGATGTGGCAGTGCTCCGGAGGCAGTCCCCAGACGCGTTGTTGTGACAGCAGTTTCGCCAGTTCTTCGACGCTGGCCTTTACGGGCAGGAGGTCTGTCAGTGTTTCGAAGCGGCTGGCTCCGATGAGAACCGCCCGCGATGCTGCCGGATCAGGAAGTCGCACCGGAAGCGTCACCAGGGTCGTTGCCGATTAGGGTTTCTACCGCCCGCTGAACTTCCTGGGGCGAGGTGGCGGTCACGGTGACCGAACTGCCATCCGAGCGTTCCAGCGTCACCGTGATCTGACGTGGACGCGTGCTGCGCCATGTTGCGATGGACAGCGCAAGGGCTCCGGTGTTGAGGCCCGTCCCGAGGACCAGGGACAGTACATCAATCATGTCGCCCTGAGCGCCGGGCTCAGGAGCACGTGAGCTGGCCAGTGACAGCCGGGCGTGACGCCGGAACTCGGGATCGGAGAGAAGCCAGGTGTGCAGGGATCGCAGCTCCTCTTCTGCCCACTTAGGCTCGTCAAGCCGTATAACGATCTCCACGCTCGCACCCTCTTCCCGGCGAACTGATGACAGCAGAGGCAGACAGCCTAGGAAACCCGCGGCGGAACGACACAATCCGGCTTCTGGTGCTCATTGGAGGTCCGTACTCCGGTTTCATGACGGGCCCTCAGCTTGTTCTTTTTCTTCCATTCCCGGGAGGGGGCCCGTGCCCGCCCCGGTCGCGGCGACACTGGGCATACGGAGGGGTGTCAGGGCAGGGTGGCTGATGGGGTACACCGCTGTGCATCCGGTCTGGGGCCGGCTGGACGTGTCGCTGAACGATCTGGGGTGCTGGCGCACCTGGGGAGAGGTCCACCGCGTCAAGGGACTGCGGCTAGCGTGTCCGGAATGCGGCGGAAGAGTCTTCGCCCGTGCCTCCCGGCACGGGGTGCGCCACTTCTACCACCAGGTGCGGCCGCCGGACTGCGAGCTGGCGAACGAGTCGCCGGAGCATCACTTCCTGAAGCTGGAGCTGGCCATGGCGGCCCGGGCGGCCGGGTGGCGGGCCGAACTGGAAGTCAGCAGCGAAGCGGGCAACTGGCGGGCCGACGTCCTGGTCTTCGACGACCAGGGCAGGCCCTTCATGGCCCTGGAGGCGCAGCTGTCGCCGATGACACCGGCCGAGGCACGGATGCGCACCGACCGCTACGCGCGCGACGGGGTGGCGGTGTGCTGGGCCGCCCTGCAGGACCGCCCCTGGACGCGTCGTACCCACCCTCAGGGTCACCGTCCCCGCCGGGGCCGGGGGAGACAAGCCCTGGACGGTGCGGCACGGCTTGGCCCGCTACACCTGGGCACCCCGCACCCCGCACCCCGCACCCTGAAGGCGAAGGCCACATGGGAGCACATCACCTGCCCGCTCGGCAACGCCCTCGCATGGATCCTCCAGGGCGCGGTGCGCGTCCACACGGCGGTGAACGGGACGGTGTGGTGGACCGCGCCCGCCTACGAGCAGCAGGCACTGGAGCGTTCCCGGATGGAAGCGGAAGCCGAAGCCGCCGACCAGGAAGCCGCCGCGAAGCGCCGCCGCGAACAGACCGCGGCCGCCGACCGGCGCCGCCTCGCCGCCGAGCAGCGGGCCCTGGACCGCCAGACCGATCTTGAGGAACGACAGGCCGAGATCCAGCGGCTGACAGGGTTCTTCCAGCACACCGGGTTCGACCCAACGGCCTGGGACACCTTCACCCGGCTGGTCCGCTCCGCCTCCGGCAAGACCATCGTCTACGGGGAGCAGAGCCCCCGCTTCGGCAACGGCCTCCTGGTCCACGCCCGGACCCGGGAGACAGACGGCGGATACACCCTCGCCGCCGTCGTCTGCCCCGACCCGCACGCGCTCACCCGGTGGCCGGAGAACCTCGACATCCTCGTCCCCGACCACACCTGGCTCGCCCGCATCCGGGCCGCCGCCAGGGCCCCACTGCGGGTCGCCGTACTCGAACCCCGCACCGGACGCAGCACCTTCGCACGCATACACCCAGCGCCGGACCGGCCTGGATGAGGGCATGGAACTGCTCGGCTCGACGACGGGCGTGGACCTCGCGTCCCTCCTGGAGAACCTGAAGAACCGCACGACGACGGTCCCGGCCCCGGCCACGCCCCCGGACGCGCCCGCTTCCGCGGCGAACGGCGAGACCGAGATCAAGGGCTGACGCTCGGCACGACGCGCGCACCGGTGCCCGGGAGCCACACGGTGGCCGCCGGGCACACCCATGTCCGCCGGGCACGCCGAACCGCCCGCCCTACGCCTCAGCGGCACCCCGAGCCTCATGGAGCGCAAGGATCTCCCCCAGGTCATTGCCGACCATGACCTGCGCCAACCGCCCCGCGACGGCCACTACTTCCGGCCACCCCTCGACGCGCAGCATCTCCGCGTCGAAACCACCCGGAGCCTGAGCACCGGCGACGGTCAGCGCGCGGTCCAACTCCCGCAGGAGCGCTACCTCTTCCTCACTGCGCAGACCGATCCCGAGATAGCGCTCCGGATGCTCGGCATCGCAGAAATCGTCGAAAAGCGTGTGGATGACGTACTCCAGGTCCTCGAACACCTCCGGATCCAGCCACACGCCCCGCTGCCAGGGCGGGTTCGCCAACGCCAGCACCGCAGGCACCAGATGCATCCGGGCCCGCGCCATGATCACCCTGTCGTCGTCCACGGAATGGACCCTAGCGAAGCGGGCAGAGCCAGAACCGGCCGAGCCACCGGTACCCGCCGTGGCTGCCGCGATCAAGCAAGGCCCTCATCCAGGTCCAAGCGCTATCGGCCGATACGCCAGTGCCCGGTCGAAGAAATCTTCCGGAGTGGGGTCGGAGTCCTGGAGCGGCCAGTAGGTGTAGTCGCTCATGTGCAGGCAGCCGAGGCCGCGTTCCAAGGCGTCGAGGATCTCGTCCGCCTCTGCCTCGCCGGTCTTGCCGGAGTAGTTCAGCAGGCGCCGCACCAACGACAGCGCCTTGTCGCCGCTCATCCTGCCGTTCGAGCCCGCGCGCGTCGCCTCGCATGCCGCCCTCCCTTGAACCC
The DNA here is from genome assembly GCF_002382885.1 of Streptomyces sp. WZ.A104. Classification (GTDB taxonomy): domain Bacteria; phylum Actinomycetota; class Actinomycetes; order Streptomycetales; family Streptomycetaceae; genus Streptomyces. The sequence continues at coordinate 36,415 of NZ_NWVL01000057.1, forward strand.
TCACGCCCCCCCGACTCCCCACCCTCAGGGCGCGGGACGCAGGGCAGCAGAGCCGAGCACCCGGCGCTGTCGGTGGCGGCCTTTACCCTTCGGGCTGGCGGGGATGTCACAGACCAGGACGCTCGTTGTGCCGTCGGGTGAGGTCAGGGTGGTGAAGGTGATGTCGGGCAGGTAGGGCTGGACGTGGTTGCGGATCCACTGGTGGTACTGCTGGGGGTTGGCCTGGCCGGGGTCGATGCCGGTGAGGTGGCAGGTCTTGTCCCGTACCCCGAAGATGAGCAGTCCGCCGTGCCGGGTATGGCCCGCTCCTGGACACGACTGCACGAGCGGCTACTCAGGCAGCTGACCGGAGACCCCGACGTACCAGTCGTCGGTGCGAGCTCAGCGGCGAGGGCGGTGAAGTCCTCGCAGCAGGTCCTGGTGTAGTCCTGATTCAGGAGGAGGCTGCCTTCGGGTGCTTCCTGTTGGCCGCGCAGGGCATGCCAGGAGGCGCTGGCCCATCAAGCGCCCATGCCCGACAGTACAGGCATGGGGACACGGTGAGTGGCTCAGCGTTCTGGGTTCCATAGCGGCTCTCCGTGCCTGGGCCCGACCAGCTCGTCGAGGAACGCGTCCTGCCGGCCGAGGGCGCGGTTCAGCAGGGCGACCATGCCCATGTCGTAACGGCGCCAGTCCGCTCTGTCCCACACCACGACCGGCCAGGCGTCCGGATCCACGTCCTCAGTCAGCCAGAAGCACTGTTCCCCTCCGACGCCGCCGCCCCACGCGAGCAGACCGCCGGCTTCGGGATGGAAGAAGTACGGGAACGCCTCCGGGTACTTCTCCCGAAGACCGCGCAGCAGGGCACCGATCTCGGCAGCCACGTCCAGCACGGGTCCAAGGGCGGCGACCCCGGTGCCGACGCCGTACGGGGGCAGCGGGATCAGCGGCGTAAGTCGGCTGCCCACCGTTCCGGGCCCATAGGCGTCGACGAACGCCCGGTAGTCGGCGGGCAGGTCGAGGCCATACGCGGCCCGGGTGTCGCCCCATGGTAGCGCCGGCCCCGCCGTCCCGGGGACAACCCCGGTGATCCGCGCGAACTCGGCAATGTCGTCCCGCGCCACTGGATCACCACCTGTCAGGGGCTGAGGTTCTTCCCGCTCTTCACATTCTGGACCGTACCACCGCCGGGAATCACGAGCGGATACGGATTCCCGCGGGAGTCCCAGGCGGTGACCTGGAAGGTGAACGCGTACGGGATCTCGGCCGCAGTGTCCTTGTACTTGGCCGTCACCGTCATCCGCACGATTCCTCCCTTGTTGAGGAAGCTGCGGACTGCCGTTTGGATGTCCGTCATCTCACCAACGTTCACGGGTGTGGCCCAGCATGGCGTGAGGTTCCGTTGTATGCCGCGGCCGCCGAACTCCTTGGGTATCAGGTGACAGCTGTTGACGAGGGTTCCCGGCACACCCGGGAGCAGTGCCTTCGCGCGATTGCGGGCAGTGTCCATGCCGGGGCTGTTGGAATTGGAGGCGGTGCCGTTGCCCAGTGGCTTCTTCAGGCACGCGGTGGCCGCGGTAGCCCGCTTGTGCGACCCGGTGGGCGCGTAGTAGATCCAGCCCGCCCCGCTGGTCTCGACGACGCCGACCGGCGGACTCTGCGTCAGACAGGTCGGCTTGTTGTCCGGCCTGCTGCTGCTCGACGGGTCCGGCGACGCCGAGGCCCCGCCGGAACCGCAGCTCGCGCCGAGCTGGCTCGGGTCAGTCCACTGGTGGGTGCCGGAGGCGTTGACGATGACGAGGCGGTTGACGCGGGAGCCGCCGCCGTTCGGCTGGCACAGGCTGTCCCGAAGGGGCTGGAACTGGGAGTCCGTGGACAGGGAGTGTTCTAGGTCCTGGGTGGCGGCCAGGTCCAGGAGCGGGCCTACGGACGGTTCGAGGTCAAGCCGGAGCACTCGTTCGTATCCGGATGGCACCTTCTGGCCGCCGGTGGTTCCGGTGTCCGGTTGTTCGCCGTTGAGTTGCGCGGTGCCGAGGCGTGCCTTCGAACCCAGTTCTGCAGGGCTTCGCACTGTTTCGGCCTTGACGGCACGTTTGACCTGCTGGCCTTGTTCGGTGGTGGTGTAGAGGTAGTCCGCCGGAGGTGTCGCATCTCCGGCGGTGGGCGGGGCGGTCCAGGTTACGTGCGCGTGGGGGTCGGCTTGGAGGAGCAGTGCGATCTGCTGGAGCACGCGCCGGTTGTCGACCTTGTCGGTGGTGGGGAGGATCCTGCGCAGGTCTTCGGGGTTGTTTAGACGGCCGGAGCCGACGATCTCGCCCAGGTCCGGCAGTGCACCCTGGCTGTTGGCCTCAGAGATTGCGTCGCTCGCCTCGTCGCCCGCCTCGGTGTCGCTCGTCGGCCGGTCCTTGGTCATCGCGTCGAGCAGCCCTGCCACGGTGGGCTGCAAAGGGGTGCTGTACGAGAGGTCGCCCGGTCGCAGGTTGCGGGCGTGGAGGCGGCTGCCGATCTTGGGGTCGGGGCCGTACTCGGCGGTGGAATACACCCAGGCGTAGTCGGTGTGGTGCACGGTCCGTCCGGTGCCCCACGCAATGTTGGGGCGGGTGCCGCTGACAGTCTTGGACTGCTTGGGTTTCAGGATGCCCAGCGGGCGGGGGGCGGTGGGCACTTGCGGCATGGTCAGGTAGAGCGTGGCTTCGCCGGCCTGGTCGCCGCTGTTGGTGACAGTAAAGGAGTACGAGCACGGGTTCGTCGTGCACAAGGACCCACTGTTGCTGGTAGTGGTGAACGCGGGCCCCATAGTCTTAGAAACCGCCTCGGCGGACGTGGCGGGTGGGACGGCGGTCGCTACGGCTGTGGCGGTGGTGGTACGGACAGAGTTCATCTGTTCGGTGGTGGCCGGCTTCGGCACCAGCGTGAGGTAGCTGCTGAGATCAAGGCCGTCGGCCGACACGGTGTTCGCGCGGTGACCCGCCGGCTTCATTGCCGGTCCGGTGCGCCCGGCTGGGTGCCAGACGGCGGGTTTGACGGGGTCGTCGTGGCTGGGGTCGCCGCCGATAGCGAGGACCGGGTAGGGCGACTCGGCGGCGAGGACGACCGTCCAGCCTCCAGAGTTATACGAAACCGCCTTGCGGCCTTGGAAGGTTGCTCCGTCCTCGCGCACCGCCTCGGGATCGGAGGTAACCTGCCGGACCAGCGTGGCGAGCGAGGCTGGCGTCAGCGAGCCGACGTTCACCGCGAAGCTGTCGAGCATGTAGTAGCCGTCGCGCTTCTCCGATTTGATCCAGTGACCGGCACTGGTCAGATCGTGGCCGAACTGCGGATCCTGCTGCGCCCAGAAGGACGCATCACCCTTCAGGTAGAGCTGGTCACCGGACCATGCGAGTGTGGACTTCCCGACTACCGGCTCGCTGAGGGTTCCCGACGCCTTCCCTGTGCTGTCGACTGTCAGGTTCGCCCGGGTCATGGGCCGGCGCTGAGTCGGGGCGTACACCATCGACAGGTTCACCGCGGGCAGGGCGCGTAACGCCTTGGCCGCCGAGGCACCCTGCTGCGCCGACGGCACGCGGGGCTTGGCGTCCTCGGAAGCGTCCGACCCCTTAGACGCGCCAGGCCACAGTACGAACAGCAGGGTCGCCAGCACGGCCAGTGCCACGCCCGCGGCCGTGAGGGACCGGGCACGCGTCTGCCGCAACCACCGGGCAACCGTGCGTGGGGAGCCCACTGGCGCACGTGCCGTGGGCGGCCGGGTCGGTAGCGGAGGCACCGCAGGCGGCTGCGGTGGGTGGGGCGGCCGAGACGGTGGCGGTGGCACCGTGGGCGGCTTGGAGGGGCGAGGCGGAGGGGGCAGGGCATCACTCTCGTCCCGCCCGCCAGACTCCGGCTGCTGTTCGTGATCATCCGTCACAGTGACTCCCCCCCCAGTTGCTTCCATCGACCCTGGAATCAAAGAACTCACCGTACTGACAGAGAGCCCTCTGAGGGACGAACTTCCTCGTTCCTCCACGGCACCGACACCCGGCGCCGAACAGCACAGGCTTCGGGCCGTGCTCTATCCGTCCGGACTCCCCTGGTGACGTCTGCCCCTCAGTCAGCAACCCGCACGCGAAGGCGTAGTATCCGGGGATTCGCATGCAGGTTCCAGGCTCCCGCCATCCGGGATTGCTAGAACCCGCGCGCCTTCGTGTGCGGTGACGTCCAAGACAATCAAGCCCGGCTCGGACACGTGCACCTCGTCGATGAATTCCATGCCTTTCCGAACGCGGGAACCCGTGTCCCGGTTCTCTGAGGAAGGCCTCGTCACTGCTTCGAGTGAGCCCCGGCGAGCGGCGCTGTCAGCAGCGTGTCAACGACTCTCTGCTGTAGGGCCGGCCTCGCCAGCCGGGCCATTTGCACGGCGAGGCTGCGGACTCGGTGCCGAGGGATAGCCCGTGCCTGATCAGTGAGTCAATCCGGCGCCATCGGTCCGTTCAGCGCGGGGCCGCATACCGCCGCCCTCGCCTCACGCCGCCGACTCCCCGATCCCAGCAAGATGCGACATCAGCCTGGGCGCGCTCGACCGGCGGCACGGCCTGCGGTTCTGTACCGTCTGTGACGTACAGGACGGGACGCCGCACGGGCCTGTCCTGTGTCCCTTCCCGCGTACACGGGGCTGGCCCACCGCACCGGATGACTGAGGCGGCTTCTCCCGCCAACTACACGACTCTGACGGGCACCTCATATTGCCGCAGCAGTCGGACCATGTCTTCGGCTTCCTCCTTAGGGACGGCGAGCGCGGCAAGGCGGCGGGCGCGGGTGACGGCGACGTACCAGACGCGAAGCAGTTCGTCGGCCGCCGGATCGCCTTGGGCCCAGCGCTGTACGTTGCCGTTGTCCGGCAGCATCAGCATCACGGCGTCCGCTTCGTCCCCCTTGAGCTGATGGACGATATTGGTCCGCACGCCGGTGGCTTTGACCTTTCGGCCGACGACAGGCTTCCCGGCCAGGTGCCCCTTCTTGGGGTGAGGGGCAGCATCAGCCGGTGCAGGCCATGCCTTCATCGCCTGGCGGACGTCGGCGGCCCACTCCTTGTGGGGCGGGGGAAGGCTGTGGAGAAACGCGAAGGCCGTGCGATTGATTTGCTGCAGCGGCACCCGGTGACTCGCACAGAGTCGCTCCGGGCTGTCGGCCCCATCGGGAAACCAGTACCCGAGCAGTACACGTACGGCGATGGCGCAGGCCCGGGTCAATTCGGCGCTCGTGGCGCCCTCCGTGTGAGCTACGGTGCGCGCCCAGGCAAGGCTGGTGATTTGGTTGGTGTTCGACTTCTCTCGTGCGATCCCAGGAAGTGTGGCGTATCTGTAGGCCGTCACCAGGCAAGCCTCGGCTGTGATGCCGTACCCCTGAGCGACGTTACGGAACACCTCGACGATGCCGCTACCGGTCGAAGCGTGTCGATGGTTGCTGCCAGAGCCCGCGAACCGGGTCGGCAGGACGACGACGGGGACGTCATCGCCTCGGACCACGGCTGTGTCTGGTGGCCGCTTACCCGCACGCAGGGTGCTGGCCAGTCGGCAGATGACAGGAGAGCTACGCCAGTTTCCAGTCAACGGCACCGGCGCGGATGTCAGTTTGGCGGCGAACCGCTGGAGCGCGGCGGGTTGAGCTCCGCGCCAGGCGTAGATGGCCTGGTCGGGGTCTCCGACCAGAACCAGCGGAAGTCCCGCGACGTGCAGCAGCTCAAGGATCGCCAGGTCAGCGGCGGAACAGTCCTGTGCCTCATCCACAATCACCTCCGAGAACCGGGAGAGCAGCGGCGGCAGCAGACGCGAAGCCCACTTGGGACTGCGCAGAGCCCAAAGGGCAAGGACACGCGCCTCGTGTCCGGTGTAGTAACCCCGCTCGCACCATGAGGTGCGGGTTGCAAGCGCCGCGTCTTGCCACTGCTTGCGACTGTATTCGCTGGCGTCGAGCAGACGCTTGGCATCTCGGTCGACGTTGTCCCAGGCAACAGCTTCCCCAGCAGACGTGGACGAGGGATCCAGGACCATCGGAAAGCGGTGCAGAGAGATCTCTCTGTCCATCCCCTGCACGGGTGCCTTGACGTTCGCCCAGGACTCCAGCAGCCGGGGAATCGGCTGCTTCGGACGCAGGGGCTTGACCAGGAACTCCCACAGGAACGAATCGAGAGTGCCGACGAAGTGAGGAGCATGCAGCAGATCGCTGCGCCCTGCCTGGCGGCAGCGCTGTGCCATCTGGTCACGCGCGACCCGTGTGAACGAAATCAGTGCCCGTCCTTGCCGCAGCAGCCTCGAAGGTGACTGCAGATGCCGCAACGTGATCACATGCGTCTTCCCCGCCCCCGGACAGGCCGGCACGTAGGCGGGCGCCAGCGCCTGCACGGCGAGCTGCTGTTGCGTCCTCGCTGTGAACCGCAGACCCTCCGCGGTCTCGTCCGGCGTCACGACGCACCGTCCGGCACGGTGATGAACTGCACCGCTTGCGCCAGGTAGTCCGGCACCGTGAACGGGACTGCCCGATCAGCCAGCACATCCGCCAGCTCCTGGGCGAAGAGCCCCTTGGACACCTTCGTACCGGAAATCGCCTCGCCGTCGAGACCGCAGACAGTCCGGGAGTCCTTCGTGACGAACAGTTCCCCGAAAGCAACTGCGGGATCAGTTGCCTTCAGAACCTGTTCCCAGCGGTCCTTGGACTGCGGTGCGCATCGTAGAAACGCCGCTCGCAGCGCCTGCTCGTTGCCGAGAGACCACAGGGCAGGCTCCAAGGTGCGAGGCGCGGCGGCCACATGCAGCTGCCCAGGCGACGACCAGGTGGTGTGCAGAGCGCGTAGCTTCGTGATCCTGTCGGGTTCCGGATCGTCGGGGGCGACGTCGGTGTCGGTGATCAGCGCGACTCGACGTCCAAGGCACATCTGGTCGACAGGGTTCATCAGAACCCGCAGGTACACCTCGAACCCGACGCCGTCCACGATCACCCGGGTCGTTCCGAAGAACCGCTCGAGTGCTTCGAAGGCGGACCGCTTCGCGGGGGCGTCTGCGTCAGGGGCTGGGGCGAGTACGCGCTCCGCGAGCGCGGGGAGCAGTAGGAGTTCGGATATGCCTTCCACCAGGATGGCCCGGGAGGAGAAGAGCAGCGCGCTCTTGGTGGCATCCAGGTAACGGTCAAGATGCTGTATCTGGCGCCGGGTAAGCCCCAGTTGCGGCACGGGAAGGGGCCGTGTCTGCCAGCCACCAGAGGCCTCGGCCGGGCAGCGGGCCATGATGACCACGTCCTCGACACTGGCCGCGGCCGACAGGATAGGGGAGTGGGTGGTCACCAGTACCTGCAAGTGCCCCGCCGGTTCCATCGGGTCCTTCGGCACCCTTCGACGGGACTCGCGGGCACGGCGTTGCAAATAGCGCAGCAGCAGCGTCTGCAGCTGCGGGTGCAGGTGCGCCTCAGGTTCCTCCACGAGCAGCACGGTCAGATCAGACTCCGCGGCAGCGTCCAGTTCCGCCATTACAGTGGCGATGAACAGCGTGTTGGTGTAGCCCAGACCGGAGGCGGACAGCGGGAACGGAGTGGACTCGAGATCGCCAAGAAGCACACGCAGCGACCGTGCGATCGACGCGAACGTCGGCTCAGCGAGCGCCAGTTCACTGTGCTGCGGATGCGTTCCCGCCGTCAGATCTTTCAAGGGACCGTTGATCTGCTTACTCACCGCTGTGACGTGCTCATCGGCAGCGACCTTCTTTAGCTCCGCTCCGATGCGTTCCACGAACGCCTCGACCTGCTCCTCGTCACCCAGAAGGCCACGCAGGATCAGCCGCACCCGGTCGCCGCCCGCCGATGCCAGCTCCCGCTCCGCATCCCGCAGAGCCGGCAGATACACATGCCGCACCCCACCGCGAGCAGGCGGCTCTCCCGTCACTGGATGCCCCGGGCCCTGCGCCCAGGCCGTGCTGCCGCGACGCCCGTTTCCCTGAGGGGAGGCGTAGGACACCTGCCATCGCGCTGTCCGACCGTCAGAGCCGTCGGTGTGCACCATCGCTTCCAGATAGGCGCCACTCTGCTCCGGGCCGATCTCGGACACTTCAAGCTGAAGCGCCGGACCGCCCAAGGAGGCAGCAGCCTTCAAGACGTCCGACTCCTCAAAATACCGCGACCGGCGTCCGTCCAGCGGATCGGTCAGCAGACGCACCGCATCGACCACCGTGGTCTTGCCCGCGTTGTTCTCGCCCACGAGAACCGTCACCTCCGGACGCAGAGGTATCCGTACCTCCTCACACGACCGGAACCTCTCGATCAACACCTCGGATATGTACATACCCGCCCCCTCCCAAAGCAGCGCAGATTGAGCGCGCTGCTCTCCCCACCTCACTGCCAGACATCGTTCACATTCATCCGCCTCGCCAAGGAACCGACCCAACCGCCCGCAGAGAGCTTCCGCCGCACAGGCTCAGGCGCCCCGACGGGGCGAGCAGACTCAGCTCTCGTTCGCGTTGCCGCCCCGAGCCGCCCCGACAGGGAAGAACCCGAAGTGATGGTCATCGGGGTCGCGGCTGAACATGTACACCTGTGCTTCCTGGGCGATGTCGGCGGGCGGGTCGGTGTTCTCCACAACGATCGCCTGGCCGGTGAACCGGTGGAACAGGTCGCGGTAGAAGTAGTCGCTGACGCTGTCGGGCAAGTTCTCGTTGTCGGTGCGCCGCGCAGCGACAGGCTGCCGGTAGGTGACCAGAGGAGAGTCGAGGATGATGAACCCGGGATGGATGGGTGCCTCGCCGAGGCAGTAGTCGGCCAGACCGACGGCGAATGCGGCGTGAAGAACCGCCCGCATGCCCTTGCCGTGGCCGGCGCGGCCACGGTCGCCCACGAACAGTTCCGCGGTGTACTGGTCGTAGGACACGCTGTGGAGCTGGACGTGCCAGGCCTGAAGGGACCGCTCGATGGCGCGGTCGAACGCCGCGACGATGCCGGCGGGGATGCTGCCTGTAGGGCGCCCGCCAGGGACGGCACCGTCGGCGACCAGCTGGTCGCGGACTTCCTGAAGCTCTTGGATGCGCTGGTGGAGTCCGAGCTCCTTCTCGACGCGGGAACGAGCGGCCATCGCTTCCGACGCCAGGTGCTCGACGGGGAGCAGTTCTTCTGTGATGCGGGCGATCTCGAGATCCGCTTGTTCGGCCTGGGCCGCGCTGTGCGAGCGCTGCCCGGCGACGTCCTCGCGCTGGACCTGGAGATCGTCGATGGTCAGGCGCAGGTCGGACAGCAGGTGACGGGTCTTGTCGTTCTCGGCTGCGACCGCGGCGTGCAGGGCGGTCGTCTCCTGATCGTGCTCTGCCGTCTGGTGCTGTGGATCGGCACCGCAGAATACGCACGTCCCGGTGCGGAAGTACCCCAGGAGGTTGCCTGCCTCACCGACCATGGCCAGGCGGGCGAGGTCGGACTCGTACTGGCTGCGCAGAAGCCCGAACCGTCCGAGAAGGTCGTCGATCTCCGCCAGACGCTGGTCGTACTGGCCGAGCGTGATGGCAACGTCCGCCCGGCGCCCTGCGGCGGCCGTGTGCCGCAGGGTGATCTCGCGCAGGGAATTCGCGACGGTGTCCTGGTGGGCGAGCAGCCGGTGCAGCTGCGCCGCCAGCTCGCCCTCGTTCCCGCCGTGCGGATCGAGCTGGCGCTGCAGGTCCAGGATCAGTTCGTCCAACAGCCCGATCTTGCCCTTCTGCAGCCGCCGCTGTGCCGCGTTCGGCCTGGCGTCGGTCACCGGCTCTCCCTGGCCGATCAGCAGCAGCTTCAGAACCGACTTGAGGGCGGTCTGCCCGCTGGTGCCCGTGGAACGCAGGACCGGCGGCACCTTCGACACCATCCGCGTCTCGCTGACCAAGCACAGGTGCAGCAAGTCACGGAATCCCACCAGCTTGGTGCCGCCGGTGTCGTTCGTCGCGATCAGCGTGCCCTCGAGACCGAGCTTCTCCAGCAGATAACGGGAGATGTTCTTCGAGCCCCTGGCGCTCACACTCAGCTCGAGGTCCGGCGCCCGGTAGACCAGGTCCCGAACATCTTCATCGAAGACATGGATCCGGCTTGCCTGAGGGCCGCGCATGAGCGTGATGACACTGCCGTCGGGCAGTGCAAGGCCGAGGAGGATCTGCGAGTATCCCTCGGCCTCGGGGATGAGGTCGAGCTTGCGCGCGCCCAGCATGTAGTCGATCGCCTCGGTGACGAACGACTTGCCGGTGTCCGAGGCGCCGTAGATGACGGTCAGTTTCTCGCCGAAGACGACCTGTGCCCTCTCCCGGCCGGAGCCGGCGAACGTCAGGTGCAGGAGCCGGATGCTAGGCATGGTCACTTCCCGAAGGCGGCAGTTGTGAATCGAAATCTCGGACCCACCGGTGGGTGATGGCCCTCGTCGCGGCACGCACATCCAGTTCGGAGGACGACTGGGCGGCGATCACCCACGCGGCCCGGTCCCTCAGAGCGGCGACGTAAGGAGCTTCGAGGAGGTCGACGAAACCAGGCCCCTCCTCGCTCGCCCGGTACAGCAGTCCTTCCTCACCGGCCTCCACGTCAGCCAGCCCGGCCCGCATCAGCACACGCAGGCCCTGCTCGATCAGATGCCGGCGCATCGCCAGCTCGCCCGGGCCCGCCGGCAGCGTGGGATGGAGACTGGGCGGACCGTTCAGCTCACCGCTGTGCAGCATGACGTGATCCAGGTACACCAGCTCGGCCAGGTCCAGCGGCTCGGGGAATCTGGCCGTGAGCAGGACCAGGGCACGCATGCCGACTTCGAGCGGACTGTTCAGAGGATTCACAGCTCCTCCTGGACCCACGTGAGACGGTCCTCGTTGGCGAGCTGGTGGCAAATCCCCTTACGGTCCTCAGGCTTCACATAGTGGATCAGCACGTTGGAGCCGAGCTGCATGTCCCGCGCGGCGGCGAGCACGGCCTTCATCCGCGCGTATCCGGTGGGGAAGTCATCCTCCTCCACCTCCGAGACACCGCTGTACATGTCGCTCTGCAGGGACTCGAACGTCCCCTCCGGCACACTGTCACGGGCGAACATGCGCAGCTGCTCGGCGCAGTAGAACGCCTCCCGCTGCCGCCGAAGGTTCGGCCCCGCTCTGTGATGGGCGTGTGCCTCGTCCGGGGAGCTCGGCGAGCATCCCCACTTCTCGTGGTAGACGTTCAGTAGCTGCTGGATGTACCGGGTTTCCTTCGGTGCGTGCGCGGGCGGCGCCGCGGGGATGGCGGGCCGGTCGGGCAAGCGCGTGCCGAACCGCCTGACATGCTGCGGCGTCCTGGAATGCACCTCGAGGATCTTGTCGAGGTTGCCGGCCTCGAATCGCGAGAAGTCCGACCGGCTTGCCAGGTCCAGCGCGCGCCGCAGGGGATCCTCGCCGTACTCCTCGCCGAGCTTCTCCGCATTCTTCGCCACCCACTCGAAGAACCCAGCCCGAAGAGCCGAGGGCTTCGTAAGAAGCTGGACGAACGACCCGCCGATCTTCGGGGCAACGAAGAGGTACCGCTCAGGCAGCACCTTGTACTTCTGCTCGGCCACCCCAGAGTGGATCTTGAGGATCTCCGGGTACGCGGTAGCGGCGCCGATGGCCTTGCCATAGTGCTTGCACTGGAAGCAATGCCAAGGACCATCGGTCTTGCCCTTGGTCAGAAATGCGGCGATGTCCGCACCACGGTCATTGGCTCCCCCCATGCGTACCACGTCCACGTACTCGGCCTCCTTGAGCGCGCTCACCCACTCGTAGATGAACTCCTCCCACTGGTCGGCCGAGTGGTGTACCAGGATCTGCTTGGGCGTCAGCGTGGGCGGCATGGCCATCATGGGGGCGACCACTGTCACTGGCGTCTGCGAAGGCTTGGGCAACTCAGAAAACAGAGGCTCAGCATGGAACGCTGAAAACCGCTCCGACGTGCTCATCGACCCCCCGGTCGTACATCAAACGGAACCCGACCCCCGACGTTCCTACCACCCGTCTCTACACCACGGATAGAGGAAGTTCAGCCAGCAACCACCGACAATGTCACCTACGCGCGCTCCGCCTGCTATCAGCCCTCCGGGCTGGATTTCGAACCCCACGCTCCTTCGAACCCGCTCCACGCCACCGGCAAGCACTGTCAGTCCTCGTTCATACGATCACCACATGCCTGATGCCTTCACCGTCCTGTGGACCCACAACACGTGCCGTGCCCTGCGCACGGCAGGCCGCGTGGGCGAGCGGCCGCCGGTCGCCTACTCCGGCGTCCACCAGTCCCTGCCCACCTGGTCAGGCGTCCGTGCCGGTGACGAGGTGTACGCGCTGCACGTCAACCGATGCGAGGTATTCGTGGTGTCCCGCATGCGAGTCATAGACATGGAACGCGGCAACTGCTGCGGCCTCGCTCAGGCGACGTGGCAGGATCCGCCATTCCCTGGGCACGACGATTGGTGGATGCTCGGAGCCGGCGGCTGTGGCGCCAGTGCGGTCCACGTGGACGCGACCCCCATATGCTTCGACACGCCGATACCCGGCGACCTGCTGCCGACCCTCACCTGGCGCAACGTCCGAGGCAAGACCCGCAACCTGAAGTACGTAGTGGACGGCCGCCTGGAGCGCTCCGTCAGCCTCCAGGGCTTCTACCGACTCACCTCCGAGTCCGCCGCCGCGCTGGCCGGGCTCGTCGGCAGCGTCCAGTGAACCCGGGAAGCCGCGCATCCGGATGCCCACCGGCCGGGAGACGCCATCCCCACGCGCTACACACTGCCCACCCAGGCCCTCATCAGTGCCGGTGGCGCCAGTGCTGGTACACCTTCAGCACCTCGTAGCTCCACGCGCTGCGCTGCTCGTCCGGGGTACGGCCTACGGAGAGTCCGAGCTGTTCGGCGATCTGCGGGAAACGAGGGTGCATCTGCCGGTCTCCGACCGTGACCAGCACCGAAAGCAGCGGCTCGCCCTTCTGCCGGTCCTCATCGACGAGCCAGAGGACGACGCTCTCGTCATCGCGGTGCAGACGAGGAAACACAGGCAGGCGTTTACGCATGGCGGGCCAGCTGATGGTGCTACGGGCGCGGGCGGTCTGCTCGAGCACCGGACGTACATCGGTTGCGATTTCCCACAGCCGCCCGGCCGGCAACAGCTCCGGCGACTCGGCCCGGCCCACCGCCTGCGTGCCCGGCACGCAGGGCGCAGCCTTCGACGGCCGGACGGTCGGCCCGCTCGTGGCGGCGTCCGATGACCAGACCTCCTCCCGACGATCAGGCAGCGGCTCAGCAGCCGGCCGCACCGCCGGAACCACATGTCGCGACGGGTGTGTCACGGCCCGCGCAGATCCGCCCTGCGCGGCCTGGCGCCGTTCCTCCTCGCGCCAGCTCCGCGAGGCCAGAACCTCCTTGAAGACCTTCAACCGGGCGCGCTGCTCCCGTGTCTCGCTGGGTGGTGCCTGCGACGCCTGGTGCCAGGCGACCTCGTACAGGTCGGCGGCCTTCGCCACCGAGTGGGCATCGACCGCCCGCTGCAGTTCGGTGAGGGTACCGTTCAGCGTGCGGCGGACCGTGGCGATTTCCATGGGAGACAGCACCGGCCGGCCGGTGGTCCGGCGCCGGAAGTCCGTCTGCCACGCCGAACCGCCGCTGAGCCGTACCCGACCGTTCGACAAAAGCGCTCCCCCTGTTCGAGCCCAGGCGCCATCGCCCATCAGCTGTCGTAGCCAACGGTGGGACACCAGCAGCGCAGCGCACAAGACCACTTCGGGTCAGCACACAGGGGAACGCCGACCCGCACGACACCGAGGCGTCCTACTCTGAATGGATGCCGAAGGAATCCCAGGAGGCCAAGCGGACACGGAAGGCTGCGGCAAAAGCCGCAGCACGCGCACGGGCCGCCCGCATCACCGCCGGCGAGATCCCCGACTACCTGAAACGGCCGGCCCCCGAACCAACCGGGCCGTGGCTGCTCCAGCCGCAGCACACGATCGTGCACGCACCCGAGCCGCGAGCCAAGGCACTCATCCCCCCGTCGAACGCCCCGCTACGCCCGAGGGACCGGGAGCAGTACGCGGACAACGCGCCGCCGGTGTGGGTGAAGGAGGACCGCTGTGCCGAAAATGACTAGCGGTCCGGCCCGCGCGTGGCATCCCGGGATGACCACGGCTTCGAAGGAGGACATCACGCACATGCGGCCGAAGCAGCGCAACAAGTACCGCCGCCTCGGCTTCACATGGGCAGAGATCAAGAAGATCGACCGCGCCATCGGCCGTGGTGAGACCACCCTCACGCTCAAGACCACGGCCGGCGAAGTCACACCCGATCTCCCGCCCAAATGGCGCTGACCGCGGACCCGCCGCGGCGACAGCAGTACCGGCCCCGCAGACGGCTGCTCCAGCGCCGCTAGCCGGCGGGGTCGGGGCGGCGTAGGTCCGCATACACCCGCGCCTTGACCCCTGCCTCGCCAGGGGTGCGCCACACCGGGGTGATCCCAGATGTAGCCCACTGCTGCTGGAGGGCATCCATCACAGTGGCGGCGGTTTCTTCGTCTGCGGCAGTGATGTCCAGGACCACCAGCCCCGGTTCTGCGACGTGCTCATCGATCTCCATGCCCCCAGTGACGTGCCCCGCGAGCGTCCGGTTCGCCGGCGCAGCGGGAAGCCCCCGTACGGGGGAGTCAGCTCACCGACTCGCCCCTCCTCAGTCGCGCAGGCCGCATCTCGGCCGTAGACACGAAAGGCAGCCTCATCCACTGACAGGAACGGACGGCTGAACGTCCTATGCCAGGGAGCCGTGCCAACCCCCGAGCGGCACGGCTCCCTCCCCGCCTGGAGGCCGCTGTCTTCCCGCCAGCGCCTGCCCCGGTGGTGGCCGCTCAGCTGCTTCCTTTCAGCTGCCGTCAGCCAAACGAGCGGTCCGCACGGACCATGAAGGAGGGGCAGCCGTCGTGCTCGAAGCGCATCTGCCCGTCGAACATCGACGTGGCACGGGTGCAGGCTCCCCAGTCCCGCCCCAGCTCGCCGCTCAGCGCGATCCAGAACCGGCACCCACCGCACTGCGCGTCGTACCACTCGTCCCGATAATCGAGAGCTCCGGTCGGCCTGTTCAGCAGCCGCAGCCAACGCTCGTGAACCTCGTCGTTGTGCCAACGGGCATCGCCCGTCCACGGTCCGCGAGACACCATCCGCCCCCGCCCCCTCTCGAAGAGACCGACAGGCTACACACGGATCCGGTACAGCGAGCTTGCCTTTGTGAGCGCCTGAGGAGTCTGTGCCGTCGTGCACCAGGCATCCGTGCTGCACCGCCATGATTGCGGCCTTCGGACCGCCGAGCTGATGATCCAGCCGACGGCAGACCGCGCACGACTTTGGGCCCCAGGCCGTCCGCCGGGCGGGGGACTTCCGGATCACCCACAGGTCCGCCCCGAGTCGATACGGGATGATGGCGGGCATGGTCACACCGGTCGAGCCGAACGCCCCGAGCCCCCTCGAGCGTCCCACGCTGCGTCCGGACCAGGAACAAGGCCTCGCGGCTGCAGTCCGGCATCTGCGCCGCCCGCATACCCGGGCCTTGTACGTGGCGGCGACGGGGACGGGCAAGACACTGGTGTCGATCCGGGCCGCAGACCAGCTTGGCGCACGCCTGGTCCTGGTCGTCGTGCCCACATTGGACCTGGCCGCGCAGACCGCCCTCGCATGGCGCCGCGACGGCCACCTGGAACACATGGTGATCGTGTCGTCGATGGATACCGCCGCACACGACGCACTCGCCGCACGCCGAGTCGGTTCCACCAGCAGCCCGCAGGCGCTGGCCGCGCTCATGTCGGTCGTGGGGGAGAGGGACGATCAGCTCCCCGCCCTGACGGTGATCTCCACCTACGACTCGCTCGACAAGATCGAGGCGACACAGCACACCCGCTACACCGTGCCCCCCTTCGATCTCGCCATCATGGACGAGGCACACCGCATCGCCGGCCGGGCGGACAAGAAGTGGGCTGTGATCAACGACGCGGCACGGATCCACGCCGACCGCCGCCTCTACATGACCGCCACCCCACGCAGCTTCGCCGCCCCCGACCTCACCGACTCCGCCTCGACCACCCGCCGCCGGCCCCGCCCCGTGACCGAGTCCGCCGTGGATACGGCGGCAAACAGCATGGACAACGAGGCCGTCTACGGAAAAAAGGTGTTCGAGTACCCCCTGGCACAGGCCATCGCCGACGGCGTCGCCGCGGACTACCGCATCGTGATCCCCGCCGTCACCGAGACCGAGCTCCGTGCCCGCCTCAACCTACCCGCCCCCGGCACACCCACGGGCCCGGACTCGAAACCCGAGGAAGCGCTGCGCACCACCGCACTGCACCTCGCCGTCCTGGGCGCCATGGCCAAGCACTCCATGCGCCGGGTCCTGGTCTTCTTCCACCTCGTCGAAGACTCCATCCGCTTCACCCGCGAACTGCCCCACACCCTGGGCCGCCTCCGCAAAGCCGACCCCGACTGCTTTCCCGGACTCGACCCAGACGTCTCCTTCGTCCACGGCGACCACACCGCCGACGAACGCGCAGAGATCTTCGCCCGCTTCGCCGCCTCACCCCGTGCGATCCTCACCAATGCCAAAGTGATCGCCGAAGGCATCGACATCCCCAGCGTCGACGCCGTCGTCTTCGCCGACCCCACCAGCAGCGTCACCCGCTGCGTCCAAGGCCTCGGCCGCGCCCTGCGCCTGGACGTCTCCGGCAAGACCGCCAGCCTCATCGTCCCCGTCTACATCCCGCCCAGCGACGACCCCGAGAACATCCTCGGCACCCCCTACGAACCCGTCTGGGCTATCACCACCGCCCTCGCCAGCCACGACCACCGCATCCTCGAACGCCTCCCCAACAAGACCAACCGACTCACCACCGAGACCAGCCGTCTTATCCAGCACCGCTGGCACTTTGACTACACCATCCACCCCGAACGCATCGCCCGCGCCATGGACCTCATCGCGTTCACCCCCCGCGGCGCCCTTAACCGCACTCGCCGCGAAGGTCTCGCCTCCGCCCAGGCGTTCCACGACACCTACGGTCACCTCGATGTGCCCACCGACCACACCGACCCGGCCGGCTTCGAACTAGGCCGCTTCATCACCGCCATGCGCGACGCCCGTACCACCGGCCGACTCGAACCGGACTGGATCGCTGAGCTCGATGCCCTGGGCATGATCTGGGACAAGCACGACGCTGCCTGGCGCGCCCGCCTCACTCAGGCTGCCGACTACCACCAAGTGCACGGCCACCTCGCAGCACCCGCTACCACCCCCCCTCGGTAGCTGGCTCGCCGAACATCGCTCCCTCGCCGCCCGCGACCGTCTCGACCCCACCCGCGCCGCCGACCTCACCGCCATCGACCCCGACTGGCAACTGCCCC
>NZ_NWVL01000058.1 GCF_002382885.1 Streptomyces sp. WZ.A104
GGGCGGCCAGGTGAGGGGAACCATCGAGGGCAACCGCCTGAAAGCCATACCCGGTGTCTCTGGGCCTCTGGACCTTACGACGGCCCGTCCAACCCACGAACAACGTAGGACCGCCTGACGCCAATCGGGCGCCCACGCACCGGAGTACGCATGTCCCCGCAGGTCCCCGTCCCCCTTCTCCGCCGCAGGGGCAGGCTCTTCGCACTCGTCGGCGGTGCCGCGGTCGCGACGGGAGCGGGGCTGCTCCTGTCCGGCGTCCTCGCCACCGGCTCTCCCGCGCCTCCCACACCTCACGCGCCTCCCGCGCCGAAGGTCGTGCCGCCCACGGCGAACGCGACGTTCGACTACCAGATCGGCGGTGCGTACCCCCCGCCTGCCGGGGTGGAGGCGGTCGCCCGCGACCGTGGCGACCAGCCCGCCGAAGGGCTGTACAACGTCTGTTATGTCAACGCCTTCCAGGCCCAGCCGGACGCACTTGCCTGGTGGCGGAAGAACGACCCCGATCTGCTGCTGCGCGACAGCGACGGCGACCTGGTCAACGACGAGGCGTGGGGCGAGGCGCTGCTCGACACCTCGACCGCGGCCAAGCGCAGTCGGCTGGCGGTGATCGTGGGGGACTGGATCGACGGCTGCGCGAAGGCGGGGTTCCAGGCGGTGGAGCCGGACAACCTGGACTCGTACGAGCGCTCCGGCGGCCTGCTGACCCCGGCGCACAACGCCGCGTTCGCCGAGCTCCTGGCCACCCGGGCGCACGCGGCCGGGCTGGCGATCGGCCAGAAGAACAGCACCGATCTGCTGGAGCGGCGCGAGGCGATCGGGTTCGACTTCGCGGTCAGCGAGGAGTGCGGCCGGTACGACGAGTGCGCCGACTACGCCTCCGCGTACGACGACCGGGTCTTCGTCGTCGAGTACACCGCGCGCGACTTCGCCCGGGCCTGCTCGTCCGTGGGAGCGCGGCTGTCGGTGGTGCGCCGGGACCTGGACGTCAGGCCGGCCGGACGAGCGGGGTATGTGTTCCGTACCTGCTGACGCCTCAGGCCGAAGGAGCAGGCGTCCGGCCCTGCTGACGGACTCAGGCCGAAGGGCCGGGCGCGTCCGGCGCGGGGTGGGTGCAGACGGTGAAGATGCCGCCGTATGGGTCGCTGATCACCGACTCGGTTCCGTCGGCCGGGCGGTCCACGGGCGGCGAGACCGTGCCGCCCGCCCTGTGGGCCGCCTCGGTGACCGCTTCCAGATCCTCGACCAGGAAGCGGACGTGCCAGCGCGGGCGCAACCGGGGGTCGGGGGACGCGCCGTCCCCGCCGCCGCGCAGGGTGGCCACGGTCCGGCCGCCCTGGCGTACGACGACGGCGTCCTGCGCGTAGGCGTAACCGACCTCGCAGCCACCGGGCTCCTCGGAGGCCCAGCCGAAGATCTCGGCGTAGAAGATCGCGGCGTCGAAGGCGTGGCTGGTGCGCAGTTCGAGGGAGGCCGGTGCGTTGTCGCGGCCGAGCAACCACGGAGGGGTCCGGCCCTCCCAGAAGCCGAATCCGGCCCCCTCCCGGTCCGCGGCGACGGCTCCCCTGCCGGGGCCCAGCCGGATCGGGCCGACGGCGATCGTGCCACCGCGCTCCCGGACCCGGCCCGCGGCGGCGTCCACGTCGTCGACGGCGAAGTACGGGGTCCAGTTCACGGACGCGGGCAGGCCCGGGGCGATCTGTCCGATCCCGGCGACGGGCACGGTCCCGACGTGGGCGACGGAGAAGCCCTTGCCGAGGGTGCCGGAGCGGAAGGTCCAGCCGAGAACGGCCGTGTAGAAGTCCTCGGTGGCCCGCAGGTCCGGGGTCATGAGACTGACCCAGCACGGAACGCCGTGCACGGGAGTGGTCTGCTCTGCCGCCGTCATCGGGATCCGTCTCCTCGCCCCCGGTCCTGGGCCGCCGGCCGCTGACGCCGGTCCGACGGGTGAGTCTGTTGGTCATCGGCCGCTTCCAGGCCGATGCGCTCCGCGGCCTCACGCCTCCTCGGAGCAGCATGCCCTCCATACCTACGCCGCCCGCGTCGCCGCCGCCACCCGGGCCGCGGGTTCGCCCAGGTGTCCGGCCGCCGTGCGCCAGGCGGACGTGACGGCATCGCGGGCCCTGGCGGTGGCCGCCTCGACGTCCGGGGGAAGGTGCAGCGAGGCGCCGACGTGGAGGCGGGGGCGGCGGGCCGGAGCGGTGAGCAGCCCGGAGATCTGCTTGACGCACCGGCCTGAGGTCACGCGGCGGGCGCCCGCCTGGCCGAGCGGCACGACCGGAGCCCCGGACGCGTGGGCGAGGCGGGCGAGGCCGCTGCGGAAGCTCTCCGGCGGGGCCTCGGCGGCGTCGGTGCGGCCGGGCAGCCGACCCTCCCCGTAGATCAGGACATGCCGCCCGTCCCCGAGCGCGGCGGCCGCCTCGTCGAGGGCGTCGGCCGCCCGGTGGGTGTGGCGGTGCACGGGCACATGGCCGCCGTGCTCCAGCAGCCGGCCGAGGACCGGGATCCGCCAGAGCCCCGCGGTGGCGAGGACGACGGGTTCGACGCCGAGGCGGAGCAGAGCGGCGAGGACGATGCCCGGGTCGGCGAGGGATGTGTGGTTGGCGACGATGATGCTGCCCGCGGCCGGGGCTGAGGCGTGGTCGGACGTCACGGTGAGGCGTCCGAAGGAGGGGACGACGACGGCGGCGATGCGGCTGAGCACGGGTCTCGGTTCTCCAGTGGTCCGGTGGGCGGGGCGGCCTTCCGCGGTGCGACGCGGCCGGGCCGGGCCCGCCCGGCGCTCGCCCCGGCTGTCGTCCTCATCCTCGCGGCGGCCCGGGTGGTGGACCTGAGCGTTCGTACTCAGGCGTACCGGGTCAGGTGCTCGGCTCCGGTCTGCTCGGCGGCCCTGCCGTGCCGCGTCGACATGCGGTGCGGGCGCGCGCCGTGGCTGCGATCGGCCCACAGCCGCCGGCGGGCGACCCTGGTTCGAGCTGCCGCCCGCGCTGGGCATCCGCTGGGAGAGCGCGGTGAGGGGCGGGGTTGGGGGGCGGGGTGACGGATGCCGTGCTGTACCCGCTCGACCTGCTCACCGCGGCGCTGGGGCTGGGCCGTCGGCCGGACGCCGGGGCGGGTGCTGCGGAGCACGCTGCGGTACGCCGAGGTCTTGACCGCGCTCGAACCCGCGCGGGTCGTCATCGCGGCGACTCTGCTGGAGCACCGGGGCTCCCCCGCGCGGTGCGGGGCCCGCCCGCGGTGGACTACCTTATTGCACATTGGTTGCACTTACTTAATGTGGCAAGGAGGCTCCAGTGGGCTCTCCCGTGGTACTCGGGATCGAATCGTCCTGCGACGAGACCGGGGCGGGACTGGTGCGGGACGGGCGGCTGCTCGGGCATGCGCTGGCCTCCAGCATGGACGAGCACGCTCGTTTTGGTGGCGTCGTGCCGGAGATCGCGGCGCGGGCGCATGTGCACGCGCTCACCCCGGTGGTCCGGCAGGCGCTGGACAGCGCGGGGCTGAGCATGGGAGACATCGGCGCGGTCGCCGTCACCACGGGTCCCGGGCTCTCCGGGGCCCTCCAGGTGGGGCTGGCCGGGGCGAAGGGGCTGGCGTACGCGCTGGGCGTGCCGCTGTACGGCGTGCATCATCTGGCGGGCCATGTCGCCGCCGACACGCTGGAGCACGGTCCGCTGCCCGACCCCTGTGTGGTGCTGATCGTCTCCGGCGGCCACACCTCGCTGCTGCTCGTACGGGATCTGGCCCGCGATCCGATCGTGCACCTCGGGGACACCGTGGACGACGCGGCCGGGGAGTGCTTCGACAAGGTCGCCCGGGTGTTCGGGCTGCCCTATCCGGGCGGTCCGGCGATCGACCGGGCGGCACGGGAGGGCGACCGGCGCGCGACGGCGTTCCCGCGGCCGATGACCGGCGCGCGGGACGCCCCGTACTCCTTCTCCTTCTCCGGGCTCAAGACGGCGGCCGCTCGGTGGGCCGAGCAGCGACGCGTGGAGGGCGGCGGGCTGCCCGTGGCCGACGGGGCCGCGTCGCTCCAGGAAGCCGTGGCCGATGTGCTGACCCGTAAGGCGGTGGCTGCCTGCCGCGATCACGGGGTGTCCACGCTGGTCGTGGTCGGCGGGGTGGCCGCCAATTCACGGGTGCGGGAGCTGGCGGAGCGGCGGTGCCGGGCGGCCGGGATCACGCTGCGGGTGCCGCCGCTGAAGCTGTGCACGGACAACGGGGCGATGATCGCGGCGGTCGGCGATCTGCTGGTGCGGGCCGGGGCTGAACCCGCTCCGCCGGACGTGTCGATCGACCCGTCGGCCCCGCTGGAGTACGCGGCGCTGCACCCGGGTGTGCGGAGTGTGAGCCGGGACGCCTGAGGCCCCGGCCGTGTTCTCCCGGGTTCCGGACGCCGGGGGGCGTCCGGAACCCGGGCCCTTCGGCGGCCCTCGGCGTCCAGGGGGCCGCTGGTGAACAGGACCCCGGTGCGGGCCGGGACGGGTACGGGCTCCCCGGCGCGGTTGACCGCGCAGACCAAGTGGTCGCCGCACTCGAACGCGCAGACCACGTGGTCCGCGCGCGGACATCCAGAGGTCCGGCCCCTCGCTCAGTCGGCACAGCGGTTCGGTGTGCAGCGCGGCGAGGGAGCGCCTCTGCCGCAGGACCCCGCCGTACGCGGTACGGGGACAGCTTGGAGGCGGGGGCGTCGGCCTGGCGGTCGGCCGCGCGCAGCGGCCCGTCCCGGGGCAGCGGAAGCCAGGGTTCCACGGTGGTGCCGAGGCCCGCGTACGGTTCACCGGCCGCCCAGGGCAGCGGGGTGCGGCAGCCGTCGCGGCCGGGGCCCGGCGCTGGGAGCGGAAGCACATGGGGTCCTGGACGCGGGCCACCGGTACGTCGGCTTCCGGCAGGCCACAGCTCCTCGCCCCGGCGGGGGTGGACGGAGCCGGGCAGGGCGAGCGAGAGCAGGGCGGCGGCGCGGGCGCCGAGGTCCGGGTCGCTCGGGACGCCCGCTCGGGAGCGCTCTCCGCGCGTCGGCGCGGGCCGCTCACCGACGCGGGGCCGCCGGGGTGTCCGTGGCGGTCCGCCGGGGGGCCGCGGTGGCGCCGGGCCTGGATTCAGGACATCCGGCCTACCGCGGCCTCACCCGCTTCCGCTTGCGGCGGTTCTCCAGCGAACCATCGCGTCACGAACGCAAGAGCATGGCAATAGTTGCAGGACGTTCATCGTCCCGTGATGGCCAGGCCCGCAGGGGCGTGGCCGCCCTCGGCGGACGCGGGCCGGGTCTCGGCTCGTCCGCCCCTGGGGCTGCTAGCGGGCGGCGGCGGCCGTCCGGACGGTGCCGAAGTCGACCGCGCGATCGGCGTCGCGCAGGACCTCCTCGGCCACACGGCGCACTTCGGCGAGCACGTCGCCCTGTTCCTCCACGAGGCCGGCGTAGATCGGTGCTTCGGTGCTGTCTGCGGTACTCATACGGAATGTTTCCCCGTCGGTCTCGTGCGAAGAGCCCCTGCCGGTCGGCAAAGGCGGGGGCGAGTGTACGTGGTGGGCGGCGGCCGTCGCGATTCCGGTCCAGCACTGGGACAACCGTCACACCTGCTGGAACACCCGCACGGGCGGCACCGGCGGGCGGCCGGCCCGGTCAGCCGACGCGGGCCGCGGGCAGCGGGCGGTGGCCATCGGTCCACTGGTTGACCCAGCCACAGCCCGAGCAGGCGTAGCGGCCGTCGAGGCCCGCGATCTGGGTGCCGCACCGTGCGCATCCGATGTACGTGATCTCCGGGTGTTCGGTGGCCGCCTCGGCCGGGGGCCGCTCCTCCGGGCCGGTCGAGGGTGCCCCTCCTGCGAATCGCGTCATGCCAGCAACGTAACGCAGAGGTCTGACAGTGCTCCCGGGCCGCCCGCGCGCCGGTCGGCGCCGACCCGCATTGATCTTTCGGTTCCCGTCGCTTATCGAACGGACGGGATGCATTGTCGGCCGTTTCTGACTGCTTTTCGCTATGAACGGAGGCGGCGGGGCCCGGCGAGGCAGGATGTCCCCGTGATGGGCAACCTCCCCGTCGTGACGACCAGCTTCGTCGGCCGCGACAGCGAACTGGTCAGCATCGAACGGGCACTTCGAGATCATCGGCTGGTCACGCTCACGGGCAGCGGCGGGGTCGGCAAGAGCCGCCTGGCCCTGCGCACCGCCGAGCGGGTCCAGGGCCGCTACGCGGACGGTGTGTGGTGGGCCGATCTGTCCCATCTGCACGACGACCAGCTGCTCACGACGACGGTCTGCGACGGGGTCGGACTGCTCGACCACAGCCCCCGCCGCCCGGTGGCCGCACTCTGCGAATGGCTGGCCGACCGGCGGCTGCTCCTGGTCCTCGACTGCTGCGAGCGGGTCGTCGGCCCGTGCGGGCAGCTCGTCGCCGAGCTGCTCTCCGCGGCTCCGGGCCTGACGGTGCTGGCCACCAGCAGGGAGCCCTTCGGCGCACCGGACGAGCACGTCATAGAGGTGCCCCCGCTCTCCGCGGGAGCCGACGGGGACGACGCCGTGCGCCTCTTCCACGACCGTGCGGCCGCGATCGCTCCGGACCTCCGGCTCGACGCCCCGGACAGTGCGGCCGCCGTCGCCGACATCTGCCGCCGCCTCGACGGCATACCGCTCGCCGTCGAACTGGCCTGCGCCCAGCTCCGCGGGAGCAGCGCCCAGGAGATCACCGGACGGCTGGCCTCCCGGATGGACACCCTCAGCGACGACACGGTGTGGCCCCGCCGCCACCGCGCCCTGCGCACCACGATCGGCTGGAGCCACGAGCTCTGCGCTCCGCTGGAACGGCTGCTGTGGGCGCGGCTCTCCGTCTTCCGGGGCGTCGTCACGGCGGCGGACGCCGAGGCGGTGTGCGCGGGCGGGCCGCTCGGCGCCGACGCGATCGCCCCCGCGCTGGAGCGGCTGGCCGACCAGTCGGTGCTCCGGCGGACCGGGGACGGCTATCTGATGCTGGACACGCTGCGCGAGTACGGGGCGATGTGGCTCGCCGAGCTGGCGCAGGACGCCCTCCTGGCTGACCGGCACGCCCGGCACTTCGCCCAGGTCGCCGTCCAGGCGTACGCGGGCTGGCTGGGGCCCTCTCAGGTCGCGTGGTACCACCGGATCGCCGACACCCACGCGGATCTGTGCGCCGCCCTGGACCACCTGCTGGCCGAGGACCCGGAGAAGGCGATGGAGATGGCCGGGTGCGCCGGGCTGTTCTGGAGCTGCTGCGGCCATCTGCACCAGGCCCGTACGTATCTGGAACGGGTGCTGGCCCTGCCGCTCTCCGCCGGTCCGCACCGCACCCGCGCGCTCTGGGCCCTGGGCATCACGCTGACGCTCCAGGGCGACCACGAGGCAGCCCGTCGTACGGGCGAGGAGTGCCACTACGCGGCCCGCCGCGACGAGGACGCCGAGGCGGTGCTCCTCGCGGCGCACTCCATGAGCTTCACGTATCTGATGATGGGCAAGCCGCACACCGCGCACTCCATCAGCGACCACGCGCTGCGCCACCACGTGGGCGACCCCGCCGACGCGCCTTCGCAGCTTCGCTGCCGGGTGATACGCCTGTTCGCCCTGTCCGCGCTCGGCCGCCTGGACGAGGCGTACGAGGAGGCCACCCGGCTCCAGCGGATCAGCCTGCGCTTCGGCGAGCACTGGGCCCGGGCCTACGCCGATCACCAACTGGCTCTCATCCACCTGCTCCAGGGACGCCCCCGGCACGCCGAGAGCCATGCGCGGGCGATGCTCGCGAGCAAGCACGAGCTGCACGACAGCCTCGGTATCGCGCTCGGCCTCGATCTGCTCGCCGGAGCCATCGCCGTCCAGGGGAACGGGGTGGCCGCGGCCCGCGCCTCCGGGACGGGGCACACGTACTGGCGCATGATCGGCCACCCCCACCGGGGCACCCCGGAGCTCGGGGCGATCCGCGAGCAGTGGGAGCTCCGGGCCCGGCAGGCCGCGGGCGACTCGGCCTACGAGCGGGCCTACCTGCGTGCTTCGGCCGACGACGCGGAACGGGGCCTGGCCCACGCGCTGGAACGCCGGTTGCCCTGAGGGCTGTCCCGTGGCGAGAACCGGGGATGGCCCGGGAAACGCCCCCCGGGCCGGGGCCGGAAACCGCCTAGCATCCCGGTATGACGACCATCAGCCGCCTGCGTCCCGGCCATGCCGACGCCCTTCTCGCGTTCGAGCGGGAGAACCGCGCGTACTTCTCCGCCTCGGTGCCCGACCGGGGCGACGACTACTTCGCCGGTTTCGCCGAACGCCACCGTGAGCTGCTCGCCGAGCAGGACGCGGGCCTGCACCACTTCCATCTCATACAGGACGCCGACGGGACCGTCCTGGGCCGCATCAACCTCGTGCAGGTGGAGAACGGTTCGGCGGAGCTCGGGTACCGGATCGCCGAGAAGGCGGCCGGGCGCGGCCTTGCGACCCGGGCGGTTCAGCAGGTCTGCGTCCTGGCGGTGCGGGAGTACGGGCTGACCGAGCTGCGGGCGGAGACGACGCTGGACAACTCGGGCTCCCGTGCGGTGCTGGCCCGCACCGGGTTCGAGCCGGTGGAGGACGTCATGTTCGGCGACCGCCCGGGGCGGCGGTACGTCCTCGATCTGCGCCGGGGCGCTCCCTTGGCCCCGTGACGGAGCGCCAGTGATCGGCCGGATGGGCCACCTCGGGGGCATGGCCCGCCCGGCCGTCGGATGCTGGGGCTCGCGGGAGCGGACCGCCCCGCCCGCGCGGTCCGCGCGACGCCACCCTTCCAGGAGGTACCCCCGGTGCCGACACGCCACCTTCCCCCCGTCCCGCCGCACCCTGACCGCCCCCGGCGGCAACGGGCCGCCCGGCGAGGAGCCGTCGTCGCCGTGCTGGCGGCCGCCTCGCTCGCCGGGCTGCTGACC
This sequence comes from Streptomyces sp. WZ.A104, assembly GCF_002382885.1. Classification (GTDB taxonomy): domain Bacteria; phylum Actinomycetota; class Actinomycetes; order Streptomycetales; family Streptomycetaceae; genus Streptomyces. The sequence continues at coordinate 8,896 of NZ_NWVL01000058.1, forward strand.
GGCCCGGCCCACGCGGGCGGTGACGGGGGCGACGGCCCGCACGGTCCATCCGACCGTGAGCTGCGGCGCGGGCTCCAGGCGCTCGTCGACACGCCCGGCGGTCCGCCCGGGGCCGTCGCGGTCCTCACGGCGGACGGGCACAGCGAGGTGTACCGGGCGGGCACCTCGCAGATCGGCACCGGGCGCCCGCCGCGGACCGGCGATCACATGCGGATCGCCAGCACGGCGAAGGCCTTCAGCGGTTCGGTCGCCCTGCATCTGGCGGACCGGGGCGCCCTCTCCCTCGACGACACCCTCGGGCGCCGACTGCCCCGGCTGCCCTCCGCCTGGCACCGGGTGACGCTCCGCCAGCTCCTGAACCACACCAGTGGGCTGCCCGACTACACCGAGGACCCCACGTTCATCGCCGAGCTGACCGCCGACCCGCGCAGGCGCTTCGACTCCCGGAAGCTGCTGGACTACGTCGCCGGGGACCCGCTGCGGTTCCGGCCGGGCTCCGCGTACCGCTACTCGAACTCCGACAACATCGCCGTCGCCCTCATGGCGGAGGCAGCGACGGGACAGCGTTACGAGAGGCTCCTCGCCGAACTCGTGTACCGGCCACTGGGTCTTCGTCGCACCACCCTCCCCCAGGGCTACCGGCTGCCGGAGCCCTATCTGCACGGCTACGCGACGGACGCCCCCAATGCGCCCGAGGACGTCAGCACGGTGCTCAGCGCCTCCGGAGTGTGGGCGTCGGGCGGCATCGTCTCGACGCCCCGGGACCTGGGGGCCTTCATCCGCGGCTACGCCGGGGGCCGGGGCCTGGGGCCGGCGGTCCGCCGCCAGCAGCTGACGTTCGTGGAGGGGAGCTCCGAACCTGCCGGTCCCGGCCGCAACGGGGCCGGACTCGCCCTCTTCTCCTATACGACGCGCTGCGGCACCGTGTACGGACACACCGGCAACTTCCCCGGCTACACGCAGCTCGCGGCGGGCACGAAGGACGGCAAGCGGTCCCTGACCGTCTCCCTCACCTCCCAGGTGAACAGCACCACGAATCCGCGGCTGCTGGCCACCCTCCGCGCGCTCCAGGAGGACTTCGTCTGCCGGCTGCTCGACCGCCGCGAGCCGGGCGGCAAGCGGTAGCGCACGCGCGAAGGGGTACGCCGGACCTCCGGCGTACCCCCTTTTCCTCGCAGGCTCTCAGCGGTCAGTAGTCGTCGTTCTCCTCGCGGACGATCGCGTCGGTCTTGGCGTCCACGTCGAAGGTCGTCCTCTTCCAGTCGGAGCCGACCACGTCGACGGCCCAGATGACGCCGTCGCCGTTGTTGTCCTCCAGGCTGACGGAGGTGACCGTCCCCTTCTTCTTCTCGGTGGCGACCTTCGCCGCCTGCTGGGGGGTCTGGGTGGCCTGTGAGAGCCACTCGACCGTCTGCTCCTTGTCCTCCGTTTCCTGATCGGCGTCGACCCGGGCCTCGGTGACCTTGCCGTCGACCGCGTTGATCCGCACGGTGTGGATCGTGCCGTCCCTCTCGGCGACCTCCGCGACCCAGACAGGGCCCTCGGCACCGGGGCTCGCGGTGGGACTGGACGTTCCGGTCGGGCTGGCCGTGCCCGTCGGGCTTCCGGTCGCGGTCGGACTGGGGCTCTCGTCGCGGTCGTCGTCGTCCACACCCTCCAGGTCGAGGTCGACCAGCTTGCCTCCGGCCACCTCGCCGACAGCGGTCGTGGCGGCGTCGTCGAAGGTGACCTTCGTGGCGTCGAGCACCTCCTTGCGTTCCTGCTGCTCCTCGGTCAGCTCAGCGGTGGCGGACGGGGTGGTCGTCTGCTGCTGCGGAAGGACCTTCGCGGCCTCGGACGTGGCCGCGGACGTCGCGTTGTCCGCGCTCTGGCCACAGCCCGTCAGCAGAACGGCCGCGGCCGCCGCCATACCGAGGGCGCCGACCATCGTGAGGTTGCGGGAACGGAGGGAAGCACTGTTCTTTCGTCGAGGCTCAAGTCTCATGCACGCATGCCTAGCCCTCCGCGCGGCCGCTCATGTTGTCCTACCGGGCGGAGTCACCCGATCGACCGGGCGGCTCCGCCCGTTGGCCGTCGCTCCCCGGGCAGGGGGTGTCCGGGTGCGAAACAATGGGTTACAGGACCGCATCCTTCCGCGGTCCGGCCGGGAGGCCGTCATGCACCACATGGTTCACACGGAGCGCTACGAACTCATCTTCCAGCTGTCCGGCGCCACGGACGACGTGGTCACCGTCCGACTGACGGACCGGATGGGGGCGGGCGGATTCCCGGTGTACGAGGACGAGACCGGGATCGTACGGGCCGAGATCAGCGACCGGGGCGAGGTCCGCATGCTCGCCAGCGGCGGACACCAGCTCCCGGGGGCGCCCCTGCTGGCCCGCCCCCTCCACGAGGACGCACCGCAAGCGCACTGACCAGTCCGGACAGCCCCACCGGCGGGGCGTACCCCTCACGGGTGCGCCCCGCCTTCTGTTCATGCCCACTCCTCGCCCGTTTGTGTTTACATTCCCACACCTCGGACGTAACCTGAGCGCGAAACCACAGACTCGGGCATGAAACGGAAACGAAACCACATGTACGCACCGGAGCGTCAGCAGGAGATCCTCCGCCTCGCCCAGGAGAGCGGCCGGGTCGACGTGCTGTCCCTGGCCGAGGAGTTCCAGGTGACCGCCGAGACGGTCCGGCGGGATCTCAAGGCGCTGGACCGGGCGGGGCTGCTGCGCCGGGTGCACGGCGGCGCGATTCCGGTCGGACGGCTGGACTTCGAGCCCGATCTCGCCCAGCGCGACGCCGTCGCCGCCGACGAGAAGGACCGCATCGCGCAGACCGCGCTCGCCGAGCTCCCCGCGGACGGCAGTGTGATCGTCGACGCCGGGACCACGACCGCCCGGCTCGCCGCGGCCCTGCCCGTCGAGGCGACGCTGACCGTGGTGACGCACGCGCTGCCGGTGGCCGCGCGGCTCGCCGATCACCCCGGCGTCGCGCTGCATCTGGTCGGCGGCCGGGTCCGCCACCGCACCCGGGCCGCGGTCGATGCCTGGGCGCTCGGTTCGTACGCCGAGATCAACGCCGACGTGGTCTTCCTCGCCACCAACGGCTTCTCCCCCAAAAGCGGTCTGACCACGCCCGACCTCGCCGAGGCCGCGGTGAAGCGGGCCGTGATCAGGGCGGCCCGCCGGGTCGTCCTGCTCGCCGACTCGGGCAAGTTCGGGCAGGAGCACTTCGCGCGCTTCGGCGATCTGACCGATGTGGACCTGCTCATCACCGACACGGGCCTCAGCCCCGACGACGCCCGCTCCATCGAGAGCCGGGGCACGGAAGTAGTACGCGCATGATCCTCACCGTCACCCCCAACCCCAGCCTGGACCGCACCTACGAGCTGCCCGGTCTGGTACGCGGCACCGTGCTGCGGGCCACCTCGGACCGCGTCGATCCCGGTGGCAAGGGCGTCAACGTCTCGCGCGCCGTCGCGGCAGCCGGACACCGGACGGTCGCCGTCGCCCCGATCGGCGGACCGGAGGGAGCGCTGCTCGCCCGCCTCCTCGGTGACCTGGGCATCGAGGCCGCCGGCGTGCCGATCGCCGGGAGCACCCGGATCAACGTCACGCTCGTCGAGCCCGACGGCACCCTCACCAAGGTCAACGCGGCGGGTCCCGAGCTGAGTCCGGCCGAGGCGGAGGACGTCCTGGAAGCGGTACGGGTCCGCTCGTCGGCCGCCGACTGGATCGCCTGCTGCGGAAGCCTGCCGCGCGGACTGCCGCCCCGGTGGTACGCGGAGCTGGTCGCGCGCAGCCACCGGGCCGGGGCGCGGATCGCCCTGGACACCTCGGGCGCGGCGCTGACCGCCGCGCTCGCCGAGCGGCCCGACGTGATCAAGCCCAACGCCCAGGAGCTGACCGAGGCCGTGGGCCGTCCGCTCGCCACGGTGGGCGACGCCCTCAAGGCCGCCGAGGAGCTGCGCGAGCGCGGCGCCCGGTCGGTGCTGGCGAGTCTGGGCGCGGACGGGCAGCTGCTGGCCGAGGCGTCGGGGGCGTATTTCGCCACCGCCCCGGTGACGGCCGTTCGCAGCAATGTCGGTGCCGGAGACGCCTCCCTGGCCGGTTTCCTGACGGCGGGCGGGCAGGGACCGAAGGCTCTCGCCTCGGCCGTCGCCCACGGTGCCGCGGCGGTGCAGCTGGCCGGAAGCATCATGCCCGCCCCGGCCGACCTCGATCTGCCGTCGGTCGTGACGACCTCCGACGTGCCGCTGGACCGCACGCTGACGGAGCCCGCCCCATGACCCCCGCGCCGCCCCCGAAACCGCCCCAACTCCCGCAACTCCCGTACGGACCCCACCCGTACGAGCCCGCCGCCCCGTCCCCCCGAGCCGCCGCAGGGCGGTCCCCGAGCAAGGAGCACCGCGATGAGTGAGCTGATCACCGCGGAACTGGTCGACCTCGATCTGTCCGCCGCAACGAAGGACGCCGCCGCGAGGTCGCTCGCCGAGCGGATGGTGGCCGCGCACCGCGTCACCGATCTCGACGGCTTCCTGGCCGACGTCGCCGCCCGTGAGGCACAGATGCCGACCGGTCTGGACGGCGGTATCGGCATCCCGCACTGCCGCAGCGCACATGTGAGTGCCCCGACGCTGGCCTTCGGGCGCAGCGCGGCGGGCATCGATTTCGGAGCGGCCGACGGTCCCGCGGACCTGATCTTCCTGATCGCCGCACCGGCCGGGGCCGACGACGACCACCTCACCATCCTGTCGGGCCTGGCCCGCAGGCTGATGGACCCGGAGTTCACGGCCGCGCTGCGCGCCGGTACGGACCCGGGGGCGGTGGCGGCGCTGATCCGGGGCGAGGAGCCTGCGCAGGAGGAGCCTGCGCAGGAGTCGGCCGCAGCCGTGGTGGAGCCCACCGAGGAGCCCGCCCCCTTCCGGATCGTCGCCGTCACCTCCTGCCCCACCGGCATCGCGCACACCTATATGGCCGCCGAGTCCCTGACCGCGGCAGGCCGCGCCGAGGGCGTCGAGGTGACCGTGGAGACCCAGGGCTCGGCCGGTTTCCGGAAGCTGGACCCGGCGGTGGTCTCGGCGGCCGACGCGGTCATCTGGGCCCACGACGTGGAGGTCCGGGAGAAGGCCCGGTTCCGGGGCAAGCCGCTGGTGGACGTCGGGGTGAAGGCGGGCATCAACCGGCCCGCCGAACTGATCGCGGAGGCCCGCCGCAAGGCGGAGCACGGAGAGATCGCCGTCGCCCCGGAAGACGAGGGCACCACGGACGACGGGAGCGGATCCGGCGCGGACCACGCGCACTTCGGCGTCCGGCTGCGGACGTATCTGATGTCCGGTGTGAGCTACATGGTGCCGTTCGTCGCGGCGGGCGGTCTGCTGATCGCCCTGTCGTTCGCCATCGGCGGCTACGAGATAGCGGACGCCAGGTCGGTGGCCGACCACTTCCTGTGGGGCGAGGCGGACAGCTGGGCCGCGCTGCTCAACCAGATCGGCTCGGCGGCCTTCGCCTTCCTGGTGCCGGTGCTGGCCGGATACATCGCGTACGGGATGGCGGACCGGCCCGCGCTGGTCCCCGGTTTCGTCGGCGGGGCCATCGCGCTGACCGTGAACGCCGGGTTCCTCGGCGGTCTGGCGGCCGGTCTGCTGGCCGGTGCGGTGGTGATGGCCATCCAGCGGGTGCCGGTCCATCCGACCCTGCGCGGCATCATGCCGGTGCTGGTGATCCCGTTGATCGCGTCGGCGGTCGTGGGATTCCTGATGTTCATCGTGGTCGGCAAGCCGATCGCCTCGTTGCAGAGCGCGCTGACGGACTGGCTGAACGGTCTGTCCGGCTCCAACGCGGTGATCCTCGGCGTCGTCCTCGGGCTGATGATGTGCTTCGACATGGGCGGCCCGCTGAACAAGGTGGCGTACGCCTTCGCGGTCGGCGGTCTCGCCGATCCCACCCCGGGCAGCCTCAAGGTGATGGCGGCGGTCATGGCCGCGGGCATGGTCCCGCCGCTGGCGATGGCGCTCGCCACCACCGTACGCAGGAAGCTGTTCACGAGGACCGAGCGGGAGAACGGCCGGGCGGCCTGGGTGCTGGGTGCCTCGTTCATCACCGAGGGCGCGATCCCGTTCGCGGCCGCCGACCCGCTGCGGGTCATCCCGTCGGTCATGGCGGGCGGCGCGGTGACCGGTGCGCTGTCGATGGCCTTCGGGGCGACCCTGCGCGCTCCGCACGGCGGGATCTTCGTGGTCCCGCTGATCGGTGAGCCGCTCCTGTACCTGCTGTCGGTCGCCACCGGCACGCTGGTCGCGACCGCTCTGGTCGTGCTGCTGAAGAGTGCGCGCCGGACGACGGCCCCGGTCGGCGACGCGGGGCCCGCGGACTCACCGGTCCCGGTCGCCGCCTGACCTCCCGGCGGACCGTATCCGGGGCGTACCGCCCCGGTGCACCAGGGTGGTTGGATGGCTCACGTGAGCGAGAAGTGGAACGCCGGCGATCCGGCCGTCCTGGCCCTTCCCTCCGGGCGGCTGGTCCGTGGCCGGGGGCTGCGCGAGCCGTTGCCCACCGGCCCCGAGCCGGAGTTCGGCGTCTATCTGCTGGGGCGCACACCGCCCCCGGTCGGGTGGGAGTCACGGTGGCTGCGGTGGCCGGACTTCCGGCTTCCGGCGGACCGGGAGGCGGCCCGGGCCCTCCTCGAAGAGGTGTGGAACCGGGCCGCCGGCGAAAGAGTCGAGGTGGCCTGCGGCGGCGGAATGGGCCGGACCGGGACGGCGCTGGCCTGTCTGGCCGTCCTGGACGGGGTCCCCGCGGCGGACGCGGTGGCGTTCGTCCGCCGGGGCTACCACCCACGGGCGGTGGAGACGCCCTGGCAGCGCCGTTACGTACGGAACTTCGCACGGCGCTAGAAGCGTGCGGGCCTTCGCCTTCCTCCTCGGCTGTGCGGTCAGTCGTGGCGTACGGCGCGGAGCACCGCGTCCCGGACGACGGTCTCGCGGCCTTCCGGGTCGGGGCCGACGCGTTCGGGTGCGGTCGCCTCGATGACCGCCCATTCGGCGGGGTCGAGGGCGGCCGCCATCTCCTCCCCCGTGGCGAAGAGGTCCGCGCTGCCGGGGCGTCCGACGGAGGGGTCGCGGTCGTCCGGGTGGTGGCTGACCACGAGGAGCGTGCCGCCGGGGCGGACGGCGGCGGCGAGCCTGCGGTGCAGGGCGTGGAGCTCGGCCCGGGGCAGGTGCATGAACTGGGCGGAGACCAGGTCGTAGCGTTCGGGGGCCGGGTCCCAGCCGCGGACGTCGGCCTGCCGCCAGGTGATCCGGTGCGCGATGTCCGCCCCGGCGGCGGCCGCCGTACGGGCGGAGGATTCCAGGCCGGTGGAGGACCAGTCGGCGCCGGTGACCCGCCAGCCGCAGGCGGCCAGCCAGATCGCGTCGGCGCCCTCGCCGCTGCCCACGTCCAGGGCCGTACCGGGGTCGAGGGGCGTCGCGTACTGGACGAGGACCGGGTTGGGGTCGCCGCTCCAGGCGTTGCCCGCCCGGTAGCGGTCCTCCCAGAACTCCTGGGTGAAGAACCGCCGGGCGTCATCGTCGTCGCGCCGGTGGCCGGGGGCGTGCTGATCCGTGTGGTGGTGGCTCATGGAGGCATGGTGCGGTCCGGTCCCCGGGGTGGGCCAACTTCCTTGCCGGATCGGCAAATCCCGCCGTTCAGCGCCTCGCCCGGCGGCGGCGCAGCACCACCAGGGGTACGGCGGCGGCGAGCGTGATGCCGCCCGGGTCGAGCACCGCTTCGGCGGCCGGGGCCGGGTGGTCGGCGCTGCCCTGGGCGTTGTCGAAGGTGTCCGGCACGGGCAGGGTGCTCCAGCGGCCGAGCGGCCAGGCGATGACGACGGCGCGGCCGACGACCTCGTCGACCGGGACCATGCCTTCGGTGCTGTCGTCCTGGTGGTAGCGGGAGTCCTCCGACGCCTGGCGGTGGTCGCCCATCACCCAGAGCTTGCCCTCGGGCACGGTGACCTTGAAGCGGCCGCCCTCGTCGTCGCTGCACGGGGTGTTCCCGGGAAAGACGTACGGCTCGTCCAGGGCGGTGCCGTTGACCTTGACCGGCCCGTCGCCGGTGCACTCCACGGTGTCACCGCCGACGCCGATGACCCGCTTGATGAGGTCCTTGTCCTCGACCGAGGGCATCAAGCCGATGAAACCGAGCACCTTCTGCACGGTGTTGGGCTCATCGACGGGCACATCGTCGAGCCAGTCCGCCGGGTCGTGGAAGACGATCACTTCGCCGCGTTCCGGTTCCGCTCCGAACCAGGGGGTGAGCTTGTCGACGAGGACCCGGTCGCCCGTCTGCAGGGTGTCCTGCATGGAGTTCGAGGGGATGGAGAAGGCCTGCAGAAGGAAGGTTTTGATCAGCAGGGCCAGGACCAGGGCCATGCCGATGAGGAGCGGGAGCTCCACCCAGAACGGCCGGTTCTTCCTCGTCCTCGCTCGTGCGCCCGCACGCCTCATCGCCCCGCTCCTCGCCCCGTGTGTCCCGCCCGTCCGTTCCTGGCCGAACGGATCCCGTGCGGATCACTCTATGGGGTGCCGGTGACGGCGAAGGACTCTACGGGGCGGGTGAGGGCGGTCCGGCGGGCTGCCCGGCGCTGACCGGCGGGACCGTGGCGCCCGCGCCCTCCCGCACGGCCTCGACCACGCTCTGGTGGAAGGCGCGGCTCTCCTCCTCGGAGGGGCACGGCACGGGGCTGCCCGCGAGGGTGAACCAGTCCGATGATCCGCTGTACTGCACGGCCACCGACGCCTGTCCGTCGGACCAGGTCGTATGCACCGTGAGATCACCGGTGAGGATTCCTGCTTCCACGGTGCGTACTCCGCCGGTTCCCGCGAAGACACCGCTGGTCGTCCACGATGCCCAGCTCATGACGCGTCGCCTTTCGGACAAGAACAAGCCTGTCTAGCGGACTGCTTCCGAGTATGGCACCGCTGGTGGGAGTGTGCACGGGTGTGCGAGGGCCGGTCGCGGCCGCCGGTGCTCAGGCCCGTTCCAGCACCCCGCGGACGAAGGCGGCCTGGCCCGCGTGCTGGAGGTCCTCGGCGACGACGCTGATCAGCCGGACGCCCAGGGTCACCGGGGGTGACCAGGTCTCGTCGACGATCCGGTCGAGGGCGTGGCCGTTCAGCCCTGCGACGAAGTCCAGGGTCCGTTCGTGCACGGCGTCGTAGTAGCCGAGGAGGGGTGCGGCGGAGTCGACGCGGACGGCGGCGACCTCGTCACCGCTGTGCCCGTAGCCGGTGGCCGTCTCGTCGAACGGCAGATCGAACCGGTCGGCCCAGCCCTCGGTGAGCCAGACCTGTTCGGTTCCGGCCGCGTCGGCGATGTGGTCGTCCTGGATGCGGGTGAGGTGCCAGATCAGCCAGGCGATCGAGTTCGCCTCCTCGTCGAGGCGGGCGTTGAGGTCGTCGGGCGGGAGTCCTTCTGCCGCCGCGTGGACCACTTCCCTGACGCGGCCGAACGCCTCGGCCAGCATGCCTGCGCTGTTCATCCGTTCACCTTCGCCCCCGGGGCGGGCGGGAGCGGGGCGCGACACACCCCCGGCCGGGGCTCGCGGCCCTACGATCGGGTCATGGTCCGCAGCAGGGCGCACGACGTCGATCTATCTGCTGCGCACCGGTGTCCGTGACGCGTTCACGGACCGGCTCGCCTCCCACGACATGGGCAAGGGATGCCTGCGCTTCCGCGCCCCGGCCAGGATCGGCTTCACGCTCGTACGCGATCTGCACCGGGCGACCGCGGCGACGCGCGGCACGCCCTGCTGACGGGCGCGTTCCAGCCGCGTTTCAGCGCAGGTCGTGCAGCCAGTCGGTCAGCAGGGTGTTGACCTCGGCGGGGCGTTCCTGCTGGATCCAGTGGCCGCAGCCTTCGAGGAGGTGGGCGGCGGACAGGCCGGGAAGGGTCCTCGGGTAGGCGTCGATGGCGTCGGACATCCAGGTGGTGGAGGCGTCGAGGGTGCCGCCGATGAAGAGGGAGGGCTGCGTGACGGGGGCCCCGTGCCAGGCGGTGAGGTCCTCCCAGTCCCGGTCGACGTTGCGGTAGCGGTTGAGCGCGCCCGTCAGGCCGGTGCGTTCGAACTCCGCGCTGTAGACGTCCAGGTCCCGCTCCTCCAGCCATCCCGGCAGTCGGCCTGTGGGGAACCGGTCGGCCATGCGCGCGCCCTTCGGGACGAAGAAGAGGCCGCTGTGATCCGCGGGGGCGAGGGTGTCGCCGGAGAGGCCTGTGTAGAGGCCGGTGAGCCAGCCGCGTACGTCGGGCTCGATCTCCGCCTCGGCTCGGCCGGGGGTCTGGAAATAGCTGACGTAGAACTCCTCGTCGCCACCGATCCGGGTGAAGGCGTCGGTGGGACGAGGGCCTCCGGGAGGTGCGTAGGGGACGCTGAGCAGGGCGGCGGCGGTGAAGACGTCGGGGCGGAGCAGGGCGCTGTGGGCGGCGATGGGCGATCCCCAGTCGTGTCCGACGACGATGGCGGTGTCCGCGCCGAGGGCCCTCACGACGGCGGTGTTGTCGGCGACGTGGGCGAGCATGCGGTAGGCGTCGACGGCGACGGGCTTGGAGGAGCGTCCGTAGCCGCGTACGTCGATGGCGACGGCCCGGTATCCGGCGGCGGCCAGCGCGGGGAGCTGGTGGCGCCAGGAGTACCAGGACTCGGGGAAGCCGTGGACGAGCAGAACGAGAGGACCGGTGCCTTGTTCGACGCAGTGGATGCGGCCGCCGGGGACTTCGACCAGGCGGTGCACCGCGCCGGGGAGGAGCGTGGAGGGGCGGGCCGCGCGGTCCGCCGACGGTGTGGGTACGGGGGTGTGCTCCGGCATGGTTCCTCCTCGGGCGCCCGGCGATGGGGCGGTCGTGACGGGGCTGCGGGCGGCCGGCTCGGAAGCCCGGCCGCCCGGTCACGATCATTCGGCCGGGGCAGCCGCTCGTACAAGCTTTCTTGCTGTTCCGGCAAACCTGGCCCGGGCGGTCAGACGAGGAGGCTCAGCAGGTGCGCGCAGGCGGCGGCCTCGTCCGGGTGGCGGGCGACGACTTCGTACGTGCCGCGCTCGAAGGCCCCGGTCTCCCACCGGCCGTCGGCCGCCCGCCGGACGAAGAGGAAGTCCGGCGGGGTGGGAGCGGGCTCGTGGACACCCTCGATCCGGTAGTAGCCGCCAGGGATCCGGGCCTCGACGAGTGCGGCGTGCAGCGCCCGGCGGTCCATGGGTTACGCGCCCGCGGGGGTCAGGTAGGCGTTGTCGAGCAGCCACTTCACGTTCAGCCGCTGCCCCTCGCCCGGGTCCAGGAACACCGCGTCGAGCTTGATCTGCTGACCGCCGCCGGGCTGCTCGAACCACGGGGCGATGCTGCCCTGCCAGACCCAGAAGGGCTTGGCCACCTTGTAGACGCGGTAGTCGCAAGGGGTGGCCGCTTCCCTGGTGTTGAGGTTCTGCGGGGGCAGGGCGCGCTCGGCGTAGGCGTCGCCCGCGGGGGCCAGATAGCCGCCGTACTCGGAGCCGAAGCGGTCCAGGCGCTGGCCGGTGCGGAGCTTGACGGGCTCCTTGTCGATCTCGCCGTTCACCTCGGCGAAGCCGTCGTTGGGCGGGTACTTCCAGCTTCCCGTGTCCGCGGGCCCCTCCCAGTACTTCTTGAGGAAGTCCCTGGGCGCGAGGTCACCGGTGCGCTGGTAGCCGTTCAGCAGCGGGCCGACCGGGGCGAGCCGCTTGCCGGGCAGCCACTTCGGACCGAGGCGGGCGTCGCCGCGGAACTCCCCGGTGCAGGGTGCGTGGCGCTCGGCGGCGGGCGCGGTGCCGACCGGCTGCGGGGCGGCACTCGCGGCGGGGGCGGTGATCAGTCCGGCGGTGATGCCGAGCGCGGCAAGTACGGTACGCATGCGGTTCATTCAGGGGTCCCCTCGATCGCGAATGACAGGCGCTGATGACGGCGCTGATGGTCAATCAGGACAGCTGACGTAGGGTAACCGCTCGACTACTGGGGACTGCCGCGCCATGCCGTTTCCGGCCACCGGGAACAGCGCCGCACCCCGTGGCGGTGAGCCGGTCCGGGGCGCGGAGCACGCAGGGCGCCGATGGCGCGTGCGGACTTCCTTTCGCGCACGCCCCTTGCCGGACAAGCTTGTTGAAGGATGTCCAAAAAGCCTTGCGCTCGGCCTGGACCATACAGATGGACGCGCTCACATCAAGAACGGCGTGAGGCCGCCACGCGGACACGGTCGCTCGCGCCGTCGGAGAGGAACAACGCCAGTTCCCGCCCCTCGTCGGCCACGGCACTGCGGTCGGCCCGGGAGAACGGCCGCAGCGGGTCCACCGTGACGGTGCCCTCGGTGACGGTCCAGGTGGCGGCGGTGCGGCCGTCGACCAGCACGACGCGTTCACCGGCGACCGAGAGGCCGCGGTGGGCGTCGTCGATGATCCGGCTGCGATCCTGGTAGCCGAGGATCGCGTTGTCGAAGGCGGGCAGGAACCGTACCGGTGCGGGGGTGCCGGGGTCCGGGCGCGGCGCGTCCGGAAGGTCGAGCAGCTCCCGGCCCCGCTCGTCGCGGAAGCTGACCAGTTCGCCGCGGAGGGCCGCCACCGCACCGGGCAGCCCGGCCAGGCCTGACCAGGCGCGCAGGTCGGCGGTGGCGGCGGGGCCGTGGGCGGCCAGATACCGGCGGACCAGCGCCTGGCCTACCGGGTCCGTGCCGTCCGGGGCGGGCGGGTCGACCGGGCGGCCCAGCCAGGAGGCGAGCGCGACGTTGCGCACCCCGCCCTTCGTGCGCCAGAGCCCCCGGGGCGGCGCCTGGGCCATCGGCACGAGGGCGGCGACGACCACCTCGCCCAGGGGGCGCGGCCCCGGCCCCGGCCAGCGAGGGGCGAGCTCACGTACGATCTCGGCTGCCGTACGGGGTTCCCCGTCAGCCATCAACTCCCTCCCCTCCGCAGCGAGTTTATCGAGGTCGACCCCTTTCAGCTCGTCCCGGTAGACCCCGAGCACGCGTTGCCGCAGCATCGCCTCGTGGCGGGACCGCCAGGCGAGGACGTCGTCGGCGCTGACGAGGTGGACCGTGCGGCGCATCAGGTGGGTGCGCACCACGGTCCGCCGCGTCAGCAGGTCCGAGAGGACCGCCGGATCGAAGGCGGCGAGCCGCGACCAGAGCCCGACGAAGGGTTCCTGCGGCTCCTGCGCCTGGAGACCGCAGAGGTGCGCCACCGCGTCGGCGGCCGGCAGGTCGGCGCGGTCGAGCAGCAGCTGCCGGGCGAGCGTGGCGCGGTTCAGTGCCCGGTTGTCGAGGACGGTCATCGGGCCCTCCCCGGGGGGTCAGGTCGCCTGCCGTCCGTCGATGCTCTCGCGCAGGATGTCCGCGTGCCCGGCGTGCTGGGCGGTCTCGGCGATGACGTGAGCCAGGACCCGCCGGACGCTCCACACCGCACCGGGCTCGTTCCAGGGCGCGTCGGGGAGCGGGTGGGTCGCGGACAGGTCGGGGACGGTGGTGACGATCTTCTCGGTGCGGGCGGCGACCTGCTCATAGTCGCGCAGAATCCCGGCCACTGTCTCTCCGGGCAGCATCCGGAACTCCCTCTCCCGGTCGATCGCCCACTGCGGCAGCTCACGGGCCGTGCCGGCCATCAGGTCGTCCCAGGTGACCCCGTCGGGCAGCGCGAAGGACATCGCCGAGGGGCCCTCGGTGACGAAGCGCAGCCAGCCGCTCTCGGTGGCCGTGACGTGTTTGATCAGGCCGCCCAGGCACAGGGCGCTGACCGTGGGGCGCAGACCGGCCTGTTCGTCGTCGAGGCCGCGCACGGTGGCCGTCAGCGTGGATCGCGCTTCGGCCAGAGCGGCGAGCAGGTCGGCCCGCTCGCCGTCGAGGGAGGAAAGGGTGGTGGTCGTGGAGGTCACGGCGATGGAGTCCTTCCGGTGGTTCACGTCGTCCGGTACGAGATCCACTCTCCCAGGAGAAGAGGACAGGGTATGGCCTCTGTTCCAACCGATACTGGCGTCATGCCGAAAACATCAGCGCGTCTGCTGTCGCTGCTCTCCCTGCTCCAGGCCCGCCGGGACTGGCCGGGGCAGGCTCTGGCCGAGCGGCTGGAGGTCAGCCCCCGCACGGTGCGCCGGGATGTCGACCGGCTGCGCGAGCTGGGCTATCCGATCGTGGCCTTCAAGGGGCCCGACGGCGGCTACCGGCTCGACGCGGGCGCGCGGTTGCCGCCGCTGCTGTTCGACGACGACCAGGCGGTCGCCCTCGCCGTCGCCCTGCGCACCGCTGCCGCCACCGGGGCCGGGATCGGGGAGGCCGCGGCCCGTGCGCTGACCACGGTCCGGCAGGTCATGCCCGACCGGCTGCGCCACCGCCTCGACGCCCTGCGCATCACCGCCGTCGAACGTACGCCGGGCCCGCCCGGCCCGCAGGCCGACCCACGCGTACTGATGGCGCTCAGCGCGGCCGTGCACGCGGGCGAGGTGCTGCGCTTCGACCACTCCCCCGCGCACGCGCCGCGCACGGACGAGACCGGGGGCTCCGCCGCCCGGCCGCGCCGGGTGGAGCCGCACCACCTCGTCACGTGGGGCGGGCGCTGGTATCTCGTGGGGTGGGACCTCGACCGCGCGGACTGGCGCACCTTCCGCGTGGACCGGATCGCCCCGCGCACCCCCACGGGGCCCCGGTTCACCCCGCGCGAGGTGCCCGGAGGGGATGTGGCCGCCTTCGTCGCAGCCCGGTTCCGGGGCTCCGACGGCCCCGACGGCTGGCCCTGCCGCGGCGAGGTGATCCTCGGCCTGCCCGCGTCCGAGGTGTCCGGGTACCTGCGCGACGGCGTCGTCGAAGAACTCGGCCCGGACCGCTGTCGCCTGGTCCTGGGCACCTGGTCGTGGGCGGGGGTGGCCGCCGCTGTCGCCAGGTTCGACGCCGACTTCGAGATCGTCGGGCCGGACGAATTCAGGGACGCGGTCGCGGATCTGGCACGGCGCTGCGCCCGGGCGGCGGAGCAGTCCGGCGACACCCCACAGGGTGGCTGAGGGCTGTCCCGTAGCCCCCGCCTGGTCGGCCCTCAGGGGCCCACCAGGCGGGTGTCGTCCGTCGGCTCGTCGGTCCACGTGGCGGTCACGGAGGAGGTGACATGGCCCGCCAGGCCGAGCACCAGGAACAGCACCACGAGCCACTTCGCCGCGCTGCTCATGACCAGCGGACGGGTCGAGGAGCGCCGCGCCCCCTGCGCCACGGTGAAGTCGTCGTCCCCGAAGAGGCCCTTGGGGTAGGCCGGGGTGAGCATCATGGAGTACGCGGAGAACCGCATCCGGTAGCGCAGGGTGGCCGCCGTCGCCTCGAACAGCGGCCTCGGCATACGGCCCAGGACCAGCGTGATCAGCCACCAGACGAAGCACAGTGCCCACCAGCCGTACACCGCGAGGCTCTGCACGATCGCCGCCGGGATCATCAGGAAGATGCGGAACAGGACCGCGAGCCGGTTGAGCGGGGTGGGCCGCACCTCGATCTGTACCGGGTAGTCGGGGGGCGGGGTCAGTGCGAACGGCGGGTAGCGGTCCACCAGCAGCATGTCGCTCGCGGAGACGCGCATGTCGTATCCGAGGACCGCACTGAGGAACCGGAACACGGGGTCGGGCAGCCGTCCCAGCACGAGGGCCGCGAACCATCCGAGGATGACCGTGAAGAACGCCGCGATTTGCAGGAAGAACAGCACGATGAAGTGCGGGATCAGCAGCAGGAGTCGCAGCAGAACGGTCAGCCGTCGCTGGCCCGGGGGTTCGACGATGTCCAGGACGGGCCGGAACTCGTTCGCGTCCGCCTCCGTGCGGCCCGGGCTCCACTGGCCTTCGGCCATGTCGCTCCTCCTCGGCTGGAAATCCGTGCGGCATCCGCGCGCAGGACGTGTCCCCACCGTGCGTCCGGCCCGGGGCGCCCGCAAACGGCCCGGCCCGAACGGGTGCCCGGGCCTCGGCTGCGGGCGCGCGGATCAGCGCCTGCGCAGCCGGCCGACGAACGAGCGGCCGACGGCCTTCTTGGAGCGGGATCGCGGCCCGGGCTGCGGGTCGGCGCTCGGCGGGGCCGACCCGGGCGCGGAATCTCACTCGGCTGTCCACGGCCGCCTGCGACGATGAGCCCATGAGTGCACAGAAGAAGAAGGATCTGCTGGACGAGGCCGAGCGGCTGCGCGCGGAGGGCCGCCCCGAGGAGGCACGGGAACGGCTCCTCGCGCTGACCGCCGAGTACCCCCACGACGCGGAGGTGGCCTACCGGACGGCGTGGATCCATGACGTTCTCGGCCTGGAGGCGGAGGCGGTGACGTACTACGAACGCTGCCTGGCGAAGCCGGAGCTCAGCACGGAGGACCGGCGCGGCGCGCTGCTGGGGCTGGGCAGTACGTACCGGATCCTGGGCCGGTACGGGCAGGCGGTGGAGATCCTGCGCCGGGGCGTCGAGGAGTTCCCGGAGGACGGGGCGCTGCGGACGTTCCTGTCGATGGCCCTGTTCAACACCGGTGAGCATCACGAGGCGATGCGGCTGCTGCTGGAGCTGACAGCCGCTACCAGCGACGACCCGCACGTACAGGGGTACCGGCGGGCCATCGAGCACTACGCGAAGGATCTCCACGAGACGGTCTGACGGCCCGTGCCCCGGTCGGGCTCCCCCGTCTCACCTTCTCTTCACTTCTTCACTCTGTGTGGGGCAGGACTTCTCCGGGGTGATGACCGGGAATCCGGTGCTGCTCGGTGG
The DNA here is from genome assembly GCF_002382885.1 of Streptomyces sp. WZ.A104. Lineage (GTDB taxonomy): Bacteria > Actinomycetota > Actinomycetes > Streptomycetales > Streptomycetaceae > Streptomyces. Next base: position 25,627 of record NZ_NWVL01000058.1, read on the forward strand.
GGCGGCCGTGCTCTGGGCTCGGCCGGGTCGGGTCCTACGGCGGCAGGCTCGGGCTGCCGGCCCTGGTGGCGGCGGCCGGGCGCTGATCGTCGAAGCGGCACCGCGTCCGGGCGACGGACCGCGGCCGGGGAGGGGGAAGCCCCGGCCGGATCGGGGGAATCCAGCCGGGGCAGCTTGAGTGCGTGCGTGAGGGGGTGGTCGCCTCTCGGCGGCGAACGCCAGGGGATTCGGCTGCGCGATCTTCCCCATGAGCCGGAGACGAGGCCCGGAGGCAAGGCCCCCTCACACCACGTATAGGTGAACGATAAACCATCCAGGGCCGCCCCCAGGCACCCGCCCCCCGCGATGTGATCCACGGCACGAGGGGCGGGACTCCGGGCCGTCGGCTCCCCCGGTCGCGAAACCCCCGCACGGACCAGCCAACTCCCCCCAAGCGCAAGCCTGTTCGGATGACCACCACCCCGGCCAGCCGCTGGCATATGCCAGAAGCAACAACGCATCGAGTGTCGCCAAATCCCTTACGGGTCGCCGCGGCCTGTGCCACAGTCGGTAGCGGTCCACCCATCAGAACCGGCTACGCCGCGCCTGCATCGGAGTACGAGATGCCGTCCCCCCACTTCGCGGACCGCCCCGCACCACAGCCCCCCGCGCACGATGCCGTCGACGCCCTGATCGACCGGACGCGCCGGCTGCGCGGAGACGTGGACGCCGTGCGGCGGGACGCCGTCGTGATCGACGAGGACGACCCCCAGCTGCGCTGGCAGCGCGCCCTGTGCGAGCTGGCCGTCCACCACCTGGACAATCTCGACGAGCATCTGGGACAGCTCAAGGCGGGTCTGCCGACACGCCGGGCCGAGCACGGCGCCCCGGAGACCGCGGGAACACCGGAGGACCCCCGGTCCGGCTCCCTGCTCAACCGGGTGGGCAGCGCCGAGTGGAATCTCCTCACCGACGAGGTCAGCTGGTCCGACGAGCTGTACGGGATCTTCGGCAGGCCGCACGGGTCCCCGCCCCTCTCCCTGGACGACATGCCGTCCGTGCTCCTGGCCGACGATCAGCCACTGCTGACCGCCATGGTCACGGGCTGCCTCGTCGACGGGCGTCCGATGGACGGGGAGTTCCGCATCGTCCGCCCCGACGGCCGGACGCGCACCCTCCATATGACGGGCGAGCCGGTCCTCGACGCGCAGGGCTGCACCGCCTCGATGTGGGCAGTCCTGCGGGACGTCAGCGAACTGCGGCGCAGCGAGCAGGCGGTCAGCAGCAGCCGCGCCTCGGTGCGGCGCGAGGAGCACATCGAGCGGGCCGAGCACCGGATGGCGGTCGAACTCCAGGAGACCGTCCTGCCGCCGTGGCGCGGATCGCTGCGCCTCCCGCAGCAGGGGCCCGGGGCTCTGGACATCGCCGCGCACTACCTCCCCTCCACGTCGAGCGGACTCATCGGCGGCGACTGGTACGACGCGATGGAGCTCCCCGACGGACGGACACTGCTTACCGTCGGCGATCTCACCGGGCATGGCATCCCCGCCACCTCGGCGATGGCGATGATGCTGGGCGCGCTGCGCGGCATGGCGGTCGCCGGCATCGAGCCGGGCGCGCTGATGGGACACCTCAACCAGCTGCTCGAATCGTCGATGCAGCCCGCGCTGGGCAGCGCCCTGTGCTGCCGTTTCGACCCCGACGGCTCGATCCTGTCCTGGGCGCAGGCCGGACACCCCGCTCCGCTGCTCTTCCGCGAGGGATCGGGACGGCCGCTGCCCCCGCCGGACGGGGTGCTGCTCGGCGCCTCCTCCAAGGTCGCCTTCGAACAGGACGAGGTACGCCTGTTCCCCGGCGACGTGCTCGTTCTGCACACCGACGGTCTGACGCGCCGCAGCGACCGGGGTGCGGGCCCGGAGGCACTGCTCGCCCTCGCTCCCCGGTTCGCCCGGGCCCGTACGGCCCAGGAGTGCGTGCGGAGCGTCGTCGAGGAGTTCGGCGGGGCCGAGCGCATGGACGATGCGTGTGTACTGGTCGCCCGGATCGGGGCGTGAGGGAGCGCCCTACGACGGCGTTACGGTTTCCGGTCTGTTCGGTTCTCCTGCCCCGGGCGGTCCGTCCGGTTCAGGACCGGTGCGACCGCGCCCGCTTCAGATCTGTGTGCCCTCGGCCTTCTTCCTGCTCGGCGGCATCGACAGCTCGATCTCCTCGCGCAGGTCCTGGATCCCGGCGTACCCCGAGAACTGACCGGTGAGCCGGTACATCTCGCGGAGCCGGTCCCAGGTGCGGTGCGAGGAGGTCTCCCCCATCGACACCAGCGCGAGCCGGGCGTAACGGTCGGCCTGTTCGGGGTCGTTGGCGATGAAGCACGCCGAGGCCAGCGAGATGTAGTCGAAGATCTTGGACCGCTGGCGCCCGTTGATCCGCAGCTCCAGCGCCTGCTTGGCATGGCGCTGGGCGATGATCGCGGCCCCCGGGTCGTGCTCGGCCAGGGTGCGGAAGGCGAGTGCCTGCATGCCGTGCATATCGGCCTCGTCGAACATCTGCATCCAACTGGGCGACGGCACATCGCCCTTGTCCGAGACGAAGAGCTCCTCGGCCTCGCCGAGGGTGCGCCGCATCGCCTGGCCACGGCCCATCGATGCCTGTGCCCAGGCTTCGATGGTGTGCAGCATCGCCCGGGTACGCGGCAGGGTCTCGTCGCCGGAGCCGGACTTGGCGAGCTTCATCAGGTCGAGCGCGTCGTCCGGGCGGCCCAGGTGCACCATCTGGCGGGCCGCCCGGGAGAGCGCCTCACCGGCGCGCGGCCGGTCGCCGCCCTCACGGGCCGCGTGGGCGGCGATGACGAAGTACTTCTGGGCGGTGGGTTCGAGGCCCACGTCGTGGGACATCCAGCCCGCCAGGACGGCGAGGTTGGCGGCGACGCCCCACAACCGCCGCTGGAGGTGGTCGGGGTGACGGTAGGCGAGCATGCCGCCCACCTCGTTGAGCTGGCCCACGACGGCCTTGCGCTGGAGTCCGCCGCCTCGGGAGGCGTCCCAGGCGCGGAACACCTCGACCGAGTGCTCCAGTGCCTCGATCTCGTCCGAGCCGACGGGTGCGGCCTCGTACCGGTCGAATCCGGCAGGGTCGGCATGCAGGGGGTCGTTGGTGCGTGGCGCGTCGGCCGCCAGAGCGGGGTCGCTGTGCAGCCAGTCGTACATGGGCCTTGCGATGGTTGAGCCGGCGGCGAGCGCGGCGCCCGCACCCACCAGGCCGCGACGGTTGAGCATGAGGTCCATTCCCGTGAATTCGGTGAGGACCGCTGCCGTCCGTTCGGGCGCCCACGGCAGTTGATCGGGATTGTGTTCCGTCCCGGAGTCACGCCGTTTCCCCACACGCCCGCGTCGGCCGAACCCGAGGTCCTCGATGGTCACGACACGGCCGAGCCGCTCGGTGAACAGGGCCGCCAGCACTTCGGGCACGGGATCACGGGGGGACTCCCCCATATCGATCCAGCGCCTGACACGCGAGGTGTCGGTGGCCAGCTGCGGGTGGCCCATGGCCGCCGCCTGCCGGTTCACCATTCTCGCGAGTTCGCCCTTGGACCAGCCGGCCAGGCCGAACAGGTCAGAAAGGCGGGTGTTGGGTTCTCCGGTCACGTCAAGCCCCCAGGTTCTCGGCTGACTTGACACTAACCCCCGGTCAGATGCGCTGTGACTATTCGCCAGGGTTCGCCAGGGTCCGCCAGATGGTCTGCCACCCGTGACTCGTTGTCAGGTAGGAAAGCGCCACCCCGCCCGGCAGCCCTAGGTACTCCCCAGGGTGCCGAACGGCCGTCGGCCGGGTTGGCGCGCGTACCTTGTCGGCGCACGAAGGGATCTGTCTCGCCCATGTACACAGCATCGTCCTCCGTGTCCGCCCCGCCCCGCCCGCTCCGCCCGATGGGAGCGGGCGGCGGGCCCTATCTCGCCCCTCCCACCGGTGCACCGGTGCAGGGTCTGGGCCGGCCCCGACGGGCCTCGGGACCGGGCACCGGACCGCTCAGCGGGAGAATCGACCTGTCCGGGCCGCAGGGCGCGCAGGTGCGGATGGCGATCGCCTCCGTGCAGCGCATCTGCCCCGAGTTCAACCCGGTCCAGGTGCTCCGCCGCAGCGGCCGCTCGGTCCTGATCGTAGGAACGACCGGGCGGGCCACCGCCGTGGCGAAGTGTTTACTGGACCACTCCCCCGCGTGGACTGAGCGGTTCCGGCACGAAATAGCGGCATACCGCGCGTTCGTCCGGCACCGTCCCCCGGTACGGGTGCCCCGGCTGATCGCGGCGGATCCGGAGAACTGCACGCTGGTGATCGAGCGCATGCCCGGCCGGGTCGCCGCCCTGACCCGGCACCCCGCCGAGGCGCCGCCGCGGGCGGACATCCGCGCCGCGCTGGGCGCGATCAGCCGGGTGAACGCCTGGCGGCCGCCGCCCGGTGTTTTCGAGGCGCCGCTCGACTACGCCTCGCGGATCGCGCGCTACCACGAGCTCGGTCTGTTCACCGACCGCGACCTCGGCGATCTGCAGAAGCTGCTGCACGGTCTGGCGCACGCGAGCGGCAGGCAGGGGATGGGGCAGTTCTGTCACGGTGACGCGCTGCTCTCCAACATCCTGCTGTCGCCGACCGGGCCGGTGCTGGTCGATTGGGAGCACGCGGGCTGGTATCTCCCGGGGTACGACCTGGCGACCCTGTGGGCGGTACTGGGCGACGCCCCGGTGGCGCGGCGCCAGATCAGCCAGCTGGCGCAGGCCAGGGGCCCGGCCGCGCGAGACGCGTTCCTGGTGAACCTGATGCTGGTGCTGACCCGCGAGATCCGCAATTACGAGACCGCGGTGCAGCGGACCATGCGCGAGGCGCCCCCGGTGGGTGCGGGGCAGGACCGCCCCGGCGCCCTCTCCTGCGGTGAGGAGCAGCGGCTGCTGCTGCGCAGGCTGCACGACGACTGCGCGATGGCGCGGCGGGCCGTACGGGCGGCGGTCGGCACGCGCTGACTCCCGGCGCGACAGCCGCCGCCCCGCGCCGTCCCCTCGGTGCGGGGCGGCCGCGCGGGGCCGTACGACAACAAGGGCGGGCGGGTGTTCGCCCGGCGAAGACCACGGTGCTCAAGCCACTGTGAAGGGGAAGCGCGCTGCGGGACCGGTGCCGACACACCGGTCCCGCAGCGCGCTGTTCTGTGTGCCGATCCGGCGTGACCGCGTGCTGACGTAGAGCTGTCCCGGGGGCCTCCACGGGTGAGGCCCGCCACGAGACCCACGTCACCTACGACCTCCGTTAGTGGACGCCGTCGATCCCGTACGGCGTAACGAACAGCCCAAATGGCTCATAAATTGGTGTTCCACGACGAAGAGTAGTAATGGCGGTCATTGCATCTCGTATCGGGCACCGCTAACCATGGATTCCGGCAAGCACCGAGTACGAGCCAGCGAGGAGCGCCCACCGGCGGCCGCGGCCGAACAGCTCGGACCCTGCCGACGCGGCGCGAAGGCCGCGAAGCCCGTCCCCCATCAGGAAGAGCTCACGCATGCCCCGCATCTCCACCCTGCGCATCACCCGTACGCACAAGCTCGCCACCGCCGCGCTCGTCGCGGCCGGTTCCGTCTCCGCCATAGCCGCCACGAGCGCCCAGGGCGACACGCCGCCCGCCGCGGCCCGCTCCTCCGTCGCCGTCGAGCCGGTCGCCGCCGCGGGCATCCCCACGGCGAAGGACGCCGCGGAGAAGAAGGCCGCTCAGGACACCGCCGAGAAGGAAGCCGCCGCCAAGAAGGCCGTGGCCGACCGAAAGGCCGCCGCGGAGAAGGCCGCCGCGAAGGAGCGCTCCGAGAAGCAGGCCGCCAACCGCTCCACCGAGCGCAAGGCCGTCACGCCGAAGAAGTACGCGAACAACCTCGACGGCTGGATCCGCGAGTCGCTCGACATCATGAAGAAGAAGAACATCCCCGGCTCCTACGAGGGGCTGCACCGCAACATCATGCGCGAGTCCAGCGGCAACCCGAACGCCGTCAACGACTGGGACATCAACGCGCGCAACGGCATTCCCTCCAAGGGCCTGCTCCAGGTGATCCAGCCCACCTTCGACGCCTACCACGTCAAGGGCACCCCGAAGAAGCTCACCGACCCGGTCGCCAACATCACCGCCGCCGCGAACTACGCCGCGGACCGTTACGGCTCGATCGACAACGTCGACTCCGCCTACTGAGCGACCGACTTCCGAGCACGCACAGGCCAAGCCGCGATTATGTGACTAATCGCCGTCGTGCGTGCTCCGTATGGCCGAAGGGTAGTGCTGCGCGGACACCACCGGTCCGCGCGTGTCCGCGCGCGGAGGCTTCTGGAAAGGCCTGACGCACATGGCACAGCCCTTCTCACTGCCGGACTTCTATGTTCCGTATCCGGCACGGCTCAACCCTCATGTGGAGGCGGCACGCACGCACACCCGCGAGTGGGCCCGTTCCATGGGGATGCTGGAGGGGTCCGGCATCTGGGAGGAGAAGGACCTGGAGGCGCACGACTACGCCCTCCTGTGCGCCTACACCCACCCCGACTGCTCGGCCGAGGCCCTGTCCCTGGTCACCGACTGGTACGTGTGGGTCTTCTTCTTCGACGACCACTTCCTGGAGCTGTTCAAGCGCACGCCCGACCGAGAGGGCGGCAAGCGGCATCTGGACCGGCTGCCCGCCTTCATGCCGATGGAGCGGGGCGCGGCGACGCCGGAGCCTACGAGCCCCGTCGAGGCGGGGCTCGCGGATCTGTGGGCCCGGACGGTCCCGGCAATGTCGGACGCCTGGCGGGCCCGGTTCGCGGAGGCGACGGAGTACCTGCTCAACGAGTCCCTGTGGGAACTCGCCAACATCCACGAGGGCCGCATCGCGAACCCCGTCGAGTACATCGAGATGCGCCGCAAGGTGGGCGGCGCGCCCTGGTCCGCCGGCCTGGTGGAGTACGCGGCGAACGCCGAGGTGCCCGCGTCGGTCGCCGACGCCCGCCCGCTGCGGGTGCTGCGGGACGCCTTCTCCGACGGGGTGCACCTGCGCAACGACCTCTTCTCCTACCAGCGCGAGGTGGAGGACGAGGGGGAGAACAGCAACGGCGTGCTGGTGCTGGAGAAGTTCCTCGGCTGCTCGACGCAGGAGGCCGCCGAGGCCGTCAACGACCTGCTGACCTCGCGGCTCCAGCAGTTCGAGAACACCGCGCTGACCGAGCTCGGCCCGCTCTGCGCCGAGAAGGGCCTGGACCCGGCGCAGACCGCCGCCGTGCTGGCGTACGTCAAGGGGCTCCAGGACTGGCAGTCCGGCGGCCACGAATGGCACATGCGCTCCAGCCGCTACATGAACGGCGGCGGTGCGGGTGAGGCCGTGGCCGGCTTCGGCATGTCCGCCGCCTCCATCCGGTTCACACTCCGCTCGGAGACCGCCCGGGCCCGCAGTCACAGCCATGTGCCGTACCAGCACGTGGGCCCCTCGCTGCTGCCTGACTTCGACCTGCCGTTCGGGACGACGCTGAGCCCGCATCTGGAGGGGGCCCGGGTCCGGGTCGTCGACTGGGCGCGGCGGATGGGCATCCTGGAGGCCCAGCCGGGCGTGCCGGGTTCGCACATCTGGGACGAGCGGCGGATCATCGCGATCGACCTGCCGCTGTGCGCGGCGGGCCTGCATCCGGACGCGACCCCGGACGAGCTGGACCTGTCCTCGGCGTGGCTGGCCTGGGGGACGTACGGGGACGACTGGTTCCCGGTCGTGCACGGGCGGGCCCGGGACCTGGCGGGCGCGCGCCTGGCCAACGAACGGCTGTCGCTGTTCATGCCACTGGACGGCGAGGGGACGCCGGAGCCGGTGAACGCCCTGGAGCGGAGCCTGGGCGATCTGTGGCGCAGGACGGCCGCCCCGATGGACGCGGGCGGGCGGCGCAGTTTCCGGACCGCGATCGAGTCGATGACCGAGAGCTGGCTGTGGGAGCTGGCGAACCAGGCGCAGAACCGTGTCCCCGATCCGGTGGACTACGTGGAGATGCGGCGGGCGACCTTCGGTTCGGACCTGACGATGAGCCTGTGCCGTCTCGGGCACGGCAGGAAGGTCCCGGACGAGGTCTACCGCAGCGGTCCGATGCGCTCCCTGGAGAACGCGGCGGCGGACTACGCGTGTCTGATGAACGACCTGTTCTCGTACCAGAAGGAGATCGAGTACGAGGGAGAGGTGCACAACGGCGTCCTGGTCGTGCAGAACTTCTTCGGCGTCGACTATCCGACGGGCGTGGCGATCGTGCACGACCTGATGAACTCGCGGCTGCGGCAGTTCCTGCATGTCGCCGAGGTCGAACTGCCGGTGCTGTACGACGACTTCGGCCTGGACGCCGAGGCGCGAGAGATCCTGGCGGGCTATGTGCAGGAACTCAAGCACTGGATCGCGGGAATCCTGATCTGGCACCGGGGCTGCCGCCGCTACCGCGAGGAGGACCTGCGGCAGGGCCACGCCACCCCCTGGCATCTGAGCGGCCCCACGGGGCTCGGTACGTCGGCGGCGCAGGTGACCCGGATGATGGCCCAACTGGCTGGCAGCCCGGCGTAGTTCACGGTCCGTGGCTCGCCGCGCGAGAAGCGCGGCGAGCCACGGCGGCGCACGGGGCACGGGGCACGGGGCACGGAAAAGGCCGCCCGGCATATGCGGGCGGCCTATGGAGATACGTTTCAGCCTTGCTGGAACAGCTCCGCGGGCAGGGGCTTGAGCAGGGTGTAGAGGTCGTCGGTGATCGGCCGGTCCCAGCTGGCGATGGTCACGAGGACACCGTCGCTCCGGTCGAACTGGACGCAGGCGATCCGGCTCTCGGAGAGCTTGATGCGGCGGACGATCAGCAGGTTGTCCCCCTGCATCACCGGAACGTCCTCGGAGCTGACGACCTCGATCGGCTCGTCGTTCTCCAGGGCGAGCAGCAGCTGCGCCACCTCGAAGGGGACCTGCCCCTCCTCGGTCTCCCGGGCGGGCGAACCAGCCGGGAGGTTGCCGATGATCATGGCCGGGCCGCGGCCGCCGTACAGGTCGTACCGGAGGAAGACGCCCTGGCAGCTGCCGTCGGGGGCGGGGAGCAGACCGGCGCCGAGGTTGCCGGGCCAGTCCCCCGGGTCCATGGCCAGGACGTCGAAGTCCGGGCCCGCGGGTGTTGCGGCGCTACGGCGGCGGAGGAAGGACATGCTGCCATGTTACGTGGCCCGGCTCACGTCGCGGAGCCGGGCCCGGGCGGATCGCGCCCGGCTCGGCGGTGCCGGGAGCCGACGGGGTTCCGGTGCCCTCCGGTGCGGCGCGCGCCCTGGGCGCCGCCCTTGTTCAGCCTGCGGGCGGCTCGGCTCCCACCAGCCACATGGCGAAGAACTGAGCCCCTCCGCCGTAGGCGTGGCCGAGAGCCCTGGCGGCCCCGTCGACCTGGTGGTCCCCGGCCGCGCCCCGGACCTGGAGGGCCGCCTCGGCGAAGCGGATCATGCCGGACGCGCCGATGGGGTTGGTGGAGAGCACCCCGCCCGAGGGATTCACCGGGAGGTCGCCGTCGATCTCGGTGACGCCCGCCTCGGTGAGCTTCCAGCCCTCGCCCTCGTCGGCGAAGCCGAGGTTCTCCAGCCACATCGGCTCGTACCAGGAGAACGGCACGTACATCTCGACGGCGTCGATCTCCCGGCGCGGGTCGGTGATCCCGGCCTGCCGGTAGACGTCGGCGGCGCAGTCCTTGCCCGCCTGCGGGGAGACGAAGTCCTTGCCCGCGAACAGGGTGGGTTCGCTGCGCATCGCGCCGCCGTGCACCCAGGCGGGCGGATGCGGGGAGCGGGCCGCGCCGTCGCGGTCGGTGAGGATCATCGCGCACGCCCCGTCGGAGGAGGGGCAGGTCTCGGAGTACCGGACCGGATCCCAGAGCATGGGCGAGGACTGGACCTTCTCCAGGGTGATGTCGTGGTCGTGGATGTGCGCGTAAGGGTTCTTGAGGGCGTTGCGGCGGTCCTTGTACGCGACGAGGGAGCCGACGGCGTCGGGGGCGCCGGTGCGGCGCATGTACGCGCGCACGTGCGGGGCGAAGAAGCCGCCCGCCCCGGCCAGCAGCGGCTGCTGGAAGGGGACGGGCAGGGAGAGGCCCCACATGGCGTTGGACTCGGACTGTTTCTCGAAGGCGAGGGTGAGCACGGTGCGGTGGACGCGGGCGGCGATGAGACCCGCGGCGACCAGGGCGGTGGAGCCGCCGACCGAGCCCGCGGTGTGGACCCGCAGCATGGGTTTGCCGACCGCTCCGAGCGCGTCGGCGAGGTAGAGCTCCGGCATCATGACGCCCTCGAAGAAGTCGGGGGCCTTGCCGATCACGACGGCGTCGATGTCGCTCCAGGTCAGCCCGGCGTCCTCCAGGGCCCGGACGGCGGCCTCGCGGACGAGTCCGGCGATGGAGACGTCGTGCCGGGCGGCGACGTGTTTGGTCTGGCCGATGCCGACGACGGCCACGGGCTCCTTAGGCATGAGCGCTCTCCCCTTCCAGGACGGCGACCAGGTTCTGTTGCAGGCAGGGTCCTGAGGTGGCGTGGGCGAGCGCCCGGTCGGACTGGCCCCGGTGGATGCGGGCGGCGGCCTCGCCGAGCCGGATGAGGCCCGCGGCCATGATCGGGTTGGCGGCGAGCGCACCGCCGGACGGGTTGACGGCGACGTCGTCGCCGAGCCCGAGGACGCCTCGCAGGACGACCTCCTGCGAGGTGAACGGGGCGTGCACCTCGGCCGTGTCGACGGGCCGCTCGAAGGCTCCGGCGTGCTGGGCGGCGAGCCGCGTGGAGGGGCTGTCGGTCAGGTCGCGGACGCCGAGGCCGTGGGCCTCGATGCGGTGGTCGATGCCCCGGATCCAGGCGGGCCGTTCGCACAGGGCGCGAGCGGTGTCTCCGGCGGCGAGGATCACGGCGGCCGCGCCGTCGCCGATGGGCGGGCAGTCGCCGGTACGCAGGGGCCGCACCAGGTGGCCGCCCGCGGGGACGTCGCCGGTGAGCTGGGCGTACGGGTTGTCGGCGGCGGCGGAGCGGTTGCGGGCGGCGACCTCGGCGAGGGCGGGTTCGTCGGTGGCTCCGGCGTCGATGAGGGCCTGCGCCTGGAGGGCGGCGAGCGCGACGGAGTCCGGCCAGAGCGGGGCCACGTAGTACGGGTCGAGCTGGCGGGTGAGGACGTCGCGGACCTGGCCGGGCGAGGACTTGCCGTAGGCGTAGACGAGGGCCGTGTCCGCCTCGCCGGTCATGATCTTCACCCAGGCCTCGTACAGCGCCCAGGCCCCGTCCATCTCGACATGGGACTCGGAGATGGGCGGGTGGGCGCCGACGCCGTCGAGCGCCATGGTGAAGGAGAAGGCCCGCCCCGCGAGGTAGTCGGCCGAGCCGGAGCAGGTGAACCCGATCTCGTTGGCCTTGAGGTCGGTCGCGCCCAGCACCTCGTGGAGGACGGGCATCAGCAGGTCGACCTCGGAGAGCTCGTCGGTGCGCCGCCGGTGCGCGCTCTGGGCGAAGGCGACGATCGCCACGTCTCGCATCTACACCAGCTCCTTGTACGTGTCGTAGTCGGCGTCGGGCTCGCCGGTGGGCCGGTAGTGGTCGGGGTGGGGGGACCCCTCACCAGCACCGCTCCAGACGGGCTCGACGCGCAGCCCCATGCGCACCTGGTCGTAGGGGATTCCGGCGATGCGTCCGTGCAGGGCGAGGTCGGCGCCGTCGAGGGCGATGTGGGCGTAGACGTAGGGGACTTCGATGTCCAGGTTCTTCGCTTTGATGTTGACGATGCAGAAGGTGGTGACGGTCCCGCGCGGGCCGACCTCGACCTGCTCGGCGGTGGCGACCCCGCAGGTGGGGCAGGCGCCGCGCGGCGGGACGTAGACCTTGCGGCAGGCGGGGCAGCGTTCGCCGACGGTGCGGTGCCCTTCGAGGGCCTTCAGGTAGGCGCTCTGGGCGCGGCCGGGGGTGTGGACGTAGTCGAGGCGGGCAGGGGCGACGATGCGGGTGACGGGGTCGGTGAACTCCCCGGTGTGCGAAGTGGGTTCGGCCGGGCCGGGCTCGCCGTCGTACGGTTCGAAGCAGGCGATGTCGGTGATGGCGCCGGTACGCGTCTCGGCCCAGCGGATACGGACGCGCATGCCGGTGTGCACGGCGTCCGGTCCGGGCGCGTCGAGGGCGTGCAGGAGTGCGGTGCCGGCCCCGTCGAGGCGGACGAGCACCCAGGCGAACGGGGTGTCCAGCGGCTGGCAGCGGCGCGGGGACGGGTTCCAGGCCCAGGTGGTGACGGTGCCGGTGGGGGCGACCTCGACGAGCTCACGCAGTTCGCCCGCGGTGACCGGGTCGTACTCGACGGGCGGGACGAGGACTGTGCCGTCCTCCGTGCGGACGCCGAGGACGGTGCGTTCGCGCAGTCCGGTCAGGAAGGCGCTCTGGACGGGGCCGAGGGAGCGGGTGAAGGGGAATTCGACCACCAGCGGGGCGCTGAGGACATCGGTCATGGCTCTCTCCGTAGGCTGGGGGGTCAGGCGCGCCGGTAGACGGGCGGGCGCTTCTCCGCGAAGGCCCGGGCGCCCTCCTTGGCGTCCTCGGTGGCGAACACGGGCCAGCCGCGCTTGAGTTCGGCGGCCAGAGCCTCGCTCTCGGTCAGCTCGGCGCCCTCGTGGACGGAGGCCTTGACGGCCTCGACGGCGAGCGGCCCGCAGGCGTTGACCCGCTCGGCGACGGCGAGGGCCTCGTCCAGGGCGGCGCCCTCGGGGACGACCCTGCCTATGAGCCCGATGGCGGCGGCCTCCTCGGCGGTGTACGAGCGGCCGGTGAGGAGCATTTCGAGGGCGTGGGTGCGGGGGATCTGGCGGGGCAGCCGGACGGTGGAGCCGCCGATGGGAAAGAGGCCGCGGCGGACCTCGAAGAGCCCGAAGGTGGCGCCCGCTCCGGCGATGCGGATGTCGGTGCCCTGCAGGATCTCCGTGCCGCCCGCGACACAGGGCCCCTCGACGGCGGCGATCACCGGTTTGCGGGGGCGGTGGTGGCGCAGCATCGCCTTCCAGTGGAGGTCCGGGTCGGCGGTCATCCGCTCCCGGTACTCCTCGCCCTCCATCCCGCCGCCCGCGAGCGCCTTGAGGTCCATGCCCGCGCAGAACGCGCCGCCCGCGCCGGTGAGGACGACGGAGCGGACGGTGTCGTCCTCGTCGGCCTCGATCCAGCCGTCGTACAGACCGACGAGCATCGGCAGCGAGAGAGCGTTCCTGGCCTGTGGTCTGTTCAAGGTGAGCACCAGCGTGGCGCCTTCGCGCCGCACGGTGAGGTGTTCCGTACCGCCCATGACCGACTCCTGTTCTCCAGACCTGGAACAGGTTGCAGTAGCCGGGGACGCAGTTCAATAGTTTTCTGACAGGCAGTCAGATTCTTTCGACGCCACCCCTTCCCACTTGTGCCGTCCGGCGCTCTAATGACGGCCGAGTCGCCAGTCATCCGGGGTCAGGAGGAACGGTGGAGTTCAACCTTGCCGACCTGTTCGAGTCGGTCGTGGACGCGGTCCCCGACCGCGAGGCGCTCCTGTACGTCGACCATCCCGGTACGGGCGCCGAGCGGCGGCTGACCTACGCGGAACTGGACGCCGCCGCCAACCGGATCGCCCACCACCTCATCGACGCGGGAATCCGCCCGGGCGAGCACCTGGGGCTGCACCTCTACAACGGGGTGGAGTACCTCCAGACGGTCCTGGGAGCGCTGAAGGCCCGGATCGTGCCGGTGAACGTCAACTACCGCTACGTGGAAGAGGAACTGGCCTACCTCTACCGGGACGCGGATCTCGCGGCGCTCGTCTTCGACGGCGAATTCGACGAGCGGGTCGCGGCGGCCGCCCCGCAGGCCCCGGCGCTGCGCCGGCTGGTCCGGGTGGGGCCCGCCGCCGCGCCCGAAGGCCTCGCCACCGTCCCCTTCACTGAGGCCGAGGCCTCCGGATCGCCCCTGCGGGGCTTCGCACCGCGCTCCGCGGACGACCAGTTCATCATCTACACCGGCGGCACGACGGGCATGCCCAAGGGTGTGATGTGGCGTCAGGAGGACTTGTTCTTCTCGGGACTCGGCGGTGGCGCGCCGACCGGTGACCCGGTGAAGAGTCCGCAGGAACTGGCCGAGCGGGTCGCGGCGGGCGGCGACGGCATCACCTTCTTCCCCACCCCGCCGCTGATGCACGGCACCTCCACCCTGACCGCGTTCATCGGCTTCAACTTCGGCCAACGGGTCGTCATCCACCGCAAGTTCGTCCCCGAAGAGGTGCTGCGGACGATCGAGAAGGAGAAGGTCACCAGTGTGTCGCTGGTCGGCGACGCGATGCTGCGCCCGCTGATCGACTGCCTGAACGGGCCGCTCGCCGGGACGGACTGCTCCTCGCTGTTCTCCGTCTCCAGCTCCGGGGCGATCATGTCGGACTCGGTGCGGGCGGAGTTCCAGGCGCTCGTGCCGACGGTGATGCTGCTGAACAACTTCGGCTCCTCCGAGTCCGGCTTCAACGGCACGGCGACCGCCGACTCGGGCCCCGAGAAGGGCTTCCGGGTCCAGGTCAACGCCCGTACGGCCGTGGTCGATCCGGTGACGTACGAGCCGGTGGCGCCCGGCGAGCCGGGCCGTATCGCCCAGCGGGGCCACGTCCCGCTCGGCTACTACAACGACGCGGCCAAGACCGCCGACACCTTCTTCCGCAAGGGTGAGGAGCGGTGGGTGCTGCTCGGCGACATGGCGACCGTGGACGCGGACGGCATCGTCACCGTGCTCGGCCGGGGCTCGCAGTGCATCAACACCGGCGGGGAGAAGGTCTATCCGGAGGAGGTCGAGCAGGCGCTCAAGTCACATCCGGACGTGTACGACGCGCTGGTCGCGGGCGTCCCCGACGAGCGCTGGGGCAACCGGGTCGCAGCCGTGGTCCAACTGCGCCAGGAGGCCGAGGCGCTGGACCTCGGCGCGCTCCAGGCGCACTGCCGGTCCCGGCTCGCCGGATACAAGATCCCGCGCGCGCTGGTCCTCACCGACGAGATCCGGCGCTCCCCCAGCGGCAAGGCGGACTACCGGTGGGCGAAGGCGGTGGCGGCGGCCGGGGGCTGAGCCGGGTGCGCCGCCGTCGCGACGCGTACCGCCCGGCGCCGGTGGCACCGGAGCGCTGACCCTCACGCCAGGCCGAACGACCTGATCACCGCGAGGAAGGCGTCCGGCCGGGTCATGTGGATCAGGTGGCCCGCCTCGATGGTGACGAACGCGGCGCCGGGGATGGCGTCGGCCGTCCGGGCGAGCTGGTCCTGGTCGATGTGGCTGGTGGGGCCGCCGCCGATGACGAGGGTGCGCGCGGTGATCTCCCCGAGCCGTTCGCGGGCCTCGGGGTCGGGGGCGTTCAGCTGGGCGTCGGTGTCCGGGACGACGGGCCAGTCGAAGTCGAGCTCGCCCGCCGGGCGGACGGACGGAGGCCGGGGCGGGTCGAGCGGGAGGAGGGGCGGGGCGTCCTCGATGACCAGCCGCCCGACCAGGGCCGGTTCCCGCTGGGCCAGGAGGCAGGCGGCCACCCCGCCCATGGAGTGCCCGACGACGGTCGCACCCGCCAGGTTGCGTGCCTCCAGGAACGCGTGGAGGTCGTCGCGGAACAGCTCGAACGCATAGCGGCCTGGCCAGTCGCTGAGCCCGTGGCCCCGGAAGTCGGGGGCGTACACCCGGTGGTCGGCGGCCAGGTCCTCCGCGATCCGGGTCCAGGTCCCGCTGTTCCCGCCCCGGCCGTGAAGCAGGACGACCGGCGGGGCCCCGGGGTCACCCCACACCCGGTACGCGAGCCGGGTCCCGCCCGCCTGGACGCTGTGGACGTCCGGGTCGAGGAAGGCCTCGACCGTACGGGCGAAGCCACCCGGATCGTCCAGCCAGGGGAAGTGGCCCGCGCCGCGCTGGACGACGAACTCGGCGTGCGGGAAGAGCGCGGCGAGCTCCGTAGCCCGGTCCGGGCTCGGGTGACCGTCCAGCTCTCCGGCCAGGACCAGCACCGGCACAGCCAGTTCGCGCAGGGCGGCGGCCGTGCGGGCCGGGTCGAAGGCGCCCGTGCCCGCGTAGCGGTCACGGGCCTCGGGGTTGGTCTGTCCGGCGGAGGCGGCGGCGTGTGCTCGGGCCGCCTCGTCCCAGCGGCCATAGGTGAGCGGCCGGACCGCGGGCCACAGCTCGGCGAACGGCCCGCCGGCGAGCAGCGCCTCCTGAGCGGCCCGCGCCTGCGGGTACCAGGGCTCGTCGCGGCGCAGTTCGGCGGCCTCGCGCAGATCCTGGTCGCTCACCTCGATGCCCACGGCCCGGGTACTGGGCGCGACGAGGGTCAGGGAGCGCAGGCGGTTCGGGTGGCGGGCGGCGTACAGCAGGGCCAGGTCGGCGCCCGCGGAGTGCGTCAGCACGTCGATCCGGTCGAGGCCCAGGTGGTCGCGCAGCGCCTCCACGTCGTCGACGAGACGGTCGCAGCGGTACGTCGAGGGGTCCCCGGGCACGGCGGAGTCACCGGTGCCGCGCAGATCCAGCAGGACGAGCTGTCGCCGGTCCGCGAGCCCCCCGAGGTCCCCGAGGTACGCGCTCGCCCGCATCGGCCCGCCGGGCAGGCAGATCAGCGGCTCCCCCTCCCCCACCAGGTGATAGGCGAGCCGGGTCGTGTCGTACGCGGTGAAGATCGGCATACCCGCCATCCAAACAGGAACCCGTGCACCGCCGCACCGTACTTCGCGGCGGGCTGATTCGCGGGAGCTCCGCGCACCTCTTGCCAGCGCACCCGGCCTCCTGAATTACTGCTCCCAGGAAGATCGACCGAATGATCGGTCACCCGCTTCGGGAGAGGAAGGGCCCTGATGACGGCCATGCTGGACGCGGCGGAACGGCTCGGCCGGGACGAGCTGGAGGCCCTGCAACTGGAGCGGCTGAGGACCACGCTGCACCACGCGTACACCAACGTCCCCTTCTACCGCGAGGCGTTCGACCGTGCCGGACTGCGGCCCGAGGACTGCCGTACGCTCGCCGACCTCGCGCGCTTCCCGTTCACCGCTAAGGCCGACCTGCGGGACAACTACCCCTTCGGGATGTTCGCCGTGCCGGAGCGCGATGTCCGCCGCATCCACGCCTCCAGCGGCACGACCGGACGCCCGACCGTCGTCGGGTACACCGAACGGGACCTGGACACCTGGGCCGACGTGGTGGCCCGCTCGATCCGGGCGGCGGGCGGACGCCCCGGCCACAAGGTCCATGTGGCGTACGGATACGGGCTGTTCACCGGCGGGCTCGGCGCGCACTACGGGGCGGAGCGGCTCGGCTGCACGGTGATCCCGGCCTCCGGCGGCATGACCTCGCGTCAGGTGCGGCTGATCCAGGACTTCCGGCCCGAGATCGTCATGATCACGCCGTCCTACATGCTGACGCTGCTGGACGAGTTCGAGCGGCAGGGCGTCGACCCGCGGACGACCTCCCTCAAGGTCGGGATCTTCGGTGCGGAGCCGTGGACGGAGGCGATGCGACGGGAGATCGAGGAGCGGTTCGCCATCGACGCGGTCGACATATACGGGCTCTCGGAGGTGATCGGCCCGGGTGTGGCTCAGGAGTGCGTGGAGACGAAGGACGGCCTGCACATCTGGGAGGACCACTTCTACCCGGAGGTCGTGGACCCGTTCACCGGGGATGTGCTGCCGGACGGCGAGGAGGGCGAGTTGGTGTTCACCTCCCTGACCAAGGAGGCGATGCCGATGATCCGCTACCGCACCCGGGACCTGACGCGGCTGCTGCCGGGGACGGCCCGGACCTTCCGCCGGATGGAGAAGGTGACCGGCCGCAGCGACGACATGGTGATCCTGCGCGGGGTGAACCTGTTCCCCACCCAGATCGAGGAGATCGTGCTGCGTACGCCTGCCGTCGCCCCGCACTTCCAGCTCCGGCTGACCCGGCAGGGGCGGCTCGACGCGCTGACCGTGCGGGCCGAGGCGCGGGGCGAGGCGACGGCGGCCGAGCGGGAAACGGCGGCCCTGGCGATCGCGGCGGCGGTGAAGGACGGGATCGGGGTGTCGGTCGGCGTCGAGATCGTGGACCCGGAGTCGCTGGAGCGCTCGGTGGGCAAGATCCGGCGGATCGTGGACCTGCGGGAGTCCGGCACACGGTGAGCACGGCCCCCGGGCAGGTCGGGGCCGCGCTCCGGTCCCACTCGTCGTGAGGGGATGGTAGCGGGCATCGTGAGTGTGCCGCTCGGCGTGGCCCTGCACGGCTGGGTCATGCCCGCGATGGGCGGCCGGTTCAGGCCAGCTCGTCCCGCAGTTGCCGCTTGAGGATCTTTCCGCTGGCGTTGCGCGGGAGTGCGTCCACGAACACGACCCGCTTGGGCGCCTTGAAGGCGGTGAGCCTCTCGCGGGCGTGGGCGATGAGTTCGGCCTCGTCCGCCTCGCCTCGCAGGACGACGACGGCGGTGACGGCCTCGATCCAGCGGTCGTCCGGCAGGCCGATGACGGCGGTCTCGGCGACGGCGGGGTGGGTGTAGAGGGCGTCCTCGACCTGCCGGGAGGCGACGAGAACGCCGCCGGAGTTGATGACGTCCTTGACCCGGTCGACGACGGTGAGGAAACCCTCGGCGTCGCGGACGGCGAGGTCGCCGGAGTGGAACCAGCCGTCGCGGAAGGCTGCCGCCGTCTCCTCTGGCTTGTCCCAGTAGCCGGAGCACAGTTGGGGCGAGCGGTAGACGACCTCGCCAGGGGTGCCGTCCGGGACGTCCTCGCCCTTCTCGTCGACGACCCGGGCTTCGACGAAGAGGACGGGCCTGCCGCAGGACTCCATCCGCCCCTCGTGCTCGTCGGGGCCGAGGACCGTGGCCAGCGGCCCGATCTCGCTCTGGCCGAAGCAGTTGTGGAAGGCCAGGCGCGGCAGGTGTTCGCGCAGCCGCTCCAGGACGGGTACGGGCATGATCGAGGCCCCGTAGAACGCCTTGCGGAGACCGGTGAGGTCACGGGCGGTGAACTCCGGGTGGTTGGCGAGGCCGATCCAGACGGTGGGCGGGGCGAACAGGCTGTCGGCCAGGCCCGCTTCGACGAGGTCGAAGATCCGGGTGGCGTCCGGCGCGTCGAGGATGGTGTTCTCCGCGCCCACCGCCAGATACGGCAGCAGGAACACATGCATCTGGGCGGAGTGGTAGAGCGGCAGGGAGTGCAGGGGCCGGTCGGTGGCGGTTAGGCCGAGGGCGGTGATGGCACTGACGTACTCGTGGACCAGGGCTCCGTGTGTCATCATCGCGCCCTTGGGCAGGGCGGTGGTGCCGGAGGTGTACAGCAGCTGCACCAGGTCGTCGGAGGCGGGGGCGTGCTCCGGGGTGAAGGGCCGCTCGGTGGCCAGGGCCTCCAGCAGCGAGCCGGGCGCGTCGCGCAGGGTACGTACGGGGTGGCCCGCGGGAACGCGTTCCGCGAGATCCGGGTCGGTGAGGACGAGCGCGGATCCTGACTGGTCCAGGAGGTAGGCCAGGTCGTCGCCGGTGAGGTTCTGGTTGACCGGGACGTGCACCAGCCCGGCCCGGGAGCAGGCGAGGAAGGCGATCAGATAGGCGTCGGAGTTGTGGGCGTAGGCGGCCACCCGGTCGCCGGGGGCGAGTGCGTGCTCGTCGGTGAGGACGGCGGCGGCCGTGGAGACCGCGGCGTCCAGGGAGCGGTAGGTCCAGGCCCGGTCGGCGTACCGCACGGCGCTGCGTGCGGGGGTGCGCCGGGCACTGCGGGTGAGGACGCCGTCGACTGTGCTGCTGCGTACACCGGTCATGGCGCGATCCTGGGCGGCCGGGGACCGGGGGTCAAGAGGCTGGATACCGACCAGACGGTCGACAGTCGCCGGGCCCCCGGGCCGAGTGGCGCTCGACTGTCCGGACGGTCCGTCAACCGCCCGCGCCACCGGCACCGTTGGGAGGAAGCCCTTGACTTCGCGCAACCGTCTGAGGCTGCTCGGGGTTGCCGGTCTCGCCCTGTTCACCGTGTCGGCGACATTCCAGCCCGTACCGACATGACGAAGCCCCTCGGCGAGACCGAGCGCGCGCATATGTTCCGGACATGTTTCACATGTGAGGACGCGCACAACTCTCCACCCTTCACAGGAAATTATTCAGACGATGGGCGCATCAGGTGCAAGATTTGCGCCGAACGCCCCGCACGCCACGCTGCGCCGCAAGATCAACTTTGTTCAACTCTCCACTACGTGTGCCGACATGTCCGCATCGCGGCCAACCACTTCTTGCCAACGCACCACTACCTGTAGGCATGGCCGCAGCGGTCCGCCCGACCTTCGGACCGTTCATCGAACACCGCCACACCTGGGGGAACACCCATGTCCAGAATCACCCGCCGACGCGCACTGGGCGCCTCCGCCGGAGCCCTCGCCGGACTCGCCGTCGCCGGCGTGGCCCGCGCCGCCGGCCCTTCCGCCACCCCCGCACCTCGGGCTACAGCCGCGGAACGAGCCTCCTTCGACGAGGTCTACCAGGGCCGCCGCATACAGGGAGCACCCTCCCACCACGGCGGACACCACGACCACGGCAGCGGCTACCAGGTGCACATCGACGGCAAGGAGCTGCATGTGATGCGCAACGCCGATGGCACCTGGATCAGCGTTGTCAACCACTACGAGACCTTCGCCACCCCGCTCGCCGTGGCCCGCGCCGCCGTCGCCGAGCTTCAGGGCGCCGCACTCGTCCCTCTCGCCCTCGCCTGAACCCGGAGCACCAGCCATGACCGTACGCAAGAACCAGGCGAACCTCACCGCCACCGAGAAGAAGCGCTTCGTCGACGCCCTGTTGGAGCTCAAGCGCAGCGGCCGCTACGACACGTTCGTCACCACGCACAACGCCTTCATCATGAGCGACACGGACAACGGTGAGCGGGTCGGCCACCGTTCGCCGTCGTTCCTTCCGTGGCACCGCAGATTCCTCATACAGTTCGAGCAGGCACTCCAGTCCGTGGACGCGTCCGTGGCGCTGCCGTACTGGGACTGGGCCGCCGACCGCACCGCCGCGTCCTCGCTCTGGGCGGACGACTTCCTCGGCGGTACCGGGCGGAGCAGAGACGGCCGGGTGATGACCGGACCCTTCGCGTCGGACGCGGGCAGATGGCCCATCACCGTACGCGTGGACGGGCGCAGCTACCTCCGCCGCGACCTCGGAGCGGGCGGCCGGCAGCTGCCGACCCGGGCCGAGGTCGACTCGGTGCTCGCCATGAGCACATACGACACCGCGCCGTGGAACAGCGCGTCGGACGGCTTCCGCAACCATCTGGAGGGCTGGCGCGGCGTCAATCTGCACAACCGGGTCCATGTGTGGGTCGGCGGCCAGATGGCCACCGGAGTCTCGCCCAACGACCCGGTGTTCTGGCTGCACCACGCGTACATCGACAAGCTGTGGACCGACTGGCAGGCGCGCCACCCGAACTCGCCCTACCTCCCGGCCGCGGGCACCGCCGACGTGGTGGATCTGCATGACACCATGCGCCCGTGGAACGACGTGACACCGGCCGACATGCTCGACCACATCCCGCACTACACCTACGACACGGCGGCCTGAGCACGCAGGCCGGCGCGGAACCAGGAGCACCGGTCGGGCATCGAGCGGCCATGGCGCATCGAGCGGGACAGGCCCTCTGAGCCCGCGTGTCGGCCACGGCGGAGCTCAGCGGACGCCGCCTCCCCGCCGACGCCGGCGGGGAGGCGGGCCCATGCGCCACGGTGCACCCGCCCCGGTGGCAACGGGTCGGGGCGGGGAACGAAGCCCGGCGAGGTGACCGCACGTCGCCCGGCCGAGTACGAGGAGCACATGGAGGCCCTCCGAACCGCGGAGCCGGGGGCGCTGCGGTCGGGGGGCGACTCCTGCTTGGAGGCGATACCGCCGTCCCCGCGTCGGTCGCCGACGACAGCGTTCCGCTGGGGCAGCTCCTGCCCGTCGGAACCGGCTCCGCGGTCGCCGTGGTGGCGGACAACGCGGGTCCGGGAGGGGCGCGGTCTGCCCCTCCCGGACCCGGTCGCCCCGGTCGTGGGCTACAACGGGCGCTCGAAGCCCTCCCAGTACGGTTCGCGCAGTCGCCGTTTGTAGAGCTTGCCGTTGGGGTCGCGGGGCATGGCGGCGATGAAGTCGACGCTCCGGGGGCGCTTGTAACCGGCGAGCCGCTCCTCGCAGTGGGCGAGGATCTCGGCGGCGAGCGCCTCGCCCGGCTCGTGGCCCTCCGCCGGTTCTATGACGGCCTTGACCTCCTCGCCCCGGTCGGCGTGCGGGATGCCGAAGGCGGCGGCGTCCGCGACGGCGGGGTGGGTGAGCAGGGCGGACTCGATCTCGGCGGGGTAGATGTTGACGCCACCGGCGATGATCATGTCGATCTTCCGGTCGCGGAGGAAGAGATAGCCCTCCGCGTCCAGCACGCCGAGGTCGCCGACGGTGAAGAAGTCGCCGATGCGGCTTCCGCGGGTCTTGGTCTCGTCCTTGTGGTAGCTGAAGCCGCCGGTGCTCATCTTCATGTAGACGGTGCCCAGTTCGCCCGGCGGCAGGCGGTTGCCGTCGTCGTCGAAGACGGCCAGCTCGCTGATCGGCCAGGCCCTGCCGACGGTGCCGGGCTTCTTCAGCCAGTCCTCGGCGGTGGCGAACGCCCCGCCGCCCTCGCTCGCCGCGTAGTACTCCTCGACGCAGCTCCCCCACCACTCGATCATGGCCCGCTTCACATGGTCGGGGCACGGGGCCGCCCCGTGGATCGCGTGCCGCATGGAGGAGACGTCGTAGCGGGCCTTCACCTCGTCGGGCAGCGCGAGCAGCCGGTGGAACTGGGTCGGGACCATATGGGTGTGGGTGCAGCGGTGCGCGTGGATGAGGCGGAGCATCTCCTCGGGCGCCCAGCCGTCCATCAGGACGAGCGGGTGGCCGATGTGGAGTGCGGCGCCCGCGAACTGGAGTACGGCGGTGTGGTAGAGCGGCGAGCAGACCAGGTGGACGTTGTCGTCGAAGGGCCGGATGCCGAAGATGCCGAGGAACCCGCCGAGATAGGTCTCCTCGGGCCGCTTGCCCGGCAGCGGTCGGCGGATGCCGCGCGGACGGCCGGTGGTGCCGGAGGTGTAGTTCATGACCCAGCCGAGGGTGCGCCCCTCGGGCGGGCTCGCGGGGTGTCCTTCGAGGAGCTCGGCGTACGGGCGGCTGCCGGGTACCGCGCCGACGCCGTAGCGGTGACCGGCCGGCAGCTCCGCCTCGTCGGCGGCGGCGGTCGCGGCGGCCGCGAAGCGTTCGTGGGCGATCAGGACACGGGCGCCCGAGTCGGCGACGATCCAGGCGATCTCGGGGCCGACGAGGTGGTGGTTGACGGGGACGAGGTAGAAGCCCGCCTGGGATGCGGCGAGGTAGGCGGTGAGGAGTTCGACGCCGTTGGGCAGCACGACGGCGAACGCGTCGCCCTCGCGCAGTCCCGCCGCGCGCAGTCCGTGGACCATGCGGTTGACGTCGGCGTGCAGCCGGCCCGCGCTCCACTCCTCGCCGCCGGGGGCGATCAGGACCGTGCGGTCGGGGTCGGCGGCGGCCTGGGCCCAGAAGCCGTTGGGGGGCTGGCTCACGTGGCGCTCCTTCCGGCGATGCGGTTGATGCGGGTGACAGCCCGTTCGAAGCCGCGGGTCAGGTCGTCGACGACGGCCCGCACGCTGCGTTCGCTGGTCATCCGGCCGACGATCTGCCCGACGGGGGTGCCGAGCAGCTCCCCCACCTCGTACTTCTGGATCCGGGACACGGCCTCGGCGACCAGCAGGCCCTGGAGCGGCATGGGCAGGGTGCCCGGCCCGGCCGTGTCGTCCCAGGCGTCGGTCCATGCGGTACGGAGCTGGCGGGCGGGCTTGCCGGTGAGGGCGCGGGAGCGGACGGTGTCGCCGGAGCCCGCGGCCAGGAGCTTGGCGGTGAGGGCCTCCGAGTGCAGGTCGGCCTCCTCGGTGGTGAGCCAGAGGGAGCCGAGCCAGACTCCCTGGGCGCCGAGGGCGAGCCCGGCGGCGACCTGTTCGCCGCTGCCGATTCCTCCGGCGGCGAGCACGGGCAGCGGGGCGACGGCCTCGACGACTTCGGGGACCAGCACCATGGAGCCGATCTCCCCGGTGTGGCCGCCCGCCTCGTACCCCTGGGCGACGACGACGTCGATGCCCGCCTCCGCGTGCCGCCGGGCGTGCCGGGCGCTTCCGGCCAGGGCGGCGACGAGGACCCCGTGGTCGTGGGCCCGTTGGATCACGTCGGCGGGCGGGGAGCCGAGGGCGTTGGCGAGGAGCTTGATCGGGTAGTCGAAGGCCACGTCGAGCTGGCCCCGGGCGACCTCCTCCATCCAGCCGGTGATGCGCCAGCCGGACGCCTCTCCCTCGGCGAGTTCGGGCACGCCGTAGCGGGTGAGTAGCTCCCGCACGAAGCCGCGGTGCCCCTCGGGGATCATCGCCTCGACGTCGGCCTCGGTGACGCCTTCGACCTTCTTGGCGGGCATGACGACATCGAGGCCGTAGGGCTTGCCGTCGGCGTGCTCGTGCAGCCGGTCGAGGTCGCGCGCGAGGTCGTCGGGCGCGGTGTAGCGGACGGCCCCGAGCACGCCGAAGCCACCCGCTCTGGTGATGGCCGCGGCCACCTCGGGGAACGGCGTGAAGCCGAAGATCGCGTGCTCGATTCCCAGTTGCTGGCTCAGCTCCGTCTCCATGGGCGGCAGGATGCCGCAGCGGCGCGGCCGAGGGAAGAGATTTTCTGATGGAACGTCAGATTCTTTGCGGGTCGGGAGACGTACGGGAGGGCGGGGGTGACAGTAACCTCTGCGACGGCAGGAACTTTCACTGCTCGGCGGGATTGCGGAAGTTACTTTCGAGCGGGTGGGGCACGCGGGCGCGAGCGCGGCCCGGTGGCCGGGCACCCGGCGCGGAAAGGGATCGCGGATGACCGGGGAAGCGAAGGGCGACGGGCGGGCGGCGGCCGAGAGGCGCGTACCCGGTGGCGGCATCGGCCGACGCAGGCTGGGCGGCGGGATACTGGCCCTGGGCGGGGCGCTCGCGCTGACGCCGGTTCCGCTCGCGGGAGCGGCCGTCCGGAGGAGGCCGGACGGGGCCCCGGTGGCGGGCGGCACCACCAACGGAGCAGTGGGAGCGGACATGGACGCAGGGGCACACCGGCCCACGCTGCGCCGGGGCAGCGCCGCACACGCCGGGCTGCTCCAGGAGCCGCTGGACCAGCTCGTACGGGACGCCGAGGCGTACCTCGCCGACTCCCCCGAGCACCCCTGGTACGCGGGTGCGGTGCTGCTCGCCGGGCGGGGCGGCACGGTGGCGCTGCACCGGCCGATCGGCAAGGCGGTGCGCTATGCCGCGTACGACGAGAAGACCGGGACCGGGGTGGAGTTCCCGGCGGACCGGCAGATCCCGATGGCCGAGGACACCGTCTTCGACCTGGCATCGGTCTCCAAGCTGTTCACCTCGATCCTGGCGGTCCAGCAGATCGAGCGCGGCACGCTGGAGCTGGAGGCCGCCGTGGCCTCGTACCTCCCCGACTTCGCGGGCGGCGGCAAGCAGGACGTCACGGTCCGTCAGCTGCTGACGCACACCTCGGGTTTCCGGTCCTGGATTCCGCTCTACGAGGAGCCGACCCGGGAGGGAAAGCTCCGGATGCTGTGGAACGAGGTCCCGGCGAGCGCCCCTGGCAGCGCCTACCTCTACTCCGACCTCAACCTCATCTCGCTGCAACTGATCCTGGAAGAGATCACCGGCCACCCCTTGGACGCCCTGCTCCACGACGAGATCACCGCCCCGCTCGGAATGCACCGCACGCGCTACAACCCGCCCGCCTCCTGGAAGCCGAAGATCGCGGCGACCGAGGACGCCCGGCGGCCGTGGTCGGGCCTGGAGCGCGGGCTGGTCTGGGGCGAGGTGCACGACGAGAACGCGTTCAGCCTGGACGGAGTGGCGGGCCACGCCGGGGTGTTCTCCTGCGCCTGGGACCTGGCCGTCCTCGCCCGGACCCTCCTCAACGGCGGGACCTACGGCCGCTCCCGCATCCTGTCCGAGGACTCGGCCGACCTCCTCTTCACCGACTTCAACACCGCGTTCCCGGGCGACGAGCACGGGCTCGGCTTCGAGCTCTACCAGCACTGGTACATGGGTGCGATGGCCACCCCCCGCAGCGCGGGCCACACCGGGTTCACCGGTACCAGTCTGGTCCTCGACCCGTCGACCGACACCTTCCTCATCGTGCTGGGCAACTCCGTTCACCCGGTACGGAGCTGGCGCTCGGGCAGCGCGCCCCGGGTGGCGGCCGCGAACCGGCTGGCGCGGGCCGTCCCGGTCCGGCCCGAGCGGGGGCGTACGGGCTGGTTCTCGGGGATGGCGAGCGCGTCCACCGCCACGCTGACCCTGCCCGCCCTGCGTCTGGGCTCGGCCCGGGCCCGGCTGGACTGCGCGCTGTGGTGGGACACCGAACCGTCCGCCGACCACCTCGTCCTGGAAGCGTCGGAGGCGTCAGCGGGGCAGGACTGGCAGCCCGTGCCGTTCACCACCGTGCGTCCGGGCCCCGGCCACCGCCCGGACCCGCAGCCGCACCCGGCGGGCTCGGTGTCCGGCTGGTCGGGTCGCGTCTGGCACCGGCTGGAGGCGGACCTGTCGGCGTGGCGCGGGAAGCGTGTCCGGCTGCGGTGGCGCTACACGACGGACCAGCTGTACGTGGGGCGCGGCGCGTACGTGGACGGCCTGCGGGTCCGCGACGGAGCCCGTACGGTCTTCGACTCCGACCGGCCCCGGGACGCGGGGCGGATCGGGGCGACGGGCTGGGTGCCGTCGGCGGACTGAGCGACCCGCACCACGCGGCGGGCCGGGCCACCGGCCGGCCACCGCCCGTTCGCGCCCCCCGGGCCGCCCCCGCTCACCGCCCCAGCGCGGCCATCGCCGCGTTGTG
>NZ_NWVL01000059.1 GCF_002382885.1 Streptomyces sp. WZ.A104
CGCCCTCGCGCCGCTTCGGCGGCCGCTGCCGCTTGCCCTGGCGGTGCCTGCCGTGCGCCGCGCCCCCGCCGAAGCGGCCCCGGCGCCTGCGGACCAGCTCGCCCCGGCGGCGCACGACGGGGAGCCGGGTGGCGTCGGCCGCGGGCAGCGGGACGACGTCCCTACCCGCCTCGGGCTCCGGCGCGGACCGCACCAGCGAGCGCAGCCAGCCGCGCAACTCCTCGAAGTCCGGCCGCTCCGTGGGGTCCTGGCGCAGCAGCGACTCGACGACGGGCCGCAGCGGACCGCATTCCTCCGCGAAGGCGGGCGGCTCGCCGCACACCATCTGGACCAGCTCGGCCGCGTTCTCCTCGGGGTAGGGGGCGTGGCCCTGGACGGCGCGGAAGAGCAGCGCGCCGAGCGCCCACAGGTCGGTGGAGGGGCCGATCGGGGGCGCGAGCTGCCAGTTCTCATGGACCGGACCGGCCTGTTCGGGAGCCCAGCGTTCGGTGACGGCCCCGACGACGGTGATCCGGGCCTGGCGGGCGCGTTCGGCGGCGAGCGGGGTGGCGGGGCCGCGGTGGACGGCGGGCTCGTCGCCGCCCGCGACGGCGTCCTCCCAGACCCGGGGTGCGGTCCGGGCCGCCGGGAGCGCCGCGGCCCGGGCGAGCGGCTTCGAGACCGGGACGGGCGGACCGGGCCGCCGGGAGTCGGCGCGCAACGCGTCCTCGCCGGAGCCGCCCGCGGAGACGGGCCGCCCGGAGCCCGGCCCGTCGTCCCAGGTCCCGGTGAGGTGGACGCGGCGCCCGGGCGGGCGCGGCCCCTCGTCGTCGTCCTCGTCGTCCTCGTCGTCGTAGGGGTGGTCGCCGTCGGGGTAGGGCTCCTCGGCGGAGCTGCTCCAGGGGCGGGCGAGGCCGGGGCCGGTTCCGAGGGGTACGCCAGCGCCTGCGCCGACGTCCGCGCTGTCGCCGTCGGCCTCGGCCCGGGAGGCGGGCGGCGCCTTCGTGAGGTCGGCCGAAACCTGTCCGGTCGACGCGGGGCCTGCCTGCTGCTGGTCCTCGCCAACCCGGGCGGCGGCGCGCGCCCCCGCCCGGTAGGCGGCGATGGCCCCCGCGCGGGCGGCCCGCAGCTGAGCCGCGCTCGCGGCACCCGGCTCGGCGGGCGACGGCACGGGGGCGTACGGGACGGCGGGGGCGGCAGCACGCGGAACAATCGTCTGCCCGGCCTGCGGCGCCTGGGGCTCCAGGGGCTGAGGCTCCCGGGACTGGGACTGGGGCTCCCAAGGCTGCGGTTCCCGGGGCTCGGGCGCAGGCTCGTGCTGGGATTGGGCCTCGGCCCCTCCGGCAGTGCCGTACGGCTCGTACGGCTCCGGGGACTCGCCGGCCCGCTGCGGCGCGTACCCCTGTGGCAGCGGCGGAACGAACAGCTCCCGGCCTCCCCGGCCTTCCCGCCCGTCGCCGCTCTCCTCGCCCGGCGGGAGCGAGTGCGCGCCACCGGGGTCCATCGAGGGGGCCGCCCCGACCACCGGGATGCCCTGGGTCGTGGGGCCGCCGGTCACCGGTTCGGCGTCGGGCTGCGGTGCGGGGGCGTAGCCGCAGAGCGCCTCCTCGGCCGCGCCCGCCGCGAGGCCGGTCAGCATGACGCGACCGTCGTCGCAGACCAGGACCGTGCGGACGGTGATGTTGCGGTGGGTCCAGCCGTGGGCGTGCAGCACCCGCAGGGCGGTCAGCACGTCGGAACCGATCTCGGCGGCCCGGTAGGGGCTGAGGGGGCGTTCGGCGAGGAGAGCAGCCAGCGGACGGGCCGCGACCAGCTCACTGACTATCCACAGCGAACCCGCCTCGGCGAACACGTCGAAGACCTGGTCGAGCCGGGGGTGGTCCGGCACCTGGGCCGCCGCCTGCGCGGCCTCGATCGCCCTCCGGACCGCGGGGTCCGTGCTGCGGCGCACGGCCCGTCCGGTGGCGCGCCCCGACGCCGAGGGCAGTCCGCCGCCGTCGAGCACCTCCGCGTCCACGATCTCCGGCAACAGCACCTGGCGGACCAGGACTTCCTGACCGCTGTAAGTGTCGAACGCCCGGGTCTCGACCAGTTCGTACCCGTCGGACGGAGGCAGCGGAAGGCGGTAGCGGTCGGCAAGCACCCGACCCGCGTAGTCGTCCACGACGCCTCCCCAGAGCGCGCTGTCCCCCGGCCACCAGGACCGCACGAATCCGTCAGTTGCGGTCATTTGGCGGGCAATTGACCTACTGTTCCGGCTGCGTACGGTCTCCGGCGTCTTACGATACGTGGCAACACGCGCCGACGGGCCGGGTCGCACCAACCCGGCCCGCGCAAACGTTTCGCGGCGGCTGGTCGTTCAGCCCGTGGGCTTGAAGGTCGCGAACGCGGTCTCGCGCAGCGTCCGGCACTCGTCGCCGTCCCACTCGTCCACCTTGCAGCTGATCATGATCGAGTAGCCGCGCTTGGCGTCGACCTTGAAGCCGCGGTTCAGCACCCGTACCCGGACGCCGTCGTGGCTGCGCTCGAAAGTCCAGTCGGCGACGGTCGGATAGCCGTTGTACTCGACCTTCTTTATGCTGCCGTGCTTGTAGTTGTCGCTGAGGACCTTGGCGCTCGCGACCGCCCCGCGCCAGGCGGCGGCCGCGTCGTCCTTGGGCGAGCTGTTGAAGTCGACCTGGACCCGGGGGAAGCCGCCCCGCTCGGCGTTGTAGATGCCGCCGGAGTTGGCCCCCGCTATGGCGGTGCGCTTGAAGTCCCCCGGCATCGCCATGGTGAAGCGGAAGCGGCTGTCGGTGACCGTTTCGTACCCGGCGGGCAGCGCGTCGCCGCCCGGCTCGTCCGCCCCGGGGTCCTTCGACTCCTTCGACGGATCGCCGGAGTCCTCGCCGGGCGGGTCCTCGGAGGCCCGGCCGTCGTCCGAACCCTGGCCCTCCCTCTGGCCGTCGCCCTTCTCGCCGCCCGGACCGCTGCCCTTGTCGTCGCCCTTGTCGTCGTCGGCGCCGCCGCTCGCGGCTCCGGCCGAGGCCGCGGTGTCGCCCTTGCCGCCCTTGTCCCCGTCGTCACCGCTGAGGGCGATCGCGAGAATCGTGCCGAGGACGGCCAGGACGACGACGGCCGCGATGATCGCGAGGGTGCGGCGGGGCACCACGTCGGTGATCGAGGCGCGCGTGGAGGCGGGCGAGGACGGCGGCCGCTGCCCGGGTACGGAGGCGCTCGAAGCCATCGCCGTCCGGGGGGCGCCCACGGGAGCCTTCGAGGCGGCGGCGGACGCCTTGGCACCCTCACCGGCCACCCCCGCCTTCCCACCGGAAGCGCCGGGAGTGCCGGAAGCGCCGGAAGCGTTTCGGGACCCCCGGGCGGAAGTCCCGGGCGGCGTGGCGGGCTTCGGCGGGACGGCGGGCGAACCGGTGTCCGCCGCGGCCGGGGAGGCCGCCGCTCCGGCCACCGCCGCACCCGCGGCCGCGCCCTGCACGGCCTTCGAGTTGCGCACGGAGCGCAGGGCTCCGCGCAGCCGGTCGCGCGTGCCATCGCCGGACTCGCCCGATCCCGTGGCCTGCTTCGGCGGCCTGGGGCCCCTGGCCGGCTTGACCGCCTTCTTGACGGCCGTCTTCTTGACGAGGGGGACGGCAGCGGGCGCCGATGGCAGGGCCATGACCTGGGTGGAGTCGGCGGGGGCCGGCACGGGGACGTCGGGGGCATTGATCACGTCGTTGAGCAGCGCCCGCGCACCGGCGTCGTCGAGGCGCTGGTCGGGGTCCCGGGCGAGCAGCCCGTAGATGACCTCGGTGAGCGGACCGGCGTTCTTCGGCGGGTCGAGCGGTTCGGTCATCACGGCCGTGAGGGTGGCGATGGCCGAGCCCTTGTCGTACGGCGGGCAGCCCTCGACGCTCGCGTACAGCAGTCCGCCGAGGGACCACAGGTCGGCGGGCGGCCCCGGCTTGTGGCCACGGGCCCGCTCCGGCGAGATGTACGAGGGGGCGCCGACGAGCATGCCGGTCGAGGTGACCGAGGGGTCGCCCTCCACCTGGGCGATGCCGAAGTCGGTGAGGACGACGCGCCCGTCCTCGGCGATCAGTACGTTGGACGGCTTCACATCCCGGTGGAGGATGCCCTCGCGGTGCGCCGAGCGCAGCACGTCGAGGATGGCGAGCCCGACCTCGGCGGCCCGCTTCGGCGTCAGCGTGCCGTCCTCGCGGATCGCTTCGGCCAGTGACTTGCCCTCGATGAGCTCCATGACGATCCACGGGCGGTCGTCCTCGTCGACCACGTCGTACACGGTGACCGCGCTGTTGTTGCGGATCCGTGCGATCGCCTTCGCCTCACGCAGGGTGCGCGTGATCAGCCGGCGCTTCTCGTCCTCGTCGATGGACGACGGGAACCGCAGTTCCTTGACCGCCACCGCGCGGCCGAGCGTCTCGTCGTCGGCGCGCCAGACCGTACCCATGCCGCCCCGGCCGAGCACCTCACCGAGCCGGTAGCGCCCCGCCAGGAGACGACCTTCCTTGTCCCGTTGGGGCTCCCGTGCCTGCTCCGCCTCCGACATGCGTCCCCTCTGCGATCAACCCGCCCTGGCAGAGCGTTCATTGTCCCTCACCCCGGGACCGGCCCTGGTCCCGGGTCCGGGGTCCGCCGCGACGCGGTCCGGCCGGTGGACAGCCCTTCGCCCTACCGACGCCCGGGAGACCGTCTGCCGTTCCCCGAAGTTCTCGGCGTGTCCGCAGCCCGCCCCTTGCCGCCGTGCGTCCGCCCGGCGAACCACACCCCACCCCCACAGCCTCCTACCAACCCCGCCTCTCCGTCCAGGGCCGCCCACCCGGGCCCGCGCACGGCCCCGGGCCTCAGCTCCTCAACTGCCGGGCGCCGCGAGGCCGATGGCCGACGACACTGCGTACCACCCGGGATCGACGCGATGTCCGGATCAGATCGGAACGATGTCCGGAGCGCCGAGCCGGGCCGCGTCCGCCGTCAGGTCGTCGGGCTGACGCTGCGATTCGCGCTCGGCCTCCACCCGCTTCTCGTAGTGCCGGACCTCCCGGTCGATCCGCCCCTCGTCCCAGCCGAGCACCGGCGCCATCAGCTCCGCGCAGAGGCGGGCGCTGCGGGTACCCCGGTCGAAGGTCTCGATGGAGATCCGGGTGCGCCGGGTCAGCACGTCGTCCAGATGCCGGGCGCCCTCGTGCGAGGCGGCGTAGACGATCTCGGCGCGCAGATAGTCGTCGGCGGCGGGCAGCGGTTCACCCAGGGAGGGGTCGGCCAGGATCAGTTCCAGAATTTCTTCCGTCATTGAGCCGTACCGGTTGAGCAGATGCTCCACCCGGGCGACATGGAGCCCGGTGCGGGCCGCGATCCGCGCGCGGGCGTTCCACAGGGCCTTGTATCCCTCGGCTCCGAGCAGGGGGATGTCCTCGGTGACGCAGGCGGCGACCCGCTGGTCGAGCCCGTGCACCGCCTCGTCCACCGCGTCCTTGGCCATGACCCGGTACGTCGTGTACTTGCCGCCCGCCACGACGACCAGCCCGGGGGCGGGGTGGGCGACGGTGTGCTCGCGCGACAGCTTGCTGGTGGCGTCCGACTCACCAGCCAGCAACGGCCGCAGGCCGGCATAGACGCCTTGGACGTCATCCCTGGTCAGCGGGGTGTTGAGGACGGAGTTGACGTGCTGGAGGAGATAGTCGATATCGGCGCTGGAGGCGGCCGGGTGGGCCTTGTCCAGATCCCAGTCGGTGTCCGTGGTGCCGATGATCCAGTGCCTCCCCCAGGGGATGACGAAGAGGACGGACTTCTCGGTGCGCAGGATGAGACCGGTGGAGGAGTGGATGCGGTCCTTGGGGACGACGAGATGGATGCCCTTGGAGGCCCGGACGTGGAACTGTCCGCGCTCTCCGATGAGGCCCTGGGTGTCGTCGGTCCAGACGCCGGTCGCGTTGACCACCTGCTTGGCCCTGACCTCGTACTCCTTGCCGCCCTCGACGTCCTGCACCCGCGCGCCGACGACCCGCTCGCCCTCGCGGAGGAAGCCGATCACCCGGGCCCGGTTGGCCACCTGGGCCCCGTAGGAGGCGGCGGTGCGCACCAGCGCGGTGACGAAGCGGGCGTCGTCCATCTGGGCGTCGTAGTACTGCAACGCGCCGACCAGGGCGTCCTTCTTCAGCGCGGGGGCGACGCGCAGGGCGTGGCGGCGGGAGAGGTGGCGGTGCACGGGCAGGCCCCGGCCGTGGCCCGAGGAGACCGACATCGCGTCGTACAGCGCCACGCCGGAGCCTGCGTAGAACCGCTCCCAGCCCTTGTGCTGCAAGGGGTAGAGGAAAGGCACCGGCTTCACCAGGTGCGGGGCGAGCCGTCCCAGGAGCAGGCCGCGCTCCTTGAGCGCCTCACGGACCAGGGCGAAGTCGAGCATCTCCAGATAGCGCAGCCCCCCGTGGATCAGCTTGCTCGACCTGCTCGACGTGCCGGACGCCCAGTCGCGGGCCTCGACCAGGCCGGTCGAGAGTCCTCTGGTGGCGGCGTCCAGCGCCGTGCCCGCTCCGACCACGCCCGCTCCCACGACCAGCACGTCCAGTTCGCGCTCGGCCATGGCGGCGAGCGCGGCGGTGCGCTCGGCGGGTCCCAGTGTCGCTGTCCTCACTGCTGCCTCCCGGTGGATCGGGGTGGTCGGACACGGGAGTGCCACCCGGCCGAGGGGCCGGCCGCCCGTGTCCACCCCTCGATTCTGTCCGCGCTCCCCGACTTCAGCCACCGCCTGTGGACAACACCCGGGCATCCGGAATCACACAATGCGACATATAGGTCATATTTACGCCTAGTCTGACATTGCGCTGTCCACAGCAGTTGCGATCTTCACCCTCCGGTCTTAGGGAAGGACGGTTTCGACATGCCCGCAGACCTCGCCGTCATCGGACTCGGCCACCTCGGACTGCCCCTCGCCCAGGCCGCCGTGACGGCCGGAATCGACACCGTCGGCTACGACCCCGACCCACGCCCCTACGCGGAGCTCAGAGCGGGCCGCAGCCCCGTCGAAGGCACCCTCACCGCCTCCGAGGTCCGCCGCATGCTCTCCGGCGGCTTCCGGCCCACCACGAGCGCCGCCGAACTGGGCCGGGTCCGTACCGCCGTGATCTGCTCCCCCGCCCCCCTCGGCGCCGACCGCACCGTCGACCTCACCGCCCTCGGCGACGCCGCCCGCGCCCTGGCCGCCCGCCTGCGCCCGCACACCACCGTGCTGCTGGAGTCCGCCGTACCGCCCGGCACCACCGAGAACTTCCTGCGCCCCCTGCTCGAAGAGGGCTCAGGGCTCCTCGCCGGACGCGACTTCCACCTCGCCTGCTCCCCCAGCCGGCTGGACCCCGGCAACCGCACCCACACCCTGGCCAACACCCCCAAGGTCATCGGCGGCCTCACCCCCGCCTGCACCGAGTCGGCCGCCGCGTTCTACGGACGCCTCACCGACAAGGTCGTACGGGCCCGGGGCCCGCGCGAGGCGGAGATGACGAAGGTGCTGGAGACCAACTTCCGGCACGTCAACATCGCGCTGGTCAACGAGATGGCAGTGGCCTGCCACGACCTCGGCGTCGACCTCTGGGACGTCATCAGGTGCGCCGAGACCAAGCCCTTCGGCTTCCAGCCCTTCCGCCCGGGGCCCGGTGTCGGCGGCCACGGCGTCCCGGTGGACCCCGGCTGCCTGCCCTACAGCACCCGCACCCCCGGGCACCCGTTGCGCATGGTCTCGCTGGCGCAGGAGATCAACGACCGTATGCCCAGCTACGTCATCCAGCGCTGCGCCACCCTCCTCAACGAGCACGGCAAGTCCGTCCGAGGTGCGCGCGTCCTGCTGCTCGGCGTCACCTACAAACCGGACAGCGCCGACCAGGAGGCCGCCCCCGCCCGGGAGATCGCCACCCGGCTGATGGACATGGGTGCCCAGATCGGCTACCACGACCCACACGTCCTGGACTGGCGGGTACGCGAACTCCCCGTCCCGCGCGCGGACTCGCTGTACGAGGCGGCCGCCGCGGCCGACCTGACCGTACTGCTCCAGCAGCACCGCACCTACGACCTCCAGGGCCTCGCGGTCAAGGCCCAGTTGCTCCTGGACACCCGCGGAGCCACCCCGGCGGGGGCCGCGCACCGGCTCTGAGGCGGGGCGGGCCGCCACGGAATTCACCGGTGACCGTTTCCGGGACGTACTGCTACTGTGCGGCGTCACAGAGCGCACGGACGTGCGCATCTCGCGCACACATACGCATCTGCCCCAGGGGGAGTCCCACCGTGAGCCAGCCCGTGCCGCCGCCGAACCAGCCCCAGCAGCCGTACGGCGGCCAGCCGCAGCCGTACGGCGGCCAGCCCGCGGAAGGCAACCCGTACGCGAGCCAGCCGGGCCAGCCCACCGCCCCGACCGGCAACCCGTACGGCCAGCAGCCCCCGGCCCCGACCGGCAACCCCTTCGCGGCCCAGCAGCCCGGCCAGCCCGGCCCGTACGGCGGGGCGCCCTTCGCCCCGGCTCCCCCGCCCGCCCCGGCCCGCAACAACATCGCGCTCGGCGTGCTGGTCGCCCTGGGCGCGGCGATCGTCGCCGGCATCCTGTACGGCGTGATCGCGGGCTCCATCGAGCGCGAGGTCGGTTACGCGGCGATCGGCGTCGGCTTCCTGACCGGCTTCGCGGCGAGCAAGGTCGGCGGCCGGAACCCCGCGATCGTCGCGGCCGCGGCGCTCTTCTCGCTCGGCGCGGTCTACCTCGGCCAGCTCGTCGGCATGTCGATGGTGATGGCGGACGTGGCCAACATCCCCTTCTCCGAGGTCTTCGTCGACCACTTCGACACCGTGACGAAGATCTGGAAGGAAGAGTCCGACTTCATGACGTACCTCTTCCTCGCCCTCGGCCCGATCGCCGCCATCGGTGGTGCCAAGAAGGCGGGCTGACGCCCCGTACGACCATGCGGAAGGGCCCGGACCGTGACGGTCCGGGCCCTTCCGCATGTGCTGCGGGACGGGTCAGCGGCGGTGCTGGGAGTCCGCCACCGTCACCTCGACGCGCTGGAACTCCTTCAGGTCGCTGTAGCCCGTGGTGGCCATCGCGCGGCGCAGGGCGCCGAAGATGTTCATCGAGCCGTCCGGGGTGTGCGAAGGACCGGTGAGGACCTCCTCCGTCGTCCCGACCGTGCCGAGGTCGACCAGCTTGCCGCGCGGCACGTCCTCGTGGACGGCCTCCATGCCCCAGTGGCGGCCGCGGCCGGGCGCGTCCGTCGCGCGGGCCAGCGGGGAGCCCATCATCACGGCGTCCGCACCGCAGGCGATGGCCTTCGGCAGGTCGCCGGACCAGCCGACGCCGCCGTCCGCGATGACGTGCACGTACCGGCCGCCGGACTCGTCCATGTAGTCGCGGCGGGCCCCGGCCACGTCCGCGACGGCGGTGGCCATCGGGACCTGGATGCCGAAGACGTTGCGCGTGGTGTGCGCGGCGCCGCCGCCGAAGCCGACGAGGACACCGGCCGCGCCGGTCCGCATCAGGTGCAGGGCGGCGGTGTACGTGGCGCAGCCGCCGACGATGACCGGGACGTCCAGCTCGTAGATGAACTGCTTCAGGTTCAGCGGCTCGGCCGCGCCCGAGACGTGCTCGGCGGAGACCGTCGTACCGCGGATGACGAAGATGTCCACCCCGGCGTCGACGACGGCCTTGGAGAACTGGGCGGTGCGCTGCGGGGAGAGCGCGGCGGCGGTGACGACACCGGAGTCGCGCACCTCCTTGATGCGCTGCCCGATCAGCTCCTCCTGGATGGGGGCGGAGTAGATCTCCTGGAGCCGGCGGGTCGCGGTCTCGGCCGGCATCTCGGCGATCTCGTCCAGCAGCGGCTGCGGGTCGGCGTGCCGGGTCCACAGCCCTTCCAGGTTGAGGACGCCAAGGCCGCCCAGCTCACCGATGCGGATGGCGTGCTGCGGGGAGACCACGGAGTCCATGGGAGCGGCCAGGAACGGCAGCTCGAAGCGGTAGGCGTCGATCTGCCAGGCGATCGAGACCTCCTTCGGGTCCCGGGTGCGGCGGCTCGGAACGACAGCGATGTCGTCGAATGCGTAAGCCCGGCGGCCGCGCTTGCCGCGCCCGATCTCGATCTCAGTCACGATGTGTGGCCTTTCCCTCTACGTCTGCGCTGACCAGTATCCCCGACACGTGGCGAAGGGGCGGTACCGGGAACTCCGGTCCGCCCCTCACC
This sequence comes from Streptomyces sp. WZ.A104, assembly GCF_002382885.1. Taxonomy (GTDB): domain Bacteria; phylum Actinomycetota; class Actinomycetes; order Streptomycetales; family Streptomycetaceae; genus Streptomyces. Next base: position 10,188 of record NZ_NWVL01000059.1, read on the forward strand.
TGCGCTGATGCGTTACTTCTTACTACTTCTTGCTGTAGTTCGGCGCTTCGACCGTCATCTGGATGTCGTGCGGGTGGCTCTCCTTGAGGCCCGCCGAGGTGATCCGGACGAAGCGGCCCTTGCTCTCCATCTCGTCGACGGTCGCGGCACCGACGTAGCCCATGGTCTGGCGCAGCCCGCCGACCAGCTGGTGGAGGACGTTGGCCAGCGGGCCCCGGTAGGGCACCTGGCCCTCGATGCCTTCGGGGACGAGCTTGTCGTCCGAGGCCACCTCGGCCTGGAAGTAGCGGTCCTTGGAGTACGAGCGGCCCTGGCCGCGGGACTGCATGGCACCCAGCGATCCCATGCCGCGGTACGACTTGAACTGCTTGCCGTTGATGAACATCAGCTCGCCCGGGGACTCCTCGCAGCCCGCGAGGAGGCTGCCCAGCATCACGCTGTCGGCACCGGCGGCCAGCGCCTTGCCGATGTCGCCGCTGTACTGGAGGCCTCCGTCGCCGATCACCGGGACGCCTGCGGCGCGGGCGGCGAGCGCGGCCTCGTAGATCGCGGTGACCTGCGGGACGCCGATACCGGCGACCACACGGGTGGTGCAGATCGAGCCGGGGCCGACGCCGACCTTCACGCCGTCGACACCGGCGTCGATGAGGGCCTGGGCGCCGTCGCGGGTGGCGACGTTGCCGCCGATGACGTCGACGCCGACGCTCGACTTGATCTTCGCCATCCAGTCGAGGGCGTTGCGGTTGTGTCCGTGCGAGGTGTCGACGATCAGGAAGTCGACCCCGGCGGACGCGAGCGCCTGTGCGCGCTCCAGCGCCTCGGGGCTGGCGCCGACGGCCGCCCCGACCAGCAGACGGCCTTCGGCGTCCTTGGCGGCGTTCGGGTACTGCTCGGCCTTCTTGAAGTCCTTGACCGTGATGAGGCCCTTGAGGATGCCCGCCTCGTCGACCAGCGGCAGCTTCTCGATCTTGTGACGGCGCAGCAGCTCCATGGCCTCGACGCCGGAGATCCCGACCCGGCCGGTGACGAGCGGCATCGGCGTCATGACCTCGCGCACCTGGCGCGTGCGGTCCGACTCGAAGGCCATGTCGCGGTTGGTGACGATGCCCAGGAGCTTGCCCGCGGGGTCGGTGACCGGCACGCCGCTGATGCGGAACTTCGCGCAGAGCGCGTCCGCCTCGCCGAGCGTGGCGTCGGGGTGCACGGTGATCGGGTCGGTGACCATGCCGGACTCGGAGCGCTTGACCAGGTCGACCTGGTTGACCTGGTCCTCGACCGAGAGATTGCGGTGCAGCACGCCGACGCCGCCCTGACGGGCCATGGCGATGGCCATCCGGGCCTCGGTCACCTTGTCCATGGCGGCGGACAGCAGGGGGATGTTCACCCGTACGTTGCGCGAAATGAGCGACGAGGTGTCGACCGCGTTGGGCAGGACCTCGGACGCGCCGGGCAACAGCAGCACGTCGTCGTAGGTCAGCCCGAGCGTCGCGAACTTCTCGGGCACTCCGTCGACGTTTGCAGTCATGACACCTTCCCCAAATGGCCTTGATCGGTGCGGATGTCCATGCTAACGGGCTCCACGGGTGTCTCATTCCACGATCAAGATCACTTGGCCGTTCTGTAGCTTCCTACAGCGCCTCGTACAGACGTGGGCGCGGGCTTCGCTACTGCTCCGCGAGCGCCCGCAGCCTGCTGAGCGCGCGGTGCTGGGCGACCCGCACCGCACCCGGGGACATCCCGAGCATCCGGCCGGTCTCCTCCGCGGTCAGCCCGACCGCGACCCGCAGGACCAGCAGCTCGCGCTGGCTCTCCGGGAGGTTGGCGAGGAGCTTCTTCGCCCAGGCGGCATCACTGCTGAGCAGGGCGCGCTCCTCCGGGCCGAGCGAGTCGTCGGGCCGCTCCGGCATCTCGTCGGAGGGCACCGCGGTCGACCCCGGATGGCGCATCGCGGCGCGCTGGAGGTCGGCGACCTTGTGTCCGGCGATGGCGAAGACGAAGGCTTCGAAGGGCCGACCGGTGTCCTTGTAGCGCGGCAGCGCCATCAGCACGGCGACACAGACCTCCTGCGCGAGGTCCTCCACGAAGTGGCGAGCATCACCCGGCAGGCGGTTCAGCCGGGAGCGGCAGTAGCGCAGGGCGAGGGGGTGGACATGGGCCAGCAGATCGTGGGTGGCCTGCGCGTCGCCGTCGACGGCTCGGTGCACGAGGGCACCGATCACCGTGGTTTCGTCGTCGCGCATCGGACCATGGTGCCCTGCTGCCATACGGTCCGCTTCACCGCGTCCGGAGTTGTGCACCGAAGCGTTATGAGCGGGTGCGCCGGATGTCATCTCCTGCGCCCTCCCCTTCCGCTCGACCGAATCGTTCCTGAGGAACTCCACGACTCAAGGATGCGTCATCGGCCGGGAAGCGTCACATGGCGCCGCCGGGCAGGCGCCCGGATACGGGGTGTGGAGCCGGTGGCCCGGCTCCGTGACCCCGTCCGCCGGACTGCGGACGGGGGCGGGCCCGGGCCGGTCGGGCCGGTCGTCAGCGGACCAGGCCCCAACGGAATCCGAGGGCCACCGCATGGGCGCGGTCCGAGGCCCCGAGCTTCTTGAACAGCCGCCGGGCGTGGGTCTTGACCGTGTCCTCGGAGAGGAACAGCTCCCGGCCGATCTCCGCGTTGGAGCGGCCGTGACTCATGCCTTCGAGCACCTGGATCTCCCGCGCGGTGAGCGTGGGGGCCGCGCCCATCTCGGCGGACCGCAGCCGGCGCGGGGCGAGCCGCCACGTCGGGTCGGCCAGCGCCTGGGTGACGGTGGCCCGCAGTTCGGCGCGCGAGGCGTCCTTGTGCAGATACCCGCGGGCGCCCGCGGCGACCGCGAGCGCGACGCCGTCCAGATCCTCGGCGACGGTCAGCATGATGATCCGGGCCCCGGGGTCGGCGGAGAGCAGCCGCCGGACGGTCTCCACACCCCCGAGACCGGGCATGCGTACGTCCATCAGAATCAGATCCGAGCGATCGGCACCCCAGCGGCGGAGGACTTCCTCGCCGTTGGCCGCGGTCGTCACGCGCTCGACGCCGGGCACGGTGGCCACCGCGCGACGGAGCGCTTCTCGGGCAAGCGGGGAGTCGTCGCAGACGAGGACGGATGTCATGACCGTCCTCCGCAGCTGATGCGCGTCACCTTGAGCCTCCAGGCTGATACAAGTCGTCACCTGTGCGGTTGACCCCCTCGGACATGTGCCCGAGCTCGTTCTCCGTCAACCGCATCCGCTCTCTTAACGATGGTCACTCGAAAGAGTTACGGGTCGGACCGTCGGGTTCGGCACTCTACGTGAAGGGCCGCACACGGAGGAGAACGGCGCGGGTGATTCACCCGTCAACTGGATCTTCACCCGTTGGCGTGCCCTATTTGGCACTATTTCTTCCCTTTCAAGGGTGTCTGTGGCTAGATTCGCAATCAGTCATATTTACATCTACTAGCACCGTAGATGTACGGTCGAGACTCCGGTCACACCGATCACGACGGTCAATCCAAGAGGGCCGTCGATCACAGACGGTCGAGGATGCCGCTTCCGACGCAGCACAGCTCCGAGGGGACAAGCAATGGCAGATTTCTCCCGCCTTCCCGGACCCAACGCAGACCTGTGGGACTGGCAGCTGCTCGCCGCCTGCCGAGGCGTGGACAGCTCCCTGTTCTTCCACCCCGAGGGAGAGCGCGGCGCGGCCCGGAGCGCCCGCGAGACCTCGGCGAAGGAGGTGTGCATGCGGTGCCCGGTACGGGCCGAATGCGCGGCGCACGCCCTGGCCGTGAGGGAGCCGTACGGAGTGTGGGGCGGCCTGACGGAGGACGAGCGCGAGGAACTGATGGGCAGGGCCAGGTCCCGGCTGATCACCGCGACGCCTTCGGGGTCCGCCACCGGCCCCGGGCGCACCTGACACCCGTACGGCACAACTGAACGCAGAAACGTTTCTTCGAGGACTTCAGCCGTCCGGCCGCGGGCGGACCGGCCGCCGGGGGATACGTGTGTCCTCAGCCACGCCCCGGGGCCCGGGCGCTCAGCGGGCGGCCGTCCGGGACAGCTGGTCCAGGGTGGCCGCCACCGCCGGGACCCGGGCCAGGTCGGGCAGGGTGAGGGCCACGATCTCCCGCTCGATCGCGGGCTCCACCGGCACGGTCCTGGCCCCCTTGGGGCGTACCGACTCGACGGCCAGCTCCGGCAGCACCGCCACTCCGAGCCCGGCCCCCACCAGGCCCATCACGGCCGGATAGTCGTCGGTGGCGAAGTCGATGCGCGGGGTGAAGCCGGACTCCTCGCAGACCTCGACCAGCTGACGGCGGCAGCGCGGGCAGCCCGCGATCCACGACTCCTCGGCCAGCTCCCCGATGGACACGCTCGGCGCCTCCGCCAGCCGGTGCCCGTCGGGGACCAGGCCGATCAGCCGGTCGGTGAGCAGCGGCCGGACCACCAGGTCGTCCCATTCGCCGCCGGTGGTCCCGTAACGGAACGCCAGCGCGATATCGCAGTCGCCCTCGCGCAGCAGGTCCACCGAGCGCGGCGGCTCGGCCTCGACCAGCGAGACGCGGGTGCCGGGGTGTTCGGCGCGCAGGGCGGCCAGGGCTCCGGGGACGAGGGTGGAGCTGCCGCTCGGGAAGGAGACGAGGCGGACCCGCCCGGCCCGCAGCCCGGCGATGGCGGCGACCTCCTCCTCGGCGGCGGTCAGCCCCGCGAGGATGCCGGAGGCGTGCCGCACCAGCGCCTCGCCCGCCTGGGTCAGTCGCATCTCGCGCCCGGTGCGGATCAGCAGCGTGGTGCCCGCGGAGGACTCCAGGGCCTTCATCTGCTGGCTGACCGCGGGCTGGGTGCAGCCCAGTTCGCGGGCGGCGGCGGAGAACGAGCCGGTGGCGGCGACGGCGCGCAGGACACGGAGGTGGCGGGCTTCGATCACCCCATCACCATAAGAGATTCTTGGATGCGAGGCGAATTAATGACCTACCCCTTTGAGGCCTGGGCGGCTAGCGTGACGGTATGAAGCTGCTGACCGTGAACATCGGGCACCCCCGTCCCTCCGCACAGACCGACGGCCCCGGCGGACTCACCGGGATCGACAAACGGCCGACGGAGGGCCCCGTCGAGGTCCACGACCCCGGCCCCAAGGGCACGGGCGGCAGCGGGGTCGCCGGGGACACGGTGTGCGACCTGCGCCACCACGGCGGCAGCGACCAGGCGGTCTACGCCTTCGCCCGGGAGGAGCTGGACGCCTGGGAGCGCGAGCTGGGCGGCCGGTCCCTGCCCAACGGGGCGTTCGGCGAGAACTTCACCACGCGGGGCCTCGACGTCAGCGCCGCACGGATCGGCGAGCGCTGGCGGGTGGGCGCGGACCTGGTGCTGGAGGTCACCTCGGGGCGCATCCCGTGCCGGACTTTCGCCGATCACCTCGGGGAGAAGGGGTGGGTGCGGCGGTTCACCCAGCAGGCCGCCACCGGTGCGTATCTGCGGGTCATCGAGCCGGGCGCGGTCCGGTCCGGGGACGCCATCGAGATCGTGCACCGGCCGGACCACGAGGTCACGGCGGCCCTCCAGTTCCGGGCCGTGACGACCGAACGCACCCTGCTGCCCGCACTGCTGGCCGCCGGGGAGGCGCTGCATCCCGAGGCGCTGCGCCAGGCCCGGGAGTACACCGCGCGCCAGGGCTGAGCGGCGGGGCGTGCCGCCACCCCCCGGGACGGTGACGGGATGTCATTCACCGTAGGGTCCTGAGCTGTTGAGGGGGGGAACTGGATCGGTGCGGCGTGCGTCCACCACCAGTGACCTGCGTCGAGAAGCAGTTCCAGCCGAGTGGCACGTCTCAGGGGGAGACCCATGCCCAACCCGCCGCAGCCCTGGTACACCCCGGGCCAGCCGCAGCAGCCCGTTCCAGGCAACCCGTACGCCGCGGAGGGCGGCGAGCCTCAGGGGTACGGGCCGCCGCCCGGACCTGGTTACGGGCCGCCGCCGGGGCCGCCGCCGCGCCGGGGGCGCTTCGGCCGGGCGCCGGTCGTCGCCGCGGTCGTCGCACTGGTGCTCGTGGTCGTGGCGGGAGGGGTGTACGCCGTCACCGACTGGGGACGGGACGCGCCCGCGAAGCCCGTGGCGAAGGAGTCTCCCAGGCCCTCCGGGGAGGCGTCCCCGTCCCGTACGCCCGCGGCCCGTGCCCCGGAGCCGCGGCGGATCCCGACGACGGATGAGATCAACGCCTCGCGGAAGCCGGCGGACGCGACGGCGTGGATCGTCGACGACAAGACCGACCTGCCCAACGGGATCCACCGGCTCCACGACCTGTGGGTCGTCGGCGACACCGTCGTCCAGGCCCTGCACCGCAAGGTCGCGGCCTACCGGCTCTCGGACGGTGCCGAGGTCTGGAGCCTGCCGTTGCCCGCGGCCGTCTGCGAGACCCCGGCCAACCCCACGCCCGACGGCAGGGTCGTGCTGTTCTACCGCGAGAGCGCCCAGGCCGCGCGGTCGAACCGGTGCAATCAGATGCTGTCGCTCGACCTGAGGACCGGCAAGCAGGGCTGGCACAAGGTGCTCGGCGATGCCGGTGACCAGGGCTCCACACTGATCGTGCACAGCGCCATCAGCGGTGACACCCTCGCGATCGCCTGGGGCATACGGGCAGCCGCCTTCCGGGTCGACGACGGGACCAAGCTCTACGACATCCCCCGGGAGAACCCGGGGCAGTGCTACCCCGACGACGTGGCGGGCGGAACGCGGCTCCTGGTGAGTTCCCTCTGCGCGCTCTCCGCCGGGCGGAGCAAGAGCTACAGCCAGCTCCGCGAGATCGACCCGCGCTCCGGCAAGGTCCTGTGGCGCCACCGGACCAAGGCCGGCTGGAAGTTCGGCAGCCTGATCTCCGTCGACCCGGTCGTCTTCACCACCGAGAACGCCGAGGACATCATCAAGGACTGGCGGGTCCTGGTCCTGGGGTCCAAGGGGAAGCTCCGTACCACCATCGATCCGCGGGAGAAGGGCTTCGAGCAGTGCGCCGGAGACGGTTCCGGTGGCGACATCCAGCCCTGCCGCGGCAGCACGGTCGGCAAGGGCCTCGTCATGCTGGGCGGTACCGACCGGGTCGGTACGTACGACCTGGACACCGGGAAGTTCCTCTGGGGGGTCAAGTCCGAGCAGGTCCGCAAGCTGTACCCGCTGCGCGCGGAGAGCGACAAGGAGATCCTCGTCTACGAGTCCGCCACATCGACCCTCCCGGGCCGGACCTTCCTGCTGGGCCCGGGCGGTGCGGGCACGGAGAAGACGGTCCTGCAACACCCGGCGGCCGCCGCCCCGTTCGAGTTCGAGATGTTCGGCGGGCGACTGGCCTACGTCGACGGCCGACTCATCGTCACCCATGTGGTCGTGACCGGGAACGACGCCCGGCCCGAGGCCCGCATGCTGTCGTTCGCCCCCGCGCCGTCCTGACCGGGACCGGAGGGCCCTGACGGGTCATGAGGGTCCGCCCCCGCCGGGCCGTAGTGGCCAGGCCGGGGGCGGTTCAGGGATCTGCCCCATGCCGGGCGGGCGATCCCCCGGGACGCTGCCGCAGCGGGCGGGTGAGCCGCCGGAACACTCGGGGCACTAACGTGCCGCGTATGACGACTGCACTGATCACGGGCGCGACGGCGGGTATCGGGGCTGCGTTCGCGCGGCGGCTCGCGGCCCAGGGGCACAACCTGGTGCTGGTGGCGCGGGACACCGCACGGCTGCGCGAGCAGGCCACCGAACTGCACGACCGGCACGGCATCGAGGCCGAGGTGCTGGCCGCCGACCTCTCCACGGACGGCGGGATCGAGACGGTCGAGAAGCGGCTCGCGGACCGCAGGCACCCGGTCGACCTGCTGGTCAACAACGCCGGGTTCGGCAACAAGGGACGCTTCCTGGAGGTGTCCATGGCCGATGAGCTGACGATGCTGAAGGTCCACTGCGAGGCGGTGCTGCGGCTCACCTCGGCCGCCGTCGCGGGCATGAAGGAGCGCGGCCGGGGCGGCGTGATCAACGTGGCGTCCGTCGCGGCGTTCGTGCCGCGCGGTACGTACGGGGCGTCCAAGGCCTGGGTCGTGCAGTTCACCCAGGGCGCGGCGCGGGACCTGGGCGGGTCGGGGGTGCGGCTGATGGCGCTGTGCCCCGGGTTCGTCCGGACGGAGTTCCACGAGCGGGCCGGGATGGGCACGGACAACATCCCGGGCTGGATGTGGCTGGACGCGGACAAGCTGGTGGCGGCGGCGCTGGCGGATCTGGCGCGGGGCAAGTCGGTGTCGGTCCCGGACCCGCGCTACAAGGCGCTGATGGGGCTGGTGAAGGTGGCGCCGCGCGGTCTGCTGGGCGGGGTGACGTCGCGGACGGGCCGCAAGTACGGCCCGCGGTAGTTCCGGTCGGGAATGCACCGAGGCCCGGTGCCCCCGCGACGGGGGTACCGGGCCTCGGACGCGTAGCGGGCTGCCGCGCGTACCGGAGAGGTACTAGTGGGAGTGGCCGTGGCCGCCGTGACCGGCGTCGGCCTCTTCCTCGGCCGGCTTCTCGACGACGAGGGTCTCGGTCGTGAGCAGCAGCGACGCGATGGACGCGGCGTTCTCCAGGGCGGAGCGGGTGACCTTGACCGGGTCGATGACGCCGGCCTTGACCAGGTCGCCGTACTCGCCGGTGGCGGCGTTGAAGCCCTGGCCCTTGTCGAGCTCGGCGACCTTGGAGGTGATGACGTAACCCTCCAGGCCGGCGTTCTCGGCGATCCAGCGCAGCGGCTCGACGGCGGCGCGGCGGACGACCGCGACACCGGTGGCCTCGTCGCCGGTCTTGCCGAGGTTGCCCTCCAGGACCTTCACGGCGTGGACGAGGGAGGAGCCACCGCCGGAGACGATGCCCTCCTCGACCGCGGCGCGGGTGGCGGAGATGGCGTCCTCAAGGCGGTGCTTCTTCTCCTTGAGCTCCACCTCGGTGGCGGCGCCGACGCGGATGACGCACACGCCGCCGGCCAGCTTCGCGAGGCGCTCCTGGAGCTTCTCGCGGTCCCAGTCGGAGTCCGTGGTCTCGATCTCGGCCTTGATCTGGTTGACACGGCCCTTGACGTCACCGGCGTCGCCGCCGCCGTCGACGATGGTCGTGTCGTCCTTGGAGACCGTGACGCGGCGGGCCGTGCCGAGCACGTCCAGACCGGCCTGGTCGAGCTTGAGGCCGACCTCCTCGGCGATGACGGTCGCACCGGTGAGGGTGGCGATGTCGCCGAGCATGGCCTTGCGGCGGTCGCCGAAGCCCGGGGCCTTCACCGCGACGGCGTTGAAGGTGCCGCGGATCTTGTTGACGACGAGGGTGGAGAGCGCCTCGCCCTCGACGTCCTCGGCGATGATCAGGAGCGGCTTGGAGCCGCCGGCCTGGATGACCTTCTCCAGGAGCGGCAGCAGCTCCTGGATGGAGCCGATCTTGCCCTGGTGGATCAGGATGTACGGGTCGTCGAGGACGGCCTCCATACGCTCCTGGTCGGTCACCATGTACGGGGAGAGGTAGCCCTTGTCGAAGGCCATGCCCTCGGTGAACTCCAGGTCCAGACCGAAGGTGTTGGACTCCTCGACGGTGATGACACCGTCCTTGCCGACCTTGTCCATCGCGTCCGCGATGAGCTCGCCGACCTGGGTGTCCTGCGCGGAGAGCGCGGCCACGGCGGCGATGTCGGACTTGTCGTCGATCGGGCGGGCGGTCGCGAGGAGCTCCTCGGACACGGCCTTGACGGCGGCGTCGATGCCCTTCTTCAGGGCGGCCGGGGAGGCGCCCGCGGCGACGTTGCGCAGACCCTCGCGGACGAGCGCCTGGGCCAGGACGGTCGCGGTGGTGGTGCCGTCACCCGCGACGTCGTTGGTCTTGGTCGCCACCTCCTTGACGAGCTGGGCACCGAGGTTCTCGTACGGGTCGTCGAGCTCGACCTCGCGCGCGATGGTGACACCGTCGTTGGTGATGGTGGGAGCGCCGAACTTCTTGTCGATGACGACGTTGCGGCCCTTGGGGCCGATCGTCACCTTGACCGTGTCGGCAAGCTTGTTGACGCCGCGCTCAAGGGCGCGACGGGCGTCCTCGTCGAACTTCAGAATCTTCGCCATGGGCTGTACTTCCCTCTCGAACGAACTGCGCCCCTCGCCACCCGGCTAGTTATTTCGCAGGGGGCCAGGGGCGCAGAACACAAGCAAACGTGGGTGAATTACTTCTCGACGATCGCGAGAACGTCGCGGGCCGAGAGGACGAGGTACTCCTCGCCGTTGTACTTCACCTCGGTGCCGCCGTACTTGCTGTACAGGACGACGTCGCCGGTCTTGACGTCGAGCGGAAGACGCTCGCCGTTCTCGAAGCGGCCCGGGCCCACGGCGAGGACGACGCCCTCCTGGGGCTTCTCCTTCGCGGTGTCCGGAATGACCAGGCCGGAAGCCGTGGTCTGCTCGGCGTCGAGCGGCTGGACCACAATGCGGTCCTCAAGCGGCTTGATCGCAACCTTGGAGCTGGTGGTCGACACGATCCGGTCTCCCCCTTCGGAGATCTCACGGGGTTTAACAGTCTGTGGGTGGCGACCAGACCGATCCGTCGTCGCGGGTGCCGGACCTGCCCTGTCGCACAGTGTGGTGCTGGCACTCTCCCGGGGGGAGTGCCAGACCTGAGACTATGACCGCGATTAGCACTCGGTCAAGCGGAGTGCCAATTCACCACCCTCGCGAGTCTTGGCCGGAGCTCTGCCCGGTCACCGATCCGGGTCACCGGCCCCGGCCCCTGTCCGGGCAACGCGGGGGCGGGGCTTCGCGTTCCGTACGACGACGAATGCGCGCTCAACGGGGGCTGAGCGCGCATTCGGGGCCGTACGCCTTCCGATCCGTACGTCGGCGAGGAGGCACGGGTCAGACGTAGTCCTCCAGCTTCGCCACCGCGTACCCCTTGTCCGTGATGGTCTTCATGACCCGGCGGACCATGTCGGGCATCGAGCCCTTCCAGTCGTCCTTGCCCCGGAAGTGCGTGAGGACGATGTCGCCCGGGTGCAGGTCCCGGTCCCACTCGCGCCATTCCATGTGGTCGGGGAAGGCCTCGGCGGCCCACAGGGGCACGGCGGTGATGCCGCAGGACTTGGCGACGACGAGGGTGTCGCGGTTGTAGTTGCCGTAGGGCGGGCGGAAGAGGGTCGGCCGCTTCCCGTAGTGCTTGAGGATCTTCTCCTGCTGGCCGCAGATCTCCTTCTTCTGCTCGGCGTACGACAGTCCGGGCAGATAGCGGTGGTTGAGCGTGTGGTTGCTGATGACCACTCCGCGCTTCTGCATCTTCTTGAAGTAGCCGTAGTCGTCGTTGGTGACGTAGTCACTGATGAACGCGCTGTAGGGGATGTCCAGTTCGGTCATCATCCGCAGCAGGGCGGGGTCCTTCTCCGCGCCGTCGTCCATCGTCAGGAAGACGATCTTCTCCTTGGTCGGGACCGTGGTGAAGACGGGTGGCAGCCCGGCGTCGTTCCGGACCTCGAACCCCTTGCGGGTGGTGATGCGCGGCTTCACCTTCGGCGGTTCGGGGGCCGCGAGCGGGGTCTTGGCCAGCCCCCACTTCTTCGCGGCGACGGCGCGTGCGGCCTGTTTCCGCTTGAGTTCCTCGGCGTACGAGTCCAGGGCACGGGCGGGCCCGGCCTGCGGTGCGGCCTCGCCGGGCCGCCCCCCGGCGGCGGGCTTCGCCGGACTGCCCGGGGCCCCTGCGCCGCCCCCCTCAGCCGCGCATCCGGAGGCGACGGCGGCGGCCAGCAGGGCCGCCAGCACCATCACGCCCGATCTGAGCCGCTTCATGGCTGATTTTTCTTTTTGTCGTACTAGCTGCATGGCGCCGCATCCTGCCAGCCGCCCGCCCGCGCCCCGCCCCGACACCGCGAGCCGATCCGCCCCGTCCCCCGGCCGGCCCACAGGGGCCCCGATCGGCGTGCCTGGCCCACAATGGACCGGGTGAACGCAACGACCCCCGCCACCCCGTCCGACGACCCCGCCGGCGCCGCCTTCGCCGCGCTGCGCACCCCCGAGGGCGAGCAGCTGCTGGCCGAGCTGCGCGACCACGACCCCGCCGACGAGCTGGCCACCGCGACCCGGCTGCGCCGCACGCACCCGGCGGAGCTGGTCTCGGCGGCCCTGGGGCAGGCCCGGCTGCGGCAGCGGGCGGTCGCGAAGTTCGGGGCGGCCGACGCGTACCGGATGTACTTCACGCCCAACGGGGTCGAGCAGGCCACCCGCACCTCGGTCGCCGAGTACCGCGCCGCCCGGTTCGCCGCGCTCGGCGTGCGCGGCGTGGCGGACCTGTGCTGCGGCATCGGCGGCGACGCCATCGCGCTGGCCCGCGCCGGGATCAGCGTCCTGGCCGTGGACCGCGACCCGCTGACCGCCGAGGTGGCCCGGGCCAACGCGGACGCGCTCGGTCTCGCCGCACTGATCGAGGTGCGGTGCGCCGACGTCACGGAGATCGACACCTCCCCGTACGACGCGGTCTTCGTGGACCCGGCGCGGCGGGGCGCGAGGGGAGGGGCCGCGCGCGGCGCGTCGGGCAGGGGCGGTGGCCGGGCGACGGGCGGGCGCATCTTCGATCCGGAGGCGTACTCGCCGCCGCTCTCCTGGGCGACGGCCGCCGCGCTGAAGGCCCCCAGGGCGGCGCTGAAGATCGCCCCGGGCATCCCGCACGAGGCGATCGGCCCGGAGGCGGAGGCCGAGTGGATCTCGGACGCCGGCGATGTGAAGGAGGCGGTGCTCTGGTACGGGGAGGGCTTCGCGCCCGGTTCGTTCCGGGCCACGCTGCTGCCGTCGGGCGCCACCCTGAGCGCCCCGGCCCCGCTGCCCGCCCCGCCGGTGGGCCCGGTCGGGCGTTACCTGTACGAGCCGGACGGGGCGGTGATCCGGGCCCATCTGGTCGCCGACATCGTGGAGCGGTGCGACGGGCGGCTGGTGGACGAGACGATCGCGTACGTCACGAGCGATGGTCCGTACTCGTCCCCGTACACCTCCGGGTACGAGATCACCGATCAGCTGCCGTTCAACATGAAGAAGCTGAAGGCGCTGCTGCGGGAGCGCGAGGTGGGCGTACTGACCGTCAAGAAGCGCGGCTCGGCGGTCGAACCGGAGGAGCTGCGCCGCCGGATGAAGCTGAGGGGCCCGAACGCGGCGACGGTGTTCCTGACCCGGGTGGCGGGGGCCCCGACGATGCTGATCGGCCATCCGCTGGGCTCAGTTGAAACACCGGGCCGCGCGCGGGACTGACATACCGGCGCGCCGCCGGACCGGACCCCCGCGCCCACAGTCGGCCGGACCCCCGCAGGCCTCAGCGGTGGCCGGGGCCGCCGGTCCGGGCGAAGGGCGGCCGCTCCGGCTCGGGCCTTCGTGCCGCGGGCGGCCGTACACCCGCGGCCACGCCACCGCCCCCCGTCCCGGTCCCCGTCAGAACGCCCACCACCCAGCGGCGGTGGGCCAGGGCCGTGACCGCGCCGATCAGCGCGGTCAGCCAGGCGACCATGCCGACGCCCACCACCAGGGCGACCAGCCCGTACGTGTGCCGCCCCGGTTCGGCGCTCGCGGGGGCGATCACGCAGAGGGCCAGCCCGGCCGCGCCCAGGACGAACGACAGCAGCAGCCAGGCGAGGCTCGCGCCGGGCCTGCGCAGGTGCCGGTCGCGCTCCGGGTCGCGGTCCAGCGCACCCCAGGCGACGAGCAGCGAGCGGACCTCGCGGTCCCGGGAGATGCCGAGGCAGACGAAGACGACCGCCGGGATCAGCAGCCCCAGACCGAGGACGAGGGCGACGAGTCCGCCGAAGAAGGCGCCGATGTCGGCGACGTCGGCGGCCTCCTGGAACATCAGGATGCCGGTGCCCAGAAAGCTCCAGCCGAGCGCGGCGAGCCCGGCCCACATCCACAGCAGCCCGAGCCGTCCCGGCCCCACGTGCATCTTCACCAGCTCGCCCAGGACCACCGCCCGGTCGGCGAGCATCGCCTCGCGGCCCGGCCAGGACCGGATCTCGACGGGCGGAGGAGGCGGCGGCAGCGGGGCGCGTCGTGACATGCGCAGAACACTACCGACACCGTCCGCTCACGCGTCCCGCAGCGCCTGGATGTCCAGCTTGCCCATACCGAGCATGGCCTTCATGGTCCGTTCCGCCTTCGCGGGGTCCGGGTCGGCCAGCAGCCTCGGCAGCTCGTTGGGGACGACCTGCCAGGAGAGGCCGAACTTGTCCTTGAGCCAGCCGCACTGGCTCTCCTCGCCGCCCTCGGAGAGCGCGGCCCAGAACCGGTCCACCTCGGCCTGGTCGGCACAGTCGACGGAGAGCGAGATCGCCTCGGTGAACGGGAACTGCGGTCCGCCGTTGAGCCCGATGTAGTCCTGGCCCGCGAGGCGGAACTCGACGGTGAGCACCGAGCCCGTCTCGCCCGGGGCCTCCTCGCCGTAGTAGGTGATGTCCAGGATGCGGGAGTCACCGCCGAAGATCGCGACGTAGTGCTCGGCCGCCTCCTTCGCCTGGCCGTCGTACCAGAGGCAGGGGGTGATCTTCTGCATGACGTTCTCCTGGTTTTCCGCCGGTCCGGTCGTTGTGGAAGGTAGACCGCGACCGGCGCGGGAACTCATCGGACCCGCCGGGACACACCACGAACGCACCACGAACGCACCACGGGCACGCCCCGACCCGCCACTGCCCCTGGTCAGCGCGCCCAGGACGGGAACGAGCCGCTGACGCTCACCCCGCGCATGCGGAGGGTCAGCCCACCGCCTCGAACCGCCACCGGTGCACCGGCCGAGTGATCAGGGCGGCGTCGGGCTCGGGGAGTTCGGGGAGGTCGTCGGCGTACGACACTTCCTCCCACCACGTCATGACCAGCACCCGGTCCTGCGGGGCGCGGAGCAGTTCGCGGCGGGCCGGTTCACGGGACAGTTCGGCGGCCCGGGCTCGCGCCCACTCCAGGAGTTCCCCGCCGCGGCCCTCCACGGCGCGGGCCTCCCACATCAGGACGACGGTCGCGGCGCTCATGAGTAGAGGTTGTCCTTGCTGATCTCGTGCACGTGATCGTGGGAGTGGGAGTGGGAATGGGAGTGCCCGGGGCCGTGTGCGGATCCCGGTACGTGCGTCTCCGTCACCGGCAGCGACGAGTCCGCCGACAGCTCCAGGTCGGAGGGGCGCCGGTTGCGGGCGACCATCTCCGCGCCGAGCGCCGCGACCATCGCGCCGTTGTCCGTGCACAGGCCCGGGCGCGGCACCCGCAGCCGGATGCCCGCGCGCTCGCAGCGCTCCTCGGCCAGGGCTCGGAGGCGGGAGTTGGCCGCCACCCCGCCGCCGATCATCAGGTGGTCGACGCCCTCGTCCTTGCAGGCCCGGACCGCCTTGCGGGTCAGCACGTCCACCACGGCCTCCTGGAAGGACGCCGCCACGTCCCGTACGGGCACCTCCTCGCCCGCCGCGCGCTTCGCCTCGATCCAGCGGGCGACGGAGGTCTTCAGACCGGAGAAGGAGAAGTCGTAGGGGGCGTCGCGCGGGCCGGTCAGGCCGCGCGGGAAGGCGATCGACTTCGGGTCGCCCTCCCTCGCCAGGCGGTCGATGACGGGACCCCCGGGGAAGCCGAGGTCCAGGACACGGGCGATCTTGTCGAACGCCTCGCCCGCCGCATCGTCGATGGTCGCGCCGAGGGGCCGTACGTCGCTGGTGATGTCGGGGGCCAGCAGGAGCGACGAGTGGCCGCCGCTGACCAGCAGCGCCATCGTCGGCTCCGGCAGCGGGCCGTGCTCCAGCTGGTCGACGCA
Organism: Streptomyces sp. WZ.A104; assembly: GCF_002382885.1. GTDB lineage: Bacteria > Actinomycetota > Actinomycetes > Streptomycetales > Streptomycetaceae > Streptomyces. The sequence continues at coordinate 25,971 of NZ_NWVL01000059.1, forward strand.
GATGTGCGAGGCGAGGTGGTTGACCCCGTAGAGCGGCTTGCCGAGCGCGTACGCGTACGCCTTCGCGGCCGAGACGCCGACGAGCAGCGCGCCCGCGAGCCCGGGGCCCGAGGTGACGGCGATCCCGTCGAGGTCCCGGGCGCTGACCCCGGCCTGTTTCAGGGCCCGCTCGATGGTCGGGACCATCGCCTCCAGGTGGGCCCGGGAGGCGATCTCCGGGACGACGCCGCCGAAGCGGGCGTGGGTGTCGACGCTGGAGGCGACGGCGTCCGCGAGCAGGGTCGTCCCGCGGACGACGCCGACGCCGGTCTCGTCGCAGGAGGTCTCGATGCCGAGTACGAGGGGTTCGTCGGCAGCCATCATTCAGTCCCGTTTTCCGATACGTGCTCTTGCATGGTGAGGCGCATGACCAGGGCGTCCACGTTCCCCGGCTGGTAGTAGCCGCGGCGGAAGCCGATCGGTTCGAAGCCGAACCGCTCGTACAGCTTCTGCGCCCGGGTGTTGTCGACCCTGACCTCCAGGAGCACCGTGGCGCACTCGAAGGCCGTGGCGTGCTTCAGCAGGTCGGTGAGGAGTTCCGAGCCGAGGCCGGTGCCCCACGCCTCGCGGCTGACCGCGATGGTCTGGACGTCGGCGAGGTCGCCGAGGGCGGCGAGCCCGGCGTAGCCGACGATCCGGCCGGTGGCCGGGTCCTCGGCGACGACATAGCGGCGGGTGGCGCCGGGGCCGCGCGCGTGGGCCAGCTCGGACCAGAACATTCCGGGCGACCAGGCGTCGTCCGGGAACAGGGCGTGCTCCAGCTCCAGCACCGGTGCGATGTCCCACCAGCGCATCTCGCGCAGCACGGCGGCGGTGGCGGAGGCCTTGGAGGTCGCGGCGCTCACTTCGGCGTGACCACCTTGTAGTTCTTCGGCACCTGGGCGTCGGGCCTGCGCAGGTACAGCGGCTGGGGCTCCGGCAGCTTCTGCCCGGCGGCCAGCCGTTCGGCGGCGAGCGCGGCGAGCGCCCCGGCGGCGACGTGCTCGGGGCCGCGGGCGTCCGGGAAGGCGTCCGGATACAGCACCGCACCCGCCCCGACCACGGGCAGCCCCGCCAGCTCGGCGGCGATGTCGGCGGGCCGGTCGACGGAGGGTTCGCCCGTACGGGTGCGGGCGTCCTCGTACCGCGCCCAGTAGACCTCCTTGCGGCGCGCGTCCGTCGCCACGGCGAAGGGCCCCTCCAGCCCCTCAAGACCGGCGGCGTACGCGAGGCCGTCCAGGGTGCACAGCCCGTGGACCGGTACGGAGAGGGCGGAGCCGAAGGTCGCCGCGGTGACCAGGCCGACCCGCAGTCCGGTGTACGGGCCGGGGCCGATGCCGACGACGATGTCCGTCACGGCGTCGAGTTTCGTCCCGGCCTCGGCCAGGACCCGGTCGACGGCGGGCAGCAGCAGCTCCCCGTGCCGGCGGGCGTCGACCTGCCCGGAGGCGGCGAGGACGGACGTACCGTCGTGGAGGGCGACGGTGACGGCGGGCGTGGCGGTATCCATGGCGAGCAAGAGCACGCAAACAGCCTACGGCTCCGCCGACGGCGTTACGGCGTCCGTACGGCGTCCCGGACGGCGCCCTCCCGGCTGCTACCGTCACCGGGTATCCGCGGGTACGACGTAAACGCTTGTACGACATGCGGCGGACGGCCGCCGAAAGGGGAGTTCACGGTGGCAAGGAGCAGCTCGGGAATCGTGGCCGGGCTCACTGCGGCGGCGGTCGCCGCGGTCGCCTTCCTCGCTTACCAGGCCTCGGCGAACGCCCCCGACTCGGTGGCCTCCACGCCGAGCCCGAAGACCTCCGCATCGGCGTCCGCCCAGGCGTCCGCCAAGCCGAAGGCCCCGGTCGATCCGCTGGCCGTCCCGGCCGCGTCCGGCACCGGTGAGCGTGTCGTCTACGCGCTGAAGGACCGCCGGGTGTGGCTCGTCGGCGAGGACAACAAGGCGACCCGCGCCTTCACCGTCATGCCGAGCCCGGTCAGCCCGCCGCCCGGCGTCTACCACGTCACCTCGCGCTCGGGCACGGTCCAGGGCTCGGACGGCGTGCCGATCGAGCACGTGGTCCGCTTCGCGAGCGTCGACGAGGTGACGGTCGGCTTCAGCGCGGCGCAGGACGGCTCGATGGCCTCACCGGACCCGACGTCGAAGACCGGTGGCGTACGGATGAAGCGCGCGGACGGCAACGCGATGTGGACGTTCGCGACGGTCGGCGCGAAGGTCGTCGTCATCCCGTAGGGCCCGCACGGGACGTGTCTACGCGGCGTGCCTCCGCGCGGCGCTGTCCGGCGCGTGCCCCCCGTTCACGGCCACGTCGTCCTCCGCCGCTTCCGGCTCGCTCGGTGGGGTGGAGACCGCCGTGGCCGCCGCGCACGAGGCCAGCAGGTCCTTCATCGACAGGGCGGAGGGGACGGGCGCCGTCGGCTGCTGCCTGGGCTGCCGTTCCGCGCGCTCGGGCGTCGGCATGGATGCCTCCTGGGGGCTCCGGTGGAGGTCGTGGTTAGGTATACCTAACCAGGTCTCGTACCCATGTGACCACGACCACGGTCCCTGACGCAACAATTTACCGACGCCCTGTCGGAAAGGTCCACCCCGGCGTTTCCCAGGGGCCCCCTCGCGTTACGCGACGTCCTCCCGCAGCCCCGCCCAGCGCGGGCCGATGCCGACCAGCGTCACCTCGCGCCGCTCGTCGTCGGTGTCGCCGGTGGCGCGGTCGATGAGTACCCGGAGCCGGTCGTCCGACAGCTCCTCGACCTTGCCGTCACCCCACTCCACGACCACCACCGACTCCGGCAGCGACACATCGAGGTCCAGGTCCTCCATCTCGTCGAGCCCGCCGCCCAGGCGGTACGCGTCGACGTGGACGAGGGCCGGACCGGCGCCGAGCGGGGGGTGCACACGGGCGATCACGAAGGTGGGCGAGGTGACCGCGCCGCGCACACCGAGGCCCTCGCCGAGGCCCCGGGTCAGAGTGGTCTTCCCGGCGCCCAGCTCCCCGGTGAGCATGACCAGGTCTCCGGGGGCCAGCACCCGGGCGAGGCGGCGGCCGAGGTCCTGCATCTGCTCGGGGGACGTGACGGTGATCGTCACGGTGACGGCCTCGGGCACGGTCCCGACGGGACTGCCGGCGGTCGCTTCCGTGACGGTCTCAGCGGCCGGGCTGTTGTGCGGTGCTTCCATGCTCGTCAACGTTAGCGGCAGCCACGGTGCCACTGCGTACGAGCAGGTCGGCCAGGCGGTCGGTGACCGTCTCCGGGTGTTCCAGCATCACCATGTGCCCGGCGTCCGGCACGATGACCAGTTCGGCGTCGGGCAGCACGTCCGCGATGGCCTCGCTGTGCGGGCTGGGGGTGACCAGGTCCTTCTCCCCGGCCAGGATCAGGACGGGCACGTCCCGGAACGCGGGCAGCGCCGCGCTCTTGTCGTGCTCGGTGAAGGCCGGGTAGAACTCGGCGACCACATCGATCGGGGTCGACTCGATCAGCCGCTCCGCGAACCGGGCGACCGCCGGGTCCACGTCCCGCGAACCGAACGAGTACCGCTTGACGATCCCGGCGAACAGGTCCGCCGTGGCCCGCCGCCCCTTCTCCACCAGTTCCGCCTGCGAACCGAGCGCCTTCAGCACCCCCGGCAGCACCCGCCGCGCCGCGTTCACGCCCGCCACCGGCAGCCCGAAGCTCACCTCGGTGAGCCTGCCGCTGGATGTGCCGATCAGCGCGACGGCGACGACCCGGTCCCGGATCAGGGCCGGGTACTGGTCGGCCAGCGCCATCATCGTCATGCCGCCCATCGAGTGCCCGACCAGGACGAGCGGCCCCTCGGGGGCCGCCGTGTCGATGACCGCCTTCAGGTCGCGGCCCAGCTGGTCGATGCCGCCCGGCACCCCGTTCGCCTGGTCCCGGCCGCGCTCGGAGCGGCCGTGGCTGCGCTGGTCCCAGTAGACGGCGCGTACGAGGCCGCGCAGGGCGGCCCGCTGGAAGTGCCAGGAGTCCTGGCCGAGGCAGTAGCCGTGGCTGAAGACGACGGTGACGGGGGTGGGGGCCTTGCGGCCGAAGAGGCGGCGCCGCCGGGTACCGGGCACCTCGTCGCCCGCCGAACCCCCCGGACCCGCCTCCACCTCGTCGACCTCGTAGTACAGCTCCGTGCCGTCCTCGGCGACGGCCCGGCCCGGGGTGCCGCGCAGCGAACCGTAGGGGCCCGTCGCGTCCAGCGCGAGGCGGGCCTTCTTGCGCATGCCTCGCCCCACGGTGAGCCGCTCGACCGCGACCCCGGCCGCCGCACCCGCGGCGAGCACTCCTATCGCGGCCCCGGCGATCCCCGCCCGGCGCCACCCTCCGGCCGCCGTGGCGGCGGTCGCCACCACGTCCCGCGCGCTGCTGTCGCTCACTGCGGTACGCCCCCGGTCGCCTCGTTCGGGTCATCCGTCCCGTTCACGTACACCCTCGGCACCCGGGTCCCGATCCGGGTGACGATCTCGTACCCGATGGTGTCGGCGGCCACCGCCCAGTCCTCGACGCTCGGCTCGCCCCGGTCGCCCGGGCCGAACAGCACCGCCTCAGCGCCCGGTTCGGGCCGGTCGCCGCCGAGGTCGACGACGAACTGGTCCATGGCGATGCGGCCCGCCGCCGTACGCGTCCGCCCGCCGACCAGGACGGGGCCCCGGCCCGACGCGTGGCGCGGGATGCCGTCCGCGTAGCCGACGGGGATCAGGCCGAGGGTCGTCTCGGCGGGGGTCACGTAGTGGTGGCCGTAGCTGACGCCGTGTCCGGCCGGGGCGTCCTTGACCAGGGCGAGGGAGGCCGCGAGCGTCATCACCGGGCGCAGCCCGAAGTCGGCGGGCGTGCCCAGCTCGGGGCTGGGCGAGATGCCGTACATCGCGATCCCGGTCCGTACGAGGTCGAAGTGCGCCTCGGGGACCGTCAGCGTGGCCGGGGAGTTGGCCAGGTGCCGCACCTCGGGGTCCACGCCCTCCTTCTCGGCGTACGCGACCAGGTCCCGGAACACGCCGAGCTGCGCGGCGATCGAGGGGTGGCCCGGCTCGTCGGCGCAGGCGAAGTGCGACCACAGGCCGGTGACCTTGACTCGTCCGGTCCGCTCGGCGTCACGGGCCCCGGCGACCAGTTCGGGCCAGTCGGCGGGCTGGCAGCCGCTGCGGCCGAGGCCGGTGTCGGCCTTGAGCTGGATCCTGGCCGGGCGCCCGACGGCCGCGGCGGCGGCGATGACCTCGCGCAGGGCCCACATACCGCTGACCGACACGTCGATGTCGGCCTCGATCGCCTCGCGCCAGGGGCCGCCGGGCGTCCACAGCCAGCACATGATCCGGCCGTCGAGTCCGGCCGCCCGCAGGGCGAGGGCCTCGTGCGGGGTCGCGGTGCCGAGCCAGGCCGCCCCGGCCTCGCGGGCGGCCCGCGCGCACGGCACGGCCCCGTGCCCGTACCCGTCGGACTTCACCACGGCCATGAGCTGCGCACCGGCCGCCCGCCCACGCAGAACGCGCACGTTGGCGCGCAGCGCGGCGAGGTCGATCTCGGCACGGGCTCTCAGGGACGCAGTCTCGTTCATCGCGCCCAGTGTCTCAGAGGCGCCTGCCGCCACCCGGGCAGCGCACGCCGGTATCCAGGCCTATGTACGTTTCATCACATGCCGGAGGTGGTCGACCAGGACCGGGACGTGGCTGCCGGCCACGTCCTTGACGGCGGTGACCAGCGTGACGGGCCCGCCCTCGCGCACCAGCCCGACGAGCCGCTCGACGGCCTCCGTGTGCGCCGGGTCGTCCAGCTCGGTGCGGTAGCGCTCGACGAAGGTGTCGTAACGCGCGCCGGAGCGGTCCTGGTGGTACCAGGAGCGCAGTTCGTCCGAGGGCGTGACGTCCTTCAGCCACACGTCGATCGCGGCCCGCTCCTTGGCCACGCCCCGGGGCCAGAGCCGGTCGACGAGGACCCGCGTGCCGTCGCCGTCCTCGGGCGGGTCGTAGACCCTGCGTACACGTACCGATGCGCTGCCGCTCACCGTCCGGACCACCCTCCTGCCGGGCCTCCCACCCTCGCCCCGCCTCAGCCCGCCCGCACGTCGCGCCAGGCGGCCGGAATGCCGTCGGCGACGTCCTGCGCGGAGAGCGGGGCCCCGTCGGAGCCGTGCCGGGCGGCGAGTCCGTGGAGATACGCGCCCACGGACGCGGCGTCGCGCGGGGCGAGCCCGGCCGCGAGGAGGGACCCCGTCAGCCCGGAGAGCACATCGCCGCTGCCCGCCGTGGCGAGCCAGGCCGTGCCGGTCGGGTTGACCCGTACGGGGGTGTCCCGGGCCTCCGCGACCAGGGTCGTGGAGCCCTTGAGGAGCACGGTGGCGCGGTAGCGGGCGGCCAGTTCGCGGACGGCGGCGAGCCGCCCGGCCTCGACGTCCTCCCGAGCCGTGGAGAGCAGGGCGGCGGCCTCCCCCGCGTGCGGGGTCAGTACGGTCGGGGCGGTCCGGGTCCGTACGGTCTCGGCGTCCAGCAGCCGCAGCCCGTCCGCGTCGACCAGCACCGGGACGTCGGCGGCCAGCACGTCGGCGACGGCCGCCTCCGCCTCCCGCCCGTCCCCGAGCCCCGGCCCGACCACCCAGGCCTGCACCCGCCCGGCCTTCGAGGGCGGCCCCGCGTGCACCAGCGCCTCGGGGTAGCGGCCGATCACCGCGTCCGCGCCCGGTCCGACGTACCGCACGGCCCCGGCCCCGCCGCGCAGCGCGCCCGCGACCGCGAGGACGGCGGCGCCCGGGTAGCGCTCGGACCCGGCGACGACGCCGACTACCCCGCGCCGGTACTTGTCGCTCTCGCCGCCCGGCACCGGCAGCAGGGCCGCGACGTCCGCGTACTGGAGCGCCTCCAGGTCCGGCGGCTCGGGCAGGTCCGGGCCGAGCCCGATGTCCACCAGCCGCAGGGCGCCCGCGTGTTCGGCGGCTGGGTCGATGAGGAGGCCCGGCTTGTACGTGCCGAAGGTGACCGTCGCGTCCGCCCGCACGGCATCGCCGTGGACTTCCCCGGTGTCGGCCTCCACCCCGCTCGGCAGGTCGACGGCGATGACCGGGGTACGGTCCCGGGTCACCGCTTCCAGCAGCGCGGTGGCGTCCGCGCGCAGCCCGCCGCGCCCGCCGATGCCGGTGATGCCGTCCACGACGAGGTCGAGCACGCCCAGCCCGTCCGGCCCGTCGGCGACCTGCCCCCCGGCGGCGAGGAAGGCGGCGAGGCCACCCGGGTGGGCCCGGTCGGGGGCGAGCAGCAGGGCCCGGACACCCGCCCCCCGGCGGGCGAGCCGTGCGCCCGCGTACAGGGCGTCGCCGCCGTTGTCCCCGCTGCCGACGAGGAGCAGGACCCGGGCCCCGTAGACCCGGCCGCCGCGGCGCAGCAGATCGCCGCAGGCCACGGCGAGTCCGGCGGCGGCGCGCTGCATCAGGGCGCCCTCGGGCAGTCGCTGCATGAGGGCGGCCTCGGCGGCCCGTACGGTCTCCACGCTGTAGGCACGTCGCATGGGTCCAACCCTGGGCGATCACGACGGCGGACGCCAGCCCCGCGGGGCGTGGCGGCCCGGGACGACCGGGACAGCGGGCACCGCACGCGTGGAGCCGCGTGCTCACCCCGCCGCGATCACGGCGGCGCGGCATGGACGACCCCCTCCGCGATCACGGCGGCGGACACCTGCCCCGGGCTCACCCCTCCGCGATCACCACCGCTGATGCGACCCCCGCGTCATGGCTGAGCGAGACGTGCCAGCCGCGCACGCCCAGTTCGGCGGCGCGGGCGGCGACCGTGCCGCTCACCCGCAGCCGGGGCTGCCCGCTCTCCTCGACCCAGACCTCCGCGTCGCTCCAGAGCAGCCCGCCGGGCGCGCCGAGCGCCTTGGCCAGGGCCTCCTTCGCGGCGAACCGGGCGGCGAGCGAGGCGATTCCGCGCCGCTCGCCGCTGGGCAGTGTCAGCTCGCCCTCGACGAAGAGCCGGTCCGCCAGCTGGGGCGTACGCTCCAGCGCCGCGCCGAAGCGCTCGATCTCGGCCACGTCGATGCCGACCCCAATGATCACGACCCCACCCTCGCCATCCCTGTCGTTCTCGCGACCCGGGGACGCCCCGGGTCGCTCCACTCACTCCACGGTCACGGACTTCGCCAGATTGCGCGGCTGGTCCACTTCGTTGCCGCGGGCCGTCGCCAGCTCGCAGGCGAAGACCTGGAGCGGCACGGTGGCGACCAGCGGCTGAAGCAGCGTAGGCGTTGCGGGGACGGTGATGAGGTGGTCGGCGTACGGGACGACGGCCCGGTCGCCCTCCTCGGCGACGACGACGGTGAGCGCGCCCCGGGCCCGGATCTCCTGGATGTTGGAGACGATCTTGTCGTGGAGCACCGAACGCCCGCGTGGCGACGGCACGATGACGACGACCGGAAGGCCTTCCTCGATGAGCGCGATCGGCCCGTGCTTGAGCTCCCCGGCCGCGAAGCCTTCGGCATGCATGTAGGCGAGTTCCTTGAGCTTGAGCGCGCCTTCGAGGGCGACCGGGTAGCCGACGTGGCGCCCGAGGAAGAGGACGGTGTCGTGGTGGGCGAGGGAGCGGGCCAGCTCGCGGACGGGCTCCATGGTCGTCAGGACGCGTCCGACCTCGGCGGAGATCGCGGCGAGCTGGCGTACGACTGTCCGGATCTCGTCGGCCCACTTGGTGCCGTGGAGCTGGCCCAGGTAGAGGGCGACGAGGTAGCAGGCGACGAGCTGGGTGAGGAAGGCCTTGGTGGAGGCGACGGCGACCTCGGGCCCGGCGTGGGTGTAGAGGACCGCGTCGGATTCCCGGGGAATGGTCGAGCCGTTCGTATTGCAGATGGCGAGCACCTTGGCGCCCTGTTCGCGGGCGTGGCGCAGCGCCATCAGGGTGTCCATGGTCTCGCCGGACTGGGAGATGGCGACGACGAGGGTGCGCTGGTCGAGGATCGGGTCGCGGTAGCGGAACTCACTGGCCAGCTCGGTCTCGCAGGGCAGCCGGGTCCAGTGCTCGATGGCGTACTTGGCGATCATTCCGGCGTGGAAGGCGGTCCCGCAGGCGACGATGACGACCTTGTCGATCTCGCGGAGTTCGGCGTCCGGGATGCGTACCTCGTCGAGGTGGAGCGAGCCCTCGCCGTCGATCCGGCCGAGGAGGGTGTCGGCGACGGCCTGGGGCTGGTCGGCGATCTCCTTGAGCATGAAGGAGGCGTACCCGCCCTTCTCGGCGGCGGAGGCGTCCCAGTCGACGTGGTACTCGCGCACCTCGGCGAGGTCCCCGTCGAACCCGGTGACGGTGACGCCCTCGCGGCTCAGTTCGACGACCTGGTCCTGGCCCAGCTCGATGGCGGAACGGGTGTGGGCGATGAACGCGGCGACATCGGAGGCGAGGAACCACTCGTCCTGCCCGACGCCCACGACGAGCGGCGAGTTGCGCCGGGCGCCGACCACCACGTCCGGCTGGTCCGCGTGCACGGCGACGAGGGTGAACGCCCCTTCCAGCCGCCGGCACACCTGCCGCATCGCCTCCGCGAGGTCCGCGCCCGCCGAGTACGCCTCGGCCAGCAGATGCGCGACGACCTCGGTGTCCGTGTCCGACTCCAGGGCGTGCCCGCGCCCGGTCAGCTCGCGCCGCAGGGCCGCGAAGTTCTCGATGATCCCGTTGTGGACGACGGCGACGCGGCCCGCGTTGTCCAGGTGGGGGTGGGCGTTGGCGTCGTTGGGCGCCCCGTGCGTCGCCCACCGCGTGTGCCCGATCCCGGTCCGCCCGGCCGGCAGCGGCCGGTCCCCCAGCTCCTTCTCCAGATTGACGAGCTTGCCCGCCTTCTTCGCGGCGGCGAGCCCGCCGTCCGCGAGCACGGCGACACCCGCCGAGTCGTAGCCCCGGTATTCGAGGCGCTTGAGTCCCGCGACGACGACGTCCTGCGCCGACTGCCCACCGACATAACCCACGATTCCGCACATAGCGGCACCATAAGGCCGAAAACGGCTCGCGGGAGAGATGTTGGTGCCATATAGTTTTTTGTACATCACCAACATCGCCACATAGCGGGAGGCCGGACATGTCGGTGACGCAGATCGACATAGACGATGAAGCGCTGGAGCGGGCGATGACCCTGTCCAAGGCGCGGACGAAGAAGGAGACCGTCAACATCGCCCTGCGCTTCTACGCGGAGCAGCAGGAGCGTGCGGCACGGATCAGCCGCCACTTCGAGCGCGCACGCGACTGGGGCGCGGTCGAGGACGCCGAGCGGCGGCACCGGGCTGAGAAGGACGGCCGGTGATCTACCTGCTCGACACGTCGGGCCTTGCGCGGCTGCTCTCCGACACGGCTCTGCAGTCGGTGTGGTCCGATGCGATCGAGGCCGGAACGGTCGCCTCCTGCTACCCGCAGCGGGCGGAGTTCCTGTACGGCGCCCAGAACGCACGCGAGTACGACGAGATCGTGGAGATGTTCACCGACCTCTACCCGGACGTCGCGGTGCCGAAGAGCGCAGGGCGCTGGATCGCCTCGGTCCAGCACCGCATGGCACGCGCCGGGCAGCACCGCAGCGCCTCCGCCGTGGACCTCGTCATCGCGGCCACGGCGGCCCATCACGGCCTGACGGTCCTCCATGACGACCTCGACTACCGCACGGTCGCCCGGCACGCCCCGGACCTCGGCGAGCACAGCGTTCACGACGTGGCCTGAGACTCCGGTGCGGGCACGTGCCGGGGCCCGCACCGGGGCAGGGTCGGCTTCGGCCCGTCACGTGCGGTACTGCGCCTCCTTGCCGATCGACCGGTACATGCAGTCGGCGTTCTCGATCAGTTGCAGCACCGCGTCCCGGTTGCGGGAGGTCTCGCGCCCGATGACCTCGCCGGGCGGATGGAAGCCGCCGCTCCACGACGAGCGCGGGTACATCTCGAAGGCACACGGGCCCACCCACTCAGGCAGGCGCAGGCCCGCCCCGCCCCTCCCCCAGCTTCCGCCTCAGCGCCGCCCGCTCCGGCTCGGTGCCCGCCAGCTCCAGCGCCTCCCGGTACGCCACAGCCGCCTCTCCGCCCCGCCCCAGGCGGCTCAGCAGATCACCCCGCGCCACCACGTACGGCGGGTACGCCCGCAACCGGGGCTCCCCCGCCAGCGCGTCCAGCAGAGCGAGACCGGCCCCCGGCCCGTCGCGCATCGCCACCGCGACGGCGCGGTTCACCGCCACCACGGGAGACGGGGTGAGGGTGAGCAGTACGTCGTACAGGGCCACGATCTGCGCCCAGTCCGTGGACTCCACGTCCGCCGCCTCGTCGTGCAGGGCGGCGATCGCGGCCTGCACCCCGTACGGCCCGGCCGGCCCCCCGGTCAGCGCCTGCACCACCAGACCCCGCCCCTCCTCGATCATCGCCCGGTCCCAGAGCCCCCGGTCCTGGTCCTCCAGGAGCACCGGCTCCCCCTCCGGGCCGGTCCGCGCCCCGCGCCGGGCATGGACGAGGAGCAGCAGCGCCAGGAGCCCGGCACTCTCCCGTTCGGCGGGGAGCAGGCGGCGCAGTATCCGGGCCAGCCGGATCGCCTCCTCGGCCAGGTCCAGCCGCTGGAGCCGGGGGCCGGAGCTGGCCGCGTACCCCTCCGTGAAGACCGAGTAGACGACCTGGAGCACCCCGGGCAGCCGGTCCGGAAGTTCGTCGGGGCCCGGCACCCGGAACGGAATCCGGGCCTCGCGGATCTTCTTCTTCGCCCGCACGATCCGCTGGGCCATGGTCGCGGTCGGCACGAGGAAGGCCCGTGCCACCTCGGGGGTGGTGAGACCGGCCAGGCAGCGCAGGGTGAGGGCCGTACGGTCCTCGGCGGCGAGGGCGGGGTGGGCGCAGGTGAAGAACAACTGGAGCCGTTCGTCCGGCAGTTCACCGAGACCGGTCGGGGCTGCGACGGCCTCCGCCCGGTCCGCGTCGGCCTGGAGGACGGCGAGCCGGGCGGCGTACGCCCGGTCCCGCCGCAGCCGGTCCACGGCCCTGCGCCGCGCGGTCGTCAGCAGCCAGGCCCCGGGGCGGGCGGGGACACCCTCGGCGGGCCAGTGGAGGAGGGCCGCCTCGATCGCCTCGGACGTCACCTCCTCGGCCAGATCGAGATCCCCGAACCGGCGTACGAGGGAGGCGAGCAACAGCCCACGCTCCTCCCGGAAGACCGACTCGACGGCAACCCTGGCCTCGACGGCGTCAGCCTCCTCCCGGGAATCCTGGGAATCCTGGGAATCCTGGGAATCCCGAGCGCCTTGGGCACCCCGGGCGCCTTGGGCACCCCGGGCATCCCCCGCCGTCCGGTCCTCCCTCGGGAACACGTCCTCGCCCGCCACCGTTCTCAGCCCCCGAAGTCCGCGACCGGCCGGACGACGACCGAGCCGCCGTCCCGCGCACCGGGGCAGCGGGCGGCCCAGTCGAGGGCGGCATCGAGGTCCGGCACATCGATGACCAGGAACCCGCCCAGCAGCTCCCGCGTCTCCGCGAACGGCCCGTCCGTCACCGTCCGCTCCCCGGTCGGCGAGACCCGCACGGTGGTCGCGGTCACGAGGTCGGCCAGCGACTCCCCGGAGACGAGAATCCCCGCGTCGCGTACGTCCTTGTCGTAGGCCATCCAGTCCTCGACGGTGCACTGTGGCGCCCCGCCCTGCTCGTCGACGGCCCCGCTGTGGATCAGCAGCATGTACTTCATGGTCCGACTCCTGTCGTATGGGTGTTCCGAGCCCCCTGCGGGGCTGCCTTACACCTTGACGACGAACGGACCGGGCCCCGATCGACACGCCACCCGCAGTTTTCTTCCGAACCTCAGCTTGTTGTTTAACGTCGCAGGTCACTCGACCTGCTGATCTGCGGTTCTTCTTGGGACAGCGGAGGCGGCCGTTCTCCACGCTTCGAGATGTCGAGTCACGAAGTGCACACAAGAGAACGGCCGCTGTGCATGAGTTTCCCTGTCTCTGGGGCCGCGGGCGAGGCATTGGGTGTCTTGTCCCGCTTTCGGGTTGAGTTCTACGACTGCCTGTACGCCCGCGCGGATGCGCTCTTCGAGCTGACGGACGCCGCGTTGTGCACGGACGGCCCGGTGAAGACGCTGGTCGAGCTGTCGTTGACGGCCGAGCACCGCCGTGGACACGGTGCGATGTACGCGGGGCTCGACCGGGGCCGGCTGGAGCCGGCTCGGCTCCGCCGGTCACTGGCCGGCCTGCCGCTGCCGAGGGCAGCCGACGGGCGGATCGTCCTGGCCGTAGACGTCTCCCACTGGCTGAGGCCGGATGCTCCGACCAGCGACGATCGGCTGTTCTGTCACGTCTACGGTCGGGGCGACCGCAGTTCGGGCCCGTTCATCCCCCGCTGGCCCTACTCCTTCGTCGCGGCCCTGGAAACAGGCCGCACCTCGTGGGTGGCACTGCTGGACGCGGTGCGGCTGGGACCGGCCGACGACGCGACGGCCGTGACCGCCGCCCAGCTCCGCGAGGTCCTCGACCGGCTGCGCGGGGCGGGGCACTGGAAGCCGGGCGACCCCGAAATCCTGATCACGATGGACGCCGGTTACGGCGTCGCCCACCTCTCCTACGTCCTGGCCGATCTGCCCGTCGTCCTGGCCGGGCGTCTGCGCTCGGACCGCGTCATGCTCCGCGACGCGGGCCCGGCTCGCTCGGGCCCGAAGGGCGGGCGGCCGCGCCGGCACGGATGCGTGCTGACCTTCGCCAAGCCCGACAGCCGCATGATTCTGGCTACCTGCTGTGGTCAACCGCCTCACCGCTGGTCCCGCGGAGCTCGGCGGTGGTTGGCGTGCGAGGTGTCCTGGAGTGCGACTCTCAGCGAGGGTGCGAGGTGGCGGACGATTTCATCAGGCGTCATGGATGCCATGGGCTCCAGGCGCAGCAGGTAGCGCGCGGTCATCAGACCGGCCATCTGCGTGGTGAACGCCGCGGCGCGTCTACGTGGGTGGGACCCGCCCAGCCAGGCCGCGATGCGGTCGACGATCTCGCGTTCGAGCACTTCCTTGACGAGCTCGGCGAACATCTCGTCCTGGGCCGCGTTGCGCACCATGGCGAGCAGCGCCGGCCCGGACTGCGGGTCGTCCCACACGGAGAGCATGGCACGGAGGGCGCGTTGGGAGAGGGTCTTGGGGTCGCCTTCCAGGACTTGGGCGACAACCTCGGCCGGGTTGACGGCCAGGGCGAGCGCCGCGCCGAACAGGCCCTTCTTGGAACCGAAGAAGTAGCTGATCAGAGCAAGGTCCACGCCTGCCTCCGCGGCAATCGAGCGCAGCGTGACCGCATGGTAGCCCTCGGCCAGAAAGCGGCGGCGGGCCGTTTCGAGGATGACGTCACGGGTGTTGGGGCTGCCGGGCCGACGTCCACGACGCGAGGTTTTATTCATCACAGTTGAAATGCTAGCGGTGCGGTAGCGACTCTGACCGGGTTCCTGCAACCCACTGGAAGGCCCGGAGCCATGCCCCCCGATCAAGCGTCCGCAGGCCGTCACCGCCTCGTCCTCGCGGTCACCTGTCTCGCGCTGGCCACCGTCGTGTCCGCGATGTCCTCGTTGAACGTGGCGCTGCCGTCCATAGCCCGCGAGACCCAGGCCACCCAGACCCAGCTCACCTGGATCATCGACTCCTACAGCCTGGTGTTCGCCGCGCTGCTGCTGCCCGCCGGTGCGCTCGGCGACCGCTTCGGGCGGCGCAACGCCCTACTCCTCGGTCTGGCGATCTTCGGCGGTGGCTCAGCCGCCGCGCTGCTCACCACCTCCCCGAACATGCTGATCGCGCTGAGAGCTCTGCTGGGCGTCGGTGCCGCGCTCGTCATGCCCGCCACGCTCTCGACCATCACCACCACTTTCCCGCCCTCTCTGCGGGCCCGTGGCGTCAGCACCTGGGCCGCCGTCGCCGGTGCCAGCGCCGTGGTGGGACTACTGGCTTCCGGCTCGCTGCTGACGGTCTGGTCCTGGAGTTCGGTCTTCCTCCTGAACCTGCTGCTCGCCGCAGCCGCCCTGGCGGGCGTGGCACGGTACGTACCGGAGTCCGCCGAACCGGACCAGCCCGCGCTCGACCGCTTCGGGGCGCTGTTGGTGGCCGCAGGCCTCGGCGTGCTCGTCTACAGCGTCATCGAGGCCCCCGTGCACGGCTGGAGCAGCGGGATCACCCTGGCCGGCATCACGCTGGGACTGATCGTCCTCACCGGCTTCGTGCTGTGGGAGCTGAAGCGGCGCCACCCGCTCCTGGATCCCAGGCTGTTCCGCCATCCGCGCTTCACGGCCGGCGCACTCTCGATCACCTTTCAGTTCTTCGGGTTCTTCGGGTTCATCTTCGTCGTCATGCAGTACCTCCAGTTCGTCAGGGGGGACAGCGCCCTGGTCGCCGCGCTGAGCGTGCTGCCCATGGCGGCGGCCATGGTGCCGCTGTCGCGCCTCAGCCCCCGCCTCACCGCCCGCTTCGGTATCGGAGGTCCCTGGGTCACCGGACTGGTCCTGGTCTCGGTGGGCCTTGCGCTTCTTTCGCAACTGGACCGGGACAGCGGCTACGGACTGATCGCCGCCGCGCTGATGACGCTCGGATCCGGTATGGGGCTGGCGATGACACCGGCCACCACCGCGATCACCGATGCACTGCCGCCGGCCCTGCAGAACGTCGGCTCCGCGGTGAACGACCTCGCCCGCGAACTCGGCGGCGCTCTGGGCATCGCCGTCCTCGGCAGCGTCCTCACCTCCTCCTATCGCAGCAGCCTCCACCTGCCCGGCCTGCCAGAGAACCTGGAGGGAGCCGCGCGTTCATCGATCGCCGCAGCCGCCACGATCGGCGGGCCCGTACTCGACCAGGCCCGCACCGCCTTCATGACCGGCATGGAGGACGCCCTGCTCGTCGGCACCGGCGCAGCACTCTTCGCAGCCCTCGCCATAGCGTTTCTGCTCGCATTCCCCCGCCGGGCCCCCAGAACCGTCCGGAAGGAAGCCACCGGAATCCCGGCCGGCACCCACAGCAACGACTCGGGCCCCCGGCCTTCGGAGAACCAGAAGGCGGCAGAGGGGCTCTGACCCAGGCCAGGTGGTCAGCGTTCTCGGCAGCGACTTCCTCGCCGCCGAGAACGCGACCGGCGCCCAGGTGCCGGGCAAGCTCGCATGCACGGGTTCATCAGCACGGACGCCGACATCGTCACGGACTTGACTTCAGCCGCTGCACCGAACAACGGTGGACGTGGGACATCCCCTACATCCAGCCCTCGGCCGGAGGTAGCTACTGGGTGTCAGGTCCTCTTCGTTCGCAGACCGTGGGGCCTGCGGAGACGGTCGGGGAAGCCGTCGCCATGGTTTTGGAGCGCCTTCCCGTCGGCTGCGGGCCGGCCTTCCTCGGCACTCCGGAGGAACTCGCTGCCCACGAGGCGATGCAAGCGCAGCTCAACGGTTGAATGACAAGCTCAGGGGAGTACCGTCAACGCGGACACATGCCTGGGCTTGACTACCGTGAAGTGGCGCCGGTCGAGTGTCGCGACCCGCCCCACTCCATGACGCTCGGCCCCGGCGATCACCGACGCGTCGACCGCTCCGAGGGGAAAGTCCGCGTACTGGAGGACCAGCTCGCTCATGCGCGCCAGGTCGGCAGCGGCCAGGTGCACCAGTTCAAAGGTGCCGCGTCGGACCTCCTCCAGAAACGCTGCCTCCACCTTGGGTCAGCGCTCCAAGAGCCAGCAGACCTCGGTGAGGACGGGGCTGGGGAGGAGTCGGCGGCCGGTGAGGGCGGCCAGGAACCTGCCGCATTCGGCATGACGCCGGTCCCCCGCGTTCAGAGCCGCAGCCAGTGGGCCGGTGTCGAGTACCGTGCTGATCACTTGGCGTTCCCGAAGCGCCGTTCCATGCGCTCGCGAAGGTAGTCGTCGTGCCGCTCCGCAAGGTCCGCCGGGCCCTGGATGCTGCCGATCAGAGCGATCAGCCCCTCCGGGACACTCTCCTCGGGCCCCTCGCCGGAAGACCGCTCCGGGGAGAGGGCATCGGCCACCTGGGCCAGTTCCTCGTCCTAAGTCACCAGCAGCCGCAGGCGACGCATCTGGCGGGGCGAGAGCCGGTCCACCAGATGGTGCATGTCTTCGTAGTCGCGTGCAGCGGTCACTCCAGCAGTGTAGATCCGCGCAACCCCGCGCGAACAGGACAGCGCCGCCTTCATGCGCTCAGCCCCCACGGCTCGTCGGCGCCCCCACGGGCCTCGGCGCACTGCCGGCACAGGCCCGGCACCGGTGACCGGAAACCCCGGTCGCAGCCGTCGCAGTTCACCAGGGGCACGATCGGCGCGGCGACGGGCAGGGGCGGCGGGAGGAGCGCGGTCAGCCGGTGGCGCAGCAGCTTCGCCGGGTACCTGAGCGGTACGGGCGGATCGTCGGTGAGCGCCTTCCGTACCGCGTCGGGCCGCATCCCCCGCTCCAGCCAGGCTGCGACACCGGGAACGAGCCGCCGGACATCCTCCTCGGAGAGGACGAACAGCGGCGCGGTACGCCGGAGCCCGGCGAGCAGGTCGGCCGCCGCCGCGTTCAAGGCCTCGGTGGGGCGGCACGGACCGGGCAGCGGCGGCCGCTGCTGCCGGGGCGCGGTGGGCGGCGGCACGAGCCGGGGCACGGGAGCGGGAACGCGTTCCTCCGGTACGGGCGCGGGCTCCAGCGTACGTACGGTTTCGGGCAACGGCTCACGCACGGGCGTAGGCAACGGCTCACGTACGGGCGTGGGCACCGGCTCACGCGCCGGTACGGCTTCGGGCTCCGGCTCCCGCGCCGGCGCGGGCAGCGGCGGGGACGGGGGCGGGGCCCCCGCTGCCCGGTCCGCCGCGTCCGGGTGGTTGTAGAACACCGTGCGTGTGGCCAGCTTGCCGCCCTTGACGCGTTCCAGGACGCGGCTGAGGAATCCGTGCTGCTCCAGCTCGCGCAGCGCGGCGGCGATGCGGGTCTCGCTCTCCGGGAAGTCCGCGGCGAGCGCTTTGATGCCGACCCGCCACCCGTCCGGCAGCGACTGGATGTGCGTGCCGAGGCCGATCGCCAGCAGGGACAGGCCCCGGTGCTGGGAGAGCCGGTTGGAGACGATCGTGTAACCGTCGGTCAGGCGGATGTTGAAGTGGACGACGCCGAAGTACGGGGCGCGCGAGGGCGCGCTAATCTGCTGGGTACCCATCGGGAAGGTCCTGCTTCCTCGGTGGTCAGGCCTTCGGTCGGGATGCCAGTCCCGGCCGGGGGCCGTCTCATGTCTGGTGGTGGTCAGCGTGAGCATATGCCCGCCAACAGGGCGAAAATCCAGCCCGGTTGGCACACTTCACCCGTGTGAGTGAGACGCCTCGCACGTACTGACGCGGGCCCGCACAGGGTTGGGTCGGGTTATTTCTCCCGTACTCAAAGACGGGTACTTAAAAGCTTTTACGTCGTGGGCCACCGGGACGCGGTCCACCGCGACCCGGTCACTCCCGCCCCGGCACCCCCACCCCGCCCCACCGGGTCGCGGCTGTCACGATCCGGTGAGCGCCACCTCCGCCCAGACCGTCTTGCGCGGAAACGGCCCGTGCTCAGTACCCCACCGCACCGACAGCGCCTCCACGAGCAACAGCCCGCGCCCGCCCTCGGAATCGCCGGACGGCTCCCGCTTCACCGGGTCCCGGTCACCCCGGGTGTCGGCGACCTCGATCCGCAGCACGTCGTCGTACACGCTCAGCAGGATGCGGAAGTCCCGCCCCGGGACGTACCCGTGCAGCGCCGCGTTGGTCGCCAGCTCCCCGATGACGAGGCTCGCGTCCTCCAGCGGCAGCCCCCAGGACCGCAGTTGCTCGGTCGCCAGCAGACGGGCGAGCCGGGCGCCCCGGCGGGTGGCGGAGAGCTGGACGGCGAACTGTCCGGTGCGCGCCCTCGGTTGGGTGATTTCTTGGTTCATGTCACTCAGCGTGTCCGCACGTATCTACCCTGAGAAGTATTGGCACGGGTACGGACTGTCACTGTCCCTGGTGTGTACAGCCCTGTCCCGTTCGTACGGTGTCCGCGCACGGGCACACGGCTGGAAGCGGGTCGGCAGATGGCTGACGGAAACGAAGAGGACCAGGAGTTCGGCCTGGAGGACGACTCGGGCGCGGTCATCGCGGCGGTCGGCCGGCAGGTCAAGCTCTGGCGCGAGGCCGCCGGCCTGCGCGCCGCCGAACTGGGCACGGCCATCGGGTACAGCGAGAACCTCGTCTTCAAGGTCGAGGGCGGGCGGCGCATCCCGAAGCCGGAGTTCCTGGACCGGACGGACGACGTCGTGGGCGCGGGCGGCAAGATCGCGGCGATGAAGAAGGACGTGGAGGAGGCCCGGTATCCGAGGAAGGTCCGCGACCTGACGAAGCTGGAGGCGGAGGCGGTCGAGCTCGGCTCGTACGCGAACGGCGTGATCGACGGGCTGCTTCAGACCGAGGAGTACGCACGTGCGCTGTACAGGCAGCGGCGGCCCGCGTACAGCGAGGACGACATCGAGCGCCTGGTGGCCGCGCGCATGGCCCGGCAGGTGGTCTTCGACCGTAGGCCCGCGCCCCTGCTCACCTTCGTCCAGGAGGAGTCGACGCTCCGGAGGCAGACCGGGGGCAGAACGGTCCTGCGACGCCAGCTCGAACGCCTGCTTGACCTGAGCCAGTTGCGGCATGTCGAGATCCAAGTCATGCCTATGGAGGCGGAGGAGCATGCGGGTCTCGGCGGCTCGCACCGCATCCTTAAGCTGAAGGACGGAAAGACCGTCGGGCTCAACGAGGTTCAGCTCATCAGCGGGCTGATCTCCGATCCGAGGCAGGTGCAGATCCTGGAGATGCGCTACAACCTGATCCGGTCGCAGGCCCTCACGCCCCGGCTGTCGCGGGAATTCATCGAGAAACTGCTGGGAGAGACATGAGAGCCACCGAGCTGAACTGGTTCAAGAGCAGCTACAGCACCAACGACGGCCCCTCCTGCGTCGAGGTCGCCACCGCGCCCACCACCATCCACGTACGCGACTCCAAGCAGCTCCCCACCGACGGGCCCCACCTCGGCTTCGGACCGGCTGCCTGGAACGACTTCATCGCCTACGCGTCGGAGTCCTGACCATGCCCGTACACGTCAAAGACTTCGACCACCTCGTCCTCAATGTCGGGGACGTGGAGCGGGCCATCGCGTTCTACTGCGGACCGCTCGGCCTGGAGCCCGTACGGGTCGATGAGTGGCGGGCGGGCAAGGTGCCGTTCCCCTCGGTCCGGGTCAGCCCGACCACGATCATCGACCTGATCGACCGTCCGCGCGGCGAGTCGAACGTGGACCACATCTGCCTCGTCGTCGACCCGCTCGACTGGCAGGAGGTCATCGACTCCGGGGTGTTCACGGTGAAGGAGGGCCCGGTCCCCCGCTTCGGGGCCCGGGGCTCGGCCACCTCGGTCTACGTGCTCGACCCGGACGGCAACACGGTCGAACTGCGCTGGTATCCGCAGGACGCGTAGGGCGGGCGGACCCGCGCACGGAACCGGCGGACGGGCGGTGGAGCGTCTCTCGGGACGCTCCACCGCCCGTGAACCGTTCCGCCCGTGAACCTTTCCGGCCACTGCGGACAACAGGGGTGACAGCCACACCGACCGACACACCCCTGGAGGCGCAGTGACCGGACCACCTCCGGCCCGCCCAGGCACCGAACGCGACGACGCCGTCGTCATCACGCAGTCTCTCGACGAGCCCGAGCTGTTCGCCGGGCTGTACGACCGGCACGCCCCGGACATCCACCGCTACGCCGCCCGCCGCCTCGGAGAGGGCGCAGCGGACGACATCACGGCGGAGACGTTCCTGATCGCGTTCCGCACCCGGGACCGCTACGACACGTCCCACCGGCTGGCCAGGCCCTGGCTGTACGGCATCGCGGCCAACCTGATCGGCAAGCACCGCCGCAGCGAGGTCCGCGCGCTGAAGGCGCTGGCCCGGACGGGCCACGACCCGGTGGCCGCGTCCTGGAGCGACCGCTCCGACGACCGGATCGCCGTCCAGGCCCCCCTCGCGGGCGCGCTGGCCGCGCTCTCGCCCGGCGACCGGCACGTCCTGCTGCTCGTCGCCTGGGCGGACCTCGGCTACCAGGAGGTGGCCGACGCACTGCGGATACCGCTGGGCACGGTCAGATCCCGACTGAACCGGGCCCGCCGCAAGGTGCGCGAGGCCCTGAGCACCGATCCCACGTTCGTCTCGGCCGAACAGGAGCTGACGCCATCATGGACGAAATGACCCAGCTGCGGGAGCTGCGCGCCGATGCCCCCGTACCCGACCGTGCAGCCCTCGCCCCGGGCCGCGAGCGGCTCACCGGCACCATCGCGGGCAGGGGCCGCCGCACCTTCCGGGCGCGGGCCGACTGGCGGATCGCCTCGCTCGGCGCGGTGGTGGCGATCACCGCGGCGGCGCTCTTCGTCACCCAGGTCGTCGACACCTCGGACCCCCGGCAGTCGGGACCGGCGACCGTGACGGGCGACCTCGACCTGTCCAGCCCGTCCGCCGCCCTGGGCCGGGCTGCGGACTTCCTGGACCGGCAGGAGGTGCCTCCGGAGCCCCGGTCGGACCAGTGGATCTACCTCCGGGAGGAGAATCCCGAGCAGGCGGAGCAGTGGGCGGAGCTGCCCGCCGAGATCCGGGAGGACATGCAGTGGTCCTACAGCCCGGACTCCTGGGTCCCGTACGACGACAAAGCCGCGGAGAACGACGAGTCCGACACCGACTACCGGACCGCCCGCGAGTCCTACCGCATCGCCGCTGACCTGCCGGAGGACCCCGAGGCGCTGCTCGCGAAACTGCGGAAGGTGTTCCCCACCGGCAGCGGCCCCGACGGCCCGCCCGAGGCCAAGGACGAGCACAGCTTCCGCGCCCTGTCGGTCCTGCTGGGGTCGTACCCGCTCCCGCCCGACGCGATGGCCAGGATCTACCGGGCGATGGCCACGGTCGGCGGCGTAGAGGTGACCGACCACCTGATCAGGGACGCCTCCGGCCGCCAGGTCATCGCCGTGACCCGCGACTACGACCAGGGGGACACCCGGCGCGAGATCCTCATCGACCCGGTGGACTACAGCTACGCGGGAGAACGCGACGTCGTCACCAGGACACACGAGGTCTCCCGACCCGACGGCATCGAGCCCACGGTCCACGAACGCGGCGACATCCTGATCAACGTCGCGAGGACCAGAGCGGCCGTCGTCGACGCCAAGGGCCAGAAGCCCTGACCGTACGGCTCGCACACACCCGGGCGCGGGCCCGGTGTCCGGCACAGGGGAGCGGACACCGGGCCCGCGACCGTGGGCCTCCGGCGAGGCCCCTGGCCGTGGACGTCCGCTGCCAGGGGCACCGCCCCGACACCCACGTGACCGACCCCACCCCCCGCTCCGTTCGAACTCCCGCAACAATGAACGTGTGATCACTTCGCCCGCACGGAGCCCGCAGCGTCGCACCGAGCATGCGCCGACCCCCTACGTCGACCTCTCGCGCGACGAGTGGAGCGCCCTGCGGGACAAGACCCCGCTGCCGCTGACCGCCGACGAGGTGGAGCGGCTGCGGGGTCTCGGTGACGTCATCGACCTGGACGAGGTGCGGGACGTCTACCTGCCGCTCTCCCGGCTCCTCAACCTGTACGTCCAGGCCACCTCCGGGCTGCGCGGCGCGCTGAACACCTTCCTCGGGGACGCCGGGAACGGGCACGGGGAGCAGCGCGGCACCCCGTTCGTCATAGGGGTCGCGGGCAGTGTCGCCGTGGGCAAGTCCACCAGCGCCCGTATCCTCCAGGCGCTGCTGGCCCGCTGGCCGGAGCACCCTCGTGTGGAGCTGGTGACCACGGACGGGTTCCTGCTGCCGATGAAGGAGCTGCGGGCGCGCGGGCTGACCTCGCGCAAGGGGTTCCCGGAGTCGTACGACCGGCGGGCGCTGACCCGGTTCGTCGCGGACATCAAGGCGGGCAAGGACGAGGTGACCGCGCCCGTCTACTCACACCTGATCTACGACATCGTTCCCGGCGAGCGGCTCACCGTCCGCCGCCCGGACATCCTCATCGTGGAGGGGCTCAACGTCCTCCAGCCCGCCCTGCCGGGCCGGGACGGGCGCACCAGGGTCGGGCTGGCGGACTACTTCGACTTCAGCGTGTACGTGGACGCGCGCGCCGACGACATCGAGAACTGGTACCTCAGCCGCTTCCGCAAGCTGCGCGCCACGGCGTTCCAGGACCCGTCCTCGTACTTCCGCAAGTACACCCAGGTCTCCGAGGAGGAGGCGCTGGAGTACGCGCGCACCATGTGGCGGACCATCAACAAGCCGAACCTGCTGGAGAACGTGGCTCCGACGCGCGGCCGTGCCACCCTGGTCCTCCGCAAGGGGCCGGACCACAAGGTCCAGAGGCTCTCCCTGCGCAAGCTCTGACCGGCTCTCGTACCACCGACCGGGTCGCGTACGCCGGCCCTCTGTCGTACACCGACCCGCTGTCGTACACCGACCGGGCCGCGCAGGCCGACCGGGGCACGGCCGGACGCGCCGCAGCGGAGCACCGGACGTGCTCAGCTGTCCCCGAGTCCTCCGATGTAGCGGAAGCGGCCCTCCTCCACGCGGATGAGGAACGCGTTGTCCTCCTGCACCGGCGCCGCGGAGCCTTCCCGGAAGGTGAACGTCTTCGACACGCCACGGTGGGAGGTCCGGGGCAGCCGGCGGGCCAGGGCGCGGCGCTCGACGCTCTCCTCGCCGAGCGCGCGCACGGCCTGAGCGATCAGGTGGACCGTGTCGAACGCCTCGGCTGCGTAGAGGGCAGGCGGGTCACCGTAACGCTCCTGGTGAGCCGCGGTGAAGTCCCGGGCCTCGGGCTTGCCGGTCGCGTCGACGACGGCCGAGCCCAGTACCCATCCCTCGGCGGCCGCTCCGGCCTGCTCGGGGAACCCGGGGTCGACCAGCGCCTGTGTGCCGAGCCTGGCCCCGGTGAATCCCCGCTGCCGCAGCGCGCGGGCGAACCGGGCGCCCCTGGCCCGACGGCCACCGAACACCAGTGCGTCGACCCCGTCGTCGAGGAGCTTTCCGACCAGGGGGCCGAAGTCCTCGGTGCTCGTCTCGGCGGTGTGCCGTACCAGTTCGTGTCCGCCGGACTCCATACCGCGGTGGATGCCCTGGAGGACATCCCAGGAGTCGTCACCTGCGGCCTCGTCGTGAACCAGTGCGGTCCGCCGGGCGCCGACCTCGCCGACCAGGTGGGCGATCAGCACCAGTGCCGCCTCCGCGTCCGTGGCGCGGGTCCGCAGATACGCGGTGTGCTCGGTGGACGACACCTCTGTGGTGCCCACCGAGACGGATACCAGGGGGAGCTGGGCGGCGCTGTAGGTGCCGACGGCCGCTTTGCAGGTGGTGCCGGTGGTCGGACCGACCACGGCGAGGACCGAGCGGGCGGCGGTCAGCTCCTCGGCCACCTCCACGGCCCGCGCGGGGTCTCCGGCATCGTCACGGACGGTCAGCGCCAGAGTGAAGGGGCGGTCGGGGCCCGCGTTGAACTGTTCGACCGCGAGCCGGGCGCCCCGTTCCTGAGCCTTGCCGGTGGCGGCGTCCGGCCCGGAGAGGTCGGCGTGCACGGCGATCGTGTGGCGCGGGGCGACCCGCGACTGCCCATGGCCGGTGTCACGCTGGTCCACGAGGCCGCGCCAGAGGGCGATTCCCCCGGCCGCCAGCACCGCGCCGCCCGCCGAGGCGACGGTCAGGAAGCGCCGACGGGTCGGGGTGGCGGGGGCGGGCCGCTCCGGCGGGGCGGAGTGTTCGGGGGCGGGGTGTTCGGGGGTGGCGGCCGGGCCGGATGGGGGGTCTCCCGGCTGCGGCGTCCCGGTGGCAGTGGGGTCGCCCTTCTTCGGCCGGGAGATCTCCGTCGGCGGGATTCCCGGAAGGTCGAGCATCGCCGCCGCACGGGCGGTGACCAGCCGGAGAACCGGCTCCGGGAGCCATCCGGGGCCCGGAGCCGACGGCTCGCCCGGGAGGAGACGACTCCGCAGCCCGGCGGCGTCGGGGCGCTGCTCGGGGTCCTTGGCCAGGCACTCCTCCAGTAGGGGGCGCAGCTCCTGCGGCACCCCGTCGAGGTCCGGCGCGTCGTGCACCGTGCGGTACAGCAGCACTGCCGGGGGGCCCGAGCCGAAGGGCCGCCGTCCGGTCGCCGCGTAGGCCAGGACGCAGCCCAGCGAGAAGACGTCACTGGGCGGGCCGATCCGCGGGCCCTGGGCACGCGCCTGCTCGGGGGAGAGGAAGCCCGGCGACCCGACCACCACGTTGTGGGCCGTCAGCGCGGTGTCGTCGAGCGCACGAGCGATACCGAAATCGATCAACCGCGGCCCGTCCAACGCCAACAAAATGTTCGCCGGCTTCACATCACGATGCACCAACCCCGCACCATGCACCGC
>NZ_NWVL01000006.1 GCF_002382885.1 Streptomyces sp. WZ.A104
CGAGCTGCTGCGCCGGCTGGCCCGCGCCGGCCGCCGCCACGCCCCGGCCGACACCGGCCCGCGCGGCGGCACGCTGCGCTGGGCCCTGCCGCAGAACGCCGCCGACCTCCCCGACGACGCAGTCGCCTTCGGCACGATGGGCAGCGGCAAGGCGCCCAGCGACGCCGACCGGATCCGGGCCGAGCTCACGGCCGAGGGCGCCTCCTTCCGGGAGGAGACCGCGGTGCGCGGCGGCCGCGAGGTCACCGCGTTCCACATCGAGCGGCCGGAGACCGGCCGGTGACACCCCAACCCGACCCCGCCGCCCGCCGCCGCCCGGCGCTGCCGCCCGCCCCGGCCGCGCCCGCCCGGCCCGTCGTCCTCTTCAGCGACGAGGCGTCCGCCGTGATGCGCACCGCCCGGATCCCCGAGTGGGTGCGCACGACGCGCTCGCCGCTGGAGACCCTGACCTGGCAGGCCCCGCCCACCCCGTACGAGGAGCCGTAACCCCGATGGCGTCGACCGAACTCGTCCCCGCCGCCGGGCCCGCCCCGGCCGTCCGCCGCCGCCCCCGCGCCGAGGCCGACGTGCACCTGCCCGGCGGCGGACGCATCACCGCCTCCGCCGCCCGCCGCCTGAACAACGCGGTGCCGCGCAACTCCCGCAGCGCCCGTGACTCGCGCTGGAACGCCTATCAGGACTGGTGCGACACCTACGGCTGGGACACCGCCGAAGCCAACGCCGTGCTCTGCTTCCTCGACGACCTCGCCGACCGGGGCCACCCCGCCTCCACCCTGGACGCTCACTTCGGCACCCTGCGGATGCTGCGCGCCATGCACCGCACCCCGCTGGACAAGGTGGAGATCAAGAGCTGTCTCGCCATCATCTCCCAGCGCCGCGGCGAGGAGGCCGACGACCCGCTGGTGGAGCCCGGTCCGCTGCAGGCCGACGGCGTCGACCTGAACGAACTCCGCCTGATGGTGCGGCAGTTGGACCGCACCACCGTGCGCGGCAAGCGGGACGCGGCGGTGCTGCTGCTGGACTGGTGGATGGCCGGCCGAGCCTCCGAGCCCGCCCGCCTGAACCTCCACGACATCCACTTCACCACGGTCAAGGTCACCGACCCGGCCACCAGGAAGAAGACCCAGCGCCCGGCGCTGATCGTCAAGATCCGCCGCTCCAAGGCCGACCAGCAGGCCCGCGGCCAGGAGGTACGCATCCTCGCCCCGGACGACGAAGAGCTGTGCCCGCTGTTCGCGCTGCGCGCGTGGCTGGACGTGCTGGCCGACGACGGACAGCTCACCCCGGGCCCGCTGCTGCGCCGCATCGACCGGCACGGCAACATCGGCGCCAAGGCCGCCGGCCGCCACACCAAGGACGAAAGGCGGCGCGGCGGCATCACCGCCGACACCGTCAACGACATCGTCAAGGCCGCCGCCCGTGCCGCCGAACTCACCCCGGCCCCGACCCCCGAGGAGCGGGCGGCCGAGGCGCTGGCCGCGCGGGAGGCGAAGGAGGCGGCCGAGCAGGCGGCCACCGCCGAGGAGTCCAACGCCATCATGAAGGCGTGGCGCACCGCCCGCCGCGCCGCGCGGGCGGCGATCCGCCGGATCACCGGACACTCCATGCGCCGCGGCTGCATCCAGGCCATGCTCGACGCCGGGAACCCGCCCGAGGCGGTCGCCGTCCACTCCCGGCACTCGCCGCGCTCCGCCGCGTTCGACGCCTACCGCAAGAAGAAGCTGACCTGGGACCAGAACCCCACCGCCGCCCTCGGGCTGGCGGCCTGACCCCGCGCACCGAGGAGAACCGTGCCCACCACCTACCCCACCAGCCTGCCCGCCGTCCCCGAGAACCGGTGGGACGCCGAGAAGCTCGCCGACCGGGGGATCGAGCGGCCCGCCGAGGGGCGGCCGGTCGCGGTCGCCGACTTCGCCCTCGACGCCGGCACCGCCGAACAGGCCGAGCTGCGCCTGCTCGCCTACATCGACCGCGCGTACGAGGACGACCTGCGCGGCGCGACGGCGACGGCGGCCGAGGAATCGGCGCCGGGTCGGTGGCGGGTGACCCTGCGCGTGCCGGGGGAGTTCTGATCTGGCGTTGAGGTCCGGGCTTGTGTCTCTTCCTGCCGGGGCGCCCGGGATGCGGTCCGGGCGCAGTGACGTGATGGCGCCCCCGGCCTGGTGTTCATCCCTGGGTACCGGCAGGGGGCGGCGGGGCTGGCTGGTCATCGGCTCTTGTCCAGGAAGTCCTTGGCGCCCCGGAGCCTGGTACGCAGCCGGCGTTGCGTGACGCGGCTGTCGAGCCGGACGTCCAGGGCTTGCGGGAGGCGCGTGTCCGCCCGGCGGCCGGCGGGCAGCAGGGAGGGGTCGACTCCGTCGCGCTGGGCGATGAGCACACCCAGCTCGTAGCGGCTGAGGGCATCACGCCCCGCGAGATGGAAGACACCGGCCGCGTCGGACGTCGCAAGCTCCCAGAGGGCAGCCGCCAGGTCCGCGACATGCACGGGGCAGCGCACATCGTCCGTGAAGAGAGCCCCTTCCCGTCCACCGGTGGCCAGCTCGTGCACGATCCGTTCGTGGGCGGACCGGCCATCGCCGATGATCAGCGAGGTGCGGGCGACCACCGCGGCAGGGTGAAGGAGACGCACCGCAGTCTCGGCGGCGGCCTTCGCCGCCCCGTAGGGGGTCACCGGGTCCGGGAAGGCCGTCTCGTCGTAGTTGACATCGGAACCGGAGAAAACGGCGTCGCTGGAGACGTGCACCAGACGGATCCCCCGCCGCTCGGTCGCCTGAGCGAGGCGGACGGGGCCGTCGGCGGTGACCGCCCAGTCGGCCTCCCCGCTGGACGCGTTGATCACCACACGGGGTGCCACCGTGTCGATGACCTCGTCGAGCCCACGGGGTTCCCTCAGATCCAGACGGTGCCACGAGGCGCCGGGGGCGTCGCCAGGGCGGGAGTTGAACGTCGCGACCGTGACGCGACCGGCGGACGTCGCCTGGTGCACCAGCTCGGTCCCCAGGAACCCACTGCCGCCGATGATCAGCACCGTCATGCCGGTACACGGTAGCGGAACCGCATGCCACCCGCAGCGAAACGGGGAGGCCGGCCGACGGCAGGCACCCCGCTCCGGCAGAAGGCTGGGCTCGGCCGTACACGCGGCCTCGCCCGAGGCCGCCACACCTGCCGGGGCCACCCGCGTACGGGTCCGGCCGAAACAGGGGACGGATCCTGGTCTTCCCCGACTGACGACGCCCTACTCCACCAGGCCGTGGTCGGCGACAGCCGCCAAGAACTCCTTCGTCTGCACCACCGGCGTTCCGCGCAACGGCGGACTCGACGCCGGCGCCGATCCATCCAGGCCCGAGTACCTCGCGGACACGCGGTCGACCGCAGCCCGCATCTGCCGCTGCCGGTGTTCCTCGACGGCCTTCGCGTACGGATCCGGGATCTCACGCTTGTCGTGGATGCCGATGAGCGTCGTCGAACCCTGACCGCCGCCGAACCCGTAGGTTCCGAACTTCCAGTCGAGCTCGCGCGCTGCCTTCCGCAGCGCGGCCCGGATCAGATCCAGGCCGCCCAGCTGCTCAACGGTCTCGTGCGGCACGTGCACCTGGAACGTACCGCCGTACCCGCCGGCGCCTTCGGGCCCGCTGCGTTCCAGAAGCGGCACCAGCACCTTCGCCAGCGCGACACACCGCTCGTCCTTCGCGTACGACACCATGACGGCAAACCTACCGGCAACGCACAGCCCGGTTCACCAAGATCACCTGCTTGGTGTCAACCGGTGTTCCCCAAGACCGCACTCGGCCCGAGGGGGCAGCCCGAGCGGTGTCCAAGGCTTCACCCAGAGGTACTTGTCACCTGACAGCAGCTTCGGGAGTCGCGGCGGTCGGCGCTCATGAGCTGCCTGACGACCAAGGAGGCTGCTGGGGCCAGAGATGACTGCTGATTTCGGTCAACGGCCCGTAGTGGTGCAGCAGTTCCCCCCACTCGTGGACGACGAGGTGGGGCACCCCCCGGCGCTGGGAAACCGGCGACCAGACGTCGACCTCAAAGACGTCACCGTCCTCGACGACGTGACGGCGCTCCCACGCGCATCCGTCACAGTCAAGGACGCGACGGGCTCGCCCCGCACTTGGAGTCCGCCGCTGGGCCGAAGCCCAAGTGCGCGGCGTGACCCACTCCGGGTCGGTGCTGTCCCAGGAGGCACGCCGGGCCGCAGTAAGAGCATGCCGCGCGGCTTCGCGGCGTCGAGCCGGCTCCGGAATGACTGCGACTTCGACCAAGACGAACATGTCGAGCACCGTGAGCTCCTGGGCTAAGGCCCGGTTGCCCAGGGATTCCACGGTTTCACTCAAGGCGGTCAGGTCGAGCATGAGCGTGCGTCCTCGTCTCCTGGTCTGATCGGGGAATGCGGGCCGCACTCACCGGAGGCATCGCCGTGGCCGAGCTGTGACACGGAACTGCTCAACATGCCTGACTCGCCAATGAGTTAGTGCCGCACGTGGTGCATGTCCTCACGCTACCGGCGTGGGCTTCGGGACGGCGGCACAAGGCGGTCCATTCACCCGGCTGTGGTCGTCCGCCGAGCTGAGGGGGGGCATGCAGCGGAGCCCCGGAAGGTCCTGCCCTCCGGGAACATCCGGGCAGTGGCTGGCGGCGGGATGGATCTTGCCCTGTGGGGAACTCTCCCCGGCCCCTCAGTTTCGTTCGACGGTGAGCGGTACCCGCACCCACAACGCGCGCCCGCCCGTGATGATAGGTCTGGTCGAACCGCCGCAACACTCAGGTTCGGACGCCGAGTGCGCCGGAAGCGTTGGCTGCGTCGGATCCCGCCAGTCGCCGTGGTGAGGCCGCGTGCTCAGTCCTGGCGGCGCCGGGCGGCCTCGGCGAGCAGGTGGCGCAGTTCGGGTCCGTTGGTGGGGATCTTGACGCTGTGGATGACGGCGTCGCGCGGCTGGCCGACAGGATCGGTGGCGGACAACTGCACGTGGTCTGAATGGGTGAGGGCCTCGAGGGCGGGCGCGTACTCGTCGACGTCGAGAACGAGGGCCAGGGTCGTGTTCACGGGCTGGAGCCATTCGATCTCCAGCCGGATCAGGGTGGCTGCCGGTGCCGCGAAGGCCCGCCACCGGGTCGAGGTGTCCGCGCCCCCGGCCGGCGGGTCGGTTGCCAGCATCCGCAGCAGGTCGGCCACATCGGGGCGGGCCGCGAGATCCACGGTCAGAAACGCCGCCCCTCCCTTACCGCGCACGGAAGTCAGGACCCGCCGCAGCGGAACGGACTCGGTGAGGACCTTGCGGACCTCGTCCAGCAGGTACGTCTCCTCGTCCACCTCCTCGCGCTGCTGGTCCTCCAGGCCGAACCCCAGGTCTCCGGCGGGATAGCGCTCTTCGGCGGGTGCGGTGGCCAGCCGGTGAAGGCACTCGGCGAGCGCATCGCGGACCGGCTGGGTACCGGGCCGGTCGGCCGCGGCACTGACCAGGGCCTGCCCGGCCAGCAGGAGGAAGCACAGGGCGGGCTGGGGTGTGGAGGGGTCAAGGCGCAGGACAGGGTCGTGGCCGGCGATGCGGCCGCGCAGGAACCGCAGCATGGACAGGATCGTGGGCGCCAGGTCCATGAAGACCGGCTCCTCCAGGAGCTCGGCGAACACCAGGTCACTGCTGGAACTGTGGCGTTCGGTCAGGAGGACGACGGCTTCGAGGGCTGCTGCCTCGGCGAACAGCATGGCCTCGACGGTCTGCAGAAGGCCCGGGTCCGTGGTGGGAGCGGTGCCCTCGGCGTAGGCGCGCAGTACGTTCTCTCCGGCCTCAGTGATGGTAGAGGGAAGGTTGTCGTACACCTTGGACACGGGGTTCTGCTTCCTGATCGGTTGGGCAACGTCTCGGGGCCGCTGTGTCGTGGGCCGGCCTCAGCCGCGCTGCCGCGCCGCTCGCCACTGGGTGCTCAGCTCACGGCTCGCCTTGCGCAGGGCGTACTGCTTGTTCTCCGGGTCGGCCCAGCAGGTCGCGAAGATCATGTAGGGGGTCTCGCCGTACGGGACGAACCCCACCGTCGCCCACAGCTCGCGCAGACGATCGCGGGCGCGGGCCCACTCGTCCTTGCTCATGCCCGTCGCGTCGATCGGAGCGGGATGCACCATCACCGCGCGGCAGCCGGGCGCCAGGCGGCGCAACGCGTCCGCGGCGATCATCGGCCCCAGGCCGAAGCCCCGCCACCCCTCGTCGAGCTCGGCCTTGTCGAGGACGAGCAGGTCCTCGCCCCAGGCCTCGGTGAGCTCCTCGAACTCCTCGGTGTAGCCGTCGTGCTCGTCGTTGAAGACGGTCTCGGCGATCTCGTAGAGGTTCTGCGATTCCTCTTCCATCGCCCAGAACGGGTTCTGCGAGCCGCCCCATCGGACCTTGACCAGTTCCAGCACGCCGACATGGAGGCGGTGCGGGCAGTCCTCGTCCTCGTCGACGAACCCGCCTTCGTCCTCCGTCCGGTTCCACCTGGCGGTGCACTGGTCGCAGGGCGGGATGGCTTCCAGACGGAAGCCGTCCTCGCCCAGGTGGGCGGTCACCCGCCACTTCTCCAGCGTGTCCTCGCGGTCGCTGTTGTCCAGCGACGCCTCCAGCTCGTACGACAACTGGATGTAGCCGGGATCGCAGGGCATGTCACTGAGCGGGCGCTTGAGGGCCGGCGGGGCGGAGGTCACCCAGCCAGCGTAGCGGCGACCCCGGGGCCCTGTGGCCGCGACAGCGGACGCGCAGTCATCGTCCCTCGCCGTACGCGGCCTCTCCCAGCGCCCGCATCAGGAGTTGAAGCTCTCTCTCATCGACCGCTGTGATGACCTGCTGGAGCTGGACAGCACCGGATCCCACGAGCCGCGCGTCCGCATTCCCCTCAACGCTCTTCCGGTCGGCGCCCCTTCAGCCGGGAGAGCCTCTAAGGGGCACACCGCCCAGCATGAATAGCGCCCCACGTCACGGGCGGGCGGCCGGCTCCGGGGCGGGGTCCCGCAGCGCGGGGACCTCGGGGTCGCTCCAGTCGATGTCGTATTCCACGTTGCTCGCCCAGCTGCGCCAGCCGTGGATCGAGGAGTCGAAGAAGGAGTGCAGGCTGACAGTCTTGATCGTGGCAGGGCGACGCTGCGCATCCCAGGCCAGAACATCGACGACCGGGCGGTCGGCGACGATCACCCACCCCGGGGCGGCGATCCGCCGCGGCCAATAGGTGGGGATGTCGATGATGAAGTAGGGCGGGGCGCCGCTCTCCACCTTCCATGTGAAGATCACCGCCGTTCGCTCCCCGGCCGGCACCTGCCGTGTCCTGACCACGGCGGGCGGGACCTCCGGGGCCCGCGTCGCGTCGTAGGCGGGATGAAGCCGCCCCGGTCGGCTCCTGCGGTGCGCCCCACGGCCCTCGTTCAGTTCCTCGACATCGAGGCGGAATCCGGCGCTGATCTGCTGGGTGACCCATGCGGCGATGGCCTTGCGGGCTTCTTCAGTCCTCACCTACGCGAGGCTAGGGGAGACCCCGCGGGGGAACCAGGGCGCCTGGACGGAAGACACACGCCCCTCGGAGGAGATCACCAGGGTGAGGTGGACGGTGTCGCGGCCATCTGATCGAGCTTCGCAATGAGGAGCCGCGCGTCGGCGACGGCGTCGTGCGGGCCGCCGAGCGCCTGGTTGCGGTAGGCGCCGCGCTTGACCGACCACAGACCGCGCCAGACCGCGTACGGCACCATCGCGTCCTCCCACCGGACCCGGCCCAGCCAGTCGCCGGTCGCCGCGGCGTCGCCGTCGTGGTGGCGGTCGAGCTCACGCTCGAAGACGCCGCGGTCGAAGTCCATCTTGTACGCGACCGCGACCCTGCCGTGGAAGACGTCGGTGAGGCAAGGCAGCAGATCCGCGAAGGCCGGGGCCTGGGCGAGACGGTCCGGGGTGATGCCGTGCACCGCAACGGCGGCCGGCTCCAGCGGGGCGTTCGGCTGGACGTACTCGTTGAAGACGACGGTGCCGCGGCGGTCGACGGCGGCGATCTGTACCGCGTACGCGTTCTCCAGCCCGGTCGTCTCCACATCGACCGCGATCAGCGTCTCGTCGGCGAGGAGGCGGCGGGCCCAGGCGGCGACCTGCTCGCGCTCGCGGGTCCACGACGACGGGCGCCGCAGGGAACGGATCGCGTCGTCCAGGTTGCGGTGGGCCTCGCGGCTGCCCTGCACCCGCCACAGCGGCCGGCCGCCGTCCCACTCGGCCGCCACGCTCCCGACGTACACGGCCGCCTCATACACCGCCCAGACAGGGCGGTCGGTGTCGGCGGGCCGTACGAACTGCACCGGCTGTTCGTCGACGGTGCGGGTGAACAGGTCCTCCCACTGAGCCGGGTCCGCGATCGTCACCAGCCGCCCCCTTCTTCTCGTCCGAGCACCTTGGCCGAACCGGTGGCCGCGGCCACCGCCTCACGCGATCATGGCAGCGTCCGCCGTCTTTCAGGGAGGAATCCGCCCATGTCGAATAAGACGAAGGTCCGCCGTCTCGCGCCCGGCCCGGACCGCGACAAGGTCGCGGCGGAGCTGAAGAAGAAGTACGACTCCGGGACGAGCATCCGGGCCCTGGCGCAGGAGACGGGCCGCTCGTACGGCGGCGTGCACCGCCTGCTCGCGGACGCCGGGGTTACCTTCCGCTCCCGGGGCGGAGACCGGCGCAGCGCCGAGTCCTGACCGCACGGCGGGCGTACGGTGGGGATATGGCGAGGTGGGAGCCGAGCTACTTCCAGGCCCAGGACATCGCGGTCCGGCGCCTGATCTCCGCGCACCCCGACGAGTACGAGCACCTCCTCGACGAGGCGAAGGCCGACCTGCCTGCCGAGCCCTGCCCGGAGTGCGCGTACCTGGGCGCCGCGGCCCTTGAGCTGGCCGATCTCCTCGGCCACGACCGGCAGGGCCACCAGGTGCAGCGGGCTCTGTGGTCGCACCAGATCCGCAGCGTGGCGGCCCTGCTCGCCGCCCTCGACGGCGACCTGGGCCTGTACTACCTCCACGGCGACGGGCTCGGGGCCGGCGGCCTGGAGCGCGTCCACGACCGGCTGCGCCACCTGGAACGGCACCGGCCCGCGTCGGTCGGTCGGCGCCCTTCGCGAATCCCCATCGACGCCGGGCCGTCCCCTGCCGCTGGACTGCAAACGGCCAGGTCACGGGTGGTCTGACGGTTCCACTCGACCAGCCCCGTGGCCGACCCGACGTCACGGTCTCCTTCATGAGGCGACGGAGTGCTGGTCAGCGGCCTGCGACGGGGTTCTGGGGCGCTGTCCGGCATAACGGCTTCGCGTACCCTCTGCGCCGGGCGGCGGGCCCGAAACGCCCTCTGCCGGCACGAGTCGCGGTCGTAGATCTTGTCCCTGCGGTACGGGTGGCCGAGCGCGAAGCGGCGTCCGCACACCGGGCAGCGCACGACCTGCTCGGGCTCCTCGCCCCACAGGAACGCCAGCCCGATCGCGAAGGCTTCTCGCTGGTGGCGGAGCCATCGTCGATGCGCCGCCCGGCACGCGCGCCCGCAGAACCGCCTGTCGCTGCGGGAACCCTCCGGCAGCGGCTTCGAGCACAGGACGTACGCGCACCGGCGTACTCGCTCGGCGGCCATGCTTTCACCGTACGCCCGGCGGCCACCCTCGCGGTCCTCGCCCCGCTGGTGGACCCGCTGGCCACGATCACGGCGGTCGCGGAGCGGAGTCTGCCGCACGCCCTCGTCGGCCACTGCCTCCGTGGTGCTGCCGTCGGAGCTGACCGGGACCACCCCGGATGTGGTGGGTCGCGGGGTGGCCGGGGACCTCATCGGCCAGGGGGCGAACGAGCTCCTCGCGGCGTCCCGTCGGGGCTGAGGCTAGCCCGGTCCTGAGCGCGTCATCCGCTCAAGGCGCCGATCACCTGGCCGAGGGTCTCGACGACCGCCTGCACACCGGGGGCGGCGTTCAGCGCGGTCATGATCCGGTGTCCGGCGCGGCTGCGCACCTGGGGGTCCTGCTCGGTGTCCTCCAGGACCTCGACGTCCTCAAGGAACTCCTCCCGAGCCTGCTCCGGGACCTGCTGCACAAGTCCCCGCAGCTCGCGTACCAGGTCGGCCAGCTGATCGGGCTGGACTCCGACGTTCTGGGTGACGTGGTACCCCTGGGCGGCGGTGCCGCCGTGGACGATCTGGGTGAACGTCGGTCCCGCCACGGGGGTGTTCTGGTCGCTCACGTACTTTCTCACTTTCGTTCCGGACAGGGCGCAGTCTTCGCCGGCCGACGTCAGCGTCAGGGTCTCGGGCTGGCCGGCCGCGGGGGTGAGGACCGCCAGGCCGTGATCGTGCAGGTAGCGGGCGGCCCGCAGGACGACCGCGACTCCGAGGTGCTCGCCCAGGAAGAGCGTGGTCGCGACGAATGTCTGAAGGCGCACAGTAGCGTCCGGGGCGGCGAACGCCTGCTCCACCAACTGGTCGAGAGCGTGGCTGAGCCGGGCGCCGTGGTTGGCACGCTCAGCGGTGATCCGGTCTGCCTCGCGCAGGCCCTCGAAAGTGACTGATGCGCCGATCCAGCCCAGCGTCTCCAGGACGGAGACGTGACCGCGCTTCTCCAACAGACGAGCGGCCTCCTCAACCTGCTCGACGCGGACGTCGTCGTCAGCGAATTCGGTCAGAGCTACGGATGCGTACGTATCGCGCTGAGTGCGATCGCTGAGCCCCATCAGCAAGACGCACGCGAGGTCTTCCGTCGTCACGAGACGCCGGTTCCCCGGTCGTCCAGCCGCTGGTGGGCGTTGACACCCTGCGCTCCCACGCCCCCTGCATGGATGTGCTGCTCCAGGTGGACCGACCTGTGCCGCTGCAGGTAGGCGCGTACCGGCTGGCCGGACATCACGCAGGAGGTGCCCTCCGGTTCCAGCCGTACGCCGGTCAGTGGTCCGCCCGTGGTGCTGAGCATCTTCAACCCGACCAGGTTCCGTGACGCCTCGTCGACCTCGTCCACGCTCAGCCGACTGCCGTAGAAGCAGTTCGCTGGCGAGCTGACGAAGTCCAACAGCTCTACGGGCCGGCTGGCCTCGGCCGTCTCGAACACCCAGGTGATCAGCGCGTTCTCGGCGTACGCCAGGCGCTCGCGTCGACTGGCGACCGCCGTACGGCGCCGCTCGCCTTCCCGCACCCCGGCGGGCGTCAGACGGAAGAAGACCACGTCACCGGCAGCGTTGCGGAACGCTCGCGCCCAGCCTTGGACTTCCAGGCCGGAGGCGGCCTGCTGCACCGCCTCCTCGTCCGGGAACGGGAGCCTGGAGGGATCGATCCCCGTGTGTGGGCCCAGGTCGCATGTGGTGTCGCCACCGCTCGCGTCCAGGGCCCAGAAGAGCAGCTCGTCGACGAGCCGGTCCTTCGTCATGCGCGTGAGTGTAAGTGCTCGGACCCGCACCGTGCGGCGATACAGCCCAGTCCAGGTCACGGTCGCGCCGGGCGGGAGGCGGACTCGGTGTCGGCATGAGCACGCCCCGGGCGGGCCTAGGGTCCGGGGGTATGACGCAGCGCATCAGGATCGCGAGCAGGGCTTCGGCGATGGCCACCGCACAGGTGGAGTGGTTGATGGCGGAGATCGTCCGTACGACGCCCGGCGTGGCACCGGAGTTCGTTCCGGTGTCCACCGAGGGTGACCGGTGGGCCGGACCTCTGTCAGAGCTGGGTAAGAGCGGGAAGGGCGCGTTCATCAGCGCGGTGACGGACCGCGTCCTCCAGGGGGAGGCCGACCTCGCGCTCCACTGCCTCAAGGACATGCCCGGCGACGTGCCGGCGCCGAAGGGGCTGGTCTGCCTGTACCCCGCGCGCGACGACCTCAACGACGTCCTGGTCCACCCCGGCGGCCTGAAGCTGGACGACCTCCCGCCCGGCACCCGCGTGGGCACGTCCGCTCCACGGCGCATCGCCCAGCTGACGGCCTCGCACCCCCACCTCGTGATCGTCCCCGTACGCGGGAACGCCGACACCCGCCTCCAACTCGCCTACAGCGGCCAGGTCGACGCGGTGATCCTCGCCAACGCCGGGCTGCGCCGGATCGGACGGGAGGAGGAAGGGACAGAGATCCTCGGCGCGTACCGGATGATGCCGGCCCTCGGTGCTGGTCAGCTGGCGATGCAGGTCCACGAGGACGATGCGGCCACATGGCCGTGTTCTCGTATAGCTACGGCCACCCGACAAGTAGCGCTGCGTAACCATCTGGCTTCGGTTTGGATTCCTTACCTCCACTCCCTCTGGTCGGTCGCCACGATGTGGTGATCCAACTGACTGGGCGAAGGAGTAAGGGTGCGGCAAGACTGGGAGCCGGAAGACCTCATTGAGGTCTGGACGCTGCTCGAAGACGACATGAAGCGGTTACGGAACAAGTCCGGGGCGAACCGGTTGGGCTTCGCGATGCTGCTGAAGTTCTTCGAGGTGGAAGCACGGTTCCCGGAGACCATCGGGGAGGTGCCGGCGGCCGCGGTGGGTTACGTGGCCCAGCAGGTGAAGGTGCCGGTGCAGGAGTGGGCGGCGTACGACTGGCAGGGCCGGACAGCGACCCGTCATCGGACGGAGATCCGGGAGGCGTTCGGCTTTCGGGCGAACACCGAAGAGGACCAGGAAAAGCTGGCCGAGTGGCTGACCGCGGAGCTGTGCGGGGTGGAGATGTCTCGCGATCGGCTGGCGGAGGCGGTGGTGGCCCGCTGTCGCAACGACCACATCGAGCCGCCGGCGCCGGGGCAGGTCGGCCGGCTGGTGGGCAAGGCGGTCAAGGCCTTCGACGCGCAGTTCTGCCGCAATACCGTGGACCGGCTGTCCCGCGCGACGCGCTCGCGGCTGGAGGATCTGGTCGCGGGCAGTGAGGACGGCGACGAGGCGGCTGGGGGCCAGGCGGTGGCCGGGGGCGGGCGGTCGTTCTTCGCCGAGCTGAAGGCGGATCCGGGGGCGCCGGGGTTGGAGAGCTTGTTCGCGGAGGTGGACAAGCTCCAGCGGGTGCGGAAATTGGAGTTGCCGGCGGACCTGTTCGCGGACGTGTCGGAGAAGCAGGTGGAGGCCTGGCGGGCGAGGGCGGCGAAGGAGTACCCGGCGAACCTGGAGCGGATGAAGCCGCCGATGCGCCTGACGTTGCTGGCCGCGCTGTGCCACGTGCGGCACGGGGAGATCACTGACTCGCTGGTGGAGCTGTTCATCCAACTGGTGCTGAAGATCAACACCCGGGCGGAGAAGAAGGTCGACAAGGAGCTGACGGGTGAGCTGAAGAAGGTGCGGGGCAAGGAGGCGATGATGCTGCGGGTCGCTGAGGCGGCCTTGTCCGAGCCGTCGGGCACGGTCCGCAGGGTGATCTACCCCGTCGTCGGCGGGGAGAAGACGCTCAAGGCCCTCGCTGCGGAGGCCGCCGCGAACGAGGCCAAGTACAAGGCGCGTGTGCGTACCGTGCTGCGGTCGGCGTACTCGGCGCACTGGCGGCGGATGCTCACCCCGCTGCTGAAGGCGTTGACGCTCAAGTGCAACAACACCGCCTACCGGCCGGTGATGGACGCCATCGACCTGCTCCAGCGGTACCTGGACCAGCCCATCGCCAAGGAGGGCGCGTTCTTCGACGCGGCGGAGGCCGTGCCGCTGGAGGGTGTGGTGCCCGATCAGTGGCGGGCCGCGGTGGTGGACGAGCGTGGCCGCGTCGAGCGTATTCCCTACGAGCTGTGCGTGCTGGTCAGCCTGCGTGAGGCGTTGCGGCGCCGGGAGATCTGGGTGGTGGGCGCGAACCACTGGCGTAACCCGGAGGACGACCTCCCGCAGGACTTCGAGGACAACCGGGACGTCCACTACGACGCGATCCAAAAGCCCCAGGACCCGGGCAAGTTCATCGAGGCCCTGAAGAAGAAGCACCGCGACGCGCTCGACCGGTTCGAGCAGGCGCTGAAGGACGACACCACCGGCGGGGTGGCCATCGTGAAGAAGAACGGCGAGCCGTGGATCAAGGTCTCGCCGCGTGCCAAGCAGGAGGAGCCGGAGAACCTGGTCGCGGTGAAGGCCGAGATCGAACGGCGCTGGGGAACCATCGACCTCCTGGACATATTGAAGTATGCCGAGTTCGACACCGACTTCATCGCCGAGTTCACCACGGTGGCCACCCGCGAGAACCTGTCCCGGGAGGTCCTGCGCAGACGGCTGCTTCTGGTCCTGTTCGGTCTGGGCACGAACATGGGGATCAAGCGGGTCGCGGTGACCGGCAAGCACGGCGAGTCGGAGGCGACGCTTCGCCGGGTGCGGCACCTGTTCGTGAACCGGGCCAACCTGCGCGCGGCCCTGGTGAAGCTGGTCAACGCCACCTTCGCGGCCCGCGACGAGATGTGGTGGGGCACCGGGACGGCGTGCGCCTCCGACAGCCGCAAGTTCGGCGCCTGGTCCTCGAACCTGATGACCGAGTGGCACCAGCGCTACCGAGGCCCCGGAGTGATGATCTACTGGCACGTGGAGCGCAAATCGGTCTGTATCTACTCACAGCTCAAGTCCTGTTCGGCCTCCGAGGTCGCCTCGATGATCGAGGGCGTGCTGCGGCACTGCACCGACATGGAGGTCGACCGGCAGTACACCGACACCCACGGTGCCTCCATCGTCGGGTTCGCGTTCGCGCACATGCTCGACTTCAAGCTGATGCCGAGGCTGAAGAACATCGGGCGGGCGAGGCTGTACCGGCCGGCCGCGGGCGAGGACAAGAACTGGCCGAACCTGGCCCCGGTGCTGTCCACCCGCACGATCGACTGGGACCTGATCGCCCAGCAGTACGACCAGATCGTGAAGTACACCACCGCCCTGCGCCTGGGTACCGCGGAGGCCGAGCAGGTCCTGCGCCGCTTCACCAAGGGCGGCCCCAAGCACCCGACCTACCAGGCGATCGAGGAGCTGGGGCGCGTGGTGCGCACGGCGTTCATCTGCGACTACCTGTCGGATCCGGAGATGCGGAAGGAGATCGGCGAGGGCTTGCAGGTAGTGGAGAACTGGAACTCGGCGAACTCCGACCTGTTCTACGGCAAGGACGGCGACCTGACGGGTGCGGACAAGGAGAGCCAGGAGGTCTCCATGCTCGCCCTGCACCTTTTGCAGAGCAGTCTTGTTCATGTCAACACATTGCTCGTTCAGCAGGTTCTGGCCGACCCGAAGTGGGCGGACAAGCTCACCGCGGCGGACCGGCGGGGGCTGTCGCCGCTGTTCTGGACCCACGTGAACCCGTACGGCCGGTTCGATCTGGATATGAACAGCCGTCTTGACCTGGACCTCACCGCGACGGTCATGGTGCCTGGCCCGCGCAGTCCACAAGGTGAGTCGGCCGGCGCTGCGAGCTGAGCTGGCAAGGACGGGGCGGCCCTCTCTCGGGCTGCTCTCTCTTTTTGCGCCCCGGCGTCCCTTGGGTGAGCGGCCCGCGCAGGGAAAAGTCGCACCGGACGCAGGCCCCGGCCGGTCGTTGACCAGCCTGGACGGTGCCCCTCTCGGGGCGTCGCGGCGAGAGGGTGGGCGCTATCGGGCCAGGTTGATCACGGTGCCTTCCGCTCAGGGCCTCGCCAGCAGGAGCCTCCGCTCCCCGCTCGGCTGCGGGCAGCGCCTCGCGGCGCCAGGTGACAGCGAGCCCCAGCTCGGCGCCAAGCGTCGCAACGAGAGACATCCGCAACTGTGCAGCAGGACGGGGCGTGGTCGTGCGGTGCTGAGTCACCGTGCCGGCCCCCGGGCTGGGTAGCCGTCAGACGTGCGCACAGGCGGCACAACGGACCCAAGGCTCAGTGTCGGCTTGGACGCGGGGCCTGCGGAACAGCGGACGCCTGTCCCCCGACTGCGCCCGGTGGAGCGGGGGTGGCTCAGATGTCAGTTGTTGCGGCGCATTATGCGGCGCCGAGCGGCGAGGCCCAGGCCCGCGGCAGCGCCAGCGGCGGAAAGGCCACCGACCAGCAGGACCGTTTCGGCGCGTACCCAACCGGTGGTCTCGGCGCCTACGGCGACGCCGCTGGGCGTGGCTGGCACCCGGGCGGCGCCGGGGGTAGTGCCGGGATCGGTGGTCGGCTGGGTGGTCGACCCAGTGGTGGGTTCAGTGGTGGGTGCGGGGCCCGGCTTGGCGGTGGAATTGAAGGTGGCGTCTCCCTGCGCGGTGCCGTCGCGCACGGACGACTCGCTGTGCACCATGAAAATGCCGTGCCTGGTTTCGGCTTCTCCCTCT
Organism: Streptomyces sp. WZ.A104; assembly: GCF_002382885.1. GTDB lineage: Bacteria > Actinomycetota > Actinomycetes > Streptomycetales > Streptomycetaceae > Streptomyces. Next base: position 16,186 of record NZ_NWVL01000006.1, read on the forward strand.
GCGGCCTGTGCGGGACTGCTCGCTATTACCGCCGAGATCGCGGCGCCGAGGAGCGCCACGCCTCCGCCCGTCCGGGAAGGCTTCATGGCGACTCCTATTCCTTGGGCGTCGTGTACTGCCGATCCGTTGATCGGCAGCGGAGAGCTGGTGGTCTGGGTCGTTCATGTGGGACACCCGTCCACCGTCGACGAGACCTGATTGCCAGCTGCCCCAACGTCAGACATCCGGTACTCCTCCAGCACGGTGGTGGCCACGAAGGCGTCGGTCTCGTTAGAGTCCGCCACCGGCAGGTGCGGTGGGCCGTCGTGACGCCGGGCGACGTGGCATCCGGCTCCGGGAGTTCCTCGGCATGGCGCTGGTGGTGGATGGCCTCGGTCTGGCCGTCATCCGTCCTGAGCTCTGCGTTGCCGTGGTGCACACGCTCACCACGCAGGCCGTCGAACTGGCCCGAGCTCACCCCCTGTCGTCGTGAGCGTGTATCTCAGGCGAGCTTGTGCTGTCCGCCTCTGGCCGTCCCGGCGGGCAGGCAAGGGGCGGCGTGCCAGGGAGCATGCAGCCTGGCAGCTGCCGTTGCCCCTCGCCTTCAGGTGACGGGGCCCTGGCCGGGATCGTCAGTGGTCGTCGTCATCCAATGCTTCGTTCAGCAGAGCGCCGCCGACCAGGCCGGCCGCGCCGGCGCCGAGGACCGCGCCCATGCCGAAGCGGCGGTTGCCGCCCTGCTGCGGTTCTTGCGGGTAGCCCTGCTGCATCGGCTGCGCGTAGCCGTGTTGTTCGGGCTGCGGATAGCCCGCCTGCGGCGTGTAGTAGGGCGCGGGCGTGGTCTGTATGTGCTGGGCGCAGCCGCCGCACGTCTGGATCTGCCGGGGTACGCCCCAATGCGGGGACCACATCACCGGCATCGTGCCGGGGCCGTGGTGGGGGTCGAAGAAGCACGTCATGGTGGAACTCCCTGCTGATTGCGGTGGTGTGACGGTGGCGCCTTGCCCTGGGATCTCCTGGGCGGCGGTACCCGATGCCATGGCAGCGGGTGGTAGGGGGGACGGCGTGCGCGGCGGTGCTGCTTCGGGGGCCGGTGTCGGGTTCGGCCGCAGGACGTCGACGCCGTAGTCCTGCGCGATGCCGGCGAGCCCGGAGGCGTAGCCCTGGCCGATGGCGCGGAATTTCCAGTTCGTGCCATGGCGGTAGAGCTCGCCGAACACCATCGCGGTTTCGGCTGCGGCGTGGCCTCTGAGGTCGTAGCGTGCGATCTCGGTGCCGCTGTCCTGGTCGACGACGCGGATGTGGGCGCTGTGGACCTGGCCGAAGTTCTGGCCGCGCTGCTCGGCCTCGTAGAGGGAAACCGGGAAGACGATTTTCGCGACGCCGGCCGGGACCGTGCCGAGGTCGACCTCGATCTGCTCGCGGTCCCCGCCCCTGTTGGCCGTCAGACCATTCCCGGAGTGCCGCACCGAGCCATCCGGGCTGCGCAGGTTGTTGAAGAAGACGAAGTGCTCGTCGGAGAGGACCTTGCCGGACGGGCCGCACAGCAGTGCACTGGCGTCGAGGTCACAGCCGGCCCCCGCGGCGGTTCCCGTCTGCCAGCCCAGCCCTACACGCACGCCGGTCAGACCGGGAGCCTGTTTGCTCAGCGACACATTGCCGCCCTTGGTCAGGTACGTACTCATCTGCTTCCTCCACAACGGCGCTTGCGAAATGTGTGAAATGCGTGGCCCGGGCGGCAGGGGCTCCTCCGCTCGGGGTTACCGTGCCGGCGCCAGGAACTGGGTGGCGGCCAGGTGTGCGTACAGGCTGTCCTGGTCGAGGAGTTCTGTATGGGTGCCCGCCGCGCGTACGCGTCCTGCGTCCATCACCACGATCCGGTCGGCGTGGGTCACCGTTGAAAGGCGGTGTGCCACGACGAGGACGGTGGTCGATTGGGCGGCGTGCGTGATGACGTCGCGTACCGCGAGTTCGTTGACGGCGTCGAGCTGCGAGGTCGCCTCGTCCAGGAGCAGCAGCCGGGGTTTGCGCAGCAGGGCGCGGGCGATGGCGATGCGTTGTCGTTCACCGCCGGACAGTTTGGTGCCGCGGTGTCCGACGGGGGTGTCCAGGCCCTGCGGCAGGCGGTTGACCAGCGTGTCCAGCTTCGCTCGGACCAGGACGTCGTGGATGTCCTGGTCGGTGGTGTCGGGGGCCGCGAAGACCAGGTTCTCCCGCAGCGTCCCGGCCAGGACCGGAGCGTCCTGCTCCACGTATCCGATGGCGCCCCGCAGCTCGGGCAGAGACCAGTCCCGGACGTCCTTGCCGTCGATCAGGACCCGGCCTCCGGTTGTCTCGTAGAACCGCTCGATCAGGGCGAAGACCGTCGACTTGCCCGCTCCCGAGGGGCCGACGAAGGCCGTCATCCCGGCGCCCGGAATCTCGAAGTCGACCTGGTGGTGGACGGGTGGAAGGTCATCGCGGTAGCGGAAGCTCACGTCCTCGAAGCGGACCGACGCGGGGCCGTCGGCCGCCGCCGATGTCCCGGGACGCTCGGGGTGCTCCTGGGCCAGGGGCTCCATTTCAAGCCGCTCCACTGCGTCGATGCGGGTGATGGCCGCTGATCCCTCCTGATACGCGGAGGCCGACTGGACCAGTCTCTCCACCGGCTCGATGACGTAGAAGAGGTAGAGCAGGAAAGCGATCAGGGTGGATACGGGGATCTCTCCGGAGGCCACGCGTGCCCCGCCGACCCCGAGCACCGCGAGGAACGACAGCTGCATGGCCAGACCGACTGACCCCTCCGCCACCGCCTCCCACTTCGCACTTGTCACGCCGTGCCGCCACGACCGCTGCAGGGCCGCGTCGGCGACCGCGTTCTCGCGCTGTTCGGCACCTGACGCCTTGACCGTCCGTAGCGCGCCGAAGATCCGCTCGAGGACGGAGGAGACCTCTCCGACCGCCTCCTGCGCCCGTTCGGTGGCCTGCGCGATCCTGGGCATCACCAGGGCGACGGCTCCGCCGATCAGCACGCCCACACCCAGGGTGACGCCGAGTAGGACGGCGTCCATGAGGGCCATCATGACGATGGCCGCGACCAGGGTTATGGCGCCGGTGGCTCCGTTGACGAGCGCCTGGGTGGTGACGGCGCGCAGGAGCGTCGTGTCGGAGGTGACCCGGGACATGAGGTCGCCCGGCTGGTGCCGCTCGACCTCCGTGAGGCGCAGCCGCAGCAGCCGCCCGACCAGGGTGCGGCGGGCCGCCAGCACGACGGACTCCGCGGTCCGCTCCAGCACGTACGCGCCGAGCGCCTGGACCACAGCGCCCAGTAGTACGAGTGCGGTGAGGGCGAGGAGGATCCTGCCGATCGTCTCACCGGAGCCCAGCCGGTCCACGAGGACCTTCGTGGCCAAGGGCTGGAGCAGTCCGCTTCCGGCCCCGATCAGGGTGAGCAGGGCGGCGAGCGCGACGGCCTTGCGGTGCGGTCGGAAATGGGCGTACAGCGCCTGGAACGTCTTCGGGGCGGTCAGGCGTGCGGTGTCGGCGGCCGACAGGTCGGTCGCGGTCATGGTGGGTCCCTTTTGGTCGTCCGGTCGTCCGGGGCTTCCGGTCGTCCGGTCACTGCGGTCGCGGATCTGAGCACCGGGTCGTGCCGGTGTGTCATCGGGGGTCGGGTGTTCAGCCGGGCAGCCCGGTGAGGATCCCCCCGGCGTGGTGGACCAGGCCGGCGTACAGATCGGGCCGGAGGACCGCCAGGATCCCGGCCGCAGCGAGGAAGACGAGGAGGCCGGCTTCCCGGCCGCCCCTGAGGTGTCCGTGCGACAGGCACCTGCCCGTCGCGCACCTCTTGCAGGGCGGCGCGGAAGGGGCGGCCGGGGCCTGTGCGCGGCCGTCGCGGTCCACTCGCTTGTCGTCCATGCGTCCAGGCTCGTCGAGGGGCCGACTCATGGGTATCCGGCAGTCATCCGGAGCGCATCCCCCAGGTGGCCGACGCAGACCCCCCAGGTGGCTGATGCGCCCACTGGGGAGGAAGGGGGTGCCGGCAGCGAGCCGCGCGGAATGTCCGGGCCGGGGTGGGGCACGAGGGCGAGCCACCCCGGCCGGACCTCATCGGATGTACTTCGCCGGCTTGGTGGCGGTGTTGAGCAGTGCCTCGAGCGGTCCGCGGCGGAAGAAGCGGGACCAGAGCGCAGCGAACACGCTCGCCCCGAGGATGAACATGAGCACGGGCGCCCAGGACACCTGGGTGCTTTCGCCAGCCGATACGCCGAGCATCGACTGTACGAGGAAGTGGCCGACGTAGGCCGTCAGGGACATGGTGCCCACGGCGATGACCGGCTTCGCCAGCCGCCGCAGGCGCGGAAGGCGGTCCATCAGCACCGTCGCGCCCACGATCACGAGGATGGCGACGCCGACGCTGCCGATGATGTCGAACGTGGTGCCGCTGTGCGGCCCGGCGGCGAGCAGTTCCGAGGCCTCCCTCCGGGGAGCCTCGAAGGATCCGCTGACGAAGGAAGACGCCTCCTCGGACCCGGCGGACGACTTCCCGCCCTCCGCCATGCTCCGCAGCGCGTCCTTACCCGCCAGCAGCGGGGACAGCCCGTACGCGCCCACGGTCAGGGCGGCACCGAGCGCGGCCAGGCGCCGCTGGACGGCGACGGCCGACAGGTCGAGGCGGGCCAGCGCCATGCCGGCGACCACGAACGACATCCAGGTGATCGTCGGGTAGAAGCCGGTGAGCAGCAGGTCGAGCACGCCGACCTCGCTGAGCTTCTTGAGCGGGTCGTAGGCGTCGATGGTCTGCCGCACGGACTCGCTCACCTGCGAGTTCAGGACGAACGCCAGCTGCGGCGTGACGAGGGCGAGCCCGGCCGCGGTGATCGCCAGGGCCTTGGCGGACAGCCGCAGCAGGGGCAGGGCGAAAAGGAAGTAGACACCGTAGAAGCCGAGGATGATCACACCCCCGTACTCCGTCGCCAGCACGGTGCCCAGGGCCAGCAGGATGACGGCGCGGATCGCGATCCGGGCCTTCGCCTGCCGGCCGGCCAAGCCGGTCTTCGGCTCACGCCGTCCGGCGATCAGCATCAGCGAGAACCCGGCGAGGGTGGCGAAAAGGACCGACGAGTGCCCGTCGGCCAGGTACCGCACCCAGGCGCCGACGCCGGACGTCGCCGACAGCGCCGGGCCGATGTGGACGATGTACATGCCGAACACCGCCAACGCGCGGGCCAGGTCCACCCCGACGAGGCGTCCCATCGAGGGACCGCCCTGGGCCGGCACGGCGGACTTGGGCGGGGTTCGGGGCTCAGGAGGCGACGTCTCCTGGGGCGGCTGCATCTGTGTCATAGGGAGAATCTCGCGGTGACGCCAGGAGTCGGGCCATCCACCAGGCTTCGGTAACAGCCCCGCCGTTCGGCGGTGACCACCCCGCCGACCGGCGGGCCCGTGTCCCGACCGATCCGGCAGGATCAGGCGGTCTCGGAGGTGTCGCCCGTGCAGGCCGGCGGGAGTGGGTGTCGCCCATGACAACCGTGTTGCTCGCCCAGTGGGTCCGGCCGAGCGCGGCCGTGTCCGCCCGGCCGAAGCCGTGGCCACCCCGGGAAAGGGGGCCAGTCGGCGGGGTGATGCGCAAGATGTGCGCATCACCCCGCCGGCCTTCAGCCCTCCAGCCCGTCTATCACGCCGTCACAGGTAGCTGTCGATGGCGGGCAGGAGCGCCTGGAAGGTTTCTCCGGACGCGGGTTCCCCGATGGCGACCAGCATCCATCCCTCATCCAGTCGGGAGACCTTGGCCATGATCAGAGCGGTGTGGGAGCCGCCACCGGACAGGGTGTACCGGGCGAGTTCACTGCCCGTGGCCTCGTCCACCAGGCGGCAGTAGGCGTGTTCGACCTCGTCGAAGGTCACCCCGGTGAAGGAGTTGACGGTGAAGACGATCTGATCGACCTCCTGCGGGATCCGCGTGAAGTCGACGGCTATGGTCTCGTCGTCACCCGGGCCATCACCGCCGGTGCGGTTGTCGCCGGAATGGGTCACCGCGCCGTAGGTGCTGACCAGGTCATTGAAGTAGACGACCTCGAGTACCTCACCGCCCGAATACAGCACTGCGGAGGCGTCGAGGTCGATCTCCTTGGGCCCGATCAGTTTTCCGAGGAACCCCTTGCGCTGGGCTGCCTGCCAGCCCAGGCCCATGCGTACCCGGATGAGGGGGGTCGCGTCGGACTTGGCCAGACTGATCGTCTGGCCTTTGGTGAGGTTCACGGACATGAAGGCTCCCGGGATTGGATTGAGGGGGCTGGGGCCGGGCGAGTGCGGCGGCCCGGTGGGGCCCGCCGCCCGCACGTGGAAGGGGGCTTCCGCGTGGACGGCGCGGGCGGCGGGGGCTGGTTGCTCCGGCGTCAGAGATTGACACCGAAGTCCTGGGCGATACCGGCCAGGCCGGAGGCGTAGCCCTGGCCGACGGCGCGGAATTTCCACTCCGCGCCATTGCGGTACAGCTCGCCGAAGACCATCGCGGTCTCGGTGGCGGCGTCCTCGCTCAGGTCGTAGCGGGCGAGCTCGGCCCCGTCGTTCTCGTTCACCACCCGGATGTATGCCTGCCGCACCTGGCCGAAGTTCTGCGAGCGTGCGGTGGCGTCGTGGATGGAGACCGGGAAGACGATCTTTGTCACCTCGGACGGAACGGCCGCGAGGTTCACCTTGATGACCTCGTCGTCGCCCTCGCCCTCACCGGTGAGGTTGTCGCCGGTGTGCTCGACCGAACCGTCCGGGCTCTTGAGGTTGTTGTAGAAGACGAAGTGCGAGGAGGAGGGGGTCATGCCGCTCTCGTCGCACAGCAACGCGCTCGCGTCGAGGTCGTAGTCGGTACCGCTCGTGGTACGTACGTCCCAGCCGAGACCGACCAGCACCGCGGTCAGCCCCGGGGCCTCCTTGCTCAGCGATACGTTGCCGCCTTTGGACAGCGAAACACCCATGGGGTCCTCTCCTTGCTCTTGGTGGGATCCGGTCCGGCCCGACGGTGCGGGACGGTGCCGGTGGACACATCTGTGGGGCGGGTGGCGCCAGGTGCGTCACCACGTCCGGGGCTTCACGTGGCGGACGCGAAGGGGTCCGCTCGGCGGTATCCGACTCGCCGCCGTCGGTGGTGCGGCGGCCCCTGCCGCAGGAGATGACACGGGCGATAGCGATGGCGCCGGGGCCGGACGAAGGGGGTCAGGACAGGGGCAGACCGACCGCGCGGAGCTGGATACGGGCGTAGTCGTGGACGTAGGACCGGGCGCTGTCGCTCGTCAGCGCCAGGACGGCGACGAGGACGGCGATGGCCGCGGCGGCAGCACCGGCGAGCAGGGTGCGGGTGGTGATCGACATCGGGGGCTCCATGCTTCTGTGCTCGGCCGACGCGCCGGCCAGGTGTCGGGATGGGCGTCCGCCGGACGGTCCGCAACCGCCCTGGTGGGGGCCGGTCGTCCGGAATCTCTCCTCTTGCGGAACTCCAGACTCACGTGCCGCCCGGGGTGGCCGGTATCCCACAGGTGTCCGGTTCTCCCCGCCGACCGGCGGGTGCGCCACCCGTCACCCGGCGGGCCCGCGGCAGCAGGCAGGGGCCCAAGGACCGGGGGGCGGCCACGGTGTGATGGGCGGCCGAGGTCATGCCGCAGCGGACAGCGGCTTCTGACGGGGCCGAGCGATCCCTCTCCCCGGCGGGCAGGTACCGGCTGCGGCATAGAAGTCCCGCTCGCGCCGCTCAAGCTCTTCCCTGAGCTGGATCAGCGCCCGGTGCAGGGTGCTCTTGACCGTGCCCGTCGCAAGACCGAGGAGTTGCGCGGTCTCCTCGATGCTCAGTTGAACCCAGTGACGCAGTACGACGATGCTGCGCTGCCGGGGGGTCAGTATGCCCAGGACGTCGAGGAGCAGGGCGCGGTCGGTGTACCGGTCCGTGCTGTCCTGGACGCTGGTGTCGGGGACGTGTGCGGTGAGCACTTCCTCGAATTTGCGGGCCCGCCACCAATCCGTCCGGGTATTGATCATCGCCCTGCGCAGGTAGGCGTCCGCGAGGTTCTTGTCGGCGATCTGGTCCCAACGGACGAAGGTCTGCGTGAAGGCGCTCTGGAGCAGGTCCTGGGCGTCCACCGGGTCAGGAACCAGGCGGCGGGCCGTGCGCAGCAGCGCGTCCTGCCTGAGCCGTACGTACTCCTCGAAGCCCAGAGCCTCGTTGCCGCTGAACACGTCCGCGTCCTCCTCGTTCCGGGGCCGGCGTGCGCCCGCACCGGTGGAGGGAGAGCGGCCCGTGGCGGTCGGAGGTGCCGGGATACCTCCGCGTCCGGCGGGATACGGGCGTGGTCGTGCCCGGCTGTGCCCCGCCCTGCCGTGCAAGCCTCGGACACGATCAGGCCGTGGAAGTATCCGCCGGGCGTCTGGAGCCCTTCCCCCACCTGGCTGACCGCGCCCCGCCGGGTGGCGGTCCCAGGGGCCGGGGCACACGACCGGCCAGTGGCTGCGCCGGCTGGAGGAGAGGCAGGGCCCAGGCGCGCTGTCGCTGTCTCAGTCTCGGCGCTGGGTCATGGCGTTGTCCGCTCCACAGTCGTGGCCTTGAGGGGAAGACGGAGCCGAGGGGCGCGTGAGCAGGCGGGCGATGGTGGTCGAGCCGGCGCCGTGGAGCAGGACGCTGCCGAGGACGGTGAGGGTCATGGCGTACAGGGCGGCATCTGCGTAGGGGCCGTCGGGGAGGGCGTTGAAGGCGATCAGTCCGAACACGATTGAGGTGGTGCCGCGTGGTCCGAGGGCTCCCAGCATGAGCCGTTCGCGCCAGGTGAAGTCCGATCCGAGGAAGGCGAGCAGGATCGGAACGATGCGTACGACGGTCAGTGCGGCGGCGCAGAGCACGACGGTGGGCCAGTCGATGCCGCCGTCCAGCGTGAGCACCACGGCGTTTCCGAAGAAGAACCACATGCACATGGTCATGATCGAGTTGGTGTCCTCGATCAGCCGGAAGTCCGAGGTGTCGGGGGCTTGGGCGTCGTGTCGCCGGGTGGGGGCCTGGCGGACGTAACGGAAGGCGATTCCGCAGACGAAGGAGGCCACGAAGCCGTTGCCGCCGACCGCCACGGTCACGGTGTAGGCGAGCAGGGGCGCGAGGAGCACGAGGATCCGGCGTGACTGTGCGGTCATCCAGTTCCTTCGGCCAGCCGAGTTCATCAGCCACCCGAGCAGCGGCCCCAGCGCGATGCCGACGGCGATTGCCTTCGCCGCGGACGGAACGGCCGTGCCCAGCGCCTGCATGGGGGTGTGGGCTTGTGAGGTCGAGCCGGCCAGGATCAGCGCGAACAGGAAGACGGGCGACACGATCCCGTCGTTGTAGCCGCTCTCCACGTTGAGGAGGTTGCGCACCCGTGTCGCGATGCGCGTGTCGCGTACCAGGGTCTCGGCCGGGGCGAAGTCGGTCGGGACGACGATGCATGCGATCAGCAGCAGGAGCACCGCGGGCAGCCCGGGCAGCAGCAGCGAGCCGAGCAGGACCATCGCGGCCAGACTCAGGGGCAGCGCCACCAGCAGTGCCCGGGCGGCCGCGCCGCGATCGTGGCCGAACAGGCGGCCGCCCGGCAGTTCGGTCGCGTCGACGAACAGCAGGACCGCCAGGATGACTTCGGCCACGTGCTGGGCGACCTGGGAGTTCAAGGTGGCGGCGATCTCGCTGTGGGTGAACATCCCGGTGATGACCCCCGCGAGGACCAGCACCAGTGGGGCCCTGAGGTGCCGCTGCTCCAGCCACCCGGCCACGAGTGACCAACCGGCGGTCGCAGCAGTAATGACGATCAAGGTGGGGATCATGTGGATTCCGGTTCGGGACAACGGCGAGAACAGGGGGAGAGGGAGTCGGCCTGGGTTCGCGTCGGCGCGTCGAGCGGGCGGCCCCCGCACCGACCAGGGGGTTGCCGACTGCCGACGGACCTGACTGCCGGTGCGGGGGTGGGGTGCGCGCGTCAGTCCGTGCGGGAGGGGATGCGTATCCGTACCCGGTAGCCGCCCTCGCCGGTCGGGCCGGACTCGAAGGTGCCGTGCAGGATGTCGGCGCGCTCCTTGAGGCCCAGCAGGCCCTGGTGTGCGCCGGGCAGGGGCAGCGAGGGGCGGGACGGCGGGCTGTTGGTGACCGTCACGCCGACGGCGTCGCCGTCGTGCCACAGCTCTACGGTCGCCGTGGCTCCGGGGGCGTGTTTGCGGACGTTGGTCAGTGCTTCCTGCACCGTGCGGTACAGAGCGCGCTGGGCGGGCGTGCCCACAGTGGCGGGGAGATCGCCCGTCAGCTCCGCTTCGATGCCGCTGGACGCCACCAGTCTGCGCAGGTCGGCGAGGGTGGGCTGCGGGGTGAGTTCCGTCGCGGCTCCACCGGAGGCGCGCAGCAGCGTGACCATGGTGCGCAGTTCGTCGAGCGTGTCCACGCTCAGGGAGCGGATGGTGCGTGCCGCTTCCCTGCTGCCCGGGTCCTTGGCCGCGACTTGCATGGCTCCGGCCTGAATCGCGATCAGGCTGACCTGGTGGGAGACGACGTCGTGCATCTCGCGGGCCAGCTGGGCGCGTTCCCGGGCCAGGACTGCCTGCGCGTGCAGCTCGCGTTCGTGCTCCCGCGCATCCTCGATCTCCACCAGACGCCGTGCCAAGTCCCTGCGCGCCTGGACCAACTGGCCCAGCAGGACCGGAGCGGTGGCCGTCGCCAGGTTGTACAGCAAGTAGATCAGCGTCCAGGCCCGGCCGCTCGACGGGTCATCGTTCAGCGGAGAGTGCACCGCCATGGCGGCAGCGGACAAGAAGACGCATACGCCGAGCAGGCGACGGTCCCGCGTCCGTTCGGCAAGGGCGTACAGGGCGGCGACCGGGGCGACCAGGATGTCCTGGACCAGGGTGGCCGGCAGGGTGAGCAGGAAGGCGGCCAGCGGGAACCGCCGACGCAGGGCCAGTGCGCCACACGCGATCGTGGCGAGTGCGATGCCGAGCGGGGTACCGTCCCCGAGGCTGAGCCATGCGTCCAGCGCGGCGAGGGCGACCAGAGCGGCATCCCGCGCAGGTGGCGGTACTCGGTTCCACAGCCGCTTCCCCTCAGGCATGGCGCTCATCGGCCTTCCCGGCCGGCATCCAGCAGCCCGGCTCGCTGGGCGAGCAGCGCCGCCTGGACCCGGCCGGCCACCCGCAGTTTGGTGAGGATGGCGCTGACATGGTCCTTGACCGTGCCGGTGCCCAGATGCAGCCGGGTTCCGATATCGGCGTTGGACAAACCTTCCGCCAGCAGCACGAGCACGTCCCGCTCCCGGTCACTCAGCCGCTCCACGCGGGCCGCCTCCTCGTCCACGGCCGCAGGCCCCCCAGCAGCAGGATGCGTGCGCAGCAGGCTCCGGGAGGCCTTGGAGGACATCACCACTCCACCGTCGGCCAATGTCCTGACCAACTGGGGCAGGTGATCCGGTTCGGTGTCCTTGAGGAGGAAACCGGCCGCGCCCGAGTGGAGGGCCGTCAGAACGTACTCGTCCGTGTCGAAGGTGGTAAGCATCGCCACAACAGGGGGAGCGGGCAGGGCGCGCAGCTGAGCCAGAACCGTGAGGCCGTCCACGTCCGGCATCCGGATATCGAGGAGGACGACATCCGGACGGTGTTCCCGCACGGTGTCGAGGGCGTCCCCGCCCGACGCCGTGGCGACGACCTCGATGTCGTCCGCCGCTCCCAGGATGAGGCCGAAACCGGATCGGACCAGCGCCTCGTCATCCACCACCACTACCCGAATCACGTGCGTCGCACCCCGTCGTCCATCGATCCCCTGTCCTGCTCGACCCTAAGGTCCCCCACCAGGTCCCACGAGGTTGCGAGCCCGGTTCCAGCCGGTCGGGGGGTCCGTTCCCGCCAGTCGGCGGAGGCATCGGTACCTGTCCGATACCGCGCCCGACCGGCAGGGTTCGGGTCAGACCCGGATCAGGCGATGCGGGTGGCTACCGTCGCGGTGTTGTTGCCGGTGTTCGACTCGGCAGAGGTGGTCGTGACCTTGGCAGTGAGCTGGACGTTGCCGCCGCCGTAGGAAGGTCCGCGACCGGCGATCTGGAGGATCACACTCTCGCCGGGCTCGAGGGCACCGACGGCGACCTGGATGCGGCCGTCAGCGGCCCGCTCGGCAGTGGCATCGCCCTGGGAGATGCGGTGCGCGCGGTAACCGATGCCGTTCGGCAGCGTGACCTCCGCGCGCACCTGCTGGGCAGTGGCCTTGCCCAAGTTGGTGACCTTCACCTCCCACAGCTGCTCTTCGTTGTGATCGATGTTCGCGGGGCCGGACGCGGTCACGGCGACGTCGGCCTTGGCGACCGGTACGTCGGGGACGCCACCGCCCCAGGGCTTGCCGTGGTTCTTGTTGTAGGCGTCGGTCCAGTTCTTGGCGTAGTCAGGGTTGGCGTAGCGGTCCACCCAGCTCTTGGCGTAGTCGCCGCCGTAGGCTGCGGACGCCGGGGCTGCCACGGCGAGCGAGACACCTCCGACGGCGCTCGCGGCAAGGAGAGCGGCGGCAGCACGGCGACGCAGAGTGCGGGTCGGCTTGAGATACATGAAGCAGAAAACCTCTCGGAGGGTGGAAACAACGACGTGCCGCCCACAGCGCGGAACGGCACCCGCCAAGCCTCGCCCAGGCTTCGCACCTCACCCCTTCGGCACAGGACCCTACTCAGCAGGTCCTTCGGCCCGCCGCGCCGCAACGCAGCCTCGTCCGGAAGTACGAGACAGCCCCTTCAACGAGTCTTTTCAACCCCACGTTCACACGTGGTTCGAAGAACAGGGACGGCCTTCACGAAGCCCCGGGTGACGTCCCGTGAGGCGCTAATGGGGATGGGCGCCCGCCGGTGGGCACACTTCCCGACCCTTCCCAAAAGTGCCCGCGAGTGGGTCTTTCGACCTCGTCTGGTGCGTGGTGCGGGGCTCTGCCAGGGAGCCCCGCCCTCCAAAGCCAGAGAGGCACTGAGAGGGGCCGATGTCGACAGAGCGGGTGGAGGGCGGCGACCCGATACGCATGCCGCCCGTGGAGTCAACTGGTCAAAGAATCAACGACGTTGGTGTTGACGTGTCCGGGTCTACGCGCGTCATTATGTGCTCCATGAAGATTCCCCCACGCCTTCTGGCCCTCGGTGGTGCCGCCGCCGTCGCGGCCGCCCTCCTCGTCGGGCCCACCGCCACCGCGGCCCCCACATCCACGGCCTCCGTCTCCATCAAGGCCGTTGGAAGCATCTGCCACTCCGCGCTGCCCTCCCAGGCGCACGACACCCTGAAACTCATCGACGCCGGCGGCCCCTTCCCGTACCGGCAGGACGGCACCGTCTTCCAGAACCGCGAGCGCGTGCTGCCCAGCCAGAACAGGGGCTACTACCACGAGTACACGGTCAAAACCCCAGGCTCCTCGACCCGCGGCGCGCGCCGTATCGTCACCGGCCGGCAGAGTCAGGAGGACTACTACACGGCCGACCACTACGCCACGTTCAAGCGGATCAACTTCAGCTGCTAAGCCGGGCAGCTGGTCCAGTCTGCGGCACGACGGCCTGCCCGCCCCCCAGGGAGCAGGCCGCCGATGCACCACCCCCCAGCCGACTCCCGACAACTGCCCCTACGCGGAGCGCCGGGCCCGGTGGGCGAGGCACGCCCGCTTCCCACCGGTCCCCTCCTGAGGACGGCTTCCAGCCCCTTCACTCGTCCCCGTCCCCGCACAGATGACCGACCGAGGCCACCGAACACGCGCTGCGCACCGCATAGCGGGGGCAGGCTGGGGATCACCCGCCTGCGCCGTCCGGCTGGGCGGGCACCCGGCCATCGGCCGCAGCCACAGCGGGCAGACGGGGCATGTTGCGCAGGGCCTTGGTGATGGTGCTGCGGGCGTATCCGGTGCGCTCGGCGATCTCGGTGGGGCCGATCCCGGCCAGCCGGGCGAGGTGCAGGGCCTTGCGCAGGGACACTTCGGCGTCGTCGGCGGCCTCGTTGGCCTTCGCGCGGTCCGCCGCGGCGGTGGCCAGCGCCCGGTGGGCAGCGGCGCGGTGTTCGTCGAGGCTGTTCATCACCCCGGGCCGCCACACGATCGCCGAGTCGGGAAAGCGCCGCTTCAGCTCGGCCTGGAGGTCGACGGCGCCGACCGGGCTGTCCACGGGATACGCGGAAAGGTCGGCGGGCTCCTCACCGAGACCGTCGTCAGCCCAGTCGAGCAGGGTGCCGTCCTCGGTGCGTACCTCGATACGCCACTGTCCGAGGGTGTCGATCCCGAAGTCGACCCGCTGCGGCTTGGGAACGTCAGCGAGCGGGACCGTGCCGGGCACGGTCTTGTCGCCCATGAACCTGGTGTAGTCGATACCGCCCACGGGCGACCTCTGACTCTCCTCGGACACCACGTGTCTCCCTTCTTCGAAGTGGTGGCCACCGTACGGCGGGGGCCGTCGACCCCGGACGCGAACGCGTCGATGCCATCCGTTCGAGGAGGATGCGGTTCTCAGAAACGAACCTTTCCCGGAGCAAGATCGAAAACAGTCGACGGGAACGCTCCGAATCCCGGATTCACTGTCACAACTCGTTCTCACTCAAAAGTGGAACCAGGTACGTTCTGGGAATTGTTTGTGACAGCATTCGGGGTCATGACGGACCCTCAAACCGCACTCGCGTCCGAAGCGGACGACGTCGAGCGCCACCCCTGCCCACGCTGTCATGCAGCGCCAGGCTCACCCTGCCGCTCGCGCGCCGGCGCGGTCGCCGGGACTTATCACACCGGCCGCTTCACGAAGGTGCCCCGGCTTGCGAAGCTCCTGCGGGTGCCGACCCCGGCCGACCGGGGTCCGGGGCAGCCATGGCGGCCCGGCACCCCCGCGCCGGCTCCGGTGGACACAGACACCCCGAGCGCGGACATCCGCATCGGATACGCCCGCTGTTCGACCCTGACCCAGGAACTCCAGAGCCAGCTGGACGCGCTCGCCGCCAAGAGCATCCCCCGGGACAAGATCTTCGCCGAGAAGATCAGCACCCGCGTGCGGGTCCGCCCGAAGTTCGAGGCCGCGCTCGCCGCCGCCCGCGAGATCAAGGCCCACGCCCCGCACTGCCGGGTCATCTTCACCGTGTACGAGATGAAGCGCCTCGGCCGGGACGCCGCCGAGCTGACCGCGCTCGCCGACCACCTCGCCGCCCACGGCCTGGTCCTGGAGATGCTCGCCGGGCCGCTGGCCGGGATCTACGACCCCACCGGGCACGGCCGTCTGCTGTTCGCGTTCTTCGCCGCGATGGCCGAAACCGAACGGGAGAACATCCGCGAGTCGACCCTGGAAGGGCTCGACACCGCGGCCCGCAAGGGCAAGCACGGCGGCCGGCCCCCGGTCATCACCGACGACATGCTCCACACCGTCCTGCGCCGCCGCACCGGCGGCGAGAGCGTCGAGCAGATCCAGCCCGACCTGATCATCCCCACCGGCAAGCGCAAGGGCCACAACCCGAGCCTGTCGAGCATCTACCGGGCCCTGGCCGAGCATGAGAAGCGGCAGTCATACCCTGAGGCCGTCACCGCGGCACACGCCGACTTCGCCGCCCTCCGTCAGGGCGACCGCAGCCCCGTGTAGTTACTCAGCGCTACTTGTCTGGTGGCCGTAGCTATACGAGAACACGGCCCACATGCGCGGTTCTCGCGCCGCTGGTGGACCCGCGAGCCACCCGGGCGGCGGTCGCAGAGCGAGCGCTGCTGCGTGCCCTCGCCGGGCACTGCCACGCACCGATCGCCGGGCACGCGCTCGCCGACGAGTCCGGGGCGGTGCGCCTGGCGGGCCGCGTCTACGCCCCCGACGGCTCCGTGGCGCTGTCGTCCGAGCTGACGGGGTACACCCCGGAGGCAGTGGGCCGCGGTGTGGCCGAGGACCTCATCGGCCAAGGTGCGAACGAGCTCCTCGCCGCGTCCCGACGAGCGTGACGTCCGGCTGGGAGAGGAGCCTAGGGCGCGCGTTCCGAACCACTGACGTGGGACTTGTCACAGCGTGTAACGGGGTCACGGTTGGCATCCGGTGGAAACCGCTCGGCATCATCGAGGGGTGTTCGCCAAGCTCCGCCGCCGTCGCCCCACCACACCGGCGCCTCCCCTTCCCCCTACCCCGCCCCCCGCGCCGACGGCAGATCCTGAGGTGCCGGCCCGGGTCGCTCGTCTCAGTACGGCGCTGCTCCAAGCCGGATTCGACCTCGCCGAGCGCAGCGCTCCGGAACCGGCGTGGTTCTCCACCCTCCGCGCGGGCAACACCATCAGCCTCAGCGAGCTTCAGCAGCAGGAACTAACCGACCACCTGGCAGGAATCGCGGCGGCGAACGCTCTCGACGATGTCGCCTGCGCCCGGGCCCTCGACAAGATCGAGGCGATCGTCGTGCTCGGCGAACTGCGGGCCGAGGGCATAGTTTTCGGGTGTTCCTCTGCGTCGATCATCAGGGAGACCTCTGCCGCCAATCTGCGTCACCTGGCTGCCCTCGCACGCGAAGCCGGCGAGGACGGTGCACCACCACCTCGTCCCGGGGCCTGAAAGCCGAGGTGGTGCGGACGGTGAGGCAGCGGCTGCCCGCGATGCGGAGATCAGCCTGTCCAGAGCTCCGAGGCCGGCACGATCGTCCAGTCCCATTCCTTGTTGTCGTCGACGCCAGGGACGAGGACCAGGTCCTCCTTGCCGTCACGAGCCTGGGTGCGGGCTTCTCCGAGCTTGACCAGGAGAGCAAGGTGGAAGTCCTCGGGCAGCGATGGCAGTGGCTCCGGCACCCCGAGTCCGAAGGCGTCCTTGTGGACCAGCGTCACCGCGTCGTCGGAGCCGATCCGGGACGCAGTGACCTTGTCCACGGTGGCGCTCAGGTGGGTGATGGCGTCGGCACGGACGAGCTGTCCGCTCCGGCGCTCGTGCTGCGTCGTGCCCAGGACCCAGATGTCGGGCATGCGATTCCTCCCCAAGTGGATGATCCTCTTCCCGCCATCCTCGCTGATGGCACCGACAAGCGTTCGGTTGCCTGTCAGGCCTGAGCGGGGATGAGCCCGTCAGGCCCTGCGGAGGTGCGGGCCAGGCTGGTGCAGCCCGCGGCCCCACGGAACCAGGTCTCCTGACTGAAGGCGGGCAGGCACGAAAGCGAGATCAGGCCGGTGGCGAGGCCTTGGACGTGCTCTTCCCAGACCTGTACGAGGGCGATGGCCACCGTCTCGGCTTCCGCGGGCAGGACCTCGGACGGCTGGAACCAGATCCGGGCGAACAGCGTGCCGTGCTCCTCGGCGGCTGCGGCCAGACCTTGCTGCTCGCCGAGGGCTTGGGCTTGGGCAGCGATGTCCGCGGGCATCGGGTGCGTGCCGATCACAGCGGCGGCTGGCACGGGCAGGTGGACCACGGCGTCGGCGAGCCTCTGGGCGACGGTCTCCGGAGCGGTGCCTGGCAGCAGTCCCACGCCCACGTGGAGGAGTGCTTCCGCCGCGTGCGCGCCGTTCACCCCTTGCCGCCGGCTCGGTCGGCGGGCCAGTTCGTAAGTGGGGCGTGGCGGAAGGCGAGAAGGTGCCAAGGCAGAACGGTGTCGGGTTCTCTGCCGCTCCCGGCCTGGATCCAGGCGCCGCTGGCCCGGCGGCGCCACGGCCTACCCGCGCCGTCGGTGACCGCTGCGACGGGAGCCTTCACCTCCTCCTGGTCCAGGGGGCCGTACGTCATCAGGTCGGGTCGCTGGGTACGGCGAAGAGCCGTCGTCCGCAGCTGGACGGTGAAGTGCTGGCGGAAGCCGGGGACGCGCCCGGCTTCCGTGGGGTCGAGCACGCAGTCGTCCGTGACCGCGAGGCCTGCCTGGCTCCGGGCAAGCGCGCGGGCGGGCCCTGGAGCCGGGGGCGCCGGAGGACGGTGGCCGGGCCAGTCCAACCCGTCGTCGTCGCCGTCCAGCAGCAGCTCGTAGGTGCGGGGCTCCTCGTGTTCGCCGTCAGCGTGTCCCAGGGGCTTCCCGCAGTAGTGCATCGTCCAGTCGTCCCGCGTCATCCACCGTACTGGGCAGAGGGCGCTGCCGGGC
Organism: Streptomyces sp. WZ.A104; assembly: GCF_002382885.1. GTDB lineage: Bacteria > Actinomycetota > Actinomycetes > Streptomycetales > Streptomycetaceae > Streptomyces. Next base: position 34,183 of record NZ_NWVL01000006.1, read on the forward strand.
CCGTAGCGCACGCGCAGCACGGTACGCGGATCGCGGTCGGGGATCACGACCGCCGATCTTCCGATGGCGGCCAGCGCCGCCGTGGAGGCCCGGACTGCAGGATGGTCCGGCTGGCAGACGAGGGTAAGCGTGCCGCCCAGGACGGGGTCGCTCGAGAAGCTCGCCCCGTTCACCAGGTCGTCGGGGGATCCTTCGGGCGGTCAGCGCGGCTCGCACGACGTCGGCCAGGTGGCGCGACGCCTCGGCACGGACGTACCCGGACCGGGCGTAACGGCGGCGGGCCGGGTCGTACGTAGCCTCGTGGAGCCGGGCGGAGGGGATGGTGCGTGGCCGACGGCCGGTGTAGGCGTCGACGACAACGGATTCACTCGGGCCAGGGGCGGTGATCATCAGACGGGTCGGCCGGCGCTCCAGGGCACACGGCCGGAGCGATTCGTAGATCGCGCCGGCGACGGGTGGGAGAGTGCCGGTCACGGTGCCGCCACAGCGTCGGTCTCGAAGTTGCGCGGCTTTGTCCAGGGGTAGGCCGCCCAGGCCTCGTCCAAGATCGGGTTGATGGCGGGCCGCCCGTCGGCGAGGGCTCGTAGCGACCATCCTGCGGGCGTGGGCTGCTCGATCTGGGCAAGCAGCGCCTGTTCCAGACCGGGGTCGGTCGCGATGACGGCGTCCTCGAGCTCGCTCGCCGGGGCGACCAGCGTGGGCACGTCCGTGGTCGGCAGGGTGTCCCGGAAGTCGGGGGTATTGACGAGGTGGTACGGCTCCATGGTGACCACGATGCCGAACATCGGGCGGTCGGTGGGGATATGGGTGAACTTCGCGTGCCGGTCACGGATCAGCTTCGCGGTGGTAGTGATCTGCTTCCCTATGGCCTTACCCAGCTTCTTGTCCAGCTCGTCAGCGAACTCCTGCTGAGGGCCGAGCCGCAGCTTGGCGGTGGGCCGGACCGACTTGACTTCGACCAGCAGCACGAGGCCGGGCAGGACCACGATCCAGTCGACGCTCTTCTCTCCGTTCTTCCCGTAGACGATCTCCGGAAAGACCTCGGCGCCGGGCAGAAGGCGGAGGTGCCGGCCGACGTACTGCTCGAACAGCTCGGCAAGATCCCTCGTGAACGCCAAGAACGTCTTGTCGTCCGTGTAGTGGTCGCGGCCGGTGTAGAACAGGCCCATGGGGCTGACCTTGCCCAGTACAGCGGGCGTGACCGGGATGAGGTAGTCACATCCGTAGCCGCGGACTAGCGGGCGGGCTCGCAGCGGGTTGGGGGTGTAGCGCCGCAGCAGGGGATCGGAAGTCAGCAGGCCGGCCTCGACGCGGGCACGCTCCTCTGTGGCGCTGGTAGCGAAGTGCCGTTCCACCACGGTCTTGATCGCCGCCCGGCTGGTCATGGCCTCGAAGACGGAAAGCTCGTTCTCAGGCAGCCAGGCAAGGTCGAACCGGCCCTGCCGGGCGGTCGCCACGGTGTACAGCAACAGCCCCAGCCCCACGTAGTCAGCCAGTGGGCAGCCGAGCAGGTCCTGCTCCCATCCGGCGGTGAGCACCTCCAGCGGTCTGGACGGCCTGGTCTGAACAAGCACGGCGAGGCTGCGCGCGAGTTCGGAGAAGTCGTCTTCCTGCCAGGTGAACTGCTGGCCCGCGACCCGGAGCAGGAACCCTTCCAGGCGCTCGCCGACGGGCAGGTGCCGCAGCGGGTCGTCCAAGGCCACGTACTGGGCGAGGATCTCGCGCAGGTCGTTCTCGGTGGCTGCCTTCTGCCGGTGCTCGTTACCGTGGGCCAGCGACACCCAGGCCGCGTCCGCAAGGCCCCAAGGCCTGTACAGCCCGGTGCGGTCGGTGGTCCACCGTTCCTTCGTCGGCCAATGCGCGCTCGTTCGCGCGATCAGCGGCAGGAGGGAGCTGGGCGGGTGCCGGCGGACTCTCTGGACGTACTCGCGGTCGGCGACAGGGGAGCGGAAGAACAAGCGGGGCATGCTCCTGATTGTTCCCTGCGGGCCGTACCGAACGGGCCTGAATTTCACGTTGCTTGAGTGCACTTCAGGTTCCAGCACATTGAGGCTGAGCGCGTAGCGGTCGGATCCATGGCGAGAGGGGTACGCCTGGGACCCGACCGCTGCGGGCTACCGTACGCCAGGACAGACCGCCAGCAGCATTACTTTTCGATCATGTTGTCCAGGTTCGCAGGAGCGCGGCGATTCTCTCTGCCGTGCACTCTTCGTTCCGGAGTTCGATGGCCAGGGCGCTGACCTTGGGCTGGTCAAGTTTGACCAGGAGGTCGCAGCCGAGGAGGTAGCCGTAGGCGACGGCGATGGCGACGCGGACGTTGGAGCGTTCGAGCCAGCGGAGCCGGCCGAGGGTGTGGGCGAGCGCGGCCGCCCGGACGAAGGGGCCGTCGTAGACGGTGATCTCGGCCCAGATCGCTCGATGCCGCTCGACGGCGGCGATGGCGACCCCGTAGTCGAGGATCGCAGGGTCCTCGTGGCCGGCCTCCCGAGCCACGTCGAGGATCCAGGACAGGTCGATGCTCAGCTGCTTCACGCCGCGGCTTCTCCGACCGCCTCATCGATGACGTCTCCGAAGTCCATGAGGACCTCTCGGGCGCCCGTCATGAACCGCTCGCGGGCGTCGACGGTGCTGTCCTCACGGTCGACGGTGCTGTCCTCACGCACGAGCTCGCCCACGTAGTCGTCGACGGACATGTGCCTCTGGTCAGCCCGCTCACGCACGAGGGCTGCGGTCTCCCCGACGATCTGGACCGGGGTCTGCTGTGTGTCGGCCATGCCCTTGAAGGTACCGGGCCGGGCTGTCCTGTGGGAGACGTTCCTGACTAGGCCCCGATCAGCTCCTCGACGAGGAGGCGCGCGGCCTCGGAGTGGTCTGGGGACCCGCAGGTCCGTCGTGGGAAGCGGCGGCCGCCACTGCTGTCTCCGTCGACCTTGATGCAGGTCTGCTCGGCCGGCGCCCTGCGGGCCTTCTTCTTCTCTTCCTTGGACAGCCGCATCCACTCCACGTCGTCCTGGAACCAGCGCCAGACGATGCGGTCGATCACGTGGCGTGCCGCCCGGGCTTCCCTGATCCCGGCTGTGGAGCACCGCTGCGCGGCCTCGTCAAGCGTCCTCCCCGTCCTGGTCCACCCCACGCTGGGGTCTCCGGTGACGAGCCCGGCGCGGCTGAATTCACGCATGTGGCGAATGACGGTACGCTTCCCGAATCCAGTCTCCTGGATAAGACGGTCCAGGGATAGAAGGCCCTGTGCCGTCTCCATGATCATCCAGGTGTGGGCGCCGTGGTGTCCGAGCCTCCCGCCGTGGGCGAACAGGTCGCTGGCCAGCAGCTCGAGGAGCCACTCAACATGATCACGAAGCGCGGACCTGGATCCCTCGATCCCTCCTGAGGGTCCCCCCAGCACCCCCCGGCGCCCGTTCCGGGCTTGTGTCAGACCTGTGTCTGGTGCTTCTGAAGTGACAGCAGGCCGGTGGAGGAGCTCTCCGAGCAGGCTCTGCGGGAGGGTGACCCGCCGGTTCCCGTACTTCGGGTCCCGATCCAGTTCTTCCAGGTGGCCGGCGTCCACCGCGCGGGTCAGGGCGACGTTGCACGTCTCGTGGCTGAAGCCTGTGGCGTCCGAGCAGCGGCGGGAGCCCAGGGAGACGTCCAGGCGGGCTGCCGCGAGCATCTGGAGGCCGGCGAAGAAGGCGACGGCGAGATGGGACTGGCGGCCCTTCTGGCTCCAGTAGGCGGGCCCCAGGTCGGAGAGGAACTCCAGGAAGACGCCGACGGCCATGGTGACCTCCGGAGCGGGGTCCGCGGTCTCCGCGTGCCCTTCAGGGCGACGGGCTTCGACTTCGGCGGCGAGCATCCACTGACGGATGAAGATCTTCTGGGCGTCGGCCTCGGACCGCTGACGGCGCTTCGTGCTGCCGGCGACCCGCTCGGTGGTGATGTAGGCGAGGCCCGGGTACATGCCCGACCATGCGGTCTTCCAGCCCTCGTCGTGGGAGAAGCGCGCGCGTACGAGGCCTCGTACGCAGGAGAACATCCGGTCGGAGTGCTGCTGGTGCGGCTCCAGGGGAGTGTGCAGGGCTGCACGGGCTCGTTCGTCCAGGGCGCGCCGCTGGCCGGGGAGCTTCAGGTGGCCGTTCTCGTCGGTCTCAAGAGGACGGACGCGGTCCGCACCGTGCACGTCCACCACGCTCGGGGGGAGCCCCCCGCCGCTGGGTGCGGGTTTCCGGCTTTCATGATCGTTTTCCGCATAGGGCCTTCTATCCCCGGCCGGGGTGTGCTCGTTCTCGGCCTGGGGGAGGAAAGGGAGTTCCTCCTCGAGCCACTGCGTGAGCATCTCGAACTGCGCGGGGGTGGCGCCGGCCTTGAGGCGGTCGATGGCTTCGTCGACGGTGACGCCGTCGAGGACGGAGTGTCCGCCGTCCCGGTGCGGAGAGCCTGGCGGCCGGAGTGCGCCGTAGCCGGACAGGTTGCTCAGGGGGAGCGGGTCGAAGGTGGGGAAGATCAGGTTGGCCGCGTGCGCGAAGCGACGGACGAGTTCGCCAGGGACTCCGGCCGGGACGGCGAACCAGACGTGCCGGCCTCCGCTGGGGCCGGAGATCGCTCGTACGTAGGGGATGCCGGCTGCGTCGAGGTAGGCCCCCAGCAGGTAGGCGTCGTTTGCTGCGAGGGCGATGCTGTGGTGCTTGGCGTCGAAGTCGCAGCCGATCCGGGTGAAGGGGGGATCGGTGTGACGCCCCTTCTTGGGGGTGAGGTAGACGACCACGGGCCGGCCGGCCACGGCTGCGGCCTGGTCGACGGTGATCTCTTCCTCGTAGTACGTGGACCAGCTACCCGTCTTCTCGTCCCGGGCCAGGGCGCGCATGTCGCGCCGCGGTGAAAGGGAGGACAGAAAGCGGATGAGGGTAGCCCTATTGGGGCATTCGTCTTCTGGGACGGGGCCGTTGAGGCTTTCACCGGACACGCCGGGGAAAGGCAAGGGGGTGCCGTCCCGGGGGGTCGTTGCTACTATGACAACGTCCTCTCGGGTCAGAGAAGGACAGCAGTGAGCCCGGCCCGGCGGTTGGTCCCCGACAGGTTGGTCTCGCTACAGGTCGATATGGAGCGGGTCTCAGTGGTCGCCGTAGGAAGCAGCTGAGATCCCGGAGCAGAACTTTTTAGGGGAGGTAGCGGGGGAGCTGGCGTTCATCACGGGAAGCCTCTGTTGGTCTAGGACAGGGGCGTTTTCGTGTGTCTGGACGCCTTCCACCGCGGTCAGATCACCCGGTCATCGGCAGCTCCTCCTGAGTGGCAGCGTGCTCTGCCGCAGGCCAGTCCTTCGTGATCTTCCGCAGGGCGGCCTCCAGGCTGGCCGGGGTCAGCGGCTCGCCTTCGGGTGCCTTGGTCTTCAGCAGCAGGTCGATCACGACGTTGATGACGGTCGCGGCGGAGAGGTCCGGGTGGACCTGCTTGATCAGGCCCACGATGAACTCGGCGTTGTCCGGGTCGAAGGACAACGTCGTTCGCCAGGGGAGGCCGGATCCCGCGACGTACTCCACGGGACGGCCGCGCCGGCGGCGCGTTATGGGTGTCCCAGGTGTGGTCATGGCGATCATCCTATGCGTCTCGACTAGTGATGTGCATCAATTCAGCCGCGTGTGTCGGCGAATTTTCTCGTGATCTCGGCCCGGGGCCAACCGCTGCACAGCCGTCCGGGGCTGCGTACCCTGGACTCTACGGCCTTCTATCCATCGTCACGGGTCAGGTGACGGGCTCATCGGAGGTGCTGGACCGCATGTCTGAGCAGACGCTTCACCCCGCCGTCGCGCGGATGTCCATGCTGGTCGAGACCTTGATCCGCCAGGAGCAGGCGGAGAAGAAGCGCGCCGCCAACCTCCGCTGGGTGGTGAAGGACGTCCAGGCCGCGGCCGAGCTCGACGAGTTCCCAGAGAAGGCCAGGACGTCCTTCGACGATCTGTTGACGCTGTCCACCTGGGGGGTGTACTCGGACCTGGCCGGCGCGGGACTCACACGAGAACGCCACCGGCATCCCGACCACGAGGTACAGGTGCCGGCCAGCAACAGCAGCATGCGCACCCGGGCGACCGCCTGGAACGCCGTCGCGAAGTTCCTCGGGCGCCCCGTCCGGTTCCCCCTCGCGCCGAAGGACCCGCCGAAGGCAACCGTCGCCGACCGGCAGCGCCGCGCCTTGACCCGGGAGCTGTCCCGGCCCGCCCATACCCCCATGTCCGAGGCGGGGCGCGTGCGGACCCTCGCGATGTACGGAGTCATCCTCGACACCCGGGCTCGCTCCGGCGAGCTCGTCGAGATGACGACCCATGCCCTCGCTCCGGACCTGTCGACCATCTCGTTGATCCGGCGCCCCCAGGGCGTGGGGGAGGCGGCTCTGCCGATCGTCGAGACGATCCGCCTCAGCCAGTTCACCCGGGCGGCGCTGAGGGCATGGCTCGACATCCGCGCCGAGAGGATCGAGTTCGTCGAGGGCACCAAGGACGCTCTCTGGGTGTCGCTCCGGAACAACCACTCCGGTCAAGGGCGTGGGATGCGCCGGCGCCCGTCCGGCATGCCGCTGCAGATCCGCGGCCTGGAGCGGGCCTACAGCCGCGCGATCTCGCAGCTCAACCGGGACATGCCCGAGAAGGAGTCGGCCTGGACGCCGCTCCCGAAGACGGTCGAGCAGTTGCGGCGGTCCGTGAAGAAGATCGAGATCGTCCGCCTCGATCTGGCGGCCTAGGGTGTGGCTGGCCCTCACTTTGTCCCGTAAGACCGACCGAGAGCACCCAGGCGCAGGACGGCCCGGCTGGGTCACGAGTGGGTGCCCCGTAACCCCTTGACCGGCTGTTCGTTGTCCAGGGTGGAAGGGAAGTCTCCCGGGCTCCCCTGTCTGCTCGCTCAGTCGAGCAGGTTCTTTCGGCTGACCGTACGCCAAACCCCCAGGAGGGGGCGGCAGCCCAAAGAACCTCGACGAAGAGCTCGCACCTGAGAGGGTGCGAGCTCTTCGTCGTGCCACTACCTCGCCGGGTAACAAAAACGGCCGTTTTGGCTGCCCGCTCGGTGTCGGTCGGGCAGCTGCCGAAGTCCTCTGCTCCTGGGGCTCGTTGGGTTCGTACACGTATCGGACCTGGCATATTCGCTTTGGCTGGTTCCGTGTGGCTACTGTGTCGCGGCAAAGCCCATGTGGTCCCGTAGAGGGGCCCGACCCGCGATCGGCGTTAGCCGCCCGAGGATGAGCACGGAGCCCGCGATTGGCCATGCGAGCACCCTGGTGACGCAGGAGATGGACAGCGGCGGCCCCACCCCTGTTGGCCGTCGCCTCACCGACTGGCGAATACGCCGAGGCCTCGGCGTTGCCGGTTTGGCGACGCGCGCTGGCGTCCCGGGGCAACTGATTGAGGACCTGGAGGCGGGGGAGGAGTGGGTCGACCAAGGCCGCGTGCTGAGCTCGCTTGCCGCCGGTCTCCGGCTGGATCCGGCCGAGCTGACGGGCCAGCCCTACATGCCGTGCGGGCCCGGCCACTCCACCGTGCACTCGGTCGGGTGGTTCGCACGTCGGCATCTGGCGCGCATGCTCTCCGCGGACGGCGTCGGGGGAGAGGCTGACGAGATTCGACTGGCCGAGCTCGTCGACGGAGTGAGGGCGGCGGCCGACGACGGTGAGCTCGCTTCCGCCGCCCAGATGGTTCCGGGGCTGCTGGAAGTGATCGGCCCGCCGCGTCCTGGAAACACCGACCGCGGGGTCGCCGCACTTCGCGCGGTCGCGCACGTGGCCGTGAGTCGGCTCCTGCGCCGCCTCGGGTACCGAGATCTCGCCTGGAGCCTGCTGTCCTACGCGTGCCCCCCGCCGGAGGCCCGCCCTGCGGTGCTCGGGGAAGAGGTGTGGCTGCTGCTCGACATGGGCCAGGCCGAACTCGCGGTCGCCCGGACTGTGCGGGGGGAGGCCGATGTCCCAGACGAGGTTCTACTGCCGCTGGCCGTCGCGCACGCGGCGCTCGGGCAGGAGGCGGAGAGTGAGCGCCTGCTCGCATCTGCTCAGGAGAAGGCCATCAGCGCGCGGCAGCGAGCCCAGGTCGCGTCCGCCTGGGCCTTTGCGGCAGCGGAGGGCGCTGCCTACGACGACGTGCTCACCCGGGCGGAGGGGGCGACCTGCCTTCCGGCCGGCGACCGCTCCACCCTTCTTGTGCTCACCGCGTCCGCCCGAGCCAGGCTCGGCCAGTACGGGGCGGCGGTCGAGGATCTGGCGGCAGCGGAATCCCTCGCGCCGTTGCACACCCGGCTGGACCCGCTGGCTCGCGAGCTTGTGAGCGTGCTCCCCGCCCGCGCCCAGGAACATGCCGAGGTGCTGGGCGGGATCGCGGCGCGGCTCGGCATGAAGTGATCTTGGCCTGTTCGGGGAATGCCGGGTTGCGGCGGCCACACCTGGCCTAACCTACGCATGATCCCAGGGGAGTTGGGCAGGCGATCATGGACGAACGGCAGCAGGAGCTGGCCAAGCAGATCGGCAAGAGAGTGCGGACGCTCCGCGGCAAGAGGGGCTTGACTCTCCGTGAGCTGGCCGGCCTCGCGGGTGTCTCGAACAGCTACCTGTCGATGATCGAGGGAGGGAAGCGCCTCCTGAAGGACTCCTCCTACATCAGCGCGCTCGCCGACGCGCTGAAGGTCGCGCCGGCGGAGCTACTCGGGCAGCCCTTCCTTCCTACGGACCCGCACGCCACGGAGGCCGATGCCGCGATCCCGGCACTGCGGCTGACGTTGATGGGCATGACTCTGGGGAGCCCGCCGGACCGTCGCCCACCGGCGGAGCCCGTCACGCGGCTGGCGGCGCGGGTGCGGCGGGCGAACCGTCTGTACCACTCGGCGGAGTACGGCGCACTGGCGGTGCGGCTTCCGGAACTGTTGGCGGACCTCCAGGCGGCGGCCGCGGCAAGCGAGGGCCGTACGCGGCTGAGGGTGCTGCGGCTGCTGGCGGACGCCTACCACCCGGCGTGCACCCTGATGCTCAAGTCGCTCGGTTACACGGATCTGGCCTTCATCGCGGTCACCCGGGCCAGCGAAGCCATTGCCGAGCTCGAGGACCCAGTCTACACCGCTCTGAGCGGCTTCTTCGCGACGCACATCCTCATGGCAGCCGGGAGCCCCCAGCAGGCGCTGTCCAAGGCGACAGCCACGGTGAACCTGCTGGAACGCCACCTCGATCTCCCCAATGCCGAGGCGCTGCTCGGCGAGCTCCACCTGATCTCGGCCACGACCATCACCAAGGACCCGAACCGACCCGCTGGTGACCGCACGGCCGACGTCCGCTCCCACCTGACCGAGGCGACGCGCCTAGCGGCCGGGATCGGTGAGACGCGCGCGTTCCATCTCAACTTCGGACCCACGAACGTCCAGATCCACCGGGTCAGCCTCAACACGGATCTCGGACACCACGGCGACGCGGTCACGGCGGGGACCGGCGTGCATCCCGAGATCATCAACGCGCCCGGCCGGCAGGCGGCCTACCACTCCGATCTAGGACGGGCGCTCGTTCACGTCCGCGGGCAGGAGTCGGCCGCCGCCGAGCGATTCCTCCGGGCGGAGCTGATCGCCCCCCAACGGGTCCACGCCGACGCACTGATCGGAGACTCCGTCAGCTACCTCCTCGGCAAGCGGCTTCCCTCCCATGTTCAGCGCGACCTTGCCGGTCTGGCGCACCGGATGGGCATCAGCCGGTAGCCCTCCTGTAGTTCGCAGTGACAGCGGCCGCGTACCTCTTTCACCACCCGAGCCGAAAACGTCCGTTTTTGGTTACCTGCTGGCGGCGGGTGGTTGCAGGTATCTGCATGTTCACGGCTGTGAGCAAACAGGGGGGTGTCTCCGCCTACGGTCTGGCTCCGGCTTCGCGGGGAGGTCTTCGCCCGAAGCCGCGACGCACGACTCCGACGGGTGCCGGCTTTCCGGTGCCCGGCTCCGTAGGCGAGAGAGGGAAGCCGATGCTCGAATCCGTCCGCCACCTGGAAGAGGTGGCCCGCGAGTGGAAGATCAACCCCGAGGACGTGCTGCTCATCGCGCTGAACAGCTGCGGGGCGCGTTCGCCGCTGGACAAGCCGCGGATGCGGTTCCAGCTCTCGCTGGACTCGCGGCCGGCCGACCCGTCGTACCTGATCCTCTCGCTGGGCCGCGAGGACTCGCCGTTCGAGATCGACGAGCACGAGCTGCGGCTGCACGGCGAGCGGGTCGGCGCGGTCGCCGGCATCGAGGACGACGACGCCGTGCTGGGGTACTGGCGCAACGGCACGAAGATGCTCACCCTCAACTCGAACCAGCGTTCCCAGTGCGTGGGGTGCACGTTCTGCCCGAACACCCTGGAGGGGGCCTCGGACCCGGCGATCCGCGAGCTCGACCTGCCGGGCTACTTCGCCGCCCTCGCGGCGAACTCCGGCGTGCCGGACCTGTCGGGGGTCGAGACCGTGACGGTGTGCACCGGCTGCTTCCTGTACGAGCACCTGGCCCTGGAGCACCTGGAGGGCGTGCGCGCCGCGATGCGCAGCACCGGCTGCGAGGGGACGCTGCACTTCCTGTCGTCGGTGCTCACCAGCGAGGCGGGCCTGGACCGGGCCGCCGAGCTCGGGCCCTTCCACCTGACCCTGACGGTGGAGTGCTTCACCAACCGGGCGGACATCCTCAAGCAGTCCAAGGCCGCGCTGACGGTTGACCAGATGGTCGCCACGCTCGGAGCGGCGAAGGAGCGGGGCATCACCACGGACTTCACCTACATCGTGGGCCTGGACCCGATCGAGGAGGCCGTGGAGAACTTGAAGCGGCTGGTGCCGGTGACGACGACGTTCCCGCGGTTCCAGACGTTCCAGGCGCACAACCCGTACATGGACGTCTACCGCACGCCGGGGTCGGACACGATCGAGTGGAACCTGACGATGCGCCGCGCGGTCGAGGAGCTGTTCGCGGAGACGGGGCTGCGGCCGCAGTGGTGGCAGAACTACCGCTCGCCGTGGGCGTACACGTTCGCCGGGGAGCAGCTGACCGGGGCGCGGATCTGATGGCCGGGCGGGACGGCGGGGCCGTGACTGTGGTGCGGGCGGTGCGGATCTGGCCGGTGGCCGGGCAGCCGGCCGGTCTGCCGGAGGGGTTACCGGACGCGGTGGCCGCGGTGGCGGTCGCGCCGGCGGGGCCGTCGTGGGCGGAGCACCGGACGCGGTTCGCGATCGAGGTGGTCGGTGACGGGGTCTCGGGCTGGCACGCGCCGGTCGGGGAGGGTGTGGCGCGGCTCGTCGTGGACGCCCTCGCCGACGGGCTGGTCGGGCACGATGCGGCGGCGCCGCGCAAGCTCGGCTACCGGCCGCGGACCGGGCGGCACCAGCAGGGGGCGCACGCCCGGCAGGCCGTCTCGGCGGTCGAGCTGGCGTGCTGGGATCTGGCGTCGCGGGCCTCGGGTCGGTCAGTGCCAGAGCTGCTGGGCGGCACGGTGCGGGAGCGGGTGCCGGCGTACGCGTCCGCGCTCGGCCTGGACCCGGCACGTCCGGAGGCGGTGAAGGCGGCGGCGTGGATCACCGAGCAGGGGTTCTGGGGGCAGAAGTGGCCGCTCACCAAGGAGCTGCTGCGCCAGGGGCCGCGGACCGTTGCCCGGGTGCTGGGGGCGCTGCGGGAGGCGGCGGGCGAGGGCCGGTTCATGGTCGACGGGTTGCGCCGGTGCCGGCTGGACGAGGCGCTCGCCCTGCTGCCCGTGCTGGCCGACCTGGAGGTCGCGTTCGCCGAGGAGCTGCTGGAACCGGGCGGCTTCGCCTGGGGCCGGGTGCGGGCGGCCGGGGCCGGGGTGCCGATGGCGGCCGGGGAGCACGCGGTCGACGAGCACGAGCAGATGCGGCTGCTGACCGGCGGGTCGGTGGACGTGTGGCAGACCGACCCGGGCTGGTCGGGCGGGCTGGCCCGCTCCCTGCACACCACCGAGGTCGCCGCGGACCTGGGCATGGCGACGTTCCCGCACGGCGACCGGCTGTGGGCAGCGCTCGCGCTGGCCGGCGCGTGCTGCCGGGACAAGGTCCCGGCGGTGGAGTGGCACCTGACGCTGGAGCCGCTGCGGCAGCAGGTGTTCGCCGAACCCGCCGAGGTGGAGGCGGGGATGCTGCCGTCCGGGCCCGGCGCCGGGCTCGCCCCGCTGCCGGTCACCTCCTCGCCGCTCCCGGCGTGGGAGATCGGGTCATGAGCGGCCGGACGTGGTCCGGGGTGCGGGCGGTCTGCTTCGACATGGGCGGCACGCTGGTGCGCCCGGAGCCGGTGGCGACGACCGGCCAGGTCGCCGAGGTCCTCGGCATCTCCTTGGAGGAGGCCCGCGCCTTCATGGGCAGGGGCGCCAAGCGGCGTCTGGTCTCCCCGCAGGGCCTCGCCCAGGAGATCGCGGCCGACTTCGGGCGGCCCGCGGTCACCGGCGTGCTCACCGAGGTGCTGGAGCGGGCCCGGCGCCGGGCCGAGGACCCGCAGTTGTACCCGGACGTGCCGGACACCCTGGCCGCGCTGCGCGCGCGGGGCTTCGCCCTGTACGCGATGACCAACGCGCTCGGCTCCTCGGTGCCCGAGCAGGAGCCCACCGTGTTCCGTGAGCTGCTGGACAGCGTCTTCTACTCGGCGCGCACCGGCGCGATCAAGCCGGAGCCGGAGGCCTTCGCGGCCGTCGAGCGGGCCAGCGGGCTGCGGCCGCAGGAACTGCTGCACGTCGGCGACTCGGTGAACGCCGACGTACGCGGGGCCGCGACGGCCGGTTGGCACACGGCCTGGGTGGACCGGCACCACACGACCGGCCCCCTGATGCCGGCCGCGTCCACGCTGCGCCTGCACTCCCTCAACACCCTCCTCCTGCTGCTGCCCGCCCGGGCGGCGGCGGAGGCGATCACATCGGAGGTGGCCGGCTGATGGAGCCGTCCCGTACGTCCCGCCCGGCAACGCCCCCTGTTCCCGATCCGCTGATCGCATCCGTGCCGCTGTTCGACCCCAGTCGGCTGCCGCTGCGCACGTGGTGCGAGGGCAGCCGGGAGGACGCAGTCACCGGTCTGGTCGCTTTCCCGGACTTCCACAGCCACATCCCGCGCTGCCTGGCCGCCGCCCTGGAGGCGGGGCGGCTGGTGGCGCTGGCGATCGGGGACGTCGACGGGCTGAAGGACCACGTGGAGCGCACGAACTCCACCGACCCGACCTCCTACGGGCACCTGGCCGGCAACGAGGTCATGGCGACCGTGGGGGCCACGACCCGCGCGTGGTTCCGCGAGCAGCCCTTCGACTCCGGCTGCGCGGCGACGTTCGGCGGCGACGAGGTGATCCTCGCCGCGGTCGTGGACGACGCCGGCCAGTTCCACCAGGCCCTCGGGGTCCTGCGGGACCGGCTCGGCGCCGCGCTGCCGGTGACGGTCTCCTTCGGCCTGATGTTCGTCACCGCCGGGGACCTGCCCAGCGAACGGGAGAGGGGGTGGAAGCACGACTTCACCAACACCCTGCTCGCGACGGTGGACCGGACGCTGTTCACGCACAAGGCTGCGCGGCGTGCCGGGGGCGGCCCCGGCGGCATCATCGCCGTCACCCGCCCTCCCCAGCTCACCGAACCCGTTCCGGCCGGCCCGGACCCGATGGTCCTGCTGCCGCTGCCGGCCGCTGCCGACATCGCGCATGTGGTGGCGCGGCCGGAGCGGATCGGCGGCCGGGACTTCCTGCTGCTGCCCTGCCGCGGACCGGTCGGCCAGCGCGGCGCCCAGCTGCGCGTCACCTTCCCCACCGGCAGCTCCAAGACCGTCGTGGCCTACGCGCTGCGGGGGCAGGCCGCGGTGCCGTACGCGGCCGTCACGGACGGCGTGACCGGTGTGCCGCTGACGGTGCAGGGCGTGCGGGACCGCACCCCGCGCAGCGTGCCCGAGGACCTGGCCGCCGCCCTGGAGCGGGCCGGGCTGGACTGGGCGGCGGTGCCCGCCCACGAGCAGGCGCAGATCCTCCACCTGGTCACCGAGGCCGGCACCGAGGAGATCCGGGCCGGGCGGATCACTGCCGCCGTGGACGCGGTCGCCGCGCGGAAAGGAACGGCACGGTGAGCGAGACCGTCATGGCTCCCGGGCCCGCCGCGACCGCGGGCCCGGGGGACTTCCCCGACTGGAGCCAGGCCGCCGCGCACGCCGCGGCGCGCGTGCCGGACGCGGCCGTCACGGCCGCGTGGCGGGCGATGAACTACCTGTGCGCCGCGCAGCTGTACCTGACCGACAACGTGCTGCCCACCCGGCCGCTGCGGGTGGAGGACGTGAAGAAGGCGCCGAGCGGACACTGGGGAGTGTGCCCGCCGGTGAACTTCATGCTCGCGCACCTGGGGCCGCTCACCGCATGGCGGCCCCCGGGCAGCGAGGTCCTCGTCGTCCACGGCGCCGGACACGCCGGCCCGTCGGCACTCGCCCACGCCTACCTGACCAAGACCCTCACGCTGACCGGCAACGGACCGGGCTGGTCGGCGGCCAGCATGCGCACGCTGGCCGCGGGCTTCCCGCACACCCGCGCCTACGGCGGGGAGATCACCCCGCTGATCCCCGGCGTGCGCTACACCGGCGGCCAGCTCGGGCCGGCGCTCGCCGTCGCGCAGGGCATGGTCCTGGACGCCCCGCACCGCCTGGTGGTCGCACTGCTCGGCGACGGGGAGCTGGAGACCGGCGCCGCCGCGGCGGCGTGGACGGCCCGGCGGGCGCTGCTCGGCTCGGGGCTGCACGGCGCGGTGCTGCCCGTCGTGCTGGCCAACGGCCTTCGGATGGGCGGCCCCTCCGTCCTGGCCGGGCTCGACGAGGCCGAGCTGCGCGCGTACTTCACCGGCCTGGGGTACGAACCGTTCCTCCACGACGGCTCCGACACGGCCGGCTTCCGTACGGTCCTGGCCGAGGTGTTCGCCCGGCTGCGACCGCTCGGAGTCGCCCGTCCCCAGCCGGTGCTCGTCCTGACCATGCCCAAGGGCGCGACCGGGCCCGAGGAGGTCGCCGGCCGCCGGATCGCCGGAACCCCGGCCGTCCACAAGACCCCGCTGAAGGACCCCGCCCACAACCGGGAGGAGTTCGACGCCCTCACCGCGTGGCTGACCTCGTACGCGCCCGCCACGCTGTTCACCGACCAGGGGAAGCCGTCCGACCTCGTACGGCAGGCACTGCCGCACTCGCCGCCCCGGCCCCGCCCGGCCCCGCCGGTGGCCCCGCTCGCCGTCCGCGGCGCGGAAGCGTGGCCGCTGCTCAGCGCGGTGATCCGCGAGCGCGCCGCCGCCGGCGCCTTCCGGCTGTTCAGCCCGGACGAGGCCGCCTCCAACCGGCTCCGCCTGGCCGACGGCCCGGACGGCGGGATGCCGGCGTGGGCGAGCGAGATCCTCAACGAGGAGATCTGCCACGCCTGGCTGCAGGGCTACACCGAGACCGGCCGCGACGCGCTGCTGGCCACGTACGAGGCGTTCGCCGCGGTCAACACCAGCCTGCTCGTCCAGCACCTCAAGCACCGCAGCGCGCGGACCGCGACCGGTGCGGGCGGGCTGGCGAACATCAACTACCTGATCACCTCGCTGGGCTGGCGCAACACCTACACCCACCAGAACCCCGGGCTCGTCTCCGCGATGCTGGAGACCGAGAACCCCACCGTGCACGTCTACACCCCGGCCGACGCCACCCGCGCGGCCGCCGTCCTCTCGGTCATGCTCACCGGGCGGGACCGGGCGAACTTCCTGATCGCCGACAAGCACCACACGCTCACCTTCCCCCCGGACACCTTCCGCGAGGAGCTGACCTGCGGCGCCGCGATCTGGCCCCACCTCAGTACCCCCGGCCCCGGAAGCCCGGACATCGTCCTGGCCTCCGCCGGGGACGTCGCGGCGCGCGAGCTGTCCGCCGCGGCCGGCCGGCTCGCCGCTGCCCGCCCGGACGCCCGCATCCGCTACGTGCACGTCAACGACCTCACCGCCCTCGGCCACCCGAACACCTGGCCCGCCGCCCTGCCCGCCGCCACCTTCGCCCGCCTGTTCCCGACCGGAGTCCCGGTGCTATTGGCCACCGTCACGCAGGCCCCGGCCGTACGAGCCCTGCTCGCCGGCCGCGGCGAAGCCGCCCGCGTCCGCGTCGTCGGCTACCGCGACCCCGGCCGTCCCCTTCCCTCCGCCGATCTGCTGGAGCACTGCGGCATGTCCGCCGCCGCGCTCACCGCCCAGGCGCTCACGATGCTCAAGGAGCCGCGATGACCACCCCGCTCGCACCCGCCCCGGAGCAGCTGGCCGCCTTCGACCGCGACGGGCTCCTCATCCTGCGCGGCGCCCTCGCCCCCGAGGTACGCGACCGCGCGGCCGAGGCCGCCGTACGGCTCCTGGCCACCGACCGGACCGAGGGCCGAGACCGCTCCGTCGACGGCAAGGACGGCTTCCGCGGCGTCGTCGCCCTCGACGACGCCTTCCTCCCGCTCCTCGCCAACCCGGCCGTGCTGCCCACGCTCGTCGGCCTGCTCAGCCCCAACATCCACCTGACGTCAAGCAACCTGATCTCCATGCCGTCCCTGCCGGACGAGCAGCGCACCATCCGCGTGCCGTCCCGGCACGGATGGCACCGCGACATGTCCTCCACCGTCGCCGACCTCGGCGTCGAGCACACACCCCGCCTGGCGATCAAGGTGGCGTACTTCCTCACCGACCCGGGCCCGGATGCCGGGCTCACGATGTTCGTGCCCGGCAGCCACACCCGCACCGGGCCCGTCACCGTCCCGCAGGGGGACACCGACCCGCCCGGTGCGATCACCCCGGACATCGGCCCCCACGACGTGGTGCTCTTCGAGAACCGCACCTGGCACGCTGGCGGCCTCAACCGCTCCGGCCACGACCGGCTGGCAGTGATGATGCAGTACGGCTACCGGTGGCTCAACGCCGTCGACGACCCCGCCCCCGGCCTCCTCGACCGGCCGAACCTGGACGACGTCGAGCGGCAGCTCCTCGGCGTCCGCGACCGCCACCCCGACGGCTCCGTCGCCCGCGAGGGCTCCGGCGCCCGCCCACTCACCGCGTGGTGGGAGCACCTGAACGCGGTTCCGGCTCGTTGACCGAACGCCCGACCCTGACCGCACCCCCGCGAGAGACTGGACCCGTGACCTCCTCCACCCCCTCGTACACGCCCGACGAACTGTTCGCGTCCACCGCGCCGTACTACGCCGCCTTCCGGCCCCGCTACGCGCCCGAGTTCTACACCCTGCTCGCCGACCGCTTCGGCCTCGACGGCACCCAGCGCGTCCTCGACCTCGGCGCCGGCCCCGGCATCATCGCCCTCGACCTCGCACCGCTCGTCGGCGAGGTCATCGCCGTCGACCCCGAGAAGGGCATGCTCGAAGAGGGCCGCCGCCTCGCCGCCGAGCAGGGCGTCACCAACATCGACTGGCGCGAGGGGGACTCCACCACCCTCCCGGCGATGGGCCTCGGGCCCGTCCTGCTGACCGTCATGGGCGCGGCCTACCACTGGATGGACCGCGACAAGGTCGCCCGGGACCTCGACCGGATCATCGAGCCGGGCGGAGCGATCGTCCTCGCCTCCGGCGGCGCCCCCGGTGACCTCGAGCCCGCCGACTGGCGCCACGTCGTGGACGAGGTCCGCACCCGCTACCTCGGCCCCGAGCGCCGCGCCGGCTCCGGCACCTACTCCCACCCCAAGGAACGCCACCAGGACGTCCTCGCGCGCTCCCCGTTCTCCCAGGTCGATACCGCGCGCTGGGACCACACCCTGACCCGCACCGTGGACGAGGTCATCGGCTGGGTCTTCAGTCTCTCCTACTCCAGCCCCGCCCAGCTCGGCGAGCAGAAGGACGCCTTCGAGCAGGACCTGCGCGCAGTGCTCCTCGCCTTCAACCCCTCCGGGCGGTTCGACGAGGTGATCCGCACCGAGGCGATCATCGCCACCAGGCCGTAGCCTGGCCGGCGCCGGCTCGGGCAGCCCGCGTGACAGTGTCCAGGATCGGCAACGTGGCGGGGCTGGGCCACTTAGGCGTGCACGGCCCCCGTTCGGAGGGCGAACTCGCGCAGGCCCGCCATGCGTGCCGGGCCGTAGAGCAGGTTCGATGTCAGTGCCTGCACCGCTGGCCGGCGGACTTCTTGCACTGCCTCCTGCTCGACGCGGCGCAGGGCGACGAACGCCTGTTGGCCGTTGCCGAGGGCATGCCACATGCGGGCGGTGTCGGTCCAGGCGCGAGCACGCCGTTCGGCGGTCGGCATGAGGCTGACGTTCAGGTCCCGGACGATCTGTACGCCCTCGTCCGGGGTGCCGAGGGTGGTGTGAACTCCGATGCGGTAGACGGCGACCTGGGTCCTGGTGGCATCGACGGTGAAAAGCCCGCGGGAGGCCTGCGGGTGGCGCTCGACGGTCGCGTCGGCCTCGTCGAGCAGAGCGAGCGCCGTCGTACGGTCGCCTCCGGCTGCGGCGGAGTACGCCGCGGTGAGCAGCAGGCTGGTGCGCACGGCTCCGGTGCGCGCTTCGGCGGGATCGAGCTGGTCGGCTTCGTGGGTGAGGAGGCGGACGGCGGAGGAGGCGTGGCCGGAGCGACGCATGGTGATGGCGAGCACGCGGGAGGCTTCTCCGATGGGGATTGGCATCCCGCTGGCCCGCGCGGCGGCCAGGGCGTGATTGGCCGCGGCCCATGCGGTGTCTGAGTGCTGCTTCGCGGCGAGTTCGGCGGCGAGAATGTAGCCGCGGGCGAGGACGGCACTGGCCTGCTGGCGAGCCCGGCCGGTTGAGGCGTCCCTCGTCGCCTCAACGGCGGAGAGCAGAGTGGGAAGGGCGTTCGCGAGCTCGTTGTAGCGGGCAGCGGTGAACGCCTCGCGTGCGGCGGCCGTCCCGGAAACCAGTGCCCGTAGTGGCGCGGGCTCGGCGCCCGGGAAGCGGAACAGCATGTCGTCCGGGCTCAAGAGCGAGGAGGGCTGCCCCACCGCGGTGCCCGTGCCGATGGCGACGGTCGACGCCCCGGCGGTCAGCGCAACCAGTACTGTCCTGCGACGCACCGCGTCCTCCTCGCCCGGCATCGGTACGCCCCCCACGGTAGCGATCGTAGGGTCCGCTGGGCAGGGAACCCGCTGACCCACTCGGGCCAGGGCGTCGCGCGTGTTGCGGAAGATCTTCCCTAAGTCACTGCTCGGGCTCACAGGAGCTGCAGCTGGGCGAGCACTCGCCGGCACCGGAAATGAGTCGGGGCCAGACGACACGGATCCGAGGATCCGTACCGGCCTCGGAGGACCGGCTTGGGCAAAATCGTCTGGCCCCTCACCACAAACCACCTCGCAGGGTTCCTCAAACTCGAAGAGCGAGGTCACCCACAAGGAGATTCGTAGGAGTAACTATAGCCAGCGGCGGAGGGCGGCTGACGCGTTCGGCCGGCGCCGGCCGTCCCCGGCACCGGCCGCTGTGCTCAGGCGGCGGCCTCGCGCAGGTCGGCGAGGAAGCGGCGGAGCTGGGTGGCCTCTGCCGAGTCGGGAGCGACTCCGCCGTTGCGAGCGGCGAACTGCCTGGCGAGCTGGTCTGCGCTCCAGCCGCGTTCCCCGGCCTCGCTGACGATCTCGAACCAGATCACCTCCGGGTCGTCGTCCTCGACGATCTCGGCGTCGATCGGCTCCTCTTCGGCGGCGTTCGCCGCGTTCATGTTCTTCCCTCCGGTCTTCGTGGAGTTCGCCGCCTTGGCCTCGGCGGTGCGCTTCGCCGTGCCGATGGCGACCAGCTCCGCCTTGAGTTCGTCGGTCATGTCACCAGCGGCTTCCGCTTCCCGGTAGATCTTCAGCGCTGCGTCCGCCGTTGCGGCCCTTCGGGCCTCGGCCGCGTAGTCGCGGGTGCTCCCTTCGAGCGCGAGGTGGGCGGGCGGGACGGGGCTGAGTTCGGCGCCGGGGATGGTGCCGGTGAGTGCCTGCCGTGCAGTGGCCCTGACCTCCACGACGACGACGGGGAACTTCTTGGTCTTGCCCTCGGCGAGGCGCTGACGCTGCTCGATTCGCATGCCGACGGGGATGACGCCGCGACCACCGGTGCCGGAGAGCACCATGTCGACGACGCCCGGCCACTCGTTGGCGGCGTAGAACCCGTGCGTCTCCGCTCTCCAGACGCCGATCCCCGGCAGGTCGGGAAGGTAGACCTTGATCCTGCTGGTCGCCCGGCACACTTGCTGGGGGCCGAGCAGGTACCAGTTCTCTCCATGCCGGTCGAGGCAGATGCAGGGCTTCTTGGACAGTTTCTCGGTGATGCCGTCGCAGCGGCGCGCGCAGCCGCCGCCCGTCCACATCTCGTTGTACTGGGACAGCGGGTCGCCGGGTGGGAAGAGGGCTTCGATGGTGGTCGCCTCGGTGATGACCCTCCACTGGTCGGGATGGTTGCCCTGCGGGCTCCAGCGTTCGACCTTGCCGCCCCACATCTCGGCGGCGGCATCGACTCGTGAGCGGTCGTGGCTGGAGACGATCCATGTCTCGGACTTGACGGGTCGGTTCCGGCCCTTGTCGGTGGGCACGCTCCAGCCGGTGCGAAGGCGTCCGAGTTCGGCGGCCTGCCGTTGGAGGTTCAGAAGTCGTCCGGCCATCAGGCAGCCCTCCTCAGGGTCGTGGGGTCGAGGTCGGTGGGTGGGGTGAGCGGGATGAACTTGGTCTTGTCGATGTGCTGGAGGTGCTTGGCCACGGTCAGAGCCGAGCGGAAGGCGGCAAAGGACGCCCGGTTCGCCTGCATCGGGACGAGGTTGACGCGACGGCGGCGGAGGTTGAGGATCGCGGCTCCGGCGACCTTGGGCATCGGGATGTCCGTGCCGTCCGGCGCCCAGATCACCGGCGCGTACCGGTAGGCCGCCAGCTGCATGTCGTACTCGGGCCACACGGTGGTGGACGCCTGCGTCTCGCTCGTCTTGATGTCGATGAGCCAGAGCTGCCGTCGGCGCTTCCGCGTCGCCCCGGTGGGCAGGTGCAGGAGCATGTCCATGGTCCCGGCGTAGCCCAGTTCCCGGTGTGCGACGGTCGCCTCAGCAGCGACCAAGTCCCGGTCAGGGGCGATTCCCCAGACATCGAGGAACTTCAGAAACTGGTTGAAGTACGGCGTGACTTCGGGGTCTTCCTCGTCCGGCACTGGGGCGCGTAGGAGGTGCGCCTCGGCGCGGTTGTGGACTCTGGAGCCGCGGTCCGCCGCCGCGTCACGCATGAGGGCCGGCTGCTGTTTGATCTCCTTCAGGATGCCTTCGGGGTCCTTACGGGCCTGGGAGACGACCCGCGGAAGGTTGCCGAGCACGTAGTTGGCCACGACCTTGGAGGCCCAGGGGATGAGGATCGGCTTACCGACCGAGTGGTCGAGCACGTTCGTCACCGAGATGAGGTCCGGGCCGCCTTGGGGGTCTTCGTAGTACCGTCCCTGGTCGGTGGCTCTGGCCTGTTGCGGATTGGTCATGGGGCCGCCCCCGGTGGCACGGGGGCGGCAGCGGGTCGCGCCGGAGAGGCTCCGGCTTCGACCGTAGTGCGCATGGTCACGTGGGGTCCTTGTCACTGTGGTCTGTGGCGGCCGATCCAGGGTTTGCCCTCCCTGTTTCGACATTGACTAGTCTACCCGACTAGGGAAGGGCGGTCAAGTCCTCCCCGGCTCCATTCAGCGACATTTGCCCAGGTGAGGCGGCGCGCGCGGCGGCAGGGGCCAGCTCAGGGAACCTTCAGCGCGGCTGCGACGGCCAGGCTGAGCGTTGCCGCTGTGGCGCGGGCGTCACACTCCAGGCCGGACAGCGCCAAGCGGATGGCGGAGCGCCTGGACGAGGGCGGTGCCGCCGCGGCGGTTCGCCAGGCGGCCGTCACCTGCGCGCGAACCTCTCCATGAACGCGTACCTGCTGCTGGGTGTGTTCGATATCGGCGGCCGTCGCCGCCCCCCGGCCGAAGAAGGCGTTCGCCTTGGAGGTGGCCTCCAGCACGGTGACGGCGTCCACCTGGTTCGGCGCGAGCAGATCCAGATCGGGGATGCCGTCATCGGTCAACTGTTCAGGAAGGCACCGCTCCTGAACTCCGGTGAGGAGGACCGTGGCCAGGTCGAGTGTCCCGTGGGGATACCGATGCTGGAGGGCGATGACGATCCCGATCGCCTCCCTGTTGATCAGCCCTTCCCGGGTGGCCTTGACGAAGCCGGTGGCCGCGCGGGCTACGAGGTCCCAGTAGGCAGGGGAGTCGGGAGGCGGAAGGGCGGCGTCGGCGCCGCGCCCGAAGGGGGAGGTCATCGGCGGTTCCCGGTGTCGTTGGTGCGGTGAGTGAGGAGGTGGCGCTTGCGTTCCTCGTTGACGTACAACTTCGACCCAGCGCGGCAGGTGAAGCTGCCGCAGCTGCACGTCGCCTCGTGGTACGCCCGCCCTGGGCAGCCAGGCGTGAGGGGCTTTCCGCTGGTCGTGTAGCGGTGGTCGGGTGGGCAGACTGTGTTGTCCGGGTCGGCATGGTGGGCCCGGAGGTGGGCGGTGTGACGGTGCATCGGGCGGTTTCACTTTCAACAGGGGGGCGGCGGGCTCGCCGGCCGCCCCAGGGACTCAGGCGGCGGCCGGAACGGGCCGCGCGTGTCGAGCGGCGAGAGAGGTCTCGCCGCCGGTGATCTCGGCGTAGACGTCGTCGAAGTTGTCCCTGGCCTTGGCCGGGGCGAGAGCGGGTCCGACGGCGAGGAAGTGTTCAGCGGTGGGGTACGACGGGCCGACCGTGCGCAGGTGGGCGCGGGTGATGCCGTGCTCGTCGACGGTGACGCGGGCGTCGTGCTCGGCGGCGAGGCTGGAGAGTACGGCGGTCATCGCCGCACGCGAGCCGGTCTCCAGCGGCAGGACGCTTCGGTAGGCGTGGCCCTTGAGCCGGGGGTCGCCGTCGCGGGCGTGGAAGATGCGACGAACCTCGTACACGCTCCAGTCGGCGCGTTCGAGCCGGTCGTGGTGACGTTCGAGCAGGTGGTGGAGGCCCGCGTCTCGTACTACTTCGTAGGCGGCGTGGCGGCCGAAGAGTCTGGCCTTGGGGTTCATCACGAGGGCGTTGTGCTCGATCAGCAGGGATCGGAGCGCCGCCTCGGGTTCGGTGCGCCAGTTCTCAACGAGGGCTTCGTGTCCGTTCTTTCCGTTTTGGAAGGGGCAGAAGAAGCAGCACGAGCGACCGAACTCCCGCCCGAGGTTGGTGCGGAGGTACGCGGAGGCCGTATCACGGCCCCAGTTCCACCTGATGAGCGGGAAGTCCGGGAGCCGGTGCCCCTTGTTGTGGTCCAGGTCGCGCTCGGCCCGCTTGGTCTCGTCGGCGTTGTAGCCGATGCAGTGCACGAAGGGCGCGTGCCCGACGTTGGCGGCCAGCCAGGAGTCCAGTGCGAAGTGCTTGATCCAGTCACTGCAGGAACGGCGGGTCGAGCTGACCTGGGGCACCGTGCTGGCGTCCAGCATGCGCTCGCCCAGGGTCACGGGGACGTCGGTGACGAGCCGGGCGGGGGTGCGTGTGTCGTCGAGGACGACGTAGCCGTCGGCCGCCGTCTGACCGGCTCTCGCGATCTGTACCGTCCGTACGCGGTGCTTGGCGACGAGGGGGAAGAGGGCCTGCTCCATGGCGTCCTTGGTGTGCTGGTACTCCTCTCCGACGCTGGCGATGAGGATGGTGAGCTGGTCGAGGTCGAATCCGCGGGTCTGCGGTTCGAGGAGCCAGCGGGCGACGATGGCGGAGCTGTCGACGCCCATGCCGACGTTGGCGATGACGGGGCAGTCCGCAGGGATGCGGAAGTCGACGTGCGGAGGCACGGGTTCTCCCTGGAAGTGGTGGTCTGTGGCGGCCGACCCAGGGTTTGCCCTCCCTGTTTCGACATTGACTACTTTACCATAAGGCGGTGGGCCTACACTCCGGTTCAGCAGGCGGCGTGCTCGTCGTGGAGCACAGCGGCCTTCTTCCACCACGCCTCGCGCACGTCGGCGTCCTCTCGGGCTCGCGCACACTGGCCGCGCTGGTCACCCATGCCGCCGGCCAGCGGCGCGTACAGGTGCGGAACGGACGGAAGCAGCAGCGCGGCGTAGTCCTGACCGCCAAGGAAGACGACGTCCGCGTCGTCGAGGCCGAGGCGCGCCGCTTGCCAGCCGATCTTCTCCGGCGTGATGGCCCTCTCGTCCCGGAGGGTGACGTCGTAGGGGCGCAGACGCCGGTCGAGCGGGACGAGACCGTGGAGCGCGGAGGCAATGAAGATCAACTTCTGGTCGGTCAGGGCGTCCGCCGCCCCGCGCAGGGACCGGTGGTAGTCGCCGATGTAGAGCTCGCCAGCGGGGTAGCCGGGGAGCGGGTGGCCGTACTCGTCGACGCCGGGGTCCGGCAACTTCTTCTCCCCGCAGGCGATGACGACGACGCGCCGCCGGCGAACGTCGATGTTCCCCCGCTGCCGGGCGTACTCCCGGCCGGCCTCCGTGAGGTAGAGAGGGCGGCCCGTTTCCTCCCACGTCGCCGGGCCCTGGTCGTACGGCTCGGGCCGGATGGCTGCGTAGCCGATCGCGGCGATCTTCCGCAGGGTGGAGCTGCGGAACCAGGTTTCCCCTGCCCAGTAGGCCGGGTCGTCGCGGCCGGGGACGTTCTGGTCGGGGCGCCGCGCGGCGGTGAGCACCGCGTCGTGCTGACGAGCGGGCAGCTTCGGCGGGACGCTCGGAAGTTCGGGTAGCGGGCTGCGCCCTGGGGTCGCCTGCCGCCAAGCCTCCAGGGCTTCCCATCCGTCCTCGGTCATCCGGTGGGTGCCACCGTCGCCGTCGTGTGGGACGACGAGACCGTCGGCCTCCAGCTTGGCGAGCGCAGCGGCGTGCCCGGCAACGACACCGTCGTCGTTGGTGTTGAGGATTCTTGCCCCGGTGGGGCTGAGCCCGTGACTCATCTGATGGTTCCTTCGTTTCGCTTGGTAAACGGTGGGAGAGGCGCCACCCCGTACCGGGGGGCTGGATAGGTGGGGCCGGCCAGTCGAAGCCGGGTGCGGTGTGGGCCGATGGTTCGGGCGTACTTGTGGCAGCCGCCGTGGCGCAGCGTCGTCGCCCCGACTTCCTCGAGCGCCCGACAGAGCCAGCGAGCACCGTCCTCATCGGCTCGGCGGGCTGTTGCCCCGAGCGCGACGAGGCGACGCTCGACTGCCGCGTGCCCGGTCTCGTCTTGGCGGACCTTGGCCGCAGCACGGTCGCTCAGCACAGTGGCGTCAGGCAGTACGACCAGGCGTCGCGCGCGGGTCCGGCCGAGGTAGGCGAAGCCCTGGCCGTGGCCGTAGACGTGGCCGATGTGCCCCGGCATCACCGGCACGGGGCCGCTCTCCGTGTTCCTGACCCGCGGGACTGGGTCGGCGTGTGCGATCACCCCCCGGATTCCCTTGGCGGCCGCGTCCTGGAACGCCTTCGCGCACGCCCACGACTCGCCGTTCGAAGCCACGGAATCCAGGAGGCACATGCGCGATAGCTCAAGCGATTCCTTCAGCGGCGTAAGATCCGGGAACACGTTGAGGACGGCGGTGTTCATCGGCACCCCGAGTGCGAGCACCCCGACCAGGCGGCCGCCTTCGGGCTCACCGGGCCTGGGGTGCTGGTCGATGCGCTGAAGGCCGTAGGCGAGACGCACGACCGGCCAGCTCGCGCTGTAGTGGTGGGCGACGACGAAGCGTTTCGCCGGCGCCTCGGGGATCCGGACGACGCGGTGGACCTCCGGATCGAAGCCACCGTCCCGAGTCCGCTTCCACGTCGGCTCCCGGTGGTTCCACCTCTGGCACCAGGTGTCGGCACCCGGCTGCTGCAGTTCGAGCTGCTGGGCGAGGATCATGCCGCCCTCGCCATGGTGCGCTCGACGCGGCCGCCGGCCTTCTGCGCCTGGAGACGCCGTCGGTGTTCGGCCAGGGTCAGCGGGCGTGACACCCCGCCGCGGCGCTCACGCAGGATCGCGACGTCTTTCCCGAGGTGGGCGCGGAGCCGGGCTTCACGGCGCTCAGCCTCCGCGTACCGCTCCGGCTCGTGCTCCAGGAGCTTCGCCCAGTGCTTCTGCCCGCCCCTGACGCACATCCCCGCGCAGTTGTTGTGGTCGGCCCAGGCGTAGAGCCGCGGGGGGTCGATGCCGATGTCGCGCGCCCACTGGAGCATCTGCTCCTTGGACATGGTCGGCTCCTCGCACATGGGGAACTCGACGCGCCACGGCGCCCACCCTCGCGTCGTCCCGGGAATCCGTCGGATCTCCGTGTGGTCGAACCCGACGTAGAGGATCGAGTCGTCCGGGTCGGCGTTCGCTTCGACCCAGCGCCGGCACGGCAGCTGCTTGAGGTGAACCGAGCAGGGGGCCAGGCGGCTGTTGCCCAGGAACCTGACGTCGTGGAACACCTGCCATGGGTCCCTGCCATCCGCGACGATCACGGGCTCCACGGTCAGGTAGCGGGCCGTCTCCTCGACGAATCTCCACAGGTCTTCGTCCTCGGCCCGGGAGTCGGCGACGAGGAGGACCAGGTCGTCGACTCCGTGCCGCTCGGCCACGCGCATGGCGGCGGCCCAGGACCCGATCCCGCCGCTGTACTGGACGATGTGCTGGGTCATGCCCGCCTCCACGGGCCGGATGAGCGATTCATGTCTGCTTCCTGTCTGCTTCCTCAATGCAAAAACGGACGTTTTTGTTTGTCAGATGGTGGGGGCGGGCAGGCAGAGCGCGGCAGGGGCCGCCTTGAACGAGGTGTCGCGCTGGATGAGCTGGGGTGCCTCCGGCTGGCCTCGGTGGCGTCCGTCGGCGGTCCGGACGAATGCCTCGAGCTCGCCGAGGATGAAGTCGCCCCACTCCCCGTACGGTCCTCCCGCCCGGAGCCAGCCGAAGGCCTGGCCGGTCGCGGGGTCGAGCTCCGCCACGTACCAGTCGAACTGCTCCGCCGGAATGGAGTAGTGGATGTGCAGGGTCCTGGCGGGCGGCGGAACGCTTGCGGTGCTGCCCAGTGCCGGGATGCCGGCCAGGTCGGGGAACGGCGGGTAGAAGTCGTGGCCGCGGATGTCACGGTGGACGTCGGGGAGGACTTCCCACGCGCCGGTGGGGAGAAGGACGCGTCCTTCGACGATGCGGACGATGGGGTTCATTGGGGACAGTGCTTTCTCCTGGTGGATGAGTGTTTCGGCTGATCAGGTGCCCTCCTGCTGCGATGCGGATGACCGGTCCCCGGGGCCGGGGCAGCTGACGTCGTTCCGAATCGGCCGCGCTCAGCGCGCGCCCGGGAAGAAGACGCGCTCGGCGCACCAGATCCGATGACCGTCGGGGGTCCGTTGATGCACTTCGAGGCGCAGCCGAATGCCGCTGGAGCCCTCGGCGTTGGCGGCGAGCTGCCGCGCGAAGCTCTCGCATGCGTCGTCCAGGGCGGGGATGACGTCGTCGATCGTGTCGCAGGTCGCGATGAGTCGGCCGGTGGCTGCGTCGGTGATCTCGAAGTCCTGCATGGGCTTTCTGGATGATCTTGAAGGCGGGCCCTGCCGCAGGCCGATCCGGTTCGGCGGCAGGCAGCGACTCGCTGCCGCCCGCGGCGGGAGGCGCCGGGTTCGAGTTCGGCCCGCGATCGGGGCGGTCGGTCAGGCTGCCGGTGCGAGCGCGAGGCGGTCGCGGAGGGCCGCGACGCACCTGTCTCCCCGTGCGATGTCGTCGATGGTCTGTTCCAGCTGGGGCAGTTCACTCCAGATCGAGGAGCCGAGCTTGTACGCGCGGGTCCACAGGGCCAGCTGGTCCTGGAAGGAGGCGAGGTCGCCCGTGGTGATGGCCAGGGGGCCGGCCTGGACGCGGACTTCACCGGCGCCGCTCAGGCTGACCGCGGCAGCGCGGGCGTCCACCTGGGGGCCGGGAACTGGGCCACTGAAGCTGATGTGGGCGGCGGCTTCGGAGTCGGTGCGCGGCGGGGCGCTGTGAGGAACGACGGTCGCACTGAACGTCTTGCGGGCCAGCCGCTCGGCCTCGTACCAACCGGTGACCGCCGCGTAGAGGGCCTGCGGGTGCTTGATGCGAATCCTGGCTGAAGGCATGGTGATCAGCAGGGACTGGGCCATCTGAACGGCCTGCGTGGTGTGGCGGCCGACCAGGTACACGGCGAAGTTCGCCCGGTGGCCAGACGTGCGGGAAGCGGTGATGTGAGCCATGACGGCCTCTCCTTGTCGGGGGTTCGCGGCGGCCGATCCGGGGTTTGCCCTCCCCTGATCGACATTTACTAATCTACCTCAAATGAAGCATGGTGACAAGGCCGGGGCGGAGGTATCGCGCTCCGCCCCGGCCTTGGTGGTCACGCTGCCAGGGAGAGGCTGACCTCGGCTTCGTGGTCCGAGGGGTCCTCCAGCGGGGAGGCCTCGTTCTGACCGGCCTCGTCCTGGCAGCCCTCGGCCTCGTCGGCGGCGATGCCACGCTCGGTGTCGGGGGCCGGCTGGGTGTCGGAATCGGCCGGGTGGGCGTGCTCCGGCTTGTCCTCCTGGGGATCGGTCTCGATCTCGTCGTCTTCCTCGTCCTCTTCGTACTCGTCGTACTCGTCCTCCGTCGCCGGGGCAGGGTTGTCCCGCTCCTCTCGGCGCTGGCGCAGTTCCGCGATCAGCTCCTCCTCCGGGTTGGTGAGCGTGTAGCCGTAGCGAGCGAGCAGTTCCAGCCACTCGATGGCGAAGTCGAGGTCGAGGCCCCAGCGGCCGTACTCGACCCTGCGCATGTTCGCCTCGGCGTAGACGGCGAGCTGGGCGAACAGGACGAGGGGGAGCTTGTGCTCGGGGGTCCGCTCGACGCGGCGGCGCATGGCCTCCTCCAGGGGCACGTCCTTCGCGGGGCTGGCCCCCAACAGGGTGAACACATCGTGGAGGCGGGCGGTCTCGACGCTGCTGGTCAGGCCGTGGCCGAAGAGGTGCGTGACGACCGCCTTGTAGAGGCCCTTCGGGGTCTTGTTTGCGCGCGCCATCTCCGTGACGTGCTCGCGGCGCACCTGGGCGGCGGTGGCGAGGGCTTCCTTCCGCTCGGCCTCCCTGGCTTCGGCGGCTTCCTTCTCCGCGCGCTCCTCGTCGCTGAGGTGCTTGTAGTAGCCGAGGATCTGGTGGCCGTACTTCTTCGGCTCCCGGCAGACGTAGGTGATGTAGCCGGTCTCATCGAGGTAGGCGGCGTGGCCGGGGCACTTCGCGTGGGTCTCTTCCGTGTAGGTGTCGCCCGCCGCGTCCCGCATGTCGCGCAGGTTGAGCGGCACCGAGCCCCAGCTCGGCTTGGGAATGACGGTGACTCCGGCGAGCAGCAGCTCGGCCTTCGCCTTGGCCTTGGCCTCGCGGTTCTTCTTCCGGCGACGCTCGGTCTCCAGGGCGTACTTGAGGTGGCCGCCGTCCTTGATGACCTTGAGGAGCCGGTTGTACACCTTGGGCTCGTTCTCGAACTCCGCGATCTGCATGGACTGCTCCAAGTCGAGCTGTCCCGCGTCCGCCGCGTCCCGGGCTTCCTTCGGCATCTGGTGGAGCCGGAGAGAGGCGGCGACCTTCTGCTTGTCCTGGGAGACCTGGCGTGCGATCTCCTCCACATCCAGCCCTTCGAGGGCGAGCTGGTCGTACGCGGCGGCGATGTCACTGGGCCGCATCTCCGTACGGTGGATGTTCTCGGTGAGCTGGTCGATGATCTTGGCGGCGGTGGTGCTGATGTCGTTACGCACGATGGCGGGGATGAGCGCGCGCTCCGCCTCGATCGCGGCGGCGTGCCGGTGGAATCCGAAGACGAGGGAGTAGCCGGAGAACTCGTCGCCGACCACGGTGACGGGCTCCAGAACGCCACGCTCACGGATCGAACCGACGAAGTCGGGGTCCAGATCCACGGGCCGGATGTTGCGCCCGGCCTGAATGGCCTTGGGATCGAGCCAGATCAGCTCCATGTTCGCGCTGTGCGAGGTGGACTCGGCTGCTTCGGTGGTGGCGATCTCAACAACGGTGGCGGTCATGGCCGTCTCCCTGGAATCGTAGGTCTGTGGCGTCCGGCCCGGGGTTTGCCCTCCCCGTTCCGACGTGTACTAGTTTACTAGAACTGGCTATCAGGGTCAACTCGTCCCGGCCTTCATTTCCGAGGTGCCGGGTCCTATGCGAGGTGGATCCCACGTGGGTCCGCGCTACGTGCGGAGGGTGTGCGAGCGCCACTTGCTCGGGTTGGTCGGGTGCGGCGGGTGGTGTGGACGGCCTGGGGCCGCGGACCCTTTTTCCCCCGCCCTCCCTGCGCTGTGAGATGTCGGGGGCCGGGCGGCGGAGTGCAGGGGAGGAAGGGAGTACCGCAGCCGGTAGAGCGACGAAGGAGCGGGCCGGCGAGGACACGGACCGGACGACCTTGCGCGCAGCCGCCCGGCCCCCAGAATCGAAAAGCAGGGAGGGCGGGGGAAACCCCGTACGGACCGCAGCGCAGCGAAGGACCGTACGGGGACAACCAGCCCCGGCAACGCCGGGACGACTGAGTTTGTCCGAAGCGGTTCGCCCGATACCCCACGAGCCCGAGAATCGGGGCATGGGTGATCTGGTGGTGCATGAGACGGCGAGTTGCTACGCCTTCGCGCGGTTCGGCCGGCAGTGGCGGCTGTGCGTGATCGAGCACCCGCGCCTCGAGGGTGAACTCGTGCCCGGCGGGCACGCCGAGGCTGGTGAAGATCCGCTTGCGACCGCGGTGCGGGAGATGTCGGAGGAGACGGGACATCGCGTGCGCCTGCTGCCGCCGCCGCTTCCCGAGGGGTACCCGCACCCGGCGACCGCGTCGGTGTGGCATGTGGTCTCGATGCCGGCCGCTGCGGACAGCCGGTGCGATCGGCGCCACGAGCACCGGGACCACATCGTCGTCGGTGTCGTCGACCGGCCGTTCGCCGTGCACGGGACGCCCGAGCACACTGTTCACTGGGTGGAGCGCAGCGCACTCGACCGGATCAACCTTCCCGAGGACACCCGGGAGCTGGCCGGTGAGCTGTTCGAGACGATCGACCGAGTTGTGGCCGTGCGGCCCCGGCCGGCGGTCGACGAGGCCTTGGCCGCGGAGCTGCTGCGGCGTCAGCAGGAAGACCAGGCCGTACGGCTGGTCCCGGCGGCCGAGCGGACGCCGAAGCTGATGGAGCGGTGGCAGGCCATCGACGAGGAGAACACCGCCTGGCTGCGGGAGCTGATCGCCGAGCGCGGCTGGCCGGGCGAGGCCCTGGTCGGCCGACAGGCCGCCGGAGCCGCCTGGCTAATCGCGCAGCATGCCGACCGGCAGCCCGAGTTCCAGCAGGAGTGCCTGGAGCTACTCTCGGCGGCCGTGACCGCCGGCGACGCCGACCCGCAGCACGGCGCCCTGCTGGAGGACCGGGTACGGATCGCCCAGGGGCAGGAGCAGGTCTTCGGCACCCAGCTGACGCAGGGCGCCGACGGCGCGCTCGTCCCATACCCCGTTGCGAACCCGGACGAGGTCGAGGCGTTGCGGGCGGCGTGGGGGTTCGAGCCGCTGGAGAGCTACATCGAGCAGGTCGCGGCCAGCGTCGGGTAAGGCGAGTCAACGTCTTACCCCGGCTCCCCGAGACCAGATTTCCTCGTGCGGGTTTGTCCTAAACGGTTCGTCCGACCTCCCTGGAAGGTCACCAGCCCAGGGGCTCGCGGTCGTAGAAAAGGCCGCCGGTGGGGCCGTCGTCGGGGAGGGTGGCGAGCCAGACGGGTGTGTCGGCGGCGTCTTCGGGGGTGCGGTCGGTTTCGCCGTAGGCCATGCGGGTCGCCATGCGCCCGGGGGAGGCGGCGTTGATGAGGATGCCGGTGCCTTCGAGTTCGGCGGCGAGGATCTGGGTGAGGGCGTTGAGGCCGGCCTTGGAGACGCGGTAGCTCACGTTGCCGGTGCCCATGTTGTTCTGTGAGCCGAGGTGGCTAGTGATGTTGACTATGCGGCCGTACCCGTTCTTCCTCATCTCCTGGGCCGCTGCTGCGGCGAGCCGCCAGGCGCCGAGGAGGTTGGTGTCCAGGGTGGCCCGGACGCGCTCGAAGTCCGGTGCGGTGGCCGCCTGGCCGCGGTCGATGGCGACGGCGGCGTTGTTGATCAGTACGTCCAGGCGTCCGAGCGGGGCGGCGACGTCGGCGATGCATCGAGCGACGCTGGCCGGGTCGGTGACGTCCAGCTCGTGGGAGTGGACGAACAACTTCTTACGGCCGAGTGCTTCCTCCGCCTCGCGGCCGGCGAGGCGGTCGCGCACGCCGAGGACGACCTGCATGCCCTGCTCGGCGAGGCGGGTGGCGATGGCGAGGCCGAGGCCACGGTTTGCGCCGGAGACGAGAGCGACGCGCGGGGTGGGCTGTGTGGTCATGCGGCCAGTGTGGCGAGCAACTGGTCGAGGCGCTGGACTTTCGGGTCCTTGGCGGGGAGCGGGAGTTCGGCACGGGCGGCTGCGGCGCGGGCCGCGTTCCGCTGGGACGGGGCTGCGGTGATCATCGGGATGGCCGTTTCCAGGAGATGGACGGCGTGGTCGGCATCGCCGAGGGCAGTGTGGGTGCGGGCGTTCTGGATGGTGTAGGTGGCCAGGTCGCGGTGCTTGGCGGCCGGCATCAGGGCCAGGGCGGTGGCGTAGTGACTCTGGGCGAGCCGCGGACGGCGCAGGTCGGCGTGGCAGGTTGCGGTCTGGGCGTGGAACTCCGCCGCGTCGAAGTAGCTGGTCCAGGCGGGATCGTCATCGCCGGCCTCGGCGCGGACCATCTGCGTCTCGGCGGCGGACAGCAGGCGGTCGCACTCGGCGTGGTCGCCGCAGGCCGCTGCCGCACGGGCCTGCCGTAGCAGCAGCATGGCCAGGGTCCGCGGGGTGACCTTGCCCGCGCCGTCGATAGCGGCTGCAGCGAGCGCGCGGGAGTCGGCGAAGAGGCCGTGGTCGTAGCACTGGAGGCTCAGTGACTTGAGGATGTTGGCGCCCAGTGCGCGGTCGCCGGCGGTGTGGGCGGCGCGCAGGCCGCTGGCCCAGTACCGCTGTGCCGCGGCGTGGAGTCCGGCGTCGAAGGAGGACCACCCGGCCAGGCGGGCGAGCTCGGCGGCGAGGCGGTGCAGCCTCTGGCCGACCTCGTTGGTGTAGGACGCCTCTTTGAGGATGCCGGTGACCGTGTCGAGTTCGGCGTCCAAGAGGTGGCGGGCGCATGGTCCGCCGAGGCGGGCCTCCAGGCGCCGGAGCCGGGGAAGGCCGTCCTCCAGGTCCGCGACGAACTCCTTGTCGATCCGGCCTCCGGCGAGCGCCGCGGCCACCGGCTCGGGGGCTCGCGTGAGCCACTGGCCGGCCAGCGCAGTCAGGGCCTCGCCGCCCAGCTTCATGAATCCGCGTCGGTCGAGCATGGCGTGCTCCAGGGTGTCGTCCAACGCTTGGAGCGTCCCCGCCCGGGTCCAGGGGAAACCGGTGTGGACCGGGCCGCCGTCCGGCAGCCATCCGGGCCAGCCGAGCCGGTGCACCTCGCCCATCGGAACGCCGAGTTCGGCGGCAAGGGCGGCTTGGCTCTCGGCGTCCGGCTCGACGCCCCAGTGCTCCCACTTCCACGCCTTGCGTCGGTCGGCCGAGCGGCGGGTCGGCTTGGCGACGATGTCGACAACGTCCTGGTAGGTCCAGCCCCGTTCGTCCCGCACCACGCTCAGCGGGTGAACGAGCCGTACCGGTGCGCGTAAGCCGGTCGATCGGCCCATCCCCAACCCCCGATGTGTTCACCGGACTGTAGCCGGCCCACCACTGCGCGCTGATGCTACATCCGTGGCGCCTGGGGCCAGAAGACGACAGGAAGACGACAAACCTGGTCTGTTCAGACCGAGTCGAGCGGGGGTTAGCTGGTGCTTCCCCAAAGGGCGACCGGCTGGCGCATGTGCGGCCGGACGTCGCGGGGGAGGCCGGGGACCACCTCAGAGACCTGACGCTGACCTGGCCGTGCAGCGAGAAGACGTCCACGACGGACGGACCACTCGCACCGATCACAGGGGCGCAACAGGCCTGCCGCGCCCGCATCTGTTCACCGTGCACGCTGCTCCAGCCCCGCCGTGCCCACGTGCCGCCGGGCAGGTCGAGCGTGCCTGAGCTTGGAGGAGCCCCATGCGCCGAGGGACCGCTGTCGTGACCGGCGGAGCCGGATTCATCGGCTCCCACCTGTGTGACGCACTGATCCGCGACCGCTTCGCCGTGGTCTGCGTGGACAATTTCCTGACCGGCAGCCGCGACAACATCGCGCACCTGCTTGGCACCGAGCACTTCGAGCTGGTCGAGCAGGACGTCAACGACAAGCTTGCCGTCGCGGGCGAGGTGGACGTGGTGTTCCACCTCGCGTCGCCGGCCTCCCCGGCGGACTACCTGCGCCACCCCATCCCGACGCTGTCGGTCGGCTCCATCGGCACGCTGAACGCGCTGGAGCTCGCCAAGGTGCGCGGGGCCCGGTTCGTCCTGGCCTCGACCTCGGAGGTGTATGGCGACCCGCACCAGCACCCGCAGACCGAGGCGTACTGGGGCAACGTCAACCCGATCGGCCCGCGCAGCGTCTACGACGAGGCCAAGCGCTTCGCGGAGGCCGCCACCGCCGCGTACCGCCGCGAGTTCGGCACCAACACCGCGATCGTGCGGATCTTCAACACCTTCGGCCCGCGGATGCGCACCGACGACGGCCGCGCGGTGCCGGCCTTCGTCACCCGGGCGCTGGCCGGGCAGCCGCTGCGGGTCACCGGGGACGGCCACCAGAGCCGCTCGCTGTGCTACGTGGACGACACCGTGGCCGGGCTGCTCGCCGTCGCCGCGAGCGACCACCCGGGCCCGGTCAACCTGGGAACCGAGGACGAGCGCACGGTGCTGGCCCTCGCCCACCTGGTCCTCGACCTCACCGGCTCCGCCGCGGCGGTCGAGTTCACCGCCCTGCCTGAGGACGATCCGGTCCGCCGCAAGCCCGACACCACCGTGGCCCGGGAGGTGTTCGGGTGGGTGCCGCGGACGGCGATCGAGGACGGCCTGGCCGCCACCGTCGCCTGGTTCACCGAGCAGTTCACCGCCGGGGCCACCCGGTGACCGCGCCGACCGCCGACGCCCTCGGCCAGCTCTGGGCGGACGGATACACGCTCGTCCCGGCCGTGGTCACCGATCCGCTGCTGGAGCGGCTGCGTGCCGAGGCCGATGCCCTGGTGGCCGCGTTCGAGAGCGGCCACCGCAGCGAGGACTTCTGGCACTTCACCCGCGAGGGCGAGAGCACGCCGGTGCTCTACCGCATCCACAACCTTGAGCAGCAGCCCGGTGCCCCGCTCGCGGCCGGGCTGTTCGCCACCGGCCCGCTGCACCACCTCGCCGCGACCCTCCTCGGCGGCCCGGCGCGTGCCCGGGTCATCGCCATGATCGTCAAGATGCCGCACGTGGCCGCCGCTGTCCCCTGGCACCGCGACCGCACCGACGCCGAGCCCGGCCGTGCGATCAACCTCAGCTTGTTCCTGGACGGCTCCGACGCCTCCAACGGCTGCCTGGAGTTCGTACCCGGCAGCCACCTGCTGGCCGATGACGCCGACGTAGACCAGGTTCGCGACGCCGGGCCTGTCCTGCCGGTCGGCGCACGGGCCGGCGACGTGGCCGTGCACGACGTCCGGGCCGTGCACGCCTCGCGCCCCAACTCCACCGAGCGGCCCCGCCGCAGCCTCGTCATCGAATTCGTCCCCGCCGACACGGAGGTACCGTGACCAGCACCGCACCCGCCCGCCGCCCGAAGGTCGCCACCATCACGGTCGGCACCAACGAGGCCCGCTGGCTGCCCGCCTGCCTCTCCACCCTCCTCGCCAGCCACACCCCCGACCTCGACCTCACCGTCTGGTACGTCGACAACGCCTCCACCGACGGCAGCACCGCGATGGTCCGCGACGACTTCCCCGCCGTGCGGATCATCGAAAACGACGCCAACCTGGGCTTCGCCCGCGCCAACAACGTCGGCATGCGCGCCGCCCTGACCGCCGGCGCCGACTACGTGTTCCTCGTCAACCCCGACACCCGCACCCCGGCCGACCTCGTCCAGCAGCTGACCGCCTTCATGGAGAAGTGGCCGACGTACGGCATCTGCGGCCCCATGCAGTACACCTACACCGACGCCGACGGCGGGGCCGTCTCCCTGGACGAGCACAACGACTGGTCGCGGCTCGCGCTGAAACTGGGCGAGGCCGACGGCTTCGTGGGCGACCGCCCCAACCGGCCCTCCCCGGCCGGCCCCGCGCACGGCCGAGCCCCCGCCACCCTGGAGCACGCCTACGTCCAGGGCGCGGCCCTCTTCGTCCGCGCCGAGGTCCTGCGCACCCTCGGCCTGTTCGACCGGGTCTTCCACACCTACTACGAGGAGACCGACCTGTGCCGCCGGGTCCGCTGGGCGGGCTGGCGGGTCGCCCTCAACCTGGACCTGGGCATCCAGCACTACGGCGGTGGCGGAACCGGCGCGAGCACCTACCGGCGGGTGCAGATGCGCCGCAACCGCTACTACTTCCTGCTCACGGACATCACGTGGAGGTGGCCCGCGATCCTCTCCCTGGCCGGGCGGTGGCTGCGCCAGGACCTGGCCGGCCGCTCGGTCGGAGGGAACACGACCGTGGTCCGCGGGTGGGCGGAGACGGCCACTGCCGCGTGGTGGCTGCTGCGGCTCGCCCCGACCATCGCGCGTCGCCGCCGTGCCCACCGCCGCCTGCGCGCTGCCGGGGGCGCGCGGTGAGGCTGCTGTTCGCCGGTGACTTCCATTGGCAGGCCGGATCGGCGCATATGGTCGGCGAATACGTGCGCGCCGCCCCCGCGCTGGACTGCGAAGTCGCCCTCGCCGGTCCGCTGTGCCGCCTGGACGACCAGGTCCCCGGTCTGCTGCCGGTCGTCGACGATCTCGGCTGGGGCACCCACCTGGTCCTGGTCTTCGAAGGCCGCCAGTTCCTGGACGAACGGCGGCGGGAGCTGTGCGAGCGCTTCCCGCGGGAGCGCCGGATCGTTCTGGACCCGGACGCCCACTGGGGCGAGCACACCGTTCTCGGAGCCGACGAGTCCGCCGGAGCCTACGGCCACCAGCAGTGGCAGAAGCTGTACCGGCAGCTGAGTGACCTCATCCTCCAGCCGCGCCTCGGCAAGCTCCCGGACGGCGTGCAGTTCTTCCCGTACTTCGGGATGCCCAAGCCGGTGCACCGCCCGGAGCGGGCACCGGCCGCGACCTACGACCTCCAGTACGTCGGCGCGAACTGGTGGCGCTGGGACGCGCTCGCCCAGTTCATCGAGGCCGCCCGTTCGGCGCGCCCGCCGCTGGTGCGGCTGCGGGTGGCCGGCCGCTGGTGGGACGGCGACCCCCATCCCGACCACCTCGCCGCCACCGCCAACCGGCCCGGCTGGCTGGCCGAGCGCGGCGTCAAGGTCACCGGCCCTGTCCCGTTCGGTCAGGTCCTCGCGCAGATGGCGAAGGCCGATATCACCCCGGTCCTGGCCCGGCCCCTGCTCGCCCACCAGCGCTTGCTCACCCCGCGCATGTTCGAGACCGTCGCGGCCGGCACCATGCCCGCCCTGCCGCCCGAACTCGCCTACACCACCGGCCTCTACGGCGAGGAGATCACCCCGTTCATCCTCGGTGACGACCCGGCCGAGGACCTCGCCCGGCTCCTGCGCGACGGTCCCTCCAACCGCCAGCGCCTGGGCCGCATCCAGGAGGAACTGCGCCGGGGCTTCAACTACCGGCGCGTCCTCGGCCAGCTCCTCGCCTTCACCCACTAGTCCGGGAGGCCCCCGTGCCCAACATCCTGATCACCGGCATCACCAGCTGCGAGAGCCGAGGAGTCGAGGCGCTCGCCCGGTCCCTGGCCACCGCGCTGACCGCCACGCCGGACATCACGGTCACCGTCCTCACCCAGACCCCGGACCTCGATGCCGCAGCGCTCGCCGGGAGCGGCGCCGACTGCACCGCGGACCCGTTCGTCGTCTCCCGGTCCTGGGCCACCCTGCGGCCGGTCGAAACCGAGCCGCACCGCCGCGAACGCGCCGCCCGCCTCCTCAAGCACGCGGACCTGGTCCTGGCCACTGGGGGAGACCTGCACACCTCCGACTACGGCGTCTCCACCCCCTACCTCGCGGTGCTCGACCGGGCCCAGAAGCTCGGCGTCCCCACCGCGATGGTCGGCCAGTCCGTGGGCCCGTTTACCGACCCCGCCGAACAGGCCGCGTTCACCACCACCGCCGGCCAGCTCGACCTGCTGACCGTTCGTGAGACCACCACCCTGGCCTATCTCACCGGGCGCCTGGCCTTACCCGAAGAGGCGGTGGTGCTCTCCGCCGACCCCGCGTTCCTCCTCGAACCGTCCGGCCCCGACCGCGCCGTGCAGCTGCTCGCCGCCGCCGGCCTGGACGCCGGGCAGGAGTACGTGTGCCTGGCGCCGAGCCGGGGCGTGACCCGCTACAGCCCGATCAGCGACGCCCAGCATCTGGACGCGCTCACCCGTCTTGCCGACATGCTGTGGCGCGTTCGCTGCCGGCCGCTGGTCTTCGTCCCGCACTGCCACGATTCCCGCGAGCACAACGACGACCGCCTCCTTGCGCGGCAGATCGCGGCCCGCCTCCCCGGTGTGCCGGTGCACGTCCTGGACGCCGACGGCACTGGGGCTGGCGACTACAAGGCCGTCCTCGGCGGCGCGGAGCTGGTCATCTCCGAACGCCTGCACGCCTCGATCGCCGCTCTGTCCAGCGGCACCCCGGCCGTCGCCCTCGGCCACTCCCCGAAGTTCCACGGTGTCCTCGCCGACACCTACGGCCCCTCCGTCCCAGTCAGCGACATCCACAGCGACATCGCCGCGTTCACCGCAGACCCGGCCGCAGCCGAGCACCTCGCCCGCCTCGACTCCGACAAGCTCCGCGACCACCTCGCCACCCGAGTTCCCGCCCAGGTCGCGCTCGCCACGGCGGACATCGCCCGGGTGCGCGCCCTCCTCACCAACTCCTGACCCGCCCACCCGATCGGAGCACAGCATGGCCCTTCACCTGGTGACCGGCGGAGCCGGGTTCATCGGCTCCCACCTCGCCGACCGCCTCCTGGCCGCCGGACACGAGGTCGTCGTCCTGGACAACCTCGACGGCGGCAAGAAGGAGAACATCCCCGTCGGCGCGAGGCTCGTCACCGGCTCGATCGCCGACCGCACCGTGGTGGATGACCTGTTCGCCTCGCACGCCTTCCACAGCGTCTTCCACCTGGCCGCGTTCGCCGCCGAGGGCATCAGCCACGCCGTCAAGGCCCACAACTACGAGGTCAACGTCCTCGGCAGCACCCACCTGATCAACGCCGCCCTGCGCACCCGCGTCCGGTACTTCTCCTACGCCTCCTCCGTAGCCGTCTACGGCACCGGCCGCGTCCCCATGTGCGAGGACGACCACCCGCAGCCCGTCGACAGCTACGGCAACGCCAAGCTCACCATCGAACGCGAACTCGCCATCACCGCGCAGATGCAGGGCCTGCCGTTCACCGCGCTGCGGATGCACAACGTCTACGGCGAGCGGCAGAACCTCGGCGACCCTCTGCGTAACGCGGTGGCGATCTTCCTCAACCAGATCATGCGCGGCGAGCCGATCACCGTGTACGGCGACGGCAGCCAGCAGCGCGCCTTCACCTACGTCCACGACATCGTCGGGTGCTTCCTTGACGCCGCCGAGACCCCCCGGCACTGGAACCGGGTGATCAACGTCGGCAGCCAGCAGCCCTGCACCGTGCTGGAGATGGCCCACGCGGTGCGCGAGGCGATGGGCGTGCCCGATCACCCGATCCGCCACCTGGACACTCGCGAGGAGGTCCACGCCGCCTACACCAGCAGCGAACTCGCCCGGATGCTGCTCGGAGGCTGGAAGGACACCCCGCTGGCCGACGGCCTCGCCGCCACCGCCGCCTGGGCCAAGGCCCACGGCCCCGTCCGGCCCCACTCCACCCTCGCCCTCGAAACCGCCCCCGCCACCCACCCCGAGTGGTACGCCACCGCCACCTCCCGGACGGACACCCCGTGACCAAGCCCGCCAAGACCACCGCCCCCGCCGTCGAGACCATCGCCACCGACGTCGGCGGCGTCCTCTACTACGACGAGCCGTTCGAACTCGCCTGGCTCCAAGCCGTGCTGGAGCTGGCCGGCGAAGCCGACCCCACCCTGACCATCGAGCGGTTCACCGCCGAGATGCGCCGCTTCTACCTCCAGCGGGCCAGCGCCACCGCCAGCCCCGGCCTCTACAGCCCGGCCGGCGCGCACGCCTGGACCAGCGTCCGCCGCCGCTGGGCCGACCTCGCGCAGCTGGTACCCGGCGCCCACGCCGCGCTCGCCACCCTCGCCGAGCACCGTCCGGTGTGCGTGGTCGCCAACCAGCCCCCCGAGTGCGAGGAGGTCCTGCGCGCCAGCGGAGCCACCGAGCACCTGGCCCTCATCGCCCTCGACACCACCGTGGGCATCGCCAAGCCGGACCCCGGCCTCCTCGGCTGGGCCATCGAGCAGCTCGGCTGGAACCCGGCCACCACTCTGATGGTCGGCGACCGGCCCGACCACGACGCCGCCCCCGCCCAGTGCCTGGGCGCCCACACCGCGCTCGTCACCCCGCCCACCGGCTGGAACGCCCCGTCCGGAGTCGATCCGGCTCTGCTCGTCGCGTACGAGAAGGTGCGGGCCGAACGCCTGGAGGTCCGCCGCCACCCCGCCGCCGCCGACCACAGCCTGCACGCCGTCGACCTCGCCGACCTGGCCACCCGGCTCACCGACCGCGCCCCGGCCCGGCGCCGTACGGAGGTGGTCCGGTGAGCGTCCCCCTCACCGTTGCGCTGTGCAGCAACCGGCCGGGCCTGCTCCTGTCCGCCCTCGACCGGCTCTCCGGCGTCCTCGGCGCGGACGACCACCTCGTGGTCATCGTGGACACCGCCGCGGACGCCGCCACCCAGCGGCGGCTCGCCGAGCCCGCCGACCGGCGACGAACCGTCTTCTTCAACGGGGCCACCATCGGTCTGTCCTACAGTCGCAACCTCGCCTTGAAGGAGGCCCCCACCCGGCACGTCGTGTTCGTGGACGACGACATCGTCCCCACCACCGACGCGATGGAGGACCTGCGCACCGCCCTGACCGGCGGCGCGCACGTGGCCGGTACCCGGATCACCGCCGACCTCCAAGGTCGCCGCACCCCGTGGTGGCTCACCGCCGGGCAGTTGCACTACCTCGGCTCCCACCACCCGGACCTGCCCGCCAGCATCTGGGGCGGGTGTTTCGCCCTCGACCGCGACCACGCCCGCCTGCTCGGCATCGACTT
This sequence comes from Streptomyces sp. WZ.A104, assembly GCF_002382885.1. Taxonomy (GTDB): domain Bacteria; phylum Actinomycetota; class Actinomycetes; order Streptomycetales; family Streptomycetaceae; genus Streptomyces. Next base: position 75,376 of record NZ_NWVL01000006.1, read on the forward strand.
CGACAGCCGTCTGGGCCGCGTCGGCACCAACCTGGCCTCCGCCGAGGACACCACGCTCGTGCGCCGGCTCGCCGCCCTCGGCGCGACCACCGCGGTCCTCCACGACAGGCAGGTCCGCCACCTGATCCCCGCCCACCGGCTCCGCCCTGGCTACCTCCTGCGCCGGGCCTACTGGCAGGGCCGCAGCGAAGTCCGCCGCCGCACCGCCGGCAGCGGCCTGCACAAGGAGTGGAGACGCAACCGCTCCGGCGGCCCCGGCGCGCGACCCGCCGTGCTCGCCGTCCTCTACATCGCCGCGGTGCTGACCGGCATCGGTCGCGAACTCCTCGAGCAGGCCCGGAGGCGCCCGTGAAGATCGCCATGCTCAACCCGCCCCACCGGTACGGGCAGGACACCACCCAGTGGATCACCGTCCCGCCGCAGGGCTACGGCGGTATCCAGTGGGTGGTCGCCACCCTCATCGACGGACTGCTTGCCGCTGGGTGCGAGATCCTCCTCGTCGGTGCCCCCGGCAGCAGCGTCCGGCCGGGCCTGACCGTCTCCGACGCCACCACCATCGACGCCACTCGGGCCGCGCTGAGCGCGTTCGGCCCGGACGTGGTGCACGACCACACCAACGGCCAGCTCCTGCCCGCCGAGCCCGACTGGCCCGCCGTACGCACCCACCACCTCAACGGAGTGCCCAAGCACCGAGGGAACGGCGTCTACCTCTCCCACGCCCAGCGCCGAGCCGCCGGGTCCACGGACGCGCCGATCATCCGGCTGCCGGTCAACCCCGACCGCTACACCTACCGCGAGAAGAAGGACGGCTTCCTGCTGTTCCTCGGCCGGGTCTCGGTCCACAAGGGCGCGCGGGACGCGGCAGCCTTCGCCCAGGCCGCCGGCCTCCCGCTGAAACTCGCCGGGCCGGCCTGGGAGCCGGACTACCTGCACGGCATCCTCACCGACTACCCAGACACCGTCGAGTACATCGGAGAGGTCGGAGGCAGCCACCGCACCGGCCTGCTCGCCGCCGCCCGTGCTCTGCTCGTCCTCTCCCAGCCCTTCGGCGGCCCCTTCGGAGGCGAGTGGATCGAGCCCGGGGCCACCGTCGTCGCGGAGGCGGCCGTCAGCGGCACCCCGGCCATCGCCACCGATAACGGATGCTTGGGCGAGATCGCCCCGCACGTCGGCATCGCCCTACCGGTCGAGCAGACGCCCACCGGGGAGGAGGCCGCCAAGATCCTGGCCGGCCTCCCGGCCCCGGAGCACCTCCGCGCCGCCGCCATCGAGCACTGGGGCCACCACGTGATCGCCGCGAAGTACCTGGAGGTCTACCGCCGCGCCGCCGAGGGCGGCACCTGGACCTGACACGAGATCAACGCGAACGCTTCCCGGCCGCGATCCGCTGCCGGGAAGCCTCGTACAGGACCGCGGTCGCGGCGTTCGCCGCGTTCAGCGAGCTGGCGGCCCCCGTCATCGGGATGCTCACCGTGAAGTCGCACAGCTCCCGCCAAGTGCTGGACAGCCCGGTCGTCTCGTTGCCCACCAGCAGCAGCACCGGCTGGGTCAGGTCGAAGTCGAAGACGTCGGCGTCGCCCTTCTCGTCCGTGCCCACCAGAACCAGCGGGTGACCGGCGGCACGCTGCTGCTCCACCCAGGCCATCACCTCGTTCGGCCCCGGCACCCGGACCGACGGCAGCGAGAACAGGCTGCCCGTGGTCGCCCGCACGGCCTTCGGGTCGTAGACGTCGGCGGCGTGACCCGAAACGATCATCCCGTGCGCGCCGAAGGCGTCCGCCGACCGGATGATGCTCCCGATGTTGCCCGGCGTGGTCGGCCGGTCGAAGAGGACACCGAGGAAGTCCGGTCCAACCTCGATCCGGCCCAGGTCGTCCGCCGGCATGCCGACAACCGCGATCACCTCGGGCGCGCCCTCGGCCTTCTCGCCCAGCTCCGCCAGCAGCCCCGGCGCCATTACGATCCGCTCGGCCCGCGTCGTCCGCAACAGCTCCTGCGCCCAGCCCGACAGCTTCCGCCGGTCGTCGTAGAGCAGCGCGTTGATCGGCCAGCCGTACTCCACGGCCAGCGAGATCGGCCGAACCCCCTGGACCAGGAACTCACCGAGCTGGTTGCGCTTCTTCCGGTTGGTGAGCAGCGCTTCCCACTGCTGGAACTTCGCGTTGCGGGAGGTGATCCGCTGGATCGCTGGCACCTGTCCTCCAAGATGAGCCGACTACTTCGATGCGTTCCGACCACGGCGGAGTCCGCACCAGCGCAGCTCGGAACTTTACACCGGCACAACCACGCATACGGGCTCACGACCGGCGCCACGGGCGCTGCGGTGAGTACGGGAATCACCGGTCGGGCTGCCCAGATCAGGTCGAGTCGCGCCCGTACGGGACCGTGCCCCTGCACCCGTCCTCGTGTCGGCCTCGGCTCCCCGGCCAGGCAACGCCGACCGAGAGCACCGTCCTCTTCCCAGGTGGGACCTGGCGACCATGCTCGGCCCCCTGCGGAGGAACCCGAGGTGGCGGGAACGTCAGGACTCGGGACGGCGCGGGACGCCGCTGCGCGAGCGGAACGTGGTTCCTGCGCCGTCGAGCAGGCGGTGCACGCCACCGTACGAGCGGCTTGTCTCCTCGGCCAGCGCCCGGATGCTGGCCCTCGGGCGCACGGCGGACGGCGAGCTGGGCGGCACCGCGGGGGCCACGATCGCCTCACGTGTCGCGTCGTCGAGGGTGTCGTCACTCAGTGCGGCCAACACCTGCCGCCATAGGGTCACCGCTCGCTCCGGGCCCGGGGAGCGGGCACGTCAGCGGCCCGCTCCTCGAGGTCCCTCAACGAGTCTTCGTCCTCGCCCGGGGCGGGTCGGCGGCCGAAGGGGCCTTCCTGTCCGGGGAGGGCGCCCAGCACCGGGGCGCCCTTGACGCGGTGGCTTGCATAGATCACGAGCTGATGTTCCCCCTCACCGGGCTGAGGATAGTCACGCCCGGCCGGAGGCCGGGGCCAGACGCGTGCCTGCCGCCTCTCGTCTTGCCCGTCCTGTGGGTGCTCGTCGGGCGATGTCGCAGGCGGTGGCTTGATCGCGGACCTGGTGGACGAAGGGGTCCGGGGTGCGTTGTTAGGGTTCGGAGCTGTTCAGGTCATGGCAATCACGAGGGCGGGGGATCATGCGAGCGCGTGCGGCGGTGGCCGGGGCACTGGTGCTGACGGTGTTGACGGGCTGTTCGGGCTCCGGGCCGGATGCCGATTCGGCCAAGTCTGGCGGCACGGGGCCGCTGGATCGCGCGGAGCCACTGACCAAGCTGAGCGTGCCGGCGGCCTACGACGCGGCGAAGGGCTGGGACGAGAAGCTGGGTTGGGTTTCGCAGTCGGTGACGACGCTGCCGGTGACGACCGTTCCGGGCACGCAGACGGTCGCGGTGATGCAGGCGGCGTCCAACGGCTACACGGTCACCGCGCGGTCGGGGAGCAGCGGCAAGGTCGTCTGGCGGTCCGCACCGTGGAACCCGCCCACGCCCGTCGAGGGTGCCCAGGGCGATAGCTCGACCGACGGCGCCATCGAGATTCCCGACGTGATGGGCTTCGAGCAGGACGGCCAGCGCTACGTCGTGGCGTACGCGCATGGGATGCGCGGCAGGGACGATCTCCACGAGGGCGTCGAGGTGGTACGCCTGGCCCTCTACCCGGCGGATGCGTCCGGGTCCTCGGCCAAGCCGGTAAAGGAGATCGACGTGCCCGTCTCCGCCGGCCCCGGGAGGATCCGCGTGCAGGCATCGGGCGGCCGGCTGCTCGTGGCCTGGGGAGAAACTGGCTCGTTCCCCCGCTCGTCGGCCACGGTGGATGCCGCCACGGGCAAGATCACCGTCTACGAGGACGCCAACAAGCTCCTGCCGCAGTGCGAGAAGGCGGCCGCCTGCAACAGCAGCCGCGTCATGGCCGCCACCAGCGACGGGCCGCTGGTCGGCATGGGCGGCGGGGGCTTCGGCATCCCGGGGAAGTGGTTCAGCGACTCCATCAAGCCCAAGCAGGTCAACGCCACCACCGGCATCCTCGACTCCTGGAACGGCACCGTCTACGCAGCCGCCCACGGGTACGTCCTGGCCGGCTGGAACACCGGCGGCAGGTACGGCCGTGACGACAACGCCGTGTGGTCCGTGCACGATCTGCGCACCGGCACGCTCACCGCCCAGGTCGTCTGCGACTACGACATCCCCGACGAAACCAGCGCCAGCCGCGACTACCCCGTCATCACCTCACCCGACGGACGCTACCTCGCCGCAGGTCCCCTCGCCTTCGACCTGCAGACCAAGCGGGGCATCTGCCTCCAGGGCGACGGGAACCGCAAGACCATCGTCCTGGCATCCATCCGCGACGACGGCACCGCCTACGGCGCCGTGCGCGACGACTCCATCGGCAGCGACACCGAACCCGTCCCCGCCCAGCTCAACCTGAGGACCGTCACCGGGGACCCGAAGGTGCTCAGCGTCGGCACCGAGCTCCCCTACCTGACCACACCGGACGACTCCGGCCTCTTCATCACCCGCAACACGGACAAAGACATCGTCGTCTCCATGCGACCCGGCCGCTGACCGGCTCTGACCGGGTGGGCAGGCACAACCGTCCCGGCCCGCCGGAGCAGCCGTCTCCGGCGGCACCGCGCGTCGACCCCGATGATCCGCTCGCACATACAAGCGGGGACCCTGCAGAACACCGGATTCGACGCGCTCGCCTTGATCGAGTAGAGCGGTGGACGATGCCCCGCCGGACGGCCGTGATCCGGCCATCTGATCCATCACGCCACGATGCCGGCTGCTCAGCGGTAGCGTGATCAACACGTCTCCGGCCGCCACGGCCCCGACTTGGGGAGGACCAGCAGGATGAGCAGGCACGCCACTGCGTACGTGAACAGTCTCGGCATCACCGACGCGACCGTCCGTACCGTTCTGCAGGTGCTGGCCGAGCGCACGGACGCACCAGGGGACCCCCGCCGTCCCGACGACATCCCCGACATCATGGGCGTGCACCTTCAGAACTCTGACCTCCCCGCGCTCGCCGTCCGGGCCGGGCTCGACCCGGAGGAGTTCCGCGAGCAGCTGCGCGCCTTGAAGCAGCACGTGAAGATGGACGTCCTGGAGCACTCCGACGGCCTGTGGGAAATCGTCTACGGGCCGTCGTACACCCGCCCGCCCAAGCCGCGGCCCGCTGAGCCCGACCTGACCCGCGGCGGCCCGCACCCGTTCTGGCTCCCCGGCTGGGAGAAGTACAGCACCTGGGGCTACGAGCAGGACCCGAGCGGACACCAGCACCTATACGCGCAGCTGATCCCCAACCAGGACGGCCCGGACGCGGAACCCCGGATCTGGATCACCCCGCCTGGGCACACCGTGCAGACTGTCGACGAGCTGGCCGAGGTCATCGCCGAGTCCATCGCGCCCTACGAGCCGGTCAGGATGCCCGGCGTGCTGATCAAGCGGTGGTTGACTCGCCCGCCCCTGACTGGCTGAGTGGCGTCGCCTCATTAGTTCCACCGACACGCGTCTGTGCCGGTCGAGTGCCAGTGCTGTCGACCCCAGCCGAGGTGACCTGGTAGCCGAGCGTGTGCCGGGCGATTATCGGTCCGCGTTCCGTGCCCAGAGAGTAGTCGGTGGAGTGGTCCAGGACGAGATGGACGATGCCTGTCCTGGCGGGCAGTTGGACGGCTTCGGAGCCCGGGATGATGCTGGCCAGGTCGACGTACCGCTTCTCGACACGACCTTGGAAGGCACTACCACGACGTCTGCGTCCTTCGGCCCGGTGCTGGTGCGGGTGGGAACGGCGGTGATTGTGCCCGCCAGGTCGTCACCGGGCTGGAGCTCAGGGGAGGGTTCCAGAGCGACGGCGGAGAAGCCGGTGGTCGGGGCAGAGCTCATCGGCGGACTCCTGCGGAGTGACGGACCGGTGGCGTACGAGTAGGACACGCGGGGGCGTGGTGGGTGGTGAAGCTGCGCCTAGCGCGGCTCCCCTTGGGTGAGACCGCTCTTACTCGCCCGGACTGCCCTTTGTTGCCCATGCCGGAGATGATGTTGCCCCTCCGTCGAGTGTCGGCGCGACGAACGGCGCGGAGAGCGTGGTGAGGAACTCCCTGTTCGCCTCGTGGTTGTGGCCCAGGCGTACTGCGTGTCGTGGCAGCCGGTTCAGGTATTGAAGGACCGCGGACTGGGCGTTGGGCATGCCGGCGTTGCTGCCGTTATGGAAGCCGAACAGGTCGGGGTACCGCTCTGTGTCAGAGGCGACGAAGACTTCGGCTGTGACGTGTGCGTCGCGGCTGGTGTCGATGCCGGCCGGAGCCGTGAGGGACGGGGTGATGCGGGGGAGGAGGACGGCCGTCGCGGTTCCGGAGGTAGCAAGGGGCAGGCCGAGCCACCGCGTGAGTTGTTCGGGCCAGATGTGCGCCTTGAGCTCCCGCCCGGACTCGGATCTCAGAGGCGTGACCTGTCCGTTGACGAGGGCGTCCGTGACGCGCTGGTCCTGGGTGGGGTGGGGTGGTTCACCGGTCCGTAGGTGATGACCGGCTGCGGTGGAGAGGGAGAGGGCCTTGAGGAGTCCGAGGCCGATGGCGGCCGCGGAGGGCCACGGCAGAAGTCGGAGCGTGCCGTCGGGTTGGGGGCGGGCGAAGCAGCAGTCGTTGGCCAGCAGTGCGGTGCCCTGGGTGGCCAGGGTGAGAGCGGTGGTGGTCTTGCCCGCGCCGGAGTCGCCGAGTGCCAGGAGCGTCCGCCCGCCCGGGAAGGTGACGGCGGAGGCGTGGAGCAGGACCCATCCGTCGGCGATGAGCTGGGCCCGCATCATCTCGCGAGCGAAGCGGGTGGTCGCGGTGGCCAGCCGTGTCGGCCGACCGGGGCGGGAGGAGGCTGTCAGGTCCTCACGGCTGGTGATCGCAAGGTGCTGCTCTGCGGGGTTGTAGTGGTAGCCGAGTGCCGGGTCGGACAGGGTCTGCGCGGTCACGGTGCCGTCGGGGTGGCGGGTGTAGCCGATGCTTTCACGGGCGAAGACGGCGTGCTGGGAGTGAGCGAGGGGGGCGGGCGCCTGGTGGTCTGCGTCGGTGGCGGTGACCGTCGGCCCCTCGGCGCTGGTTGAGGGGCTTGCCCGCCAGTAGGGACCGAAGTACCGGGCTGCCCAGTCGGTGACGGAAGCACTGTTGGAACGGACCCTGACGGTTCGTCGGCCTGCCGCGAGCGTGAGGGTGTGCGTCATGAGCGGAGCCCTTCCGGTGGGCCGGCCCCGCAGGGCCGGGGTGAGGGACGCGTGGCTACGCGCTTGTCGGGGACTCGGCCTGTGGGCGGTGGGTGCGCGGTGCCCTCTCACGCAGGACGTCGGCCAGCCGGGCGATGTGCCGCAAGGGGGCGAGGTCGGGCGGCGGCAGAGGTGTGTCGTCGAACAGGACCGTGGCGGCATGGCGGACGGAGGTGTCCAGCGGGGAGTCGGTGAGGACTTCGTCGTGCAGGAGGGCGCCGTCGCGTACGGCGGTGAGGCGGTGGTGGTTGCGTTCCAACTGCCAGCCGCCGGGCGCGGTGACGGGTTCGAGGTGCAGGGTGAACCGGGTCCGTCCCGCGTGGACGGTGACGTGCCGGTAGCGGTCGTCGGCGGCACGCAGTCCCTGGCGCCAGGGCGGTCGGGGCGCGGGCGCGGTGTCCTCGGCCTGGCCCGGGCCCAGGATGGAGGAGGTGAGCTCCAACTGGAGCCCCGTCCCGGTGCCGGGCTGGGGCAGGTGGGTGCGTTCGGTCAGGGCGGCGACGAAAAGGCCCGGGTCGTACGTCGGTGCGGTCGTGGTGGTGGCCGGGTCGGAGGCGAGGTAGTTCTCCCACGCGGGCGTGGGCAGGATGCCGCGCACCACGGCGAGCATATGGAGCCACTCGTAGCCGAGGACGCCGTAGTCGCGGTCGATGAAGCGGCCCGAGGTGCTGTCGGGGCGGCGGTCCTTGGTGAAGAGCACCGACACCTTCTGGATGGGCGCGTCGGGCTCGAGCGTGGCGATGAGGTCGGTGAACGCGGGCAGGGTGGTGGAGTGCCGGTACTGGTCGTTGACGACGATCCGCGCGTCCGGGTGCTCGGCCAGCAGGCGGGTGAAGGCGTCGATCTCGTGCCCGCGGCAGGCCGGTTTCTCCATCAGGACTCGGGCGGCCGGGTTGTGGGCGAGCACCGCGCGCAGTACGGGAAGGTGTTCGGCGGTGGGGCAGCAGATCGACCACAGGTCGATACCCGCGGCGACAGCCGGGGACAGCTCGCCGACCTCGTGGGGGAAGGTGCGCACGGCTGCGGGCAGGTCTTGGTGCTTGGGGTCGATGACGGCCGGGGTGGCGCCGAGGTCGGTGAGGATTGCGGTGTGCAGCCGGCCGGCGACGCCGTAGCCGACGACCGCGGCGCGCCGCAGTCCGGTTACGGCGGCCGGTTTCGCCGGGCGAGGGGCGGGGACGGTGGTGGGCTGGCGGGGCGCGGGTCTCGGCGCGGCGTACAGGTCGTAGTACGCCTCCCAGAGTCCGGCGGCTGCGATGGCCGTGTCGGCGGGGGCGGTGTGCAGTCCGGGAGGAACGCGGCCGGGGTCGGCGCACAGCGCTGCGGCGGCGATGAGGGTGCCGGCGCGGTAGGCGTCGTAGCCCTGGTTGGGGATGGAGTCGGCCTCGAAGAGGTTCATGGAACGGCCGTTGCCCAGCAGGGTGACGGCCTGTCCGTCCGGGAGGTCGAAGCGCATACCGACGCCGGGGATGTCGGTCGCGCGGGCGCGGTGGGGGCCTTCGGTCAGGGCGGAGAAGTCCCGGGTGGCGAACGGGGCGAGCAGCGCGCCGTCGGGCAGATGAGGAAGGTCGTCCGGGGTGAGGGCGAGTTCGCCGGAGGTGCCGATGACGAGGAACGGTGTGGTGGAGGCCAGAGCGTCAGCGGCGGTGCGGTAGGTGGTGAAGCCGTCCTCGGTGGCGTCGATGAGGGCCGGCAGGTCGGTGTCGACGACATCGACGCGGCACCCCAGCGCCCGCAGCTGGGCGGCGAGCCGGGAGCCGAGCGTGCCGTAGCCGAGCAGGAGGACCTGGCGGCCGATCATCTTGCGGTCCGTCAGCAGGGCGCGCAGGCGGCGCAGACACGAGTCGGCGATCTCGCGGTAGCCGAGGCGGGTCTTGACCTGGGAGCGGGCCAGGTTGAGGACGGGGATGGCCAAGGGGCCGGCTGCGGCAATGCGCTTGATGCCGCTGACGGTCAGCTCGAGTGCGGCATCCACACGGCGCGGGGCGCCGGCCGCGCCGTAGCCGCGGGCGAGCAGGCCTCCGTCGTCGACGACCAGGACCCGTCGGCGCGCCGTGTGGGCGGCGTCGAGGAACGCGTCGACTTCGGCTTGGACCCGGGCGAGGTCGGTGTGGTGCGCGGCCGGGTCGTTGACGGCGCTGTTGTCCAGGACGTCGCTGCGGTAGCCGCGCGCCAGGAAGGTGGCATGGACCCGCTGCCTGTTCCAGGTGCGGTCCCCTTTGTCCAGGGTGAAGATCCACTCGGCGGGGATGCCGGCCCGTTCCATCGCCAGGACGAAGCCGGTGCTGTGTTCCAGGTAGTGGTCGCGGAAGAGCAACGCCCAGCCGTCGAACGCCTGCTGCGGAGTAGTGCTGTAGCGCTCCAGCAGCGGCATGGCGGCGCGGATGCCGTCCAGCTCGCTGTCGGTGTAGGGCAGGGCGCGCGCGGACAGGGCGTCATGGAGTTCGGCGGCGAGCCGGCCGGCGCCGGGGGCGGGATCGATCAGGATGTCCACGGCGGCCGGAGCAGGGATCTGAAAGCCCAGCGTGCGCGGCGCCTGGGGCGGCAGCGTCTTCCACCGCACCGTCACCAGAGGGCCCGAGTCGGGGTTGGTGAGGTGGATCGTGCCGGGGCCCGCCTGGTCGCACTGGAGCTGATGGCGTCCGGCGACCGCGGTCGCGGTGGCGATCACCTCGTCGGAGCCGACCGGCCCGCGCAGGACCGTCCAGTCACCCTCAGCCACTGGTAAGACTGTCATGGACATCACACCCTCCCCGTCCCTGTGGCGCCGGTCGAGAGCCGTCAGCGGCTGCGGGACACCTGGGCGAGTTCGGTTTCGACGTCGGCCAGGTTCTCCAGCAGCCGTTGGGCGGCCGCGTGCCGCAGCAGCCAGAACTGGTCCAGGTCGTCCTGGAGCAGACCTGGCTTGAGGTAGTGCTGCTTGACCCCGTACAGGCTGGTCATCAGCTGCAGCAGCGCCACGCGGGCGCACGCGGTGACGTCGGCGGCTGGCAGGTGAGGGTTGGTGTCCAGGTAGGCGGCCACGAGGTTCACGCCGGCGGTGATCCAGTCGTCGTTGAGGACGACGGTGCGCGGGTCGAAGGCGATGCGGCCCAGTTCGTAGGCGACCAGGAACGGGTCCGGGGGAAGGAAGTCCAGCACGGCCGCCAAGGTGTCCCCGTCGAACAGCAGGTTGACCGCGGAGTAGTCGCCGTGCAGGACCTGGCAGGTCAGCTGGGGAAGGCCGGCCAGGAGCTCGGGGATGCGGTGCAGGACCGCGCGACGCTCGGCCAGGGTCCGAAGCGCCTCCTCGTCGAAGGCGTCGCGCTGGGCGCGCTCACCGGCGATGCCCAGCAGCTTGACGGTGGTGGCTTCCAGCTTGTCGATGTCCGGGTGCATCCACTTGTCGAGCTTCGACGACGGCCGCTCCCCGGCCGGGTGATCGGCGAACGCCACATGGATGCGGCCCAGCGCCGCGCCGGCGGCACGCTGCTGGGCGGGGCTCAGCCCGTCGTCGACGACCGTGCCGGACACCCACTCCCACACGGAGACCGCGACTCGGTCCTGCTGGACGATGCTGCGCCCGTCGGTCGAGCGCCGCACCCTGGCGACCGGCACCTGGTGCGTGCCGGCCAGGGCGGCCTGGTCGACCGCCTCCTGCTCGGCCGCCAGGTCCGCGCCGTCCTGGTACTGCTTGACGAACAGCACCTCATCCCCGGCCTGGGCGCGGTAGTTGACGGTGACCTGGCCGATCGGCAGCCGCTCAAGGGCCACGGCAGGCAAGGCGTAGGCGCCCGCGAGGACCGAGGCGAGATCAGCGTGTGCGTCCGGGTCCAACACGACCCCTCCTTGTGACCTGTCGTGACAAGGGGGACACTCTATGGCCTCGCCGGAGTGGTGGAACCATATTCGGCCCACCACCGGCAGGCGGACCGGTACCGCTCCAGGCACGCCCGTGTCGTGCGGGGCCGGCCGGTCCACTCCACGGCGACCTCGATGTCCCGCCCGCCCGCGATCTGTCGCGCGGCCTGCGCCGCGACCATCCTGTGGCCCGCCGTGTGAAGGCCGGAGCCGTCGTCGGACAGATGCACGACCCGGGCGAACGCGAGCAGCCGATGCAGCGCCTCGTCCGCGCCTTGGCCTGCGGACGGTACGGCAGCGGCCAGTTGCGCGGTATCGGCCAGCAGCCGCAGGCGGGGCCATCGCTCCAGCAGCACCTCCAGAGCGTCCAGCGCGGCGGGCTCGAGCCAGCCGGGATCGTGGAGCTCGACCAGCAGCGGGAGTTCGACCTCCGGCAGCCCGCCACCGTACATGGCCTGAAACAACTGGCCCCGCGGCACGGTGCGGCCCAGCAGCCGCACCCATCCGGCGCCCAGCACCGCCGCGGCGACAGCGAGCTGCTCCAGCTCCACCCGGGCGCGGTCCCAGGCGCTCTCGTCGGCGGCGAACAGGTCGGCCAGGTCCAGATCCGCGGTCACACCGGTGACCGGCGAGAACTGCCGTGCGCACTCGCGCCAGGACTTCAGGGTCGCCCGCTCCTGCCGGGCCAGGTCGTATCCGCGCGGCCCGCCCCGCAGATGCACGAACGGAATCCCCTGGGACGCCGTCCACTCCAGCAGTTCGGGCACCCCGAGGCCGCGCACACCGATGCTGTAGAGGCCGACGCCGATCTCTGTCACGAGGTCCTCCAGTCCAGCAGCACGACGGGCTCGGCCGGGCGGCTGGGCGCGTCCAGCACAGCGAACAGTTCCGGCGCGCACACTCCGGGAACCGTCCGGCACCACGGGCCTACCAGGGCCGGATCGAGATGCTCGACCAGCCAGGACGCCACGGTGGTGTAAGCCGCCTGGTAGGCGCCGGGGGCCGCGGGCGCAAGTTCGTGCATGCCCACCACCGTCCACCCGCCCCGGTGCACCTCCAGCGCCCCGAGCGCGTCGCCGGCCTTGGGTGTGCCCAGCAGTCCGAGGACTCCGCCGGGTGCGGTCAGGGCGGCCGCGCGCCGGGCATCGCCGGTCGTGTCGATGACCAGGTGGCCTCGCCCTGCCGTGTCCGGCGGCTCGCACGTGACCCCGGGGGCCCGGCCGATGGGCGCCTTGCTGCGCGAGGTCACCACCCGGATCCTGGTGGCGCCGCGGCGGTGCAGTTCCAGTACGCAGCCCAAAGCGACCGGGCCGGAGCCGACGACAAGGGCGCCGTTCACGGCGACAGCCGGTACGCGGTCCAGGCCCAGGCAGGCCATCTGCCCAAACCGGGCCAGTGCGGCAAGGCTCGGCGGCGTACCCGCGGGGGCCGTGACGGCACCCGGACACGCCGGGTCGAAGGCGGCTCCGTGCGGTACCGGGGCCACCAGCCATCCCGCGGCCTCGTCCGTACGCCCGAGCGTCATATATCCGGCCTCGCGGTCCGCGCCGGCCAGATGCCGGCGCTCGGTTCCCGGGCTGAGGACGCTGAACTGCCCCGCCACCATGCCCGGCCCGGGACCTACCGCCGGCAGCAGCCGCGCCTGGCCGCGACCGACGCGCACCCGGGCTCCCGCGTACCGGCGCACCCCTTCCTGCCCCCTCATGAAGAAACCTCCGTGACCGGTACGGGCATGGCGGCGTGGGCGAGGCGCTCGATCCGGTCCGCTATCGGCTCAGGCGCCCCCCACGCCGCATGGAGGGGAATCGTGCGGGCCAGGGCTCGCACCAGGGACAGACGCCGGACAGCGGCCTCGTCGTCCTCCAGGAGGCGCAGCACCACCGGGGCGTCGTCGAGCAGTCGCTCCAGCAGATGACCGCTGGCCCGCCACCACACGTTGGCAGCCGTGTGACCGTCCAGCACCCCGACCGCCCCTTCACCGGCCGCCGGATCACCATCGACATCGACCAGCACCGCCGCGGCCACCGCACCCGGCGCAGTTAGCGGAGATTCCCACAGCCCGGGCACGCGGCTCAGGTCCACACGATCCTCTCCGGCCACCGACGGTACGAGGTCAGGGAACCAACGCCGCGTCGGACCGGGGCGGGCAAGGAACGCCGCCGTGCCGCCCACCACGCGAGGCGACAGGCCCTGGGCCGAGCAGTCCATGAGCGTGACGTCCCCGGCCATCACCCGCCAGCCGCGCAGGAACAGCGCCAGCGCGACCAGCGTCTTGCCCGCTCCGTGCCCGCCGAGCAGCACCACCACCCGGCCGTCGGCCGGATGCCGAAGGGCAACGGCGTGGAGGCACAGCGTTCCATGGGCGAGATGCAGCAGATGCAGATGGGCGTTCAACAGCCGGCGCACATCGCCGACCCGCGCCCCCTGGGGCAGTCGCACTGCGTCCGTCGACGTATCCGGGCCGGGCCGCAGGCCGTCACGGGGCACACCGGGCAGGTGCGGCGCGATCTCCTCCCACCGGGAGACGAACACCGAGTCCGCCCTCACCTCAAGCCCGCGCCCGGCGCTCACCACCTCGTACACCCGTCCCATCGAGATGTTCACCGGCCTCGACCGGCTGCGGGAACAGCGCCCTCCAAGGCCCGCCACACCGGCGCCGTCGGCAGCTGTTCCACCGCCACCCGCAGCACGGTGGCGGGGACGCCGGACAACAACCCGTCCACAGGCCCCATCCCGGCCGACTGGTCCGCCAGCCGCGCTCCGCCCATCAGGCCCAGCGGATCACTCACGTACACCATCTGATCCGTGATGTCCGCCGCCCCGGCCACCGCCCGCTCCAGCACGCCGGCTTCCGCCTCGCACACCCGAACCCCCTCTCCGGCCGCACCGGAACCGTCGACGACCACCACTGCACCGAGCCGGACGGGCGGCGAATACGAGATCCCCAGGGCAGCACGGTGCTCGGCCGGAGTGAACAGGACCCGCTCACGCGCCACCCCGGCCACAACCGAGCGATCACGCCGCCCGCCGGTGACACCCCCTACCAGCGACTCGGGCACAGCGACACGAGTCGGCCAGCCCACCACCATGCCGCCCGGGCCGATCAGAACCAGATCGTCGGCCAGGAACCGGCCGCCCAGCTCCCGCACCGCACGGTGGGCGAGCGTGGACTTCCCCCCACACCGCCCCGCCAGGAACACCAGAGCTTTCCCCTCCACGGCAACCGCCGAAGCGTGGAGCATCCGCCACCCCGACGTCAGCAGCCGCGACGCGAAGAAGACCCGGGCCAGCCAGTCCGCCCACCGCAGCCCCACCACGTCACCGGGCGACACCATCAGGCGAGTCACACCCGCAACGGCATCGACCTCCATCTCAGCCGGCGGCGCCCCGGACCGGTAGCGCGCCACCAGCCTCATCACGCCGTCCGTCAGCCCGACCACTGCCAAGCGGCGACCTCCGTACGGAAGCCCGAGAACCAGCCCTCCGCGACCAGAGGCATCCTCCGCCTCCAGCAGCGGAGCACCTGCGCCTCGCTCGACCTCGAGCCTCCACTGCGCACCCGCACCCGACGACTCCACGGAACACGCCGGAGCCAGCATCTCCACGACGGATCCAAGAGCACCGTGCGAGGGTGATGCCACCTGTAACCGCCACCCCTCAAGGACCAAAGCGATCCGCTCCCTCTGCGCCGAGACGCCCCCAGCGGGGCCCGCATCGCCAAGTGCAGCGTCAACGACCACCAATACGCCCCTTCTCGGACACGAAAGAATCGGAAACGCACTCTGCCCCCCGTTTCAGGGCGAATGCGCAGGTACCCCAAGTCACAAGCAGACGAAGCGAATCGCGCTGACACTCGAAGATCTACTGGCGGCGACGCTCCGATGAGCCGCAGAGGCGTTCAGTACGGGAATCACCGGTCGGGCCGCCCAGATCAGGCCGAGTCGAGCCCCACGGGACCGGGCTCCCGCGGCCGTCCTCCCTGGCTCTACATCGCGGGCCACGCGTATTCGCTGTAGGGGGTGCCGGTGGCGATGTGCCGCAGCGCGACCGCGAGGTACGGCGGCATCGGCTCGGGCAGCGCCGCTGTCTTGTGCCAGGTCCAGCCCTCGCACTTGTCCGGCTCAGGGTTGCCGATCTCGCCGTGCCACCGGTCTGTCTCGAAGAAGAACGCGATCCGCTGGTCACCGGCGTGCGTCGATACGTGGTGCATCAGGTGCACGAACCGGACGTCGGCCGGGTCGACGCCGGCGCCGGTCTCCTCGGCGAATTCGCGGGCGGCCGCCACGGCGGCGGGTTCGCCCTCCTCCATGAGCCCGGCGGGCAACTGGAACATGCCCGGGAATACGCGCTGTGTCTCCACGCGGCGGCTCATGAGGATCTCGTTCCCCCGGCGGACGAGCAGGTGCACGTCCGCGTAGTGCGCGGCGTAGGAGTAACCGGACGGGGCGGTCTTCTGCGGCATCAGCCTTCCTTCCTGGTTTGCAGGATCTCGGCCCACGGGTGCGGCCCGTACGCGGCCGAAAGTGCCTCGGCCAGCCACGTCCGGGCCTCCTGGCCGAGGTGAGGCAGTACCTCGGTGAAGTCCTGCTCGTCCTTCGGCCGAGGAGCCTTCGCCTTGTAGAAGAGCTGGACCTCCGGCGTGAGGAACGGCGTACCGTCAGCGGCTGTTGCCCCGAGCCGCTTCACAGGCCGCCGGACCCGGACGTCGCGGCGCGACACCCAGGTCTCGCCGTCGGCCTCGTCGAGCATCACCTGAATCCGCCACGGCGTACCCGGACCGGGCCGGCACCACACGTCGTGCACGCCGACCGGCAGCAGCTCGCCGGACAGCCACCGGCGCAACGAGCCCGGCGGGTCCGCAGCCCACCACTCCCACCCGGCAAGGACCTCTTGAACCGCGAGCTGGTCTCGGCGCAGCAGCAGGACGTCGATGTCGTCGTGCTCCCGAAACGGCCGGCCCACGGCGAGTTCCACGGCGTAGCCGCCCGCAACCCACCAGGGGCGGGGCGTCTTCGAGAACAAAGCGACGACCTCGGCTAAGTCGGCGGGCTCCCAGTCCCGCCCGGGCTGTCCCTCCCGCATCACCGCACCCTTCCCCTGCAACGTCGCCCAGCGTGGATGCGAAACCCTACCGCTCAGCCACGAGGGGCACACCGAGCTTCACAAAGCGCCCGGGAAACCGGATGCCCCGCCCCGCCTCCTGCTCCTACCCTCCGGTCATGCCGACATCGCGCCCTGTTCAGACAGCGTCCGAGATCGTCACCTACTACGCCGCCCAGTACGACGAAGCCGACCGGCTCCACACCACCGCCAGCGGCCGCCTCGAACTCCTCCGCACTCGCGAGCTCCTCCGCGGCCACCTTCCGCCCGCCCCCGCACGGGTGCTCGACGTCGGCGGCGGTCCCGGCACCCACGCCCGGTGGCTCATCGAGGACGGCCACACCGTCCACCTGATCGACCCTGTCCGCCGGCACCTCGACCAGGCCGCCGTTCACGCCCCCGGATGCACCACCGAACTCGGCGACGCCCGACACCTCACCGCCGCCACCGACTCCTACGAAGCAGTCCTGCTGCTCGGGCCCCTCTACCACCTCACCGCCCGCGCCGACCGCGTCCGCGCCCTCGAAGAAGCCGCCAGAGCGGCGAGGCCCGGAGCCCTTGTCGCCGCCGCGGGCATCAGCCGCTACAGCCTCCTGCAGGACTACACCGTGCACGCCGAACTCACCCCCGAGCTCCTCCACGGCGAAGTCGCCACCGTCCTGCGCAGCGGCTCGTACGACGGCAGCCGCGGCTTCACCACCGCTCACTTTCACACCGCCGCCGAACTCACGGCCGAGGCCGCCGACGCAGGCCTGACCGGCATCACCGTGACCGGGATCGAAGGCCCCGGCTGGGCCTACCTCCGTGCCGCCGAGCGCACCGCCGGCACACCCCTCTACGACTCGCCGCTGCTACCCGGCGCCCTCGAGACGGCGCGGCTTGCCGACGGGCATCCAGAGTTCGCCGACGCATCCGCGCACCTTCTCGTCACCGGACGGGCCCGAGAATGAACCACCCACGGTGTGACCTGCTGCTATGGGAGCAGCTTCGCTCCAGACCGTCGCCCTGGTCCTTCTCGCAGTGAATGCCGGGGCGGCGGAGAGGCGGCACCGGCCGCCGGGGGCCGAAGCCACCCGCCGTCCCGGCGGCGGTGGTCGACGGCTCGGCGTTGCCAGAGGCCTTGCGGCACTGGGCACGGCAGGGCGGAGGAGAAGCCGTCGTCGACCACGATGGCCCCACCTCATCCGTGCCAATACGCCAAACTAGCCCGCGAGACCGGAATCATCGCTCTCCGGCTCACAGGGAACACCACGTCGATCCACCCCTGCCCTGACGGGACAACGCCACGAACAGGAAATCCCCATGCTGACCTGTGAGAACACGCGATGAGCACACCGACCGCGGTCGTCGTGAGCGGCGGACCCGGAACAGGGAAGACCACCCTTGCGCATGAGCTCGCCCGCGTCCTCGGATGCCCCGCGATCATCCGTGACGAGATCAAGCAGGGCATGGTCCTGTCACACCCCGGCTACCAGAGCGGCGGCAAAGACCCCCTCAACGACCCCACCCTGCATGCCTTCTTCGGCACGCTCAACGTGCTCCTGAAGGCCGGCGTCACGCTCGTCGCCGAAGCCGCCTTCCAAGACCGGCTGTGGCGCCCGAACCTCGAGCCGCTCACCGGCCTCGCGCACCTCCGCGTCATCCGCTGCACCACCCAGGCCGACATCGCCCACGACCGCATCGTCCAGCGCGCCAAGGCCGACACGCACCGGGCCGCCCACGGCGACCAGGACCTGCTCGAAGCCATCGCCGCCGGAGAACACTCCCTCGACTCCTGGGCGCCGATCTCCCTGGACGTCCCCACCCTGACGGTGGACACCTCGGACGGCTACCAGCCGGGCCTCCACGACATCGCCGATTTCGCTCTCGCACCCGTTCGCAACCGGACGTTGTCCGGAGGCCGATCAGCGGATCCGCACTGAATCGTGCCCCCGTTCGGACCCCATGACCAGCACGAGAGGAAACCCAGCATGGGCCCTTCCGTCACCGCGACCGTCCGCAACGCGGCCAAGGCTGTCGTCCTGAACGACGGCCGCGTCCTGCTCCAGCGCGCCCACTGGGAGGGCCAGGACTGCTACTTCCTGCCCGGCGGCGGCCAGGAGCCCGGCGAGGCCCTGGACACCACGGTCCGCCGCGAAGTCCTTGAGGAGACCGGCCTTGACGTCACACCCGAGCGACTGCTGTGGCTGCGCGAGTACATCGGCGCCAACCACGGCGGCGCCCCGCAGGACCACCGGGTCGAAGCGATCTTCCTGTGCCGGGCCGAGGGTGACCCGGACAAGCTCGGCGGCCACGCCGAAGACGACGCGCAGACCGGCCTGGAATGGGTGGAGCTGGCGAAGGTGCCCGCCCTCAACCTGCTGCCCCACGGCCTGCGCCCCCTGATCGCCGGCCTCGCCCACACCGAGTCCCCTACCCGCTACCTCGGCGACATCGCCTGACATCGGCCACGGACGGGCCCCTCCAGCCGACCAGCGGCGCCTGGACCTGTGCTGGCGCGCCTCCGTCTCCTCCCCGATGCAGCGCTGGCCATCGACGCCGAAGTCCGCGCACCCGCCCTTCTCCTCACCACCGGCACGCCCACACCAAGGTGAACGGCCGCCACGGACGGTCACCGCCCGTTGAGGGCGAAACGAGCCGCCTCGCGGCAAGCCGTGGTGCAGACTTCCTTTGACCGTCCGTGAAGGGGGAGTTGGTCCGGTGCGACCCAGCCAGAAGATGCGCGATCTCGGCGTCGTTCAGTACGGCGCGCCCGGCCTGGGCGAGCCTGCCCGCCCCTTTGCCCTCCCCGACGAGCGGCAGACCGCCGACACCGTCGTGGGTCAGCTCCTTGACGCCATGGAGCGCATCCGCGGCGCGCACGACTTCTCCGGCAAGGGCCTGGGCGTAGCCGCCCCGCAGATCGGCATCCCGCGGTCCGCAGCGGTCATCCAGCCCCCTGGGGCCGACCCGATCGTGCTGCTCAACCCCCGCATCACCGTCGCCTCGGAGGAGACGGACGAGAAGTTCGAAGGCTGTCTGTCGTTCTTCGACGTCCGCGGCCTCGTCCCTCGGCCCTTGCGGATCACAGTGGAGACCACCACCCTGGAGGGCCAGGCGGTGACCACCATCTACGAGCGCGGGATCGCCCGACTGGTCCACCACGAGATCGACCACCTGAACGGCGTGCTCTACACCGCGCGGATGCGGGCCGGCGTCGCGCCCATGCCCGTCGAGGAGTACCGCCAGACCGGCCGGGCATGGGCCTACGAGCAGTGAAGGCCGACGCGGTGCCTCCGAATTCTGTCCGGTGACTTTCTCCTTCAAATCCAACCGGCCCGCCAACCGCACCACCGCCATCGCCTCCGGGAGTCACCCCGTGATCCACCGACGCGACGTCAGCGGCATCACCGCCCAGGCCGAACGCGACCTCCTCGCCGCCCATCACCTCAACTCTGCCGACCTCATCGCCACCGGCACCGAGGCCAAGGTCTACCTCCTCGACTCCGAGCAGGTGCTCAAGGTGTACGCCGACCCCGACGGCACCCAGGCCGCCCGACTGCAGACCCTGCGCACCTTCTACGACCGGCTCGATCGCGGCCGGGTGCCCTACGCCCTGCCCGTGATCCACTCGGTCGAGCAGCACGGCCCGCTCCTGGCCACCCGCGAGGCGCTCCTGCCCGGCCGCCCGATGGGCGAGGTCTGCGACCTGACCATCCCCGAGGCCGAGGCCCTCTACCTCGACGCCGTCACCGCCCTCGGCGCCCTGCCCCCGCCCAGCGGCGCGGGCCCCCGCATGCTCCTCGCCGGCCCCGGCACGCCCGGCGCCGAGCCCGGCCTCGGCTGGCACCCCTTCCTGCGCCGCCTGCTCGACACCCGGCTCGAGGCCGTCCACGACATCCTGAGCGCCGACGTCCCCCGCATCGACACCATCGTCAAGGACCTGCACACCCTGCTCGACAGCCCCTACACCGGGCCCGAGGCCGTCGTCCACGGCGACCTCTACCCCGACAACCTCCTGTTCGCCGGCGGGAGCGTGTCCGCGGTCGTCGACTTCGGGACCTTCACCATGACCGGCGACCCGCTCTACGACGTCTCCGGCGCCTGCGTCTACTACCGCCAGTACGAGGCCGACCGCCTCACCGTCTGGCGGCGCCTGCTCGACCAGGCCGCCGACCGCACGCCCTCCAGCCGCCGCCACCTCCTGCGCGCCTACGCCGAGATCATCGCGATCCTCACCTGCGACCTGTATCCCGAGAACCACAAGCCTCTCCAGGCCACTGGCCACTACCAGTGGGCCGTCACCGTCCTGCGCGACCTGGACTGGGGGAGCTGATGGCCTTCCCGCCCCACGTCGACCCCGCCGCCAGTGCCTGTCCCGCCCCACCACTCACCATGGAGACGAACCCCATGAAAGAGCGCGTTCGCGCTGTCCTCGTCACGCCGAACGACACCACGCTCGTGATCAAGCGCGTCCGCCCCGGCATCGACCCCTACTGGGTCATCGTCGGCGGTGGCGTTGAGGAGAGCGACGCCACCCGCGAGGAAGCGCTCCTGCGCGAGGTCCGCGAGGAGATCGCCGGCGACGCCGAGATCGTCCGCCTGTTCCACGAGACAGAGAACGCCAAGGGCGAGAAGGAGTACTTCTACCTGGCCCGCATCGACACCTGGGACTTCGACCGCCGGACCGGCCCGGAGTTCGCCCGGACCGACCGCGGCGAGTACATCCTCGAAGAAGTCCCGCTCACCGCCGAGGCCATCGCCAACCTGAACCTGCTGCCCCGGGAGATCTCCACCGTCCTGCGCCAGGCCCTCGACAGGGGAAGCCTGCTCGCCGTGTAGGCGGGGAACGGGGCTCGGCTGGGGGGCTCGGCTCGATACCCTCGCCTGATCGTGGGCCCTACCACCACGCCCTGGCCGCCGCACACGCCGCCTGCACACCGCCGTTTCGCACCGCAGGAGCCCTGCCGATGACCGCCGCCCCGACCTCCGGCTTCTCCGCCTTCGCCCTGGAGCCCTTCCCCGAGCTCCAGCCCGGCGACGACCTGGCGGGCACCATCGCCGGCGTACTCAGCAGCACCGGCACTCATCTGCGCGACGGGGACATCGTCGTGGTCGCCAGCAAGGTCGTCTCCATCGCGGAGAAGCGCTACGTCGACCTCGCCAGCGTCACCCCGGGTCCACGGGCCCTGGAGCTGTCTGCCCTGACGGGCAAGCCCGCCGAGATCGTGCAACTGATCTTGGACTCATCGAGCGATCACTTCCTGGCCACCGAGAAGGGCCCCATCATCGCCCGGCACACCCTCGGCTACCAGCTCACCTCCGCCGGGATCGACCGCGCCGGCACCGAGGGCGCCTGGCTGCTGCCCGTGGACCCAGACGCCTCCGCCCGCGCCCTGCGCGACGCTCTGATCACCTACACCGGCACCGAGGTCGCCGTGGTCGTCGCGGACTCCGACGGCCGCGCCGACCGGCGCGGGGCCACAGTCATCTCCATCGGCGCCGCCGGCGTCACACCTCTTCGGGTGACAGAGCACAGCGGCAAGCGGCAGGAGGAGACGTTCACCGACCTCATCGCCGCCGCCGCCGGAATCATCCTCGGGCAGCGCGGCCGGGGCGCCCCCGTCGCCGTACTTCGCGGCATCGCCCACACCGCCAGCGATGAGGGAGTTTCCACGATGCTCCACCACCGGCCGTGACACTGCTGATCACGGGGGGACCATCGAGTTGCGCGCCCTCCCTGACCCACCCGCGAGGCGCTCCTGCCCCGTCGGCCGACAGGTAAAGTGCTGAGATGACCGGCTCCCACCTGCAGAATCGCCACAGCGGCGATCACACCGTGATACGCGCCCGACTCCGGAGGCTTGCGCTGCTGCCGACGGCGGCCGGGCTGGTGCTGCTCGGGATCGCCGCGGTCCTCGCCCTGCTCATGGAGCCCTCGTTCCTCTCCGGGGTGCTCGTCAGCGGGACCGTCGTTGCCGCGATCGCCGTCGTGAACCTGGGCCTGCGGCTGGTCCGGCGCGCCTGCACCACAGTCTGCCGCCGTCTTTCTCCCGTACGGCTCTTCTTCGAGTTCCCCGAGAGCGCCGAGCCTGCGGAAATGAAGCGCGACCTCGACGCCTTCGAGGAGGCACTGCGGTTCGGCCTCTTCGGCGGACTCGTTCCCCTCATGCCCGCACAGCAAGCCACTCAGCTCGTCACGGCACTCCGCGACGCCGCGACGAGTAGCCCGCTGCAGCTGCCCGAAAGCCTGGAACAGGAACTGGCCACGCTGAGGAGCGACTGCGAGCGCTGGCTCGACACCCTCGCCTGAGCGCCTGAGCTCGGGCACCGCCGCGCTGCGCGGCGGTGGGGAATTTCGTGACCGTCCACACCGACGACCGACGTGATCGCCCCAGGGCTGCGGGAGCAGTCCGGCGGATCCCTGCGCCCCGGGCTATCGTCGGCGCTCATGACTCCCACCCCCTACCCGCACCCCGACGCCGGGATGGGCTCCTCTGCACGGCCCATCGCCCTGCTAGACCTGGACGACACTCTTACCGACCGCGCCGCCGCCTTCGCCGCCTGGGCCACGGAGTTCTCCGCCGCCCACTCGATCCCCGAACAGTGGCTCCACGAGGCGGACGCCGCGCACTCCGGGCGCCGCCGCGACTTCTTCGCCCTTGCCAAGGCCACCTACGACCTGCCCGGCACCGTCGAGGAGCACTACGACGCCTTCCGCCGCCGCACCCCTCAGCTCGTCCCGTACCGGCCTGCCGTCAACGCCGCCGTCCAGGCCCTGGCCTCCCACGGCTGGCAACTCGCGGTTGTCACCAACGGCGACCACGACGCCCAGCACGCCAAGCTCGCCGCCGCCCGCCTCACCGACCTGCTGCCGACCCTCGTCGTCTCCTCCGATCACGGCGTCCGCAAGCCCGACCCCGCCCTCTTCCACGCCGCCCTCGACCAGCTCGACACCTCCGCCACGGAGGAGATCTGGGTCATCGGCGACAGCCTGACGGCCGACATCGCCGGAGGCAACCGCGCAGGGCTCCGCACCCTCTGGACCTCCTACGGCCGTCCCCACCCCGGCGGCCCGCTGCCCTGGCACACCGTCCACGACGTCGTGGAGGCGTGCGCCTGGCTCCTGGCCAGGTGACCGTCAGTCGCGCGCCACCTCATCCGACGAAAATCGGCTGTTCCCCGGCCAGCCCGCTACCGCATCAGCGGTTGCAGGGCTTGGATGATGACGGCGAGCGTCGCCCAGTCCACGGCGTGGGGGCTGTCCGGGCGGAGGATGTCGGCGAGGCGGGTGACTTCCACGTGGGTGTGCTCGGTCTCGGCGGCATTGCCGTGGCTGGTCGTGTCGGCCCGTAGCTCCTCGAGCTCGTGCGCGCTGAGCTCGACGGCGTACGCGGTCTGGGTGTGGACGGACAGGGTGCCCGCAGCCTGGCGGGTGCCGACGAGGTGGAGCCGGGCCGGGGAGAGGGGCAGGCCGGTCTCCTCGGTGAACTCGGCCGCGGCCGTGAGCCGGGGGTCACCGGGCTTGGCGCTGGATCCGCCGGGGACTTCGCGGATGTAGGCGTCCGGAGTGCGGGCGGGGGAGCGGAACTCGCGGACGAGCACGATCTCGGTGTCCTGCCAGCGGGCTGCGGGCCGGTAGGCGACGACGCTGGTGAGGTCGGGTCGTCCCAGGACGACTTCGGTGTCCTTCACGCGGTCCTCGGCGGCGACGTGGATGCGGGCGGCGTACGCCCACAACAGGACGTGGGACCGATCGGGGCCGACGCGGAAGGTCCAGGAGACCCGGCCGCCGAGCAGCGTGTTTCCGGCGTCTTCCTGGGCGGCGAGCCAGGCACTGAAGGACGGGGTCCGCCACAGCAGGAGCGGGACATCGCGCTGTCCGCCGGCGCGTGGGGCGCCGGGGCCGATGCGGTCCAGGGCCAGGGCGATGGCCTGCGGCAGGGTATCGGCGACGGGGACCTGGAGGTCCTCGGCGAGCAGGCGCCGACGCCGGCCGGCGTCGGCCGCGATGTCGGGGCAGCCGAGGACGGACCGGCCGTCGTCCAGGCCATCGCCCAGCCACGCTTCGGTGCCCGGGCCGGGCTGGGGGTGCCAGTGGATGATCTCGTCGGCGCGGGCGCGCTGAATCCGTTCCCAGGCGAGCCGGTGTGCGGCGCCCGGGCCTTGGGCGTTGCCGCGGGGGTGCGGGAGCAGCACCACCAGGGAGCCGGGCTGGCGCCATTGGAGGGTCGCCTCGCGCAGGACTTCCCGGGAGGACTGCGGATCGAGTGGGGCGCCGGCCAGGTAGAGGCTCGCGGTGTAGATCTCGGGCGGCTCCTCCCCGGCGTAGACGGGCTGTACGTCGCTGGGGGCGGTCACGGGCTCTCGGTGCTTCCTTCCGGTACTCAAGCGCGGCCGGTGAGCGGGATCGGCGGGGCTGCGGGCTCCCAGGTGATGATCTTCTTCGCCGGGTCGGCGGTCACGTCGACGAGTTCGACGGTCTCGACGCGCAGGGGTGCGTGGCTGGGGCGCACGCGGCGCAGCCGGCGGTGGATCTGGTGGAAGTGCTCCAGAGTGACCTCGTCGGTCGCGTACGACTCGGTCAGGTGCGGGACGCCGGTGTCGTAGGCGGTGGCGTCCTTGCCGAGGACCGTCTCGAACGCGCGGGTGGTGGCGGTGCGCAGCGCGTTCAGCGGCTCGTCGGGGCCGAGGTCGAAGATGATGCCGGTGCCGTACGCCAGAGGGCTGCCGACCGTGACGGTGAAGGGCTCGACGGGGCATAGCTGCCGGGCCAGTTCGGCGGCCAGGGTCCGGCGCACGTCGTCGGGGATGTCCGCGGCCGGTTTCTGGGACAGCTGGTAGAGCGTGATGTGCAGCCACTCGTCGCCGACGTGGGTGAGCGGGTCGCCGGCGGTCGCGGCGCGTACGCCGCGTACGAGGTCGGCGAGTTCCGGGTTCCGGCCGAGGTCCACGGTGACGTACACGTGGAGCAGGGACCCCTTCACCCAGGAATCTTGACCCTGCTGGAAGACGAACGGCTTCATCCGGGCAACGTATCGCCTCGGCCGCGGGCTCGGAGGCCGGATCGGGAAGTCCATGGGGCGCCTGCGGATTCCGGACGTGCGTCATCTTCTTGCGCCTGGCGCGGAGGTCTGCCGGGTCTGTCTCGGGAGACTGACTGAAAGACCGGCGGCCCCTGGTACGAGGTGTGGCGGGCTGGCACAGTGACGGTGGCGATCAACGGATCAGCTCAGGAGAGGGGCCCGCACATGCGGTGGATCGTGAAGAGGCGCAGGACGAGGGCACGCGAGGAGGAGGTCCGCGCCGCGGTGTGGAATGCCCAGCTGATGCTCGCCACGCGCAACCCTGCCAGGTCCGCCGCCGCCGAGCCGGACAGCGTCGTCGGTGCGACCGTCGAGCACAGCGTCCACATCGATGAGTCGCTCACCAGGCTGCTGAACGTCCTCGGCCCGAACCATGCGTTGACCCTGCCGGTCTTCGAGACGGGCCGCGCCTGCGCAGACGTGTCCCTCCTCCACGAGAGCTGGGTCTCCCATTGCGCTGAGCGGGCTCGGCCGGGCGCCGACGACATCGTCGTCGCCCTGGACCGCGAGTTCCCCGACCCGGCCCGGGTGCGGGCCTGGCCCCGCTACGAGACGGCACGGCAGCGCGTCGGCGTGCTGGCCGAGCAGCTGGCCGCCCTGGAACCGCAGCTGGCGGCGCTCACCGGACACGACCTGTCCGCTCGCCGTCTGCCCGCGGCGGCCTGACCACTCATCACACAGGCACGTCGGCACGGTCAGCGCCGAGCGCCGAGCGCTCGTGCAGCACCAGGCGGCGCAGTTCCGCGGCGGCGAACTCGACGGCGAGCAGCTCCCAGTACCCGCCGCTCCTTCCAGAATCGGTACGCCGGAGGAGGACATCGAGGCTGGCCGGGATCTCCTCCGATGCCGAGGCTTCGCCCTGATCCGGCTGTCCGTCCGCCTGCCGACCCGAGCCCCGCGCTCGCTCGTGAGCGACGCGCACCCGCGCGGTCCGCAGAAGGGTCTCCACCGCCTCGTAGATGGCGGACACAGCCTCGCGGTCGTCCTGGGCGTGGTGCAGGAGCAGCCGCAAGTCGAAGATCACCTGGACGGTTACGTCGTTGACCGTGACGCTCGGGTCCTGGACGAACTCGGCCGATGGCGGTTCTCCTTCCGCGTCGCCGGCGTGCTCGGCCCAGGCCACCACCTGGTACCACCGCCAGTGCTTCTGCTCGTTGGGCTCCACGCCGTAGGGCGCGGGCAGGTCCGGGAAGCGCGGCCCGGCGTGGGGGTTTACCCAGCCGCACCGGCACCCGGCTGTCAGGGCACCGGTGCTGTCCCACCACACCGCGTGGGCGGCTGCATCGCCGTCGAGGACCTCGACCGTGCCGTCGGCGGCGGTGCGGTGGATCCTCAGCTCGTGCGCTACGCCGGTGGCGGCGGCTTCCCCGGCCGGCGCACCGGACGACGGGGGGTCGTTGCGGTTCTTCTCCCGGATCAGGAGACCGTGTGCCTCGGTGATCCGGATACCGCGTGCCTTGGCGAGGCGGCGTGCTTTGGCCTTGCGGTCGTTGCTCCCACGCTTGGTCATGACCGGCTCCCGGCGGGCGGGGTGCCCACGCCCTCCCGCCCTGAAGTCCGTGTCGGGTCAGAGCGAAGCGGCATGGGCCCGCGCCGGACACCGGTCCGGGTGCCGGACTAGTGTCCGGCGAGCCTTCGACCCTGTGCCGGGCAGTGCGGCGTGGGCGCGACGCCCGGC
Source organism: Streptomyces sp. WZ.A104 (assembly GCF_002382885.1). Taxonomy (GTDB): domain Bacteria; phylum Actinomycetota; class Actinomycetes; order Streptomycetales; family Streptomycetaceae; genus Streptomyces. The sequence goes on from NZ_NWVL01000006.1 coordinate 102,313, forward strand.
GGTCTCGGCGCGTGCATGTCCTGCGCCGCACCCAACGTAGCGCACGGGCGTGCGACGGGGGAGCGGTCGAGATCAAGCTCCGGTGGTGCACCGCGCGATCAGGCCGGGGAGCTCGTCCTTGCTCAGGGCCAGGTGATGGGCGGGTTCGGCATCGCGGAGGTACCGGGTGACAACGACCTCGTACAAGTCGGCGCGCTGGTCGTCGGCGTAGTGCTCGGTCAGCTGGTACCAGTGGTGCAGGACGCGCCAGGTGAAGCGCTGCGGGGCGGGGCTGGCCTGCCAGTCCAGTTCGAGATGGTGATGATGGTGGGCCGCGGCGACGGCACGGCGCAGCTCCTCCGGAACGACGTCGGGGTTGCCGGCCCGGTCGAGGAGCTCCCGCAGGTCCTCGGCGCAGGTCTTCGCCGGCGGGAGCGGATCGTTCAGGCCCGGGGGAGGGCCGTCCTTGAGGGTTCCTTCGGGACGGTGAGGCCAGTGCAGATCGGCGCACGCCTCCACCTGGTCGGCGTCGATGTCCTGGGTTCCCTCGACGTCGTCGAGGTCGACCACGTACCCGGCCGGCCCGTGAACAGTCTCGGTCGCGTCGTCGAAGAACCAGCCGACATCCCGTACGTACCCGCGGTGTCCGGTGAACGCCCCGGAGGTGACCTTGACCCGGTCGAGGGCGTGGTGGCCCCGCTCGGTGATCATCTGCCGTTGGACGACGCCCGCCGCCCAGTGCGTGCACACCTCCAGCGCAGGGTCGGGCAGGCCTCTTGCGATGCCCCGGCTCATGCCGCCCCACCGGGGCTCCGGCGCGTCAGGCACCCAACCGCTGTAAGAGCTGTGCGAGAGGGCGGGCTGAAGGAAGGCCGACTTCACAGGTGCGTGGGGGTCCCAGGTCCGCGTCAACCACCGCCAGCACTCGGTCACCGGGTCGCCGGGCGCAGCGGTGCGGGACAGGTCGTGGCCCGCGCGGGGGAGGACGGTGGTGACCAACTCGGTCACCCGCTCGTCGTCGCGCAGCTGCCACAGCACCGCCGGCCAGCCGATCGCGTCGACCGGCCGGCGCTCGCGCAGGTGCAGGGCGTAGAGGACCGTGGCGACGATGCCGCGCATCGCCACGTCGTCCCAACACTGCTCGTCCATCCCGCCGGGCTGGTCGGCCGCGGTGGCGTCGGTGGCGCGCCGTACGGCCTCGCTCCACGGGTCGGGGGCCGGCGAACGAGGGGGCATGGGCTGGCTCCTGCCGGTTGGTCGGTGCGCGGGCCTAGAAGACGAACTCCCCGAACTTACCGGCCCGCTCGGCGAGTTCGAGGCGCGCAGCGGCCGGATCGGCGACGATGTCCGGGCGCCCGTACAGCCAGGTGACCAGGGCGGCCGCCGCGTGCACCGTGGCAACCGGGTGGTCGTCCAGGCGCTCGGCGATGGTGCCGGTGACCTTGAGGCGGCTGGCGGCGAGGGCTTCGAGCTGGTCGAGCGCGGCCTCCCAGTGCTTCGCAGGGCACAGGATGCCGAGGAGGGGCCGGGCTCCGGACTGCCACTGGTCAGGGTCCGGAGTTGCGGTGTCGAGGTGTCGCAAGCCCTCCGCGGAGAGTTGTTCGACCACGCCGGAGACCAGGGAGCGCGGCACCCAGCTGGAGAGGACTTCGGCGACCTGCTCCGCCGGGCTGCCCGCCATGGCCTGAGTCTCCACCACGAGGCGATCTGCCCTGATCCGCGCCGCGTAGTCCTCTTCGCTCTCACCCGGCTTCTGCGGGGCGAACAGGTCCTCGGGAAGGCCGTCGCCGCCGTCGAGGGCACCCTCCAGGTAGGACAGGAGGATCATCCACGCGTACACCTGCTTGCCGATCTCCCGGCGCGTGTACGAGGACAGCCGCCCGCCGCCCATGTCATCCGTCGATACCGGCCGGGCCGGCTCCGGGGCCAGCTCCCGTGCAAGCCGTGCCGCCTGCTCCTTCACCCGCTGCGCCCGCAGCCGCTTGCCCTTGCCCACGTCGTGCTCCCCCCTGGTATGCAGTTCCGGTGCGATCGGCCGGTCCGGCAGGCACGCCGCCAGGGCCGGGAAGGCACCGGCGGCCGGAGCTGATGAGGAAGACTCCGCCGCCGGCGGCGTCGATCGACTGGATGCCATCTTGGTCGGCCAACACCCGCACGTACAAGCTGGATGGCCGGTTCACGACGTCGTCCTGGCTGAGCGTCAGCTGAACACCGCAGGCCAGGCCGGTGGCGTGCGAGACGCGCGGCGTGCGGGCAGTCGTGCGCCCCACGAGGGATCCGCGGAGGGGGATGGTCACGGCTACCGCAGGCGCGAAGACGCCGTCTAGGGTTGGCCGTATGTCTGCCCACCCCCTTGCTGACCTGGCAGCCGGCCTGCGCTCCCGCACTCTCGCGTTCCTGCGCTCCCCGGTCAGCCGCGAGTTCTGGAACATGCTCGTCGACCGGGGGCACACGTTCGTGATGCCGGCCGCGTGGTCGGCCCTGCCCCGCTCTCGCCAGATCGAGGGGCTGCTCGCCGCAGAGGGGAAACGGGTGTCGGACGGTACGACGTTCGCGATGGCCAACGACCTCGTGCGAGCGGCGCGTGAGATCGGCCAGGACCAGTCGATCCCCCTGCCGTTCACCCCGGACGTGCTGCCCGCGCCGTCGGGCATGCTCGTCTTCTCCGCCGACGAGCCGCTGGCCCATCTGCCCACGGGGCTCCCGGTGGTCGCGGTCACCTGGGGGCCGCCCATGGACGGCTTCTCCCCGGGAGTGCATCTGACCTGGTGGGCGCCGATGCGGGAGGAAGATCAGGAAGAGGACGCTGCTGCCCGGGGTCGGCTGATCCCGATCGTTCCGGACTTCGACCTCCACCTGTCCTTCCTCCCGCACTTCGACACCCGCCTGCACCGCCAGCAGCTGCCCTCCGGGCTGATCTACTCGGCCGTCCCGCTGCGCAGCGTGGTCGCCGCCTGGTACGCCCTCACCGCGGACGGCACCACGCTCCGCGAGGAGCGGCCACAGGCCACAGTCACGCAGGCGCTCAAGGAACTGAAGGCGAAGAAGCGTGGTGTCCAGGTCGCCACGACCAGCGGAGCCGGCACCGCACACAGGGGCATCACCGACCGCGCCGCGCAGACGATGCGCGACCTGGACGGGGCCGACTACTTCGACCCCGCGCCGGAGCTCGCCGCCACCACGAAGAAGGCCGAGCACGGCGTCTTCGACGTGACCCTCGACCACCAGCTCGACGCCGGCCACCGGCGCCTCGCCCACATCTACCGGGAGGCGGCCGACCACTGGCACCGCCTGGAGATGCAGGTCACCCAGCGGTACCCCGGCATCTTCGAGGGGCTGGAAGAACTGCGCGCACAGAACAGCTCGCAGTGGCAGCCCTGGTGCTGGATGCCGAGCATCCGCGTCTCGGCATGGCTGATCAAGATGTACGACGCGCCGATCGAACAAGCCTCGTGGGACGGGCCCAGGATCGCCGCGCTGGGGGCCTGGCGCAGCGGAGGGCGCCACAGCGTCCTCACCACGCTCCCGCTGCAGGCCACCGCCAGCGGTCGCGTCCCCGCAGAACTGACCGAGACCATGCCCGCTCCCGGACTGGGCCTGGTCATCGACGACAACGGCACCGTCCACCTGATGCTCGCCTACCTCGACGAAGTCGACGATCGCGGCACCGCGGACGCCGAACTCGTCCTCATCTCCAACTACGGCCAGCCGACCCGCATGCTCGAGGACATCACCAAGCTCACCGTGTTCCTCAGCGGCGACACCCTCCTCGACGCCGTGAAGGCCACGCAGGCGTACTACGACCACGCCGCGGTCCAGAACGGCACGGAACCCCATCCCACGGATGAAGCCCTGTACGCCGAACACGCGTACGCTCTGAGCCTGTTCACCGGGGTACTCGCCGGCATCTGCACGCCCGGGGCCGAACTCCAGGACGCCGGGGCGCTGACCGGACGCAAGCTTCCGGCGCCGTGGCCGCCAGAACCGAACGTGCTCTCGGAAACGACGCTCTGGCTCCTGACCGGTACGCCCGCGGCGCGCTGAGACGAGGGATGGAGAGGCTGATCGTGATGGAGATACCCGAGCCCGAGAAGGCGGAGCTGCGGATCCCCAAGGCCGCCCTGGAGGCGCTGGCGGCGGCCGTGGAAGTCCGCACCGTCGCCACCGTGAAGGACGGCGACGGCCTCGACTGGTACTACCCCGTAGGGACGCGGGACGAGGACCACGTCGAGTTCGCCCTGCTGCCCGGCGGCGAAGAAGTCTTCCTGCGCATGTCCTCTCGGCGTGACCAGACGCGCGTCGTGAGGATCGAGCAGTGGCACGAGCTGATCGGCCACATTGCTGGGCCCACGGCGTAGACCTCGGTGTGGAGCCAGACACGGGGCATCGACGACGCGGCTCATCGTCGGCGACCGTGCAAGCTCGGTCGCCGACGGGAACGTGAGCTCCCAACCCTTGGCGCACGGTGGCGTGGCCCGGGCGCGTGCTCGATCCGGTGCCTAGATCTCCTTGAAGTTGGCCGTGATGCCCAGCTCCTCAAGGCGCTGCTGGATCTGTTCGGCGGCATCGGCGCTGAGGACGACCTGGATCGTTCCCTGCAGGTAGCTGATCTGCCGCTCGTCCAGGGCCATGTAGAACGCCCGGAACAGTGCGGCGAACCCGTCGGCACCGTCGGCGCTGGCCAGCAGGTTGCTGGTGAACGAGAACGCCGCTTGCTTGTCCTTAGCGGTTGGAGGAGTGTCGACGTCTGAACCGCGGCCGCTGGTTCCACGGCTGTCGTTGTCTCTCGGGCCGCTGGACGGGCCGGGGCTGGTCGCCCCGCTCGGGGCGGTTCCACCCGGGGCTTCGGGAGCACTGTTCGTCGCGCACGGGCCCTCGTGAGCCGGTGCGCTGCATGTCGGGCACGCCCGGGGCTGTGGCTTCGCCAGCCGCAGGCTGGTGCTCGAAAGGTTGACCTGCCCAGGTGCGGTGACGGCGACTTCTGTGCCCGTGCCGTCGACGATGCTGACGAGGTCCTCGTTGACGGCGTCGTGGATCGCTTGCTGAAGGTCGCGGTCGCCGCCGTAGAGCAGGGGCAGCCGCGGGGCGCTGTAGAACGCTGCTCGGATGTCCGAGAGGGTCTTTCCGTAGTCCTGGTCTCGGAGGTTGTGCTGCAGGGCCCTGGGGGTGAATTCCCCTACGTCGAAGACCTTGTCCCGGGCGGCGAGCGCCTTCCAGACGGCGGTGCCGTTCAGAGCGGTGAAGTTGTCGTCGTCGTGCGTGAGCTCGTCGAGGTAGCGTTCTCCGTCCGGGTCGGGCTGGGCGAGGAAGACGATGTGCTGGTAGGCCCGCCTGAGGGCCTTCTCCAGCTGGTCCTTCGCGGCGGCGAGCTCCTTGGTTCCGGTCGTCTTGAGTTCGCTGTCGTTCTGCACTTCGGGTGCAGCCAGGGCTCGCTGCCGGGCCAGGTACTCGACGGCCAGGGAGCGTACGAGGCTGCGGCGCTGGGTGTTCGCTACCGCGTAGACGGCGCTGCTGGCCCACTGGACGGGGAGCTGCTGGGCGCCCTGGCCGAGTCCCATCGCGATTGTGAGCGCCTCGAGGGTCGCCTTCTCCATGCCGTTGCGCAGGCTGAACTGCGCGGGGTCGAGCACGATGAGGCGGGTGGTGTAGGCGGTGTCCAGGCCGCTCGTGGCCATGACCTCGGCCGCGGTGCGCTGGGGGTCGGCGGGCAGGAACTTGAGTTCGCGGAACGGGCCGGTGCTGGCCAGTTTCTGGGCGAACTCGGAGATGACCTGGTCACGCTCGTCATCGGTGATGGTGCGCCGGATATTGGTGACGAGCATCCGGTGGGTGAGCCGGGTCGACAGGAAGTACCGGGCCGGCTTGTTGTTGCCCTGCCCGCGGACGATGTCGAGGGCGCTTATGCCCCTGCCCTGGTCGACGAGTTCGTCGACCACGCTGTCGGCGTCCGTGATCGTGTAGCGCATGTCCGGCACGCTGGTGACGGCTTTGACCTCGGGTGCGCTGGCGCCGCGGCCCCGTCCGGGGCGAAGGGTGCCGACGATGCTCGCCAGGAAGATGAAGGTGGCCGCGCGCTCGGCCGCGTGCGGATTGGCTTCGGTCCAGGGGGTTTCAGGACGCTCGAGGTCCTGGCGGCGTGCTGTTCCGGTGGAGCCGTCGTGGTTGACGATCTCGATCTCGGCGAGGCTGCGGTAGTTCGCGATGGTGCGGTCGTCCTCGACGAGGCCGCTGCCCAGGAGCGCCTCACGAACGGTGCTGTCGGACAGGGGAAGGTCACCCGGCCCGATGAGTGCCGGTGCCCACGCGCCGGCCTTGCCCCGCTGCTGCAGGGCGTACACGGTGGCGGCGAAGATGCGGATCGTGGAGCGGACACGCTGGAACCCGGTGACCCGGCTCCACTCGTCCTTCGCCAGGGCCATCAGCATGGGATGGAAGGGGTAGCAGGCGGCGACCTCGTCGGACCAGTTCCGCCGCCAGTCAGCACCGATCTGCTCCCAGACGTGCTTGGCCCATGCTCGGTCGGTGAGCACCGGTTCGTAGAGTGCGGCTGTCGCGGTGAGGACCTCGCGGGCGGGCTCGGTGTCGAACAGTCGCCGGCGGAGGATGTCGGCGAAGTCTCCCACCTCGGTGACCGTGGCCGGCAAGCCGTTGCGTTCGAGCAGGGTGTTGAGGTCGTCGCGGCGCTCCTTGGCGGCCGCCGACAGAGCGGTCTTGTCGGTGTCGGAGGCGATCATCACCACGAGCATGGCGACGTGGGGCACGTCGTTGACCGTGTCGAGCAGGGCTCGGAGGAAGGCCATGTCCTGGGCCGCGAGGTCGGGCTTGTTGCTGCCGTCGAGGCCGTTGCCGATGTAGTCGAGGATCTCGTCGACGATGATCAGCACGGGCCGGTTCACTGCACGGATCGCCTCGGCGATCTTGTGCTTGTCGCTCCAGAACGGCTGATAGCGCTCATAGAGGGCGTAGTCCTTGGAGAACAGCCGCCACAGGAACCTTTCGTGGAGGCTGACGGCCGGCCCGTCGAGTTCCTTCACTCCGGCCCCTGCGGTCATGTTGTCGCAGGGCAGGACGACGACGTGCGGCTGGCCGAGGTCGTGGGCGAGCGGGCGGCCCATCTTGGCCCGTGCCCGCTCGGCGACCTTCTCGCCGAGCTCTGTGGCCAGCAGGGCCTCGGGGGAGGAGGCCAGGTGGAAGGCGCCGATGCAGGCGTGTGACTTGCCGCCGCCCATGCCCTGGTCGAGGCGGGTGACGGCCCGGGCCTTGAGGTGGTCCTCGCCGCCACCGATGCGGACGGCGATCTCGGTGAGCAGGTCGATCAGGCGCTCGGTGGGGTGGGTGATGTCGCCGTAGTAGCCGGCGTCGGCGTACGGCGGCCGGTCCGTGCCGGTTGCGTGGACGGCCCGGAACAGTGACATCTGCACGTCATCGATCTGGCCGGAGGCATTGAGGATCTCGTCACGGATCTTCAGTGCCTTCCACCACGGTGTCACGCTCGTCGTCACTGCTGGTCTCCTGGGCTGGTGGTCATAGGGGCTCGTACGGTGTTCGTCATCAGTGCAGCCTCAGCTGGGCGTCCTGCTCCTGCTGGCGGCGTGCGCTCGCGAACGCGCTGGCAGCGGCGGCTTCGGCGGCGCTGCCGATTCCGGCTCGGGTGCGCAGGACGCGGGTGAAGGCGATGGAGTCCGGGTCGTTGTCGGGGAGCCGGTCGGCGAGGAACTGCACGGTCGACCACAGGTAGGTGTCGTCGACTCCTCGCTCCGAAGCCGCCAGCACCTGACCCATGGCCTGCAGTCCCTCGCCGGATGCTGCGGCGAGCGCCAAGGCGACGTCGATGGAAGCGGAGTCCCCGTCGACCTTGCCGCTGTATTCGCGGGAGGTGATGAAGCGGACGCCCTTGTCGGCGTCTGCGACGAGGTTGCGCACCGAGGCCAGGTCGAGGGAGGACGCGAGCGCCTGCCACCGCAGCTCGGACTTCGCCTGGACCTGACGGCCGTAGAGCCTGATCCACCACAGGGCGAACCGGGTGCGGGCGTCGAAGGCTGCCAGAGGCTGCCGGTTGACCTCGACCGCCATGGCCTCTTGGACCGCGGCGCGCGCCAGCGGCAGGAACGTGTGGATGTCGACGGGCGCGCCCTTGGCGTCGAGGACTTCGCTGTAGCGGCCCACGACTTCCATGGCCGGGCCGGCGGCGGCCATCAGCATGTCCGCGGGTGCCAGGCCCCACCGCTCCCAGTCGGGGTAGCGCTGCTTGATCTCCGTCTTGATCTCCGCCTCGACGGCGCCCTTACGGCCGGCCGGGCGGCCCGCCGGAGCCGGGCGGCAGGCCATGGTCAGGGTCGTCTCGATGTTGGCCTTGCCCTGCTGGCCGCCGGACTCGGTGTTGGCCGGCCAGGAGCCGGTCATCACCAGTCCGGCTCGCTCGATCGAGTGCAGCAGCCGCTGCCACACCTCGGGTTCCCCGTGGCCGAAGACGATCGTGACCACACCGTCGTCCCGGACGACCTGCCGCATCTGGGCGAAGGCGTCGGCGATGAGGGTGTCGTAGTGCTCGCGGGTGCGGTGCTCGTCGGGGGCTTCGCCCCGTACCCGCTTGACGATGATCTCCTGGCTCTTGTCCTGGCAGCCGTGCGGATCGGCCGTGATCGCGAGTTCCGGCCAGGTGTTGTGCAGGCACCGCTTCGCCCACGTGTAGAAGAGGTCGGAGGCGTCCGCGTACGCGATCATCTGGTCGTACGGCGGGTCGGTGACGACCGCGGTGAAGGTACGGGGCGGGAAGGGCAGTGCGGTGGCGGTTCCCCGCTGTACGGAGGCCGGTGCACCGCGCAGGTCGGCGAACAGGTTGCGGCACGCGGCCAGCACGTTGCTCGCGATCGACTTCCATGTGCCGGGGCCGTCTCCGATGCCGGCCTCGAAGAAGTCGTGGGAGAAGGTGATCGACCCCTCGTTGACGAACAGGTCCCCGACCTGCGCACCGCCCTTGCTCTGGAACCGGGCGCCGCGTGTGGAGCGGCGCAGCTTCTTCACCACGACCGCGGTCGCATACCCGGTCAGGGCCCGCACGTAGTCCCGTGACATTCCGGCGGCGGTCAGTTCGTCGCCGAGCTCGTTGATGATGCGCGCGAGCCGTACGTACGACAGGGTCTGGCGGGTGACCATGAAGTCGCCGTAGGTCTTCGCCCCGTAGATGCTCGGGCCGATGATGTTGTTGTTGCCCGGTGCGATGCCTTCGTCCGGAACGGCTGGCAGGAACGGGCTGAACGCCGGCTCCGCGATCAGCGCCCGGTCGGCCGCTGCGACTGCCTCGCGTTCTGCGTCCGTGGGCTGGCGGAAGGTCTTCTGGCTCTTGGCGTCGGTGTCCGCAGCGAGGACCAGAGCGTCCTGACCTTGTTCCTCGTCCAGCAGGCGGCGGTGCACGGCGAGCGGGTGGACGTGGTTGCAGAACACGCAGATCGCGCTCTTGCCCGCTACCTTCTTGCCGTTCACCACGGCGTTGGTCAGCGTGGGCGTCCGGGTGGGCTTTCCGGGGGTCACGACCGCTTCCCACGTGCCGGAGGCCCGGTCCGCGTCGATGTAGAACGACACGGCGCCTCTGTCGCCACGGGCCGGCATCAGCTCGTAGGAGCCGATGAGCGGGAACCGGTGGTGGCATTCCTGGCAGGGGATCGTGACGGACCACAGATAGCCCCACGGCAGGGCGCCGTTGTGGCGGGGGTAGACGTCGCTCATGGCGGCCGCGTGCCGGGTCTGGATCTCCGCGAACAGCGATTCGAGATCGCCAAGCAGCCGGTCCGTACGGGACATCAGGAGGTGGTCGCGCTCTTCCCCGAAGGGAAGCTCGGGCTCCTCGCTCCAGTCCTCGAACGGCGCGGAGGTGAGCAGGTGGCTGGCGAGTACCGCGACCGGGCTGTAGTCGACGGCCGATGCCCGCACGCCCAGGCGCGCGGATTCCAGGGGGATCATGCCCCGGCCCGAGAACGGGTCGAGCGTGGTCGCGCCTTCGGGATTCGTCTTGGCGATCTCGGCCTGCAGGTCGCCCCATGCGGCGTAGCGGCCTGTCATCGCGTCCCGGACCAGATTCTGCAGCCGCGTCTGCTCCTCGGCGTCGTCGGGCCACGGCAGCAGCGAGCAGATGGTGGCGGCCTTGGCCTGAGCGGTGGGCCGCTTGGCGAACCACATGAACAGGGAGATCTCGCTGTTGCCGGACCCCCAGCCCTTGTCGCTGTTGGCCGACACCTCCGCGCTGGGAAACCATCGTTCGATCATCCTGGTCATGCGTTGCTCCCCGGTGCGTTCTTGAGGCTGCTGCCGGGGACGCGGAAGACCGCGCTCCCGGTCATGTCGTTGGCGAAAAGGGTGGCGGGGTCCTGGTAGGCGCCGAAGAAGCGGCCCCGGCCGTCGGCACACTGGTCGATGACGTAGAGCCAGTAGTCCTTGCGGTGCTGTGTGGCGATCAGGACCTCGTTGCCGGTCATCCGGATGCCGTCGCTGGCCGCGCTGCCCAGTACGCCCTTGACCTCGACGTGCCGGATCTGGCTGTTGCGGCGGGCTTCCAGGTCGTAGCCGCGGCTCTCGGTGTGGACGTCTTCCACGGTCCACCCGTCGTCTTCGAGGAGGTTCTGGACGTGCCGCATGGAGACCAGCTCGGCATCGATCTCCGCCTGGACTGTGACGTCGGCCGCGGCCAGGACACGGATCCGGCCGATCAGCTTGGGGTCGGTCAGCTGCACGTCCGCGAGCCGTTCGAGTTCGTCGAGCCGCTGGGCGGTCTGGGCCTGCAGCTGGCGCCGCAGCTCGACCCGCTTGGTCCGGTCGTCGATGTTCTCGGTAAGGCTCAGCGGCAGGTTGGTCAGGTCCCGGCGTGCCTGGGCGAACCAGTCGGCCCGTACCCGCCGGTGTTCGTTGACCGTGGCGGCGGCCACCTCGCGGGCCGTCGTGAGCGCATGCCCTTCGCGTGCGGGATGGGGCGCGGTCCCGTGCTGGCCGGTGGGCACCAGGTTGGCCAGGGTCTCCCACCGCACCGGACGGGCGTTGCCGCTGTCGTCGACCTTGACCAGGCTCGCCCAGATGCTGGCGCGCTTGCCGTCGCTCTCGGTCATGGTCGCCGTGTACGCGTACAGGTCGTACGGGGTGAGGCTGGTGGGATCGGCGGCGGCGCCGGACTGGTGCAGGTCCTCGGCCAGGGCGTGCTCGGCCATGCCGATCAGGTCGGCGAAGCCCGGCTCGCCGGGCCCGAGGGTGATGGTGTCGCCGACGTCGATGCTCTCCGCGGCTTCACGCACCGCGTCGCCGCTGGTGGCGATGTGGACCTCGCTCGCGTTGCCGAGCGTGGCCGGGAACCGTGCCCCGCCGGTCAGCGACAGTCGCCGGAATCCGGTGCCGGCGGCGGTAGGGGCCGATCGCAGCACGCCAGCGGCGGCGAGCCGATCGAGGTACGCCTCGACGATGGCGGGGTTGATCCGGGCGAACAGGTCGCGCTGGAGCAGGGTCAGCGCGGCGACCGCGTCGACCTGGCTGGCCAGGCGACGCTCGTTGTCGCGCACCTGCCGGGCCGCGCGGGTGAGTTCCTGTGCCTGGACGGCGCGGGCGGCGTCGATCGCCTGCTGCTTCTTGATCTCGTCGTTGCCGTACAGGTCGGACAGCCACTTGTCGTAGTCAATGCCCGTGATCTCGGCGACGGCCGACAGGCTGTCGAACATCTGCCCGCGCAGCTCGTTCGCAGCGGTGACGAAGTGGTCCAGCAGCCGCAGGAGCGTCTCGCCCTCGCGCGTATCGGTGGCGACCAGGTTGTACAGGTGGACGTCGCGGAGCTGACCGACGCGGTGGATGCGTCCCATGCGCTGCTCAAGGCGGACCAGGGACCAGGGGATGTCGTAGTTGACCAGCACGTGCGCGGCCTGCAGGTCGATGCCTTCGTTGCCGGCGTCGGTGGTGACGATGACCTGGAACTCGCCACGCATGAAGGCCCGGCGCACCTCGTCACGCTCGGCCTTGTTCTGCCGCCCGGAGTACAGGCGGGCGGTGAACCCCTCTGCTTCGAGGCGCCGGGCAATCCACTCGGCCGAGTCCGCGTACTCGGTGAACACCACGGCCTGCTCGCCGTTGCCCGGGAGGATTCCGTGCTTGGACAGGCAGTCCTCGGTCAGCCGCTTCCACTTCGACGGCGTCCACGCCGGGTTGCCGATCGTGGCATTGATCTGGTCCGCGAGGTTCTTGATCGCCGTCCGCTCGGCTCGCGTGGACGTCGAACCCGAGTGGATGACCTTGGCCTCGTCGATCTCCGCCTCGTCGCCCTGGTCGTCGCGGTCGGCGATGAGGGCCGCTTCAGCCTCGCTCATGGCGCCCATGTGGTCGTGGCGCCGGCGGAGCGTCTCGGCGAGCGCATGCAGACTGGACGCGGCCCGCTTGCCGTAGACCATGCGGGCGAGCGGCTGGGCCGAGGGCGCGAAGTACCGGTCGACCATGTCCAGCGCGGCCTGGTAGAAGCCGTACTCGGTCTGCGACAGGGCGACGCTGTGGTTGTGGGCGGTACGGCCCTTGAACAGGCGCGTCTTGCCGTCGTAGTCGACCAGGTCTTCCTTCATCCGGCGCAGGAAGTGGATCGGGCCGGGCCTAAGCGCACTGAGCTCGACGTTGGGATCGCTGCCCGGGTCCGGGTAGATCTCCGGGTCGACCAGATGCAGAAGGTGCCGGAAGAGCCACTCCTTGCCCCGATGCGGGGTCGCGGTCATCAGCAGAGCCCGCGGGGTGTTCTTGGCCAGCAGCCGGCCAACTTGATGGAACCCGGCCGCGGTCGGGGTCAGCCGGTGTGCCTCGTCGAAGACCACCAGGTCCCAGCCGGCCTTGTCCGGCCGGATCGCGTCCTGGACAGCGGGGTTGACCGCGGCCAGCTCCAGGGAGGTCACCCACAGGTCGTTGGAGTTCAGCGCGTTCTCACGGACGGTGGCCGAGGTGAGCTGTCGCAGCCCGCCGCCCAGCAGCCGCTCGAAGTCGTCCACCCACTTCGTGGCCAGGTTCGCCGGGCACACGATGATGGCGCGCTTGACCAGGCCCAGCCGCTGCATCTCCCGGATGTAGAGCCCGGCCATGATCGTCTTACCGGTGCCCGGTTCGTCGGCGAGCAGGAAACGCAGCAGCGGCTGCGGCAGCATCGCGCCGTACACGGCCGTGGTCTGGTGCGCGTACGGCTTCAGCGGCGTGGCCGCCATGGCACTCGACTCTGCGTTCGTGGCCGCCGCGTACATCCACTGAGTCCACATGGCGGCCAACACGCGAGCCGAGTCGGCCCGGCCGTCGCTCACCAGCGGACGTACCGTCTGGGTGTCACCGGCCGCCAGGTTCACCTCGTGCCGGCGGTCCTGGTCGTCGACGAGGATGAGGTCCCACGACCCCGGCTCATCACCCGGGAGGGCAAACCGGATCGTGGCGAACTCGGGCACTCCGGCTGCCCGGACCCGTACCCGCTGCCCGCGTTCGAACGTCACCTCGTGCTCCGGCTGCATGGTCATGCGCGGGTCCCATAGTTCGTCCGGATCCAGCGGGCCAACAGCGGATCGACCACGCGCCACCCCTCGTCCGTGTCCTCGATAAGCCCCGTGGCGACCAGGTGCGGGGCCGCCTTCTGCGCCGTGGTCTTGGGAAGCCCCAGGGTCCGCGATGCCCGGGCCGCCATGGGCGTGCCGTACTCGGCCACAGCCCGCAGTACCTTGCGCTGCCCCGCAGTGAGCCCGCTCATCGTGGCGCGGGCCTCCGCATCGACCTGTCGCAGGGCTACAGCGATCGCCGCATCGAGATCATCGGCGGTGGCCCGCTCGCCCGCAGAGACTTCCAGCCACAGCAGGTGGGCCAGCAGCATGGTCCTTTGAGGGTGTCCCTCGCCCACTGCCACGAGCCCGTCGATGACGCCGGAGACGTCTCGGTTTGCCGCGGCGAACCGGTCCTTGATCACTGTGCGGAGTTCCGCGGACGGCAGCCGGCCCAGCCGGAGCGTCCGCGCCTGCTCGACAGGGCGCCCCTCATCGTCCGGCGCGGCCGACAACATCCCCGGCCCGCCGCCGGCGAAGAGGTGGGAGACGGCGTGCCGCTCCTGCCACGCGTGCCGCCAGATCAGGGCCTGCGCACCCGGAACCCCGGCGACGGACTGGAACTCGTCCAGCACGATCAAGATCCGCCCGGGCCTGTGCTGAGCCAGTCGGGCGGGCAACTCCAGCAGCGCGTGCAGCGCCGGCTCCGGGTCGGTGTCGGGCCTGTCCGCCATGGCCAGCGCGAATCCGCCCCCGGAGATCGACACACCTGCCTGAGCGCTGCCGAGAATCTTGCCTGCCGCTGGCCGAAGCTCCTCGGGCGTGTGCTGGGCCCACGCCCGCTCCAGGCGAAGCACCAGGTCGGAGAGGCTGGCCACCTCGAAGAGGTCAGCGGTGACCACCATCAGGCCGGTCTTCTCGCCCTCGGACGCGATCTTGCGGATCAGACTCGTCTTGCCGAAACGCCGTGGCGCTACCAGGGTCATCAACTGGCTCTCGCGAGTCCACTCCCTGATCACGTCTGCTTCCGACCGCCGGTTGATCATGCAGTCAGGAGGGACTGGCCCGTCGAACTCGAACGGGCTCGCGGTGTCCCGCATCGTCGACTCCCAGAGGTGTGCCGCGGAGGCCTACAGAAGGTACGCCGACAGCGTACCCGTCCGGTACGCCGCCGGCGTACAGCTTCGGATGATCCGACGCATATCCGCCAGGCAGCGAGGCTCGTCGGCGGCGGCATCGACATCCCTCCCGCAGGCCCGAAGTTCAGGGCGGCCGCGCCCTCATCGGACACAGATGCGGTGTCGCCGTTAATTCGCGCCTCGCTCATATGTCCGAATCTCGCCCTACTGCCCTCTGCTGGACGCGGGTTAACTCAGACCTTCGCCCGGAACCGGGCGGTGGCGACCGAGAGGAGAGCGTCGATGGCCGACAGAGCGTCCACGCAGACGTCGGGGACCAGCCCCGCGCTTCTGATCGCGGTGGAGGAGCTGGCGACCGCGCACGACCGGAGCGAGTCCGAGCGGTCCGACATCACCAGCTCGCAGAACAGCGCGGGAGACGACGGTGAGAACCGTGACCTGAACCTCCCGAAGGAGTAAGGGATCCATGGAGCACCGGCTCGTCACCCACATCGAGAAGGCGCTCGGCTGGGACGGGCCGGGCTTCGTGGGGACCGCGTTCGCGCGCGGCCGTCTCACGGACCCGGACCTGCCCGCCCGCCTGCTGACCCCGCACAAGCTGCTGGACCTGATCAAGCGCCGTCACCTGGCCAACCCGCAACTGCGCTGCTACGCCGAGGGCGAGGAGATCCACCCGTCCACGTTCCTGTCCACCAACGTCAACCGGCGCAGACAGGCCGTGAGCCAGGCCGACATGGCGGCCCTCGGGCGGATCCTCAACGAGGGCGGCACCGTGGTGCTGGACCACGTGGACTTCTTCGACCCGACGCTGGAAGTCGCCTGCCGGGCCCTGGGCTGGTGGTCGGGCGAGCTGACCTCCGCCAACGCCTACCTCGCGGTCGGCGACACGGACGGATTCCATCTGCATTGGGACGACCACGAGGTCATCGCCGTGCAGTTGTCCGGCGAGAAGTCATGGGAGGTCCGCGGCCCGTCCCGGGCGGCACCGATGTACCGCGACGCGGAACGCAACCGTACGTCCTCCGAGGAAGTGCTGTGGAAGGGCACGATGCGAGCCGGCGACGTCATGCACATCCCCCGCGGCTTCTGGCACACCGCCACCCGCCTCGGCTCCGGAAGCGATGGCCACTCGCTGCACGTGACGTTCGGCTTCACCAAACGCACCGGCGTCACGTGGGTCAACTTCCTCTCCGACGCCGCCCGGGCCGACGAGGCGTTCCGCCGGGACCTGGAAGGCTCTGGCGAAACCGGACCCAAGGCATTGGCGGACAGGCTCAGCACGCTGGCCGCCGCCCACAGTCCGGAGCAGTACCTGGACGAACTGCGCTCCAGCACCCCGCCCGCACGCCACATGCCCCACGTGACCGCCTTCGGCCGGCCCGACGGCGTCGTGGCCGTCACCGAGTTCGCCCCCCGCATCGTCCGATCCGGCGACACGGTCCAGGTCGTCGGCGGAGGCAAGCGGCTGACCTTCCACGAGCGCGCGGAAGCGGGCCTTCGCACGCTCCTGTCGGGTCATCCGGTTCACCTCGACGGCGCCGACGAGGACACCACCACCCTGGCCGACCTGCTGATCACGGAGGGCCTGTGCGAGCCACTGACGGAGATGTCGTCCTCGGGCTATACCGGTCTGGTCACGCCCGTGACGTACTCGAAGCAGCCGCCGACCTCGGCGTAACGCGCCTCGACACCGCCTCGAACTACCTCCGCCACCGCTCCCACGAGGTACTGAACACGGTGGCCGGCGACCTCCTGCCGAAGTTCTCGGTCTCCACCAAGGTCGGGTACTTCCCCGGGGAACACTCCCTCGCCCCCTCCCGGCTGCGCGCTGCGGTCGAGCGGGCCACGAAGGACCTGGGCCGGGAACCGGAGGTCGTGTTCCTCCACAACCCCGAGCACTCCCATCCCGACGCCGAGACGATGGCGCGGGCGTGCACGGTCCTGGCCGACGCCGCACGAGCGGGGCTATGCGGCAGGTGGGGGGTATCGAGCTGGGACCCGCGTCCCCTCGTGAACCTCGACGTACCCCGTCCTGACGCCCTCATGATCCGGGCGGGACTGCTGGTGGGCGCCGACGTCCTCGAAGCGGCCGAAGCCCTGGTGACGCGGTGGCGGCCGGTGCGGGTGTGGGGGATGAGCCCCTTCGGTGGCAATACGACCGAGGCGGTGTGGGGAACGTTCGACCCGCGGATCTTCCTGCGGGACTCCCCGACGGCCACACCGGTCCAGGCGGTGTACCGCTCGGCCTTTCACCTGCCCTCGGTCGGCGCGGTCGCGGTCGGGACGGACAACGCCGACCACCTGCGCGAGCTGGTCGACGCCTTGGCGTACGAGGTCGATGACCAGGTCGTCCGGGAGTACAGGCGGCTCCTCCGGGCCCGTCGTCAGCAGCGCGGCTGAAGTTCCAGCACCACTCGCTCCGCCGTCTCCCGGGCGGCCCCCAGTCGGGGGTCGTCCGGGTCGGCGTAAGGGCCGAGGATCTTCGCCGCGACGAACAGCGTCATCAGCCGGCCATCTCGAGTCTCCAGATCGCAACGCCGCTCGCTGCGGACTCGGTCGGCGAGGGACGGGACCGCGAGGGACGCCCCCCACAGGATCGCCGCGTCCAGACCGCGCGGCGCCATGCCCCAGTCCTCCCAGTCGAACAGGCAGAAGACCGGCGCGGTCAGGTTCGCCCAGTTGAAATCGGCGTGAGCCGGACGCCACTCGCCCAGGGACGTATCGACGTCGGGGAAGACACCGCGAATCGTCCCCGTGACAAGCTCCTGCGTCAGGGTCTCCGTGTCCGGCGTCGCGATCCGGTTGGTGCGCTGCCCACCCAGAGCATCCAGGGAGGCGTTCAACGCGGCCCACCACTCCTGGGACAGCCGCGGTTCCTTGGTCAGCACCGCGCTGCCCACCGGCGTCCCAGGCAGCAGCTCCGTCTCGTCCGCCCGCCACATCACCGGCTCCACCTCGTCCCGCCACGCCATCCCGGCGAACCACGCCGGCTTCGCCACCTCGGACAGCGCCTCCGCGGACGCGATACCGTCCCCGCCTTGGACCCCGATCCGGTCCAGCCCGCGTCGCTCGACGCGCACCCACGTACCGCGGTCCGTACGCGCCCCCACCGAGCGACGCTTACGCACCACGCTCTCGCGGTCCAGACTCATCCCGAGCGACCGCTCGACACGGTCCAGCACGCCTTCCACAGGCTCTTTACGCAGATCCACCGAGCGCAGCGTCATATGTCCGAACGTACCAAGTCCCAGTAGAGGCAAGCCAAGTCCTCCACCGTGCTGCGCTGTTGGCGGCGTTCAGAGAACGGGTGGGGCGCTCGCTCTTCCCTCGTAGCCGATCTCGGCGGTAAACCGTCCTGGGCCTGGTGGCGCGCCGTGCGTGGAGCAGGACCGCACCCGCATTACCGGATGCCCGGCCCCTAACGTCGGGGAAGGCTCCTCGTCCGTGGACCGCGCACTCGACCTGCGGCAGCACACAGGGAACGCCACCGCCTACCGCGAGGCACTGCTCGCGGCCGTGCGCGAGGACCCACGGTAGGTCGACCACTGGGCTCACCTGACCAGGCCATGCGTTCGAGCGCACTGAGGCAGACGACTCCGCGTTGCCCAAGACCCTGGGCTTCCATCAGACGGCCGTCGCCGTTGCGGAGCGATCGCCGCCGGCGTTCCACGGCGTGCTGGCCTGGGGCGAACTGGACAACCTTCCCTTCCACCGGGCGTTGCACGGCGTGGCACTGACGTGGTGGCGGCTCGGCGACACGAAGAAGACGAAGCCGGTGTTCAGCAACAGCCTGTGGACCAACCCGGACGACAACCAGTGGCGTCCGCTACCTCATCGGACAGGTGGCCGCGGGCGTCCCATGGCATCACCGCACCGAGGCATAGGGCTCTGCGGATCCCGGCGAACAGCCTCCTCGCCGCCTCATGCGGTACGCGCAGCCGGTGCCGCCCGCTCCCCGGGGAGCGGGCGGCACCGGCACCGCGGCTGTCGGAGTCACCCGCTCAGGTACAACGCGTGTTCGCGCGAGAAGGTGTAAGTGTTCAGGTCAGGCCGCTGCCGCTCCCACACCAGCCACACCGTGCTGACGGTCGCCGACGTGCGGATGCCCGGGCGGATGCTCTTGCCGATCTCCGAGGCGAACTGATCGGACCGCGCGGCCAGCTCCGGGGTGTCGCTGTCGCGCGCGCCGTAGCCGCCGGACATGTGGCACCAGAAGTGCTCCTCGGCGGGCGGCAGGACCATCCCAGCCGCCTCCAGCCCCACGCGCACCCGGCGGTTGAGCTCTGCCGGGCCTTCCTCGGGCCAGATCTCCACGACCGCAGCCGACCCCGACGCCCGGGCCGGCCCGATCTCGATGTCGAACGGAGCCATCGGGTCCAGCTCCGCCTGAACTGAGCGGGCCGCTGCGGCAAGCTGCGCGTCGTCCACCCGGACGCCGTCGGAGTTGAGCTGCCGCACGGACTGGATCGTCATGTGCAGGTCCTCGTCCGCGATCGGCGTGATCACGTCCGGGAAGCGGGACACGACCTCCCGTATCCGGGCGAAGTAGGCCATGACCTGGGGCTGGTCTTGAGGAAGCCACAGGACGTGGGGCTTGACCCAGTCCTCATCCGGCCCACCCGGTGTGCCCCACAGTCGGCGCGGGCTCATGAATCTGCGCATGTCAATGCCTCCCTGGGACGTGCTGGTCTGGTCGCCTCGCATCGCCGACCGTCATGAGGCTCGCCCTGGCGAGGCCGCAGCGCGGTGGCACCGAGCCTTCCGAAGGCCACCGTGCGCTGCTCGCATGCGGCGCCGCCTCGCCTCGCTCGCGCGGGGCCGACCTGCGGTGATGGGGCGGCGTGCTCACGGCGTTTTTCCCGGCAGGCGGCTGCAGTCGATCGTGAGGGAGACGGCGCGGTGGTCGCTGAAGCCCCTCTCGACGGGCTCGTTGTGGACCTCGTACGACACCACGCCAGCGGCAAGGTCGGGGCTGAGCAGGAACAGGTCGTGACGCCGTTCGACGTCACCGGGCCCGAAGCCGCCCGTGGCCTGGTCGTCGCCCATCAGCTGGGCAGCGTCGACGAAGCCGGCGCTCTCCAGCAGGCCCGCCGCGTCACGGTTCGCCCGCCGTGTCCCCGCCGCCTCCGCTCCGGCACCGTGCCGGCCGAGCTCCAGCTGGGTGGCCCGGAGATGCGCTGGCAGCGCACTCCAGTCCGGCTCCGCGTGTCCCAGTCCGAGCATGTTGGCGTCGCCGAGCACCAGGGACAGCCGCCCGGGCGCGGCGAGGGTCTGCAGCGGCTCCACCTCAGCGAGGCGATGTCCGGGCGAGAAGGGGTCCAGGTGGATGTGGCGGATGCTCCAGACGGGCCCGCGCGCGTCGAGCCGGGCGTTGGCCCAGCCGAGTACGTGGTGGTACTTGTTCTGTTCGGCTCCCTGGCCGGTGATGCTCCACCGCGGTCCGGTCAGCAGGGCGGTGTGGAACCGATGGCCGGCGGTGGTGACGTTCGCCTTGGCCAGATACGCCGAGGTCATGCCCAGCTGTTCGCGGGCCTGGTGCAGGCGCCGGTCACCGAGCAGGTCCCAGAAGTTGCATTCCTGCAGGGCGTACAGGTCGGCGTCAAGGGACCTGAGGAACGGAGCGGCAGCGCGCCAGCGGGAGTCGTCGCCGAGACCGTCGTCGTCGCGGCCGCCGAACAGCGTGTTGAAGGAGACGATCCGGACCGTGGTCATGAGGCCCCCCGGTCCTGTGCGCGGCGACACGCCGAGCTGTCGAGCGGGGACGTGGCCTCGTACACCGGGGCGGGGATGCTGGTGAAGCAAAGCCTTCGTGTAGGGGCGATGGGCGGCGCGAAGCGTATGGTGCGCGGCAACGTGCGTCTCCTTCTTCGGACGAGTCGGATATTCGACCAGGTGTTCCTGGCCAGGTCAGGGAAGGTCACGACGCCCGTATCGGGCGGATGTCTGGCCCGTCATGAGCGCCCAGTACCGGTCGCCGTGGCTCCAGTGCCACCACTCGGTCTGATAGTTCACGAGGCCGGCAGCGGACAGGGCGGTGGCGAGAGTGGACCGGTTCGCCTGGGCGTGGCTGCTGATCGAGTCCGCGTGCGTGTAGCAGGCGCCGTCGGACTCCTCCGGGCTGGCGTTCACGCGTGTGCCCATGTCCAGCTCGTTCCCCTCGGCGTCCACGAGGGTGACGTCGACGGCGGCGCCGGCGCTGTGCGGTGCGATCTCCGGCGGGGACACGTACCGGCTGGCGGCCTGGTGCACCTGGTCTTGTGTCCAGGCCGGGTTCGCGGTGCGCAGCTCGTCCGCGTACTCCTCGAAGTAGCGCTGCTGAAGGTCGGGCGGCCGATAGCCCTCGATGAACAGCAGGCGCAGGTCGGCAGGTAGGAGCGACTGGGCATGAAGAAGCCGGTCGAGAACTCCGTGGCGGAGTTGAGCGAAGGCGCCCGCCGGGTCGGACCTGCGCTCGTCAATCAGCAGGGTCCCGCGGACGTCGACGAGCGGCTCGCCGCAGTCCACGACGGGGATGGCGGCCACGCGCGGGTCGCTCATCAGGATGACGGGACTGGCGGCATCTCGTGGGTTCGTGCTCAACAGGGCTCCTTGATTCGTCGGCAGCGAGCGGACCCCCGCGCCTCGCCGAGCGTGTCTCCTCGCCGGGCGGGGCGGTGGTGACGCCTGATCGGGTGAGGGGCGTCGGGCATGGGGTTCCTCGATTCGGCTGGTTCGCTTCGGGCGGTGCGTGGCTACCAGGCGATGGGGCCGCTGAGTTCGGTGACAGGCTGGCGACCGGCCCGGGGGATCCCGAGGAGGCCGCGGGCCTGGTGGACCGCCTGAAGCTGCTCGGCCGCGGGCGGCCCCCAGTCGAAGAACTCCACGGCCTGCTCCGGAGTGGCCAGGATCCGGACGTAGGTGCGACCGGTCGCCGGGTCAGCGGTGGTGGGACCGAGGCTCGTGAGGGCGGCGGCGTAGCGCACACGCGCGCAGGGCTCGCCGGGTTCGGACAGGTATCCGAGGTACCGGGTACGAGTCAGCTCAGCGGCGGCCTCCTCGCGCGCTTCGCGGATCAACGTGGTCTCTGGGTCTGCACGGTCCTCGGGTTCTGGAGTGCCGCCGGGCAGGCACGCTGCGCCGGTGTCCGGTTCGAGGAGCACGAGAACGCGCCCGTCCGGGGCGAAGGCCCAGGCCCAGGACTGGCGGACCGTGAGGCCGTCGGGAACGCGGCGGTTGTGGAAGCGGAGGTGGTGGCGGGCTCGGGCGGTACGCAGAACGCCGACCCGGTCCAGGACGGTGGGGGCGATGGGGAGCCCGTCCTCCAGGAACACGGGACCGGCGCCGTTGATGCGGGCGCGGCGTGCGGACAGGGCCCGGCGGGCGTCGTCCTGAGCCATCAGGGTGGGCAGGTCGGCGGGTTCGACGAACTCGATGCCGTCGATCTCGCCCGGGCGGGGCCGGATCGCCGCGATCTGGTCGTCGTCCCAGACACCGCCGTCGAAGACGTGCAGTAGCTCGCCGGGGAACTTCATGGCGGGGGGCGTTGTGCGGCCGGCGGGGGAGACCCAGTCGACGGCCAGCCCGCGGGTGACGGTCGCCGTGACGCCGAGCTCCTCTTCCAGCTCGCGGACGGCGCCCTTGGCGGGGGACTCGCCCGGATCGACGGCGCCGCCGGGCAGCAGGCGGGTGGGGCGGTAGGTCACGCGCTCGAGCAGGATCTGACCGCGCTGGTTGGTGATCAGCACGGAGGTGCCGGCCCACAGGGCGGCCGAGGCGCGCAGTGCCCCGTACGCCTCATCCCTCATCGCGACGCTGGGGCGTTCGTCGGGCGCGGAAGTCGTAGTCATGTCCTTATTTCTCCGGTCATGTCGTGGGGCGCCGGCTGTTACGGGGGATGGCCAGGGGCGTCGGCGAAGCCGCGAGCGCGCCGCGGTTTCGTGGACGGCCGGTCCGGGCCGACGATTCGTCAGGCGTTTTCAGAACGCTGTGCGTACGTCGCTGCGGGGGTCTCCCACGGGAATCCGTTCGCCGTAGAGTCCGGCTCGGGCGGAGCGCCTCCAGGGGCGGGCGTAGCGGACGGCCATGCTGATGTCTTCGTCCTGCGAGTCGAGCTCGATGTCAGCGATCGCCAGGGCGGGATGTCCGTTCGCGGGGCAGCGCGCCATCCACCGGCCGCCGGGTGCCACGATCCCGGACGGCGCCGTTGCGCTGAACTGGGCCGGGATGGCGTAGCCGAGCCAGTAGTTGTAGAGCGTTCCGTATGCCTGAGCGACACGGGCCCGGGGTGCGTCGTCGACCATCACCGACAGCAGGACGCAGTCGACGTTCAGGCGTTCGTAGTCGGCGAAGATCTCCGGGAAGTTGGCCTCGATGCACAGCGCGAAGCCGAACCGGATGCCGTCCACCTCGATGACCAGCGGCTGATATCCGGGGGAGTACAGGTAGGAGACCTCGGTATGCGACAGGAACCGCTTGTCGTACCTGGCGACCAACTCGCCGCGGTCGGAGACGACGAAGAGGCTGTTGTGGGGCCGGTTCGGCGGTGTAAGCGGGTGGAGCGACCCGAACACCGTCCACAGCCGCAGTTCCCCCGCCAGCGCGGCGATCGCCTCGGCCTCCTCGCGCAGGACGTCCCAAGCGGCACGGCTCCAGTCAGCCGGGACCAGCGTCCCGTCCGGTCCGGCCGCCATCACGTGCTTGCTCGGGTAGGTGAGCGCCCCCTCGCAGAACTGCACCAACCGCGCACCAGCCTCGGCGGCCTCGGCCATCAGACCCCGGATCTCCTGCCCGGCCGCCCGCAGGGTGCCTCGATCAGTGGGGTCTTCCGGCACCGTGCTCTGCGCGACCGCCAGCCTCAAGGTCCTGGCCGCACGGGGACGTTCATCGGGTGCAGAAGTCGTAGGCATCTCTCTCCGATCAGTGAGTGCTTGCTCGTGCGCGGTGAAGCGGTGGTTGGCCGGCACGGGGCCGGGCGTCAGACGGTCAGCCGGTCCGGGTCGCCCTTCGTGGGACCGGGGGAGAGCCGGGTGAAGTGCTCGGTCCGGATGATCTGCGCGCGGTCGTCTTCGGGGAGGCGGGCGAGGATGCCGGGCAAGGGCCGCTCGCGCGCGACCTCGCCGCGGTGCGCGAGGATCGCCCGCCACTTCACGTCGGCCCAGGGGGTGACGTCGACGCTGGTAGTGACGTACGAGTCCGGGACCGCAAGGACCTTCTTTCCCACCCCTTCGAGCAGCGGGCGGAGCAGGCCGACGCCGGACTCGGGGTGCGTGGCCGTGTACAGCGCGGCCGGCTGCCACGGGGGGCCCGCTTCGGGATGCAGGTGGGCAAGGCCGGCGGCTTCGACGGCGAGCAGGGTGATCTGATGGGTGCGTACGTGGTCGGGGTGGCCGGTCAGCTGGCCGAGGGCGTCGTGGGTGACCACGATGTCGGGGCGGAAGTCGCGGATGTGGGCGACGAGCCGGCCGATGACCTCGTCCACGGGGGCGTCGACGAGCCGGGGCCGACCGGGCGCGGCCTCGGCGTTGCGGGCGTCGTTGTAGCCGAGCAGGCGGGGGGCGCCGGCGCCCAGGACGGCCAGGGCGTCTGCAAGTTCGGGAGCTCTTCGGCTGTCGGGGGCCCAGGTGGCGGTGACGACGGCCGTGCGGGCCCCGGCGGCGTGATGTTGAGCGAGGACGCCCCCGGCGAGGAGGGACTCGTCGTCCGGATGGCCGAAGACGGCAAGCAGACTGGGCAGCACGGGGATCTCCAGGTCGGTCACAGTACGGGGACGGGCGTGCCGGTGAGGTGCTGGGCCCGGCGGGCGAGGTGGGGAGCGAGGTCGGGGTGGCCGCCGCGCCCGGCGACCTGGAGGAGCTGGGCGAGCGCCACCAGCTCCCCGGTCCGTCCCGAAGACGTGTCCAGGACGTGGGCGAACTCGTGGCGGATCCGGGCGGCCGTGGCCGGCCGGGTGAGGCTGTAGGCGTGGAGCAGCCCGACGTCGAACCCGACGGGAACCAGGCCCCATGACTCCCAGTCGAGGATGACCAGCGGCGGGCCGGTGAGGTTGGCCCAGTGCAGGTCACCGTGGCCCGTGGTCCAGGCGCTGACCTGGAAGGCGGGGATGCCCAGGAAGCTGGTGAGGTTCTTGTCGATCCACTGCTGTCGTACGGCCTGCCGGTCGGTCACGACGGTTGCGGTCGCCTCCAGCGCCAGGCGGAGGTCGGCCCACCAGGAGGACGGCAGATCGTGGTCCGCGGTGAGGACCGGGCCGCCGGTCTGGAGGGCGGGCAGCGGCACGTACTCGGACAGCTCCGCGCGGTAGGCGTGGCCGTGGGCGGACCATTCGAGCACGTCATGAAGCCGGGGCCTCGGCACGGCCTTAGGGAGCGCGTGGTGGGCCGTGGCCGTTCCCTCCCACAGGCGGAGGTTGCGCTTGTCCTGCGGCGCGCACACCAGGCGGAGCCACCACTGGCCGGCCCGGCGGCCAAGGGTACGGCCCTGCCAGCCCCACACACTTGGACCGGTGGCCGTCACCTTGAACGTCCGGGCTGCGGCCGCGTGGGCGCGGCGCATCCGGAACTGGTCATCGCGTTCGTGCGGCGGCACGAACACCGCCGTGGACGGGGAGCCGGCCGCGGGGCCGGCTGCCGGGCTCACGACCACACTCCGTGCGCTCGGCGAGGACGGGAAGGACAGGGGTCTCGGTCGCCCCTGACGGAGGCCGGGACGGTGCGGATGGTGACGGTCATGCCTGAGGTGCCTCCGGTGGTCGGGGCCGTGCGGGGACGGGGAGACGCAGGTGTTCGAGGGCCGCGTGCAGGGTCTGCTCGGGGGTGAAGGCGCTGGTGTCGATGACGTGGCCGCCCGCGTGCATCCAGCCGGTGGCGGCCTGCTCGTAGTCGGATGCGCGCCGGCGGCGGTAGGCGCGTACGGCTTCGCTGCGTACGGCGTCACCGGGGAACTCCCGGCTGACCGTGATCCGCTTCTGGAGGGCTGCCGGTTCGATGTGCACGACGAGGTGGTGGAAGTCGCCCACCTGGCGCAGTGGGGTGAAGATCTCCTCGGCGTGGTCGGGGTTGAGGACGGTCATCGGCACGATGACGGGGCCGCCCGTGTGCCGGAGCAGGCCGGCGACGAAGGCGCCGGTCAGCTGCCGCCACAGCGGAAGGTCCTGGTAGTCCCGGGGACGCAGGGCGTGTTCGGCGAGCGTGCTGCGCAGCAGGTCGCCCACGGCCTCCGGATCGGCGACCGTCGCGCCGGGCAGAGCGCGGCGCAGCCCGGCGGCGAGGGTGGTCTTGCCGCCGCCGAACGGCCCGTTCAGCCAGACGATCATGCGTCCCCCGCGGTCGCGGTGATCGTGTCGGTGGGCCGCGCGGGGGCCGGGAGGTGTCCGTGGCGGCCCCGCCACGTGAACACCAGCCGGGAGGATGCCTTGTCCAGGACGTCCCCGGTGGGCAGCAGATGGTCGGGCGTGCCGGCCGGGTGGACGGTCAGGATCGGGTCGGCGTGCTTGTCGTTGTCGTCGGCGCGGATGTGGCGGTCCCAGGCCCGTACCGTGGCCGCGAGCTGCTCGGCGAGCTCGGGACCCTGCTCGCCGAACGCGTGGACGGTCCATTCCCACTGCTTGTCCTCGGGGCGGTCACCGTCCTTGGTCTGGATGTGGATCAGGTAGGCGAGCGAGGCGTCGCCGACGATCGCGGGTGCGTCGCGGTCCTTCGCGATGCCGGTCACGCCCTCGGTCGGGTCCTGGTGGGCGACCAGGCGGCAGAAGTCGGGCAGGGTGGTGGCCGCGTACAGCTGTAGGGAGCCGAAGTAGGAGTTCGCCCCGGTCATGGTCACGCCGGTGGTGACCTCGTGCCGCGGCCCGCGCAAGGCCTTCTCCAGGCCATCCGTGTCGGCGGTGGCGCCGTCGTCGAAGCGCAGCGTCAGCGCGCCGTCGAGCAAGGGGACGACCGGGGCGGGGCGGGCCTGCTGGCCCTGGTCGCGGACGAAGCCGCAGTAGGTGAAGTGGCGGGCGTGGAGCACCTCGCCGCGCCGCTCGAACGTGACCGCCCGGGTGTAGCCGCCCATCTCCAGCGGCAGGACCAGGCGCCCGCCTTCGGCCAGCTGCTCGCGCCAGGCCGGAGCGATGTCCCAGCAGTTGTAGGTGATCATGCCGGCGTCGAATCCGCCACGGGGCAGGAGGCGGGCGGGGGCGCCGAGGGCGGCATCGGCCTCGACGGCGGTGACCCGTCCGCTGCCGGCCTCCGTGAGGAAGGCGCGGGTACGGCGTACGACCCACGGGTCGATGTCCACCGTGACCACCCGACCGGCACTCGCGACGTGGGCGATCAGCTCGGCGTTGTAGCCGCCGGAGCCCGCCTCGAACACGACCGCACCCGGCTCAAGACGCAGGTGCTCGATCATGTCGGCCTGGAGCCAGGCCGCGGACACTGAGCTGATCGCCGTCCCCGTCTCGTCGCGGCGGGTGACGACGGCCCGGTCCCCGCCGTCGTACGCGGCCTCAAGGTTCACCTCCGGGGCGAAACGGTGGCGCGGCACGGTCCGCAGCGCCCGCTGGACCGGCTCGGACGGGGCCCAGCCGCCGTCGATCACCGTCTGGGCCATCGCCCGGCGCAGCCGGACCGCCTCGGCCGGCTCACCCGGCACGGGCGGCCGGTCGACGGCCAAGGGGTAGGAGACCACGGGCTGCAGATCGGGAATGACGCCAGGCCATACGGCATCCAGCGCGGACGCGGCAGGGACGAACACGTCCCCGGCGCAGGCCAGAGCGTGAAGGTCGAAGAACTCCCAGCGCGCGAACTTGTCCTCCTCCGGGTTGGTCAGGGTTCCCGTCCACGCGGTGATGCGGACGACTGCAGTGAGCCGCGGAGTGCCGTGGCTGTCGTCGACCAGCATCGACACCACGTGCGCTTCGGCCGGGTCGGCGATCAGGCCGGTCTCCTCGGCAAGTTCGCGGACCGCCGCAGCGGCGAAATCCTCCGGGCCGCGGGTCTTGCCGGGCAGTTCGAGCATGCCGCGCCGGGAGCGGCCGAGCAGGACCCGCCCGGCGTCGTCAGTGACGACGGCCAGCCCGCCGGTCAGAGCGTGGGTGGTGGTCGGCCGCTTCTCGACGGCCCGGGTGCCGGTGTGGCAGGGGCCGCGCAGGACCAGGAACGCCAAGCCGTCCGCGTCCAGCCGCTCCACCCTCTCCCAACCGACGCCGACCAAGGCGATCTCGTCCTCATCGAGAGCGATGCCACGCCGCTCCTCGGGCGTGTTCTGCGCCACCGGGGTGATGATGACGAGCGCGCCACCGCGGCGCAGCCGCTCACCCAGCGCGTGAACCACGCGACCCCTGTCTTTCAGAAAGGGGTACATCAGGCGCATCACGACCAGGTCGTACCCTCCCTCGTGCAGCGGGGCCAGGTCGTCGCGCTCGATGTCCAGGCCCAGCCAGCGCACGCCCTCGACATCGGCGTGCTCCTCGCGGGCCCGGGCGATCGCACTCTCCGCGAAGTCGACCGCGTCCACGCAGTAGCCGAGACCGGCGAGGTAGACGGCCAGCTCCCCGGTACCGCAGCCCACCTCCAGCGCCCGCCCGCCGCCGTGGGGGACGGGGGTGTGCTCGGCGAGGAGTGCCCGCTCGAGCCCGCCGAGCTGCCGGAAGTTCTTGCCGTCGCTGTAGTGCTGCTCCCACTCATCGTGGGCGGTGTACGTCAACGTGCTGCTCCTCGTACGTAGGTGCGGTGGGGTCAGGGGCGTTGCGCGGCGCGGAGCCGAGCCAGGGTGCGCCGGCCGCGCTCAACGAGCTCGGGTTCGCCGTGGGCGGTGCCGTAAGAGATCCCGGAGACGGAATCCAGGACGGACAGGACCGTGAGCTGGGCCTCTTCCTCCGGAGTGAAGGGGCGGCCGTACCCATCCATCACGGCCTGGAGAAGATCGGGGCGGCCGTGCCACGCGTCGGAGAACCGTACGAAGTCCCGGACCGCCGGGCCCTCCTCCGACCGCTCGAAGTCGATCACGTACAGCGCGTCGGCGGCCGCGTCCCACCTCAGATTGCGGAGCTGGAAATCACCGTGGGTGGGCACCACGTCCGGGGCGGGCAGGCCCGCGGCCTTCCGGGCGGTGGTGCGGATGAACTCCTCGTCCCCGGGCGCGAGATGGGGCCGGGCGCCGTCCAGGTGCCGCTCCAGCTTCCCCAGCGGCAGCATGCCGGCGGCCGGGCGCGGTGGGGCGCTGGTGTGGATGGCCGCGGCGAGCTGCCCGATGCGGCGGAAGATGAGGCGCTGCTGCTCCGGCGAGTAGACGGTGCCGTGCAGGGACCGGCCTCCCACCGCGGTGAGCACCACGGCCCGCAGCGTGGGGTCGGCGGCCACCAGCCGGGGCGCGGCCGCCCCGAGCCCGGGCACCCAGCCACGGAGGGCGGCCACTTCACGCCGGTGGAAGCGGTCGTTCTGGTGGATCTTCACGTACCAGGTGCCGCCCTCGGCGCCGTCCGCCCTCCAAACGCGGCTTTCCGCCCGGACCCAGGACACGTCCGTCCAGGCGGTGATCCGGCCGACCGCCTGCTCGGCGAAGACGCGCAATGCCTGCTCCGGGACCGCGCCGCGCGCGGCGGGGTCGGGGACCAGGACCAGCCGGTCGACGGACGGGTCGTAGGCGATCGGATCGCCGGGCTCCTGGAAATGGACGGCCATCCGCGCGCCAGCCCGGTAGGCGTCCAGTCCCGCCCGACAGTAGGCCACCATCGGCTCCGGCAGGGCGTCGAAGGAGAACCACCCCATGGCGTCGCACACCCGGTGCTCGACGACCTCCGGGATGCCCTCCCAGCGCCTCACCTCGAAGAACACCCCGAGCCGGGCGGCGCCCGCGGGGGAGCGGTGGTGCACTGTGACGGCCGCGCGGACGTCGGCCGGATCGACGACGATGCCAGCCTCCTCCCGGGTCTCGCGCACCAGGGCGGTGACCACGTCCTCCCACGGGCCGTCCAGATGTCCGCTGACCAGATGCCAGCAGCCGGCCGCGTAGACGTCGCCGGCCCGCCGGGACAGCAGCACCTCGGGCCCCGCCGCGCCGTCGCGCACGGCGACCAGGTGGACGTCGAGCGGCTCCGTGTGCCGCTGGACGCCGGTCACGCGTCACCGCCCCGGCGGCGGGCGAGCAGCACGGTGAACTCCGTGTCCTCCTTCAGGACGCGGTGCAGGACGGGCAGCAGCGCGCGGGGCATCTGGCCTGTGCCGGTCCCCAGGTCCAGCAGGACGGGGTCGGGCACGCCGTGCTGGGTGGCGGCCAGGAGGTGGACCGCGGCGTCCGGCAGGCCGGGACGGTAGCGGGCGTAGTCGGCGGCCTCGGGCCCGAACAGGGCGTCGTCCGAGAGCGCCGCCGGGGCCGGCTGGTCGGGGCGGGTCATCGCGTATCTCCAGGAGTGTGGGGAAGCTGCCAGGTCAGGGCGCCGTTTGGACTCGTGGCCCGCTGGCTGCCGTCGGTGTCGAAGTGGAGCTGGTAGGCGGCAGGTTCACCGGCCGCCCGCCAGCGGGCGGCGGCGTCCTGGATCTCCGCCCAGATGTCCCGGGGGCCGCAGGTCGTCACGTCCCACCGTCGGCGGCCGGCGGCTCGCACGCGCATCCACGATCCGCACTCGGGCGCGCCGACCGTCAGGTCCTCGGCGCCGAAGTGGCGCACCAGCCCCGGGTACAGGGCGTCCAGGGCCAGCCACATGCCGCGCGCCGTGTCCGCCGGCGGCGCGAGCCGGCTGCGCTGCGTCCACCCGTCGGCCGTGGTGATCGTCTTCCGGAAGGCGGCGGACAGGAACAGCCGGTCGAAGCCGGCACCGGCGCGGTGCCCGAACTCGACCGCGCGCAGCTCCGCCTCCACGGTCCCGTCCGGTCGTTTGTCGATCACGGCCAGGCCCGGCCACGACGGCGACGACGTCCCGAGCGTCATCAGCGCGCGTCCGCCCGGCGCCAGCTGCTCCACCAGGGCTGTCGGCACGCGGGGGACGGCGAAGGAGACGAAGACCCGATCGTACGGCGCCGTCTCGGCCCACCCCGCCGTGCCGTCCCCGGCCACCGCGGTCGGCTGGTAGCCGAGTGTGGACAGGCGCTCGCGGGCGGCGGCGGTGACGTGCGGGTCGATGTCGAGGGTGACGACGCCTGCGTCGCCGCACAGGAAGCACGCCACGGCCGCGGTCACCCCGGCGCCGGTTCCGACGTCCAGCACGCGCTGCCCGGGCCGCAGGTCCAGGAGCTGGAGCAGGTCCGCGGTCATGCCCATCGTGCTCGACATCGCGGTCATCACGCCCCCGCGGCGCGGTCCGGCAGTACGGCTGAGGATCGGCTCCCCGTCGTGCTGGATCGCGACGCTGTCCCCGCTGTGCAGCCGCTCCAGCAGCTCCTCCCGGTCGCCCGGGCGGGACCAGTCGAGCAGGTCCCAGCGCGGCGGGGTCTCGTCCGGGGCGCTGCGCCGTACGTACGCCTGGGGCATCAGGACCTGGCGCGGCAGTGCGAGCAGGGCCTCGCGCACCGGCCCGGGGCGCAGCTCTCCGCTCTCCTCGAGCCGGGCGACCATCGCCGCCCGGCCTTCCGCGGCCCCGGAGGTGTCGCCGGCGAACTGCGGCGGCACGAAGGGCGCGGCGGACAGAGCGGTGTCACCGCGACCGTCGCACCCGAGAGGCCCGGATGGGGCGGGCACGGCAGACGTCACCGCCATGGCGTGCGGCACCTTGTTCACGTGGCATCTCCTCCGGGCGAGCGGTCGGTACGGTCGTCTTCCGTACGAGCGGGCGTGGGCACGGCCGGAGGCGCCGTCCGCGGCGCGTGCGGCGACGGCACGGCAGCGTTGCCCGTCCCCGGCGGGGCGGGCGGTGAGCCGGGCATGTGCCGCAGCGCGCGCAGCGGGGATCGGGCGAGGACCCCGAGCGGGACGAGCAGCAGGAAGGTCCCGGCGGTCAGGGTGGGGCGCACCCCGATCCAGGTGCCCAGGCCGCCGGCGAGCAGCGCGGCCACGGGGCGGGCGCCGGCCGTCAGCCACGTACTCACAGACTGCATCCGCGCCTGCATCCCGGCCATGGTGATGATCTGACGAATCGAACGCTGGGTGGTCCCCGCGGCACCGGCGCAGGCCAGCTGAAGGAACAGGGCGACACCGATCGCGACCTGCCAGCGAAGGCCGGGGGAGGCGAGCAGCAGCGGGATCTGGGTCAGCGGGGGGATCGCGAGCGCGGTCAGCATCATCGGCCCCGGGCCCCACCGG
This sequence comes from Streptomyces sp. WZ.A104, assembly GCF_002382885.1. Lineage (GTDB taxonomy): Bacteria > Actinomycetota > Actinomycetes > Streptomycetales > Streptomycetaceae > Streptomyces. The sequence goes on from NZ_NWVL01000006.1 coordinate 134,141, forward strand.
CGGGCGAGAGCCGGGGCGGTCAGCGCCCCGGCGGCCGCACCCAGAGCACCGAAGCCGAGCATCACGCCGAACGCGGTCGCGCTCACCGCGAGCGTCCGCAGCAGGTACAGGGCCCACAGGGTGTTGAGCAGGCCGAGCGCGAAGGAGGTGGTGGCGTTGACCAGCGTTAGGGTCCGCAACCGCTCGTCGCCGTGCACGTACCGCAGGCCCTCGCCGATCTCCTCCCCCAGCCGGCGGGCCTTGGGGCGAGCCGCCCGGGCGGGTTCGGCGGTCTGGATGCGGGCGGTGCATCCGGCGCTGATCAGGAAGGAGGCAACGTCGCCGAGCAGGGCCCGGGCGGGGCCGAGCACCGCGGTCAGCGCGGCGCCGAGGTGGCTTCCGGCTGTCGCGGCGATCGCGAACAGCGCGCCCACGCGGCTGTTGCTCCGCTGGATCAAGGACCGGTCGACGAGGCTGGGCAGGAGGCTGATGGCCGCCGCGTCGTGCAGGACGCTCGCCGCTCCCTGGACCACGGCGACGATCATGAGCTGCGAAAAGGTCAGCGCGTCCAGCGCGGCCGCCACCGGCACCGTGGCGAGCGCTGCGGCGCTGACCAGGTCACTGGTGATCATCTGTCGGCGCTTGGAGTGCCGGTCGGCGAGGGCGCCGGCGTGCAGGGCGAGCAGCGCGGGCGGGAGCTGCCCGAGGAACGCCAGCCATGCGACCTGGGCGGTGGTGGCGTCCAGGTGGAGCACGGCCAGCACCGGCAGCGCCATCTGGGTGATGGAGCTGCCGGCCACGCTCGCGGTCTGGCCGGTCAGGTACCGGCGGAAGTCCCGGTGCCGCCACAGCGAGGCGCTGGAAGAAGCGGGGGATTCAGCGCAGGACGTCACGGAGCGCCTCCTCGGCTTCGTCCAGGCGCTCCCACAGCACGCCCGTGGCCTCGTGCCGGGCGCGCCCGTACGCCTCCAGCTCCGGGGTGACCGCAGCGGGGTCGTTCAGCGGCTCGGACAGGGGATAGACCGAGCAGGCCAGGTACCCGGCGGCAACCCGCGGCACCGCGAGGAGGTCCTCGGCCGGAAGCTCCGGGTTCGCCGCCCGGTAGGCGCCGACGGCGCGGGCCAGGCCCGGGATCCAGTCGTCCGGGCGGGCCAGTACGGTGCGCGGGTCCAGCACGATCCGGCCGAGCTCCCAGGCGGCACTGCGATGCCCCGGGGGCCGGAAGTCGATCACTGCGGCGACCTTCTCGCCGCGCAGCAGCAGGTTGGGCGAGGCCAGGTCCCCGTGCACGACCTGCGTCATCAGGGTGACCGGCAGCTTCTCCAGGCGGGCCGCAACCTCGGGAAGGGCGGCAAGACGCTGTTTCGAGGTGTGGGCGCACCAGGCGGCGAACCCGTCCGGTGCAGGCGGTGCGGCGGCCCAGCGGGCGAGGAGTTCCTCCAGCTGCCGTCCGGCCCGCGCGACGTCGCACACTGCGCGGGCCGCAACAGGGCGCGGCGGTCCGGCCGGGTGGCCGACCAGGACCCGGTGCAGCCGGCCCACGGTCTCACCCACTGCCGCCCACCGGCCGCCGGAAAGCCCGCCCTCGGCCGTCTGCGCATCCGCGACGTACTCCGCCACGGACACCGACAGCCCGCCGGCTGAGGCGATCACGTCGCCGCTCACCGTCCGCCGCACGGCCGGCACGGGCACCCCGGCCCGTCTCGCCGTCTCACCCAGGGCCAGCGCCTGCCGGTCCTCGGCCACATCGGTGCCCGGCGGGTACGCCTTCACGAACCACCGCCGGCCCTTGTGGTCCTCGGCGAGGTAGTTGCGGGTCACCGTTCCCGCCGGTCCCTGGCTGACCGCCGTCGGCGTGATCCGGTACAGCAGCGCCAGGATCCCGGCCACGGCCATCGTTTCGGCCTCGCCGCTCATCTCGGCATCTCCGGCGCCGGGGCAGCCCTGCGGACGGCGCCGGGCCGGGCGCCCGGCCCGGGCCTGCGACAGGTCGGCATACGCACGCTGTTCACCAGCCCATCTGGGAGAAGGCACGGCCCTTGGCGATATCGCTGATGGCGGTCCGGGTGTAGGAGACAAGGCGATCCGGAAGCTCGTGTGTCGGCCACCACTTCCAGGTCAGGCACTTGTCGGGCTCACGGACTTCCGGAGTGCCCTCCCATCGGTGCGCCCGGAAGACGAGTTGCATCAAGGGCAGGCTGTCCGGGCTGTCGACGACGTGGACGACGTGCGCGAGTTCGACGTCAGCGGGGTCGATGACCAGTCCCGCCTCTTCGCGCGCCTCGCGGACCAGGCACGCGAGGGCGGACTCCTGCTCGCACCGCCCGGCGAGGTAGTGCCAGGTGTCGCCCGCGTACTTCGAATCGGGGTGACGCAGGCCGAGCAGCACCCGGCCTTCGTCGTCTTCGAGGTGGAGGTGGACCCCGACGCCGTTCAGCACCACCCGGTCGCCCCCGTCCCACACGGGAGGAGCCACGGCCCGGCCGTCGTCCGGAGGATTCTCGGCCGCGTGCCGGCGAATCAGAGCACGGGTTGCGGGGCTCAGCCGCAGCCGGTCCAGTTCGTCGGGCGTGAACCAGTGCAGCAGCACGCCCTCGTGTAGCCGGAGCCGGTCCGGGTTGCCACGCCATCGGCCGGCGAAGACCCGGACGGGGACGCTGAGGCCGTCGATGCTGGTGGCGTCCTCCACGGCGTAGGGCATGAGGTCCTCGAGGCGGAGGTCGGGTACCTCCTCGGACAGCTCCCGCAGCAACGTGGCCTCAAGGCTCTGGTCGTCGTGCGTACGGCCGCCGCCGAGGAGGGCGAACGCCCCCGACTCCCAGATGACGCCGGGCTTGTGGTCGCGCAAGTGGAGCAGGTAGCGGCCCGCCCCGTCGTGGATCAGAGCGGAGGCGTTCACCGGTTCCGGCTGGCCGTCCAGCCGCGCCTGGAGGAGCTTCGCGCGCAGCGTCGGCGAGGTGACCTCCGGCTGCGGGAGCCACTGGGCGCCGGACACCTCCGCGTCCTGCAGCGCGATCGCGGGCGGCTCCTCGCCGGCGAGGCAGAAGACGTAGCGGACGTCGTAGTGGCGGTGGGCCGGTTCGCCCTTGGCCGGGTTGCCGTCGATGTCGTGGACGTCGATGTCGATCGGAGAGCCGAGCAGCTGCCGGGTCAGGCACAGGGCGCCCGGCGCGATCCCGGCCTCCTCCGACACCTCGCGCAGCGCCGCGGCGAGCAGTGTCCGGTCGGCGGGCTCAATGTGGCCGCCCGGGGCGAGCATGAGGCCGCCGGTGGCCCGGTGCCGGATGTGCAGCACCCGGCCCTGCCGGTCGATCACGACGGCGCTGCACGTGACGTGCCCGGGCAGCGTCGTCCGCGCCGTCACGTCGGCGGGCTGGTCCAGGGCGGCGAGCAGCCCGGACAGGGCCTCCCGCTCGCCGGGGTGGCGGGCGAGGTACGCCTCGACGGTCTTGCGGATCGAGGAGGAGCTGGGGGGCATGAGCGTTGTCTCGCCTTCGACGTAGGGGCGGGGTGCTGCGGGGCCGGGCTGGTGGGGCTCGCGTGGGTGGGTCAGCTCGCCGTCTCGTGGTCGGACGGCTGGACGCGGCGGGGGCCGGGAAGCATGTCGGCCGCGGGCGCGATTCCGTACTGGGCGGCCTGGGCGGTGAACATCCCCTCATACAGGCCGCCCGGGCGGGCCATGAGCTCGTCGTGCGTACCGTCTTCGACGACGCGCCCCTGGTCGAGGACGTAGATGTGGTCGGCGTTCATGGTCGCGGCGAGCCGGTGGGTGACGAGGACGACCGCGTGCCCCTGCTCGGCAAGGGACCACAGCCCCTGGAACGAGGCGATCTCCGCATGCGGATCCAGTGCCGAGGTCGGCTCGTCGACCAGCAGGAACGGCGCCTGCCGGTACCTTGTTCGAGCGTCCCCCAGCTTCTGCCATTGGCCGCCCGAGAGCTGGACACCTCGCTCGTATCCCTTGAAGACGATCGAGTCCCAGCCGTGCGGCAGGCCCTCGATCAGGTCGAGCACACCTGCCTCCTTGGCGGCCTGGCGGACGCGGTCCATGTCCCGGGGGCGGTCGCCTGCGCCGATGGCCACGTTCGCGGCCGCCGTCATCTCCCAGCGCGGGAAGTCCTGCGCCAGCACCCCGACCGCGGCGAACACCTGGGCACGGTCCGCCTCGCGGAGCTCAACCGGTTCGCCCGACTCGCCCTCCCACCACACGCTTCCTTCCGTAGGCAGGAGGAGTCCGGCCAGCACCTTGGTGAGCGTGGTCTTCCCCGAGCCGTTCGCCCCCACCAGGGCTGTCACCTTCCCCCGGGGAACCTGCACGCTCACGCCCTTCAGGGACGGGCCGTCGGCGCCCGGGTAGGTGAACGACACCGCCTCCGTCCGCACCTGTCGCACCGGCGCGGGCAGCGGCGTCCCGGAGTTCGGGATGGCGTTCTCCCCGGCGATCTTGATGGCGTCCTCGGTGTCGGTGAGGAACAGCAGCTCCTCGTAGAGCCGGTTGACCTGCTGCACGAGCGACGTGAGCCGCGCCGTCGAGGTACGGATGGCGATCACCGCGGTCCCGCCGACCGCGAGCGGCAGACCGCCGGACGCCAGGAGCCACCACAGCACCCCGTAGCAGGCCAGCGACGCGAGGCCGGCGAGGCCTCCGGCGACCAGGTCCGTGGACGCCTGCGCCCGGGCCAGGCGCCGCTGCTCCGCCTCCGTCTGCCTCGACATCTCCTCGTAGCTGGACAGCAGCTTCGCACCGGCGGCGTGCACGCGGAGCTCACCGGCCGCGTGCGGGCGGGTGAGGTAGGCCAGCAGGGAGGCGATCGCCCTCCGGTGGTCGACCCAGTTCAGGCGGGACAGGTAGTCACGGCGCGCGGAGCGAACCGCTCCCCACCCCTTGGGCAGGGCAATCGCCAGCAGCATCGGCAACAACGCCCAGTGCAGCGACGCCAGCACGACCGCGGCCGCCGCCATACCGATCACCACGCTGCCCACACCGACCGACAGCCGGAGCATGCTGCGGGCCGAGTCCGTGCCGAACTTCCCTGCCTCCAAGACCCGCTGGACCTCCGGCCGCTCGGTCGCCTCCACCTCGACGTGGGTGACGGCCGTGTAGTACTGGGCGGACACCGCCCGCTCCACCTGCGGCTCCAGCCGGCCCGACATCGCCGTCGACCACGCCGCCAGCACCGCGGTCGCCACCGCCGCGACCGAGAGCACCACCAGCGACGGCAACGCGTCGCGGAGCTTGTCCGCGGTCGGACCGTCGGCGAACAACCGGGTGAGCACGCTGTTGACCGCCACCAGACCCCAACCGGCGGTCACGCCCTGCCCGAGCTGCGCCGCCACGAGACCGGCGAGCGCCCGCCGGTCCGTCTGCCAGCCGGTGCGCAGCACCATGGCCACCATGCGGGGAAGCGCGGCTGCCATGTGGCCGAACTTCATCCGGGTGAGCGGGCCTTCGTGCCGGACGTATGACTGGTCGTAGCGCAGCCGGCCGCCGTACAGCTCCCGCTCGGCGTCCGAGATACCGTCCGGGACGGGGGCCTTCGGCGGGTTCTCGGTCTCGTCGCTGGCTGGTTCGGCTGTCGTCAACGTGTTCCCCCTCGTGGACGTGATGGTGGTGTCGGCGTGTTCAACGACGCCGCAGCGATTTCGAACACATGCGCTTTCGGACGGGTTTCCTTGCCCGGGGTTGAGCGGTTCTCCGCAGCTGCACGGTGCACCGACCCTTGCCGCGTAAGAGCACGCGGCCGGGGCGGATTGGCCGAAACGCCGATGGTCGGGCGCTGCGGCTGCATGTGGGTGACGGAGGCTCGCGATCGATGCACTCAGTCGCCTTCGACGGTGATGCCGAGTTCGGTCACCAGGGCCTGGATGAGGTCGTGCTGCTGGCCCGGGCCGATGCGGACCCTGGTGAGGTGGGTGATCCCGCGCACTGTGGAGAGGTCGTTGCCGCGTAGGTCGGTGTCCCGGTAGCGGCCGGGACCGAATCCCGTGAGGCGGAGCCCGCACTCGGAGAAGACGACATCGGAGAGATCGCAGTCGGTGAAGGTGGCCTCGGTGAGGACGCAGCCGGCGAACGCGACGGGGCCGGTGGCGCGGACCTTGGCGAAGGTCGCGTAGTCGAGTCGGCAGTTCTCGAAAAGGACGTGGTCCAGGACCAGGCCGTCCAGCGCGGCACCAAGCAGCTTGGTGTCCAGGATGACGACACGGGTCAGCTTGCTCTCCTTCCAGCGCACCGCGCGGAGATCGCTGCCGACGATCTCCACGCCGTGCAGGTTCAGGTTCTCGAAGCCGACGCGCTGGGCGCGGACGCCGTGGATGCGGCCGGTGACGAGCCGCGTGTCGGAAAGGTCGAGGGAGCGGAGGTCCGCGTCGCCGAAGGCGAAGTCCTGGACGGCACACCGCGGGTTGTCCAGGGTGTCGATGCCTGTGAGGTAGAGGCCCGGCTCGTCCAGGTCGGGCAGGGTGATGGTGGCGGTGCCGAAGGTACGGGTGCTCATGGACACTCCTTGCTCTGCTCCCGGGCGGCCGGTCGTCGGGCCGCCCCGGCGCCTGCGGGGGCTGGGACTTCTCTGCTCCGGTGGAGACCTGCCGGAGGGCGGCCGCACCGGTCCTGGTGTCTCTCGGGCCAGCGTGCGGGCGGTGGGCGGTGCCCGAAGCGTCAGCGCGTCTCCTGATGGCGGCCGTGGCTGCCGGCCTCGGACCCCGGGACCGGGGGCCGGGCAACCGCGAGGCGCAGCGTCATGACCGCGTGGTCGGTAAGGCCCGCCTCGCGGGCCTGGTGGTGGCAGTCGCAGGCGAGTACGCGGTCGGCATGGCGAGTGGAGACGAAGAGGTGGTCGAAGCGGAAGCCGCCGCCGGTGCGCCCGTACCAGGAGTGAGCGATCTTGTCGGGGTGCAGATGGCGGAAGGCGTCGGTGAGGCCGGCGGCTTGGAAGGAGTCGTAGAAGGCGTACTCCCAGGCGCCGAAGACCTTGTGCGGGGGCTGGTGGCCGCGTTCGATGACGTTGAGGTCCCCGGCCACGATGACAGCCATGTCCGGGAAGGCGGCGGAGAGCTTCGGCAGGGCCTCGCTGACCGAGTCCTGGAAGGCGCGCTTGGCGACGTTGTGGTGCTCTCTGGGGCCGCGGGAGGGGACGTACAGACCGAGGACGCCGATGTCGTGGCCGCCGGTCGTGACGCGGGCGGCCGGGGCCCGGTGGGGCGTGACGGCGACCGGGCTCTGGACTGGTTGGGCGTCGGCGGTGCGGCAGGCGATGACCGTGCGGTAGTCGGCTTCCGCCGGCTGCGGGGCGATCACGGTGGTGTACCCGCGCTCGCCGAGCGTGGTGACGAGAGCGGCACCGCCCTGAGTGGAGGACACCTCGGTGAAGATGGCGATGTCCGCGTTCTCCTGGGCGGCGACCCAGGCGGCCTGGCGGCGGGAGCGGTCCGGGGAGGCGTGCTGGGCGTTGAACAGCAGCAGCCGTACGGCGTCGTCGGCCGGAGCGTGCGAGGGTTCGTCCGGGGTGATCAGGGACAGCTGCTCAGCGGGGGCGCTCATCGGGCGGCGCCCTTCTCGTCGAGGAACGCCTCGCTCTGGGGCGTCTGCTGAACGGGTCGTAAGGACGCCACGCTTTCACGGATCACTCCGCTGCTGGCCCGAAGCGCATGGACCAACCTGTCGGCCAAGGTCTGAGGGAGCCCTCCGTCGTCCAGCCCGCAGGCGTGGACCAGGTCGCGGGCAGCGTTCGTTTTCCCGGAGGAGATCAGGTTGGTGAAGCGGGGGTTGGCCAGGCATTCGCGGGCGGCGTAGCCGTCGGTCGCGGCCATGGTTCGACGGTGCAGTTCCTCGGCGACGAGGTGTGCTGCGGGGCTGTCGGGCTGGTCGAGGAGGTCCAGGACGGTCAGCCCGAGGCGTGTGTCGAAGACGGTCGTACCGATATCGGGTTCGCGCTGCACGTAGCCGTTCACCAGCTCGGGGAGCAGGTCGTCGACGGGGCGGTGGGCGGCTCGGTGGCACATCACGGCCAGGCAAATGGTGACGGCGTTCTCCCAGGGTTCGCCGGGTGTCGTCTCGGCGACGAGGCCGGTGGCATGGTCCGGGTCGCCGTGGAGGGCGGCGAGTACGGCGACCTGCCGGCCGTCCAGCATCCGCAGTCCGAGGCCGTGGTGTTTCTCGATGTGGGCCAGGGCCTCGGTCCAGCGGCCGGCGGTGGTCAGGGTGCGGGTGCCGTCGGCGAGGATCACCCGCCACAGCCAGGCGCGTACCTCGTCGCGGTCGGTGTCGCTGGTGGTCAGCTTCGCGGGGATGCGGACGCCTTCGAACTCTGCGGGGGCGACGTTGCTGACGGCGTCGAAGAGGTCGAGGAGGCGGTGGCGGCCGTCGTCGGTGTTGCCGGCGCGGATCTGGAGGCGGGCGAGGTTGACGACGGGTTCGAGGGCTCGGATCGCGGTCATGCCGGGAAGGGGGGTGGCGTGGAGGTAGGCGGCGGCGTGCTGGTGGCACCACTGGCGGGCGAGGTCGGGCAGGCCGAGGTCGGAGGCGAGGAGGGCAGCCTGGTTGTAGACCGCGGACGCCAGGCCCTGGTCCGCCTTCGTCTGGGCCGTGGCGGAGAGCTCGACCAGGGCGCGGACGCGCTGGTCGAGCGGCAGGCAGGCAGGGCGGAAGCGGGAGATGAGGGGGAAGCGCCGGGCTATGGAGGCGCACGGGTCCATGGGAACTCCCAGGGAAGGGAACGGCGAGTGGGGCTGCGGGCCCGCCGTCGGTCGGCGGGCCCGCGCCGGGGGGCTACTGCCAGGTGACGAGGACGCGGTTGAGCGGGGTGTCGAGGACGAACTTCCCGGGGCGCTGGTCGATGGGGGGCGCGTCGAGCGGCAGGAGCTCGAAGGCGGCTTCCCGGCCGCGGTACTCGCGGTCCCAGGTGCGGATGGCGTCGGCGACCTGGGAGGCGAGTTCCTCGCTGCCAGGGCCGTGGCCGACGACGCCGAACTCCCAGAGCTTGCCGCCCTCGGGTGTCTTCTCGTCCAGCAGGCGCCGGGTGAGGTAGGTGAGCGCGCCCTTGTCCACGGCGGCCGTGGAGGAGGGGTAGGGGTCCTCGGTGAGCACGGTGCCCTTGGCGTCCTGCGGGAACAGCATGCGGATCAGACCGGAGGGCAGGGAGCAGGAGACGAAGAGCTCCATCCACTCCGGGCTCTCCATGGCGCGGACCTTCATCCCGGTCCACTGCTCGGTCCGCGGCTGTTCCAGGACGCCGGCGAGGGCGTCGGCGTCGATCTGCTGCCCGGCGGGGGCCTGGAGGCGCACGGTGCTCTGCGTGGAGAGGGGGATGACGCGGCGGTCGTCGTCGGCGATGCCGCGCCGCAGCGGCATGAAGGTGTTCATCTGCGAGCCGGATGAGATCCAGCGGCCGTCGCGCTCCTGGTAGACGATGGAGCGCGAGACGCTGCCCTTGAGACGCTGGGGGGTGACGAGCCGGCCGCCGGGGGCGAGCTGTTCGAGCCAGGCAGGCGGAATGCCGTGTGCGCCGACCGTGGCGATGATCCGGTCGTAGGGTGCGCCCTCGGCGTGGCCGAGGGCGCCGTCGCGGGTGAGGGCCTGGACGTTGGTGAAACCGGTGTCGGCGAGGTGGGCGCGGGCGCCTTCGACGAGGTCGTCGTCGACGTCGATGGTGGTGACGTGTCCGTCGGGACCGACGAGGTGGCCGATCAGGGCGGCGTTGTAGCCGGTGCCGGCACCGAGTTCGAGGATGCGCTCGCCGGGCTGGGCCTGGAGCTGGTCGAGCATGAGGGCGACGACGCTGGGCTGGGAGGCGCAGGAGATCGACGTGCCGTCGGTGTCGTACTTGATGTTCACCGGCGCGTTGGTGTAGGCGTCGGTGAGCGGCGCGTCGGGGACGAACCGGTGCCTCGGGACCGCGCGCAGGGCGTCCTCGACCTCGGGGGTCCGGGCGTGGCCTTCGGTCTTGATCTGGTCGACCAGGGCATTGCGCAGGCGCTCGGCGTCGGCTTCGGGTGTGGTGAGCGTGTCGGTGTTCACCGCGCTGACGCTATCGGCGGCGGGGGTGTTCGCCTGGGTGGACGCGGTGTTGTCACTCGATCCCATGACTGCCTCTCGTGCGATGTGGAACAGGGTGTGCTGGTCTGCGGCAGGCAGGCCGGCACGGTTGGCGTGGAAGATCACGTGGTGGGTGATGACGGCGCGCAGACCGCGGGTCAGTTCGCCCCGCGCGGCAAGGTGGGCGAGGGTCGTGCCCGCCCGTTCGAAGGCGGCGATCCACTGAGCGTGGCCGTCCAGCGGCCCGCCCGCCCGGCACAGGCTGCGCGCCTCGGTGGTCATCAGCTTCCGCATCGCCGGCAGCAGGCTCTCGGAAAGGCCGGGAGCCGAGGTGCCGGGGCGCAGGGCGGCGGCGTTGCTCCACACGTCGCCCTGCTCGAACCAGTCGAGGTTCGCGGCGCGCATCAGGCTGCTCATCAGCAGGACGGCCATCTCCGCGCGGTCCAGGTGTCCGGGGCCTGCCTGGTAGGCGAGGAGGTGGCGGCTGTCCTCGTGGAAGAGGTCGTGCGCGGCCGCCATGGCTGCCGGGCCGCCGAAGGCGTCGGTCTCCGGCTCGTAGATCCCGGTCGTCCAAGAGGACGCGATGCCGTCCGCGACCAGGTCGTCCAGCAGCGCCGTTACGGCCGGGGCAGGCTGGTCGGCCAGGTACCGCAGCGGCCAGGGCTGCTTGTTCATGAACCACCAGCCGCTGAGCTGCCGGTCGGCTTCCGCCTCGCGCAGGACGGGGCCGAGGCGGTCGGCGATGGCGGCGCGCGCGGTCTGCCGGTCGGGGAAGGTGATCTGGTGCTGCTGCCAGTGGTCGGCGAGCATCAAGGTCCTCTCGGGTTCAGGCGACGAGCAGGAAGGCGTCCCAGCGGGTGTGGGGCGGGGCAGTACCGGAAGCGGCGAGGAGGCCGAGCCCGATACCGGCGGCGCCGTCGAGGAGCCCGGCGCCTGCGGGGCCATCAACGAGTGCCGCGCCCGCGTCCTCGGGTTTCGAGCCGAGCGGCAGCAGGCTGGCCAGCAGGTCGGGCAGAACGGCGCGGAGCCGGTTCGCGGTCTCGGGCGCGGCGTCGGCGGCGGTACGGACGGTGAGGTGAGCGAGTCCGGCGAAGCCGTGGCACAGGCCAAAGTCCGTGGTGGCCCACAGCTGCTCGGGGTCGGTGAGAGCGTCCAGGACGGCGTTCTCGGCGACCGCTCGGCGGGCGGGATCGCCGAGCGCGAGAGCGGCGAGCTGCTGGGCACGCGCTATGCCGACGGTTCCGTAGCACCACGAGGGCCGCCGGGCACCGGCGGGCGCGAGCCGGCCGGTGCGCAGCTCGTCGCGGGTGACCCAGTACGGCCAGGTCCGGTCCTGCGGGCTGGCGGTGGCCCAGCGATCGAGCCAGGCCAGGATGGTGCGCAGGGCCTGGCGCTGACCGCTGACCGTGGTGCCGCGACGGACGCAGAGCGCGAGCAGAGCCAGGACGGAGCCGATGCCGTGGGCCATGCCGGAGTTGCCGTGGCCGCCGGGGAAACGGTCGTCCGGCCGCCCGGAGGGCCCGGTGAGCGTCCACCACCCCGGCAGGGTGTCCCCTTCATGGATGATCGGTTCGGTCAGGCGTACGCAGTAGTCGAGAACCGATCGCAGGGCCGGGCCCGCCGGGTCGCGGCGCAGGAGGTAGCCGCCGAAGCCGGTCAGCCCGCGGATCGCGTCGAACTCGGCAAGCGCCGGGAGCCGCCCGGCGTCGATCCGGCGGTGCGCGGCGTCCAGGCGGCGTTGGACGTCGTCGAGGACCTGCCGGTCCAGCAGGGCGAGGTCGCGTTCGTAGGCGCCGGGAAGTCCTTCGGCGGCGCAGGCCAGGACGTGCGCGAGCGCGGGGGCGCCGTAGAAGGGGTGGCTGTCGGCGCCGCTGGTGAACGGCTGGCGGGCTGCGGCCGCGAGCCAGTCGTGGGCGCGCTGCCAGGGCCCGAGACCGGCCGCGGCCCGCTCGATGTGCAGCAGAGCGATGCCGATCGGCCCGAAAGCGAGGTGCTGTCGGGCGGCCTGCGTGCTCACCGTGGCGGGTGCGGTGCCGGGGTGGGCGAGGCGGTCGGCGATGCCCGCGGACAGGCTGAGGACTGTGTCGTGGTTCACCGGGTCCTCCTGGGGCGGGCGTTGAAGGCCAAGGCGGCAGCGCGGGCGAGGTGGAGGCAGATCTCCTCCTCGGGGAAGTTGACCGCCACGTGCCGCACGAAGTGGGTGTGCAGCAAGGAGGTCAGGACGTCGTCCAGGGCGATGCCCTCGGTGTCCGGGCCCGGCAGGTGCTCACGGTAGGCGGCAAGCGCGGCGGTACGGTCGGCCCAGCCCTCCACGATCGCCTCGCCGCCAGGGACTGCACGGAGCGCGGCAAAGTCGTCGTGTGGGTCGGCCAGGCGGACGGCCTCGGTGAACTGCGGCCTTGGGATCGGCTCCGGCGCCCGGTGCGGGATGTGGTCAATCAGCCAGCGCGCGCCGGCCTGCGGGCTGCCGAGGAACGCCGAGGTGATCGCGAAGGTGTGGGCGGCCACCAGCGTGCGCTGCTGCGGGCGCCGGAGCTGGGAGAGCTGGGTGACGACGGCCCGCGAGTCCGCCCGGAACACCTCCTCGGCGGCGCCCCACGCGCCCCCGGAGCCCCAACGGCCCATCTCCCGGTAAGAAGTGGGGTACCGCAGATCCGCCAGCAGCCCGGCCGTGCGCAGCTCGTCGGCCCACGCACTCACCGTACGGGCGGCGTCCGCGAAGCCATCCGGGTCCGCCAGAGCGATGCGCAGGCGAAGGTGCTGGTCGGGGTCGCGGAAGCGAATGAACCACCACGGCGGAGAGCCGAGCTCGCGGATGAGGTCGGGGACGTGCCGGGCCAGCACGGCGTCCTGACGGCGCAGGTCCCCATACAGGGCGGCCAGCAGCACCGAGGACGCGCCCGGCATCTGCGACTGGGCCCGCGTGAGGGTGCGGGCCGGGGCCGGCTGGGGCAGCGGCGGCCAGGCAGCGGACCGGGTCGCCTTGAGGGGGACGATGATGTCGTGGGCCCGGCCCTGGCTCCAGCCGTACGCCTGCGGCCCTGGCGCCTCGGTGAGCACCACGGCCGAGGCACGGTCGAGGTACCGGCGCAGCAGACTGCCGTGGGCGGCCTGGGCGAGGTCAAGGGGGAGGAGCCGGTCGCCCTGGACGAGCTGCACGTGCTGCGGCAGGCGTCGGCGGCTGCGCCACTCGCCGAGCGCGAGGTTCCATTCCGCTGTGGGACGGTCCCGGCCGGGCAGGTCGGCCGCTTCCAGCCGCCACCGGGCCGGGGAGAGCACGATGCGGCCGTAGCGCAGGCGCGGGAGGAACGGCGCCGTCGCGGCAGCGCCCCAGTCGAAGGTGGTCACCTGGGCGCACTGGCCGCGCGAGAGCTCGGTAAGCAGCCGGGCCAGCGGCGGGGTGTGCTCGGTGAGGTTGAGCGCGTGCATGCCCACGGCCTCGATGCGACGGCGGAGACCCGGGGCGGCCAAGTACATCCGACGGCCGTCGCAGGCCACCGCGAGATCGGCTGGAGTGAGCACGTCCGGGGCGGGCGGCCGGTGCTCTTGCAGGCTGATCAGCAGCGGCAGGACGCGGGGGGTCCGGGTGACGTGCGCGGTGTCGGGCAGCAGCGGAGGGAAGGAGAGCTGGGCGGGGTCAGTGCCGAAATCGGCGGCAGGCAGGTCGGCCAGCCCCGCGCACAGCGTCTCGCGCGCGGCGGGATCCAGGACGCTGGCGAAGCGGCCCGTGCTCACCCCGGCGCCACGGGACACGCTTGTGACCTCCACGGTGAACCGGCCGCGCTGTATCTCGTCGACGCTCGCCGCGTGCAGCCGTACGCCGATCTCCAGGTGCGGCGGCACCCGCGGTTCCTTCGGCCCCACGTCCAGGGCGTCCACCATCTCGTCGGTGAGCACCACCTCGTCGTGCCCGTCGAGCGCGGCGGCCTGGGCGAGGCGGACCAGCACGTCGTCCCGGGGGGAGATCCGCCGTCGGCGGGCGCCTGCCGGGGCCCCGGGGTAGCCGGCGGGGTAGCCGATGCCGCTGTCGGCGACGACATCGAGGAGGGGCACCATCGTGCCGATGCCGTACCGCTCGTAGAACCGCTGGTGGTACTCACCCAGCCCGCGCCCCCCGTACGGGCGGGCACTGAGCCGGGTGAGGACGATGGCGGCCCGCTCGACCTCGCGCGCCACCTCCTTGGGGAGCCGGAGGTGTGCGTCGAGGCGGAGGTCGAGCGCCAGCGGGTGGCGGCGAAGGCCCGGCACCAGCCGCCGCATCCGGACGGCCACCTCCTCCCGGTCATCCGCCGAGGCGCACTTCGGCAGCGCCGCGTGGACGGCGCGGAGGTCTCTGACCTTGCCGACGAGCGGGGCGAGGGCGTCGGCCCGGGCCGCGTCAAGCTGGGCGAGGACGTAGCCGAGGGCGTCGGTCTCGGTTGCCGGCGCCTGAAGGTTCGTGATCAGCACGCGCCGCCGGATCAGCCCTACCAGCAGCCCGTGGACCCGCTCGGGCACCACACCAGGGAACTCCGCGCCCAGCTTCTCGGCCAGGTCCTCGAACCGGACCGGCTCCTCCGCTGCGGCAAGGGCACTGCGCACCGGGGCGGACAGCTCGATCGACGCCTCCACCGCCCGCCGCCCGTCGTCCTGATACGGGACGATCAGGCGCCCGTCCCGTACGAAGGCCGTGTTGTTCACCATGACGGACAGCCACGGCAGCAGCTCTCCGCTCTCCTCCAGTTGCTCGACCAGCCGGGACAGCCACTCGGCGCCGGCCCGCGCGACGACCACATGATCCTCGCCCCAGACGGCGGCCGTCCGGTCGCCGAAGGCGGCGGTGGTCACGCCGGCGAACAGACCGAACGGCGTGGCCCGGTGCCCTGCCCGAAGCAGGTAACGGACCAGGGAGAGCCCGACGCGCCGCACGTCGCGCCCGGAGGGAGACGGGGACGCGCACAGAGTCTCGACCTGGGCCCCCAGGTCCGGGCTGGCGTGCCGCACGGCCTCGGCCAGGGCGGATTCGCTCCAGACGGCGCGCACCCACGCGAGACGGCTGGCGGTGATGTCTTCCTGACCGGCGTTGGGGAGGGGGCGGTCGTCGAAGTCCGGGAAGGGAGTCTCGGCCGGGGCCGGTCGTGCGACGGCACGCACGAGGGCGGTCGCGCCGGCCCGGAATGCCGGTGGTGCAGTCACGAATGCCTCCTTGAGCCGGGCGGGAGGGGCGGCCGGGGCCACCGCACCATCGGTGTGGCGGCCCTGGCCAGGTTCAGGCCGGATGGCCCAGGTCAGGCGACGTTGGTGGTGCAGGCGCCGCAGGTGGTGCCGCAGTTGTCGTCGGTCAGGTTGGTCAGCCCGGCGGCGTCGGAGACCTCCAGCAGGCTGACGTTCAGGGTGAACCCGTCCTCCTGAGCCACGGGCTCCTGGACCTGGGTGGTGCTCTGCGCGATGTTGCGCGTCATGTCAACTCCTCGTTGATAGATGGGGTGTTGCTGACTTGGTGGCGCTGCCAGAGGCGGGAGGCCGGAGCGTAGCCGGAGGGCTGGCTCCGTCCGCCGGGTTCTGGCCAACCCGACGCGAAGCCGCGGCGGGAAGCTTTTCCGGTCTCACCTGGGCAGGCGGGCCGGGGGCGGAGGGGCGGCTGCGCAGGGGCAGGCCGTAGGCGCCTACCTCGTAGCGCTGCTACTCGCCGGACGGACCGTCGGAGGGAGGACCGGACCCCACAGCCGGGCCCTCGCCACGGCGGCGCGGCCGGGGCCGGGTGGAGCGCCCGCGCCGGGGGGGGGCAGAGCCCGGCCCGGGGGCGGCACGAGTCCGGCCGGGCCGCGTGAGGGTACTCATCGCGCGTCCTCCTCGAGCCCGCGCCGTGTCGCGGCGGGGACTGTGCAGTAGATGAGCGCGGCCAGGCCGGGCGACGGCGCGGCGGCCAGCCGAAGCCGGGCGACCCGATGGCCGTCCGGGTTGCGGCCGGAGCCGAGCATGTCCCAGCCGAGGTCGCGCAGATGCCCCAGGAGCCGGCCGTCGGTTCCGCCGGATACGGTGCTTCGGCTCGGGGCCTCGGCGTACACGTAGTCGATGCCGGTGCGGGCCGCGTAGGCGGCGAGCCACAGCGTCATCAGCCATCCGACCCGGTCGGTGCGGCCCGGCGCGGTGTAGGCCAGGGAGACCTTCAGGGCCGGAGCCGGGTCGTCGACGGCCCACGACCGCAGATCCGGCTCCTGGTGCAGGAGGAGGCAGCCGATGAGGACTTCGTCCCCGCCGTCGTCCTCATACAGACCGACCGCCTCCGTACGGTGGTCCCGGAAGGCGGCGACGTGGAGGGCGGTGGGCGCGTCGAGGCCGCGCCGGGCGAGCCACAGGCCGCGGTCCTGGACGAGAGCGGCGGCCGCCTCGCGGTCGGCGGCCGTCACGATCGGCCGCATCTCGTATGCCCACGTCGCCCGGCCGTCGCGGTCGACTGTCGTGTCGGCGAGGGCGGTGGTACCGGGGGTGATGGTGTTCATCGCACCGCTCCGGCGGGCTGGACCGGGGGCTGCTCAGCGGTGGTGGTTGCTTCGCCGCCGAGGATGCCGTGGGTGTGGGCCAGCCCGATGAGGTGCGCGGCGTTGCTGGCGCCCGTCCTGCGCACGAGGCCGTCGGTCCGGGTACGGAGTTCGCCGACCGGGATCCGCGCTGCGCGGGCGATGTCGTCCGGCCGGGAGTGCTCGGCGATCGCGCGGATGAGCAGGAGGTCGTCCGCGTCCGGCTCGAAGACGCGACGCAGCAGCGGGGGCGGGGGCGGGGGCACCTGCTGGTGGCTGAGCAGGGTATGGGCGAGAACCGCGCGGGAGGAGCGCGGAGGGCAGTGCAGGCTCTCGCGCATCACCCGGACGTGGGAGCTCACCGTGTCACCGGACAGGTGTTCCTCGCCCGCGATCTCCGGGTTGGTGAGCCCGCACACGAGGTGGGCGGCGACCCGCTTCTGAGCCCGGGTGAGCGGAGTGATTGGGGCGGCGACGGTGGTGGTCATCTGGGTTCCTGGTCGGGTGCTGGTCAGGCCGCGGACGGGCGGAGGCGGACGGGCAGCTGCTCGTGGCCGTTGCTGATCAGGGAGCCGAGCGGCTTGAGCTGGTCGGCGGGGACGGCGAGTTCGAGGTCCGGGAAGCGGGTGAAGAGCTTGCGCAGACTGGTGGCAAGCTCCAGTCGGGCGAGAGGGGCGCCGAGGCAGAAGTGCACGCCGTGCCCGAAGGCGAGGTGGTCCTTGTTGCCACGGCGGATGTCGAAGTCGTCGGCGGTCTCGCCGTGCCAGTCGGGGTGGCGGTTGGCCGCGGCGTAGGAGGCGAGGATCGGCTCGCCCTTGGCGATGGTCTGGCCGTCGGGCAGCACGATGTCGTTGACGGCGTAGCGCATCGGCAGGTGCTTGACGGCCGGCTCCAGGCGCAGGGTCTCCTCGACGACGTCCGCCCATTCGGACCGGCCGGCGCGGAGCTGGTCGAGCTGGTCGGGGTGGGTCAGCAGGAGGCTGATGGCCTGGTCGAGGACGTTGACGGTGGTCTCGTATCCCGCGCTGATCATCAGCAGGAGGGTGTCGCGGAGCTCGGCGTCGGACAGGCCGTGCCCGTCTCCGTCGTCGTCACGGGCGGCGATGAGCAGGGAGGTCATGTCGTCGCCGGGGTCGGCGCGCTTGGTGGCGATGAGCTGGTCCAGGACCTCGTACAGGTTCGTGGTGTTGGTGGCGGCCTCGTCGGCGGTGAGGGTGGTGTCGAAGACACCGTCGACGACGCCGCGGAAGTGGGCACGCTGGTCGGCGGGGACGCCCATGAGGTGGCCGATGACCGCGAGGGGAAGCGGGTAGGCCAGGTGCTCGCGCAGGTCGATGCTCTGGCCGGTGGGCAGGGCGTCGAGGTCGTCGAGGATCGCCTCCACGATGGTCTCGACGACGGGGGCCAGGGCGTCGATGCGGCGAGCGGAGAAGGCGGGGGCGATCATGCGCCGCAGCCTCCGGTGGTCATCGCCGTACGCGGTGAACATGTTCTCGACGGCGACCCACAGCACGAGCGGCCAGGTCTGTATCGCCTCTTCGTAGCCGGGCCAGTGGGCGCGGGCGTCCTTGGAGACGTCGGGGTTCTTCAGCAGGCTCTTGAGCAGGACGGGGTCGTTGATCGACCAGGCGGTCACGCCGAGGATGTCAACGCGGACCGCGGCGCCGTGGCCGCGGAGCTGCTCGTGCTCGCCGTGGTGGTCGGCGCCGGTGGGGTCCAGGACGATCGGGGCGGTGGGCTGGGACATGGGAGGACTTCTCCTTCAGGCTGCGGCGAGGGCGGGGAAGCGGATCGGGAGGCGGGTCAGCGCGCGGTGGAACGGGCCCGGGCGCCAGGTCAGCTCGTCGGCAGGGCAGTCGAGGTCCATCTCGGGCAGCGCGTCGAGCAGGTCGGTGACGGCCGTTTCGGCGATGAGGTAGGCCAGGGAGCGCGCCGGGCAGGCGTGCGGGCCGGTGCTCCACGACAGGTGGGCCCGGTCACCGGACCCGCCTCCGTTCAGGGCGGCGGGGTCGTTGTTGCACGCGGCCATGGAGATGACGACCGGCTGGTGAGCGGGCAGCAGGATGCCGTCGAGGTGGACGGGCTGGGGCGGGTAGGTGATGCAGTAGTTGGCCAGCGGCGGGTCGCGGTAGAGCACGGTGTCCAGCACTTCGCGCACGGAGGCGCCGGCGGAGTGCACGGTCGCGGAGAAGTCCTCGTCGGTGAGGATCTTCAACAGGGTGTTGGTGATCAGGTTGGTCAGCGGTTCGATGCCGGCGCCG
This sequence comes from Streptomyces sp. WZ.A104, assembly GCF_002382885.1. Classification (GTDB taxonomy): domain Bacteria; phylum Actinomycetota; class Actinomycetes; order Streptomycetales; family Streptomycetaceae; genus Streptomyces. The sequence goes on from NZ_NWVL01000006.1 coordinate 152,911, forward strand.
TACAGGGTGACGAGCTGGTGCGCCATCTCGGTGTCGTCGAGCCGGGCCGGGTCGGCGATGAGCCGGGAGGTGATGTCCTCGGCGGGCCGGCTGCGGCGCAGGGCGACGAGCTCGGACACCGCCTGGGCCAGCATCTGGTTGCCGGCCGCCGCGTTCACCCCGTCGAAGATCTTGGCCATGCCGTCCGCGATGCGCAGGCCGAGCTCGTCCGGGCAGCCCAGCAGCGCGCTCAGGATCCGGAAGCTGAGCGGCCACGCGAACTGCGCCAGCAGATCGGCACGGCCCGCAGCGCGGAAGTCGGCGATCGTCTCGGCGACGACCCGTTGGACGAGGGCGTGCAGGCGGTGCTGGTGTACGGCGTCGAGGGCGGAGGCGTTCGCCGCCCGGTAGCGGGAGTGCGCGGGGCCGGCCGAACGCAGCGCGTTGGGGCGGTACTCCATCATCGGCCGCACGGGACAGGTGTCGGGGACCGCCTGCTCCCACACCCGCGGGTCGGCGGGGAAGCGCACCTCGTCGTTGAGGATGCGGCGGGCTTGGTCGTAGCCGATGACCAGGGTCGCGGGCACGCCGGGCGCCAGGTCGACGGGCACGAGCGGCCCGTACGCGAGGCGCATCGCCGCGTAGGCGGCGTGCGGGTCGGCGGCGAACTCGGCCTCGTAGAGCGCGATACGGGACGGCGGTGGGGCGGTGGTCACGGGCGGCGCTCCAGGAGGCGGAGGTGGCGGGCGGTCAGGTAGGTGACGAGCTCGATCAGGGCCAGGTAGCCGGAGCGGCCCACGCGCGCGTCGCAGGCGGTCAGCGGGGTGTCCACGTCCAGAGCGAGGGCCTGGCGTATCTCCTCGCTCGGATACGCGGGTGCGTCGTCGAACCGGTTGATCGCCACGGCGTACGGGACGGCGTGCTCTTCCAGGAGGGCCAGGTGCTCATGGGAGGCGTCGAGGTTGCGCGTGTCGACGAGGACCAGGGCGCCCAGAGCGCCCTCGATCAGGCTCTGCCACAGCGGCCGGAACCGGGTCTGGCCGGGAGTCCCGAACAGGTACAGCACCCGGGTCGCGCTGATGTGGATGCGGCCGAAGTCGACGCCGACGGTGGTGGTCTGCTTCTGCGGGGCGTCGGCGAGGTCGTCCACCCCTGTGCTGGCCTGGGTGATCGGCTCGTCCATGTGCAGGGGCGGCACTTCGGACACGGACCCGACGAAGGTGGTCTTGCCCACGCCGAAGCCGCCCGCGACGACGATCTTCGCGGAGTGCACCGCGGTGGTGGGGCGGACTTCAGACCTTGGTTCGTAGACCACGGAGCACCTCCTTGAGGATGTCGATGTCGGGCTGGTCGTCGCGGGCGTTGACAGGGCTGATCAGGTGGCCGCTGTCCATCAGGTCGCAGACGAGGATGAGGACGGTGGACGGCGGGAGCTGAAGGACGGCGGCGATGTCGGCCACCGCCAGGCCGCCCCGTACGCCTTGGGCCAGGGCTAGGACCCGGCGGTGGTTCAGGCGTAGCCCGTCGGCCGGGCCGGTCGCGGCGAGGACCAGGGACTCCAGGCGCACGTCCGGCCGGCTGGGGCGGTCACGCCCTCCGGTCCGTACGAAGGGCCGCACCATGTCCGGGTCCCGCCGCGGCCCGCTCACCCCGCGGCCTGCGCGTCCCGTACCGGCGTCCGGGCCTCCACGGCCATCCGGTCGCCGACACTCACCGCGAGCTCGCCCATCTGATGGGCGATCGCGGCGAGGTCGACGTCCGGGCCGGTGGTCTGCACGAGCAGGAGCGCGTTCGGGCCGGCCTGTGTGATCAGGCAGACGTACTCGTGCAGCTCCAGCAGGAGCTGACGCAGCCCGCCGCCGCGGAACTCCTCGCTGTAGGTGCGGGCGGCGCCGCGCAGGCTGGCGGCGATGGCCGCGTGCCGCTCGGCCTGGTCGTGACCGATGGAGGACGTCCGGGAGTGCAGCATGCCGTCGGTGCTGAGCAGGACCGCGCACTGGACTCCGTCGAGGGTGGCGAACCGCTCGTCGAGCAGCCAGCCGAGCTTGTTGGCGTGCGTGTCGGTGAACATCAGGCTCCTTCGGGGGTGGTGGGGCGCGCGCGGCTGGTGCCGGCGGCCCAGGCGGCGACCACGCTCGGTCGGCCCGGCTGGGCGTGCTCGTCACCGGTGGGCTGCCGCGGTGCGAGGGCCGCGCCGCGCCGGCGGACGGTCAGGCCAGTGGAAGTGGTCTGCGGCGCGGGCACCGCTGGCGCGGGCTGCGTGCTGGCGGCCGGCTCTTCGGGGACATGGGTGAGCAGGTGGCTGGGGAAGAAGAGCTGGACGCTCGTGCCCCGGTAGGAGTTGGGGGCCTCCAGGTCCACGCTGAAGCCGTACTCGCGGGCCAGGACCGCGGCCACCGCGAACCCGGTGCGCGGGTGCGCCCCGTGCTGGGTGACCGGCGCGGTCTTCTGACCGTTCAGGGTCTGGCGGGCGGCCATCACGGCCTCGCGGTTCATCTGCAGGCCGGCGTCGTCGATCCGGACCGTCAGGCCGTGGTGCCCGTTGAGCAGGCGCACGTCTACGGAGGCCGAGGAGGGCGAGTACTTCAGCGCGTTGTCGAGGAGCACCGCGATCGTGTGGACGGCCGGCCCGACTGCCCGGCTGGTCAGGGCGACATCGGATTCCTCGTGCTTGATCCGCTCGAACCCCTCCAGGTGGCCCATCGCCGCCTGGACCACGTCGGTGAAGGTGGTGGCCGGCCAGCGCCTCGACAGCTTTCCCCCGCCGAGAATCACGTAGTTCTGCGCCACCAGCAGCAGCTGCTGGACGAGACGGTCGATGGTGACGAGCGTCTCGTATGCCTCCCCGCCCGCGTGCCGGCGCACCCCCTCGCTGATCTGCCGGCTCACCTTCGATGCGATCACCACCAAGGACGCGGCGAAGCTGCGCACCGCCGCCTGGGCGGCCTCCTCGGCAGCCCGCTGGGCTTCGGCGGCCGCTGCGTCGGCGTCCTGCTTGACCTGGGACACCTGAACACTGGTGGCGGTCTCCGCGTCGTACTGCACCTGCCGCATCGCCGCGGCCACCGAAGCGACGACGGCACGCACCCGGTCGGCGATCACGGTGCCCGTCAGGGCGTCCGGCAGCGTGAAGTCGACGCCTTGTCCGGCGCCGGGCCGGACGACGGCCGCCTGGATCGCGGGCACCACCTCGTCGGCCACCTGCCCGAGGATCAGCTCGGCGGCCCGCAACTGCCGGGTCAGGTTCTCGGCATGCCGCTGCAACCTGTCGGACCGGCGGCGCTCCGCCCGCAGGGACCCCCGCAAGTGCCAGACCGCGCCTCCGCCCGCCAGGGCCAGCGCCGACGGCACGGCAACCGCTGCGGCTTCTATCAGAGTGCTCATCAGATCCCCACGGGCGTGCGATCGTCTCGGGCAGGTACGAAGTACGGAGGGCGGGTCGCGGGCGGCGGACACAGGGCGGCCATCAGCAGGAACGGGGCGCTGAAGACCCGTCCCTGCGCGTTGCCGAAGCGGGCCCAGCGCAGGTCGTCGCCCGGTCCGGCCGCGCGCGGCGGGACCTCGAGGAGGCCCTCGTCACGGTGCTCGGCCGGCCAGCTCCACTGCATGCCGTAGCCGGAGCCGGGCGGGAGGATAAGGACCCACTCGTCGGTGCACGCACGGGCCACGGCGGCGCCCACCGGATGAGGCCGGAACCCCTCGAAGCGGCTGATGACTTCCAGCGCGGCGCGACGGGGAATCGTCAGGGTGTCGAAGTGTTCCCCGATCACCGCGGCGAAGGGCTCGTCCGCCACTCTCAGGGGGAACAGGTCGCCGATGGTGATCTCCTGCGGTCCGGGGCAGCCTCCGTACGAGGGCGACGCGGCTCCGGGGCCAGCAGCCGCAAACCCCGCCGGGCGGAGGGAGGCCGCCCTCATCGCCCGGCCCCTGCCCCGACCAGCTCCCGGCCACACCGCGCGGTCTCCAGGGCAAGCTCGGACTGGATGATCGCCACGTGCGAGAAGCCCTGCGGGAAGTTCCCCAGCTGCCGCTCGTTGACGGGGTCCCACTCCTCGGCGAGCAGGCCGAGGTCGTTGCGGGCCCGCAGCAGGCCGTCCTGGAGGATCTCGGCCTCGTCGACGCGCCCGATGAGAGCGAGAGCGGTGACCAGCCACCCCGAGCAGATGAGGAAGGCGCCCTCGTCACCGGGCAGGCCGTCGACACCCGGCGCCGCGCCCTCGGTGTGGTAGCGCAGCAGGAACCCGCCCTTGATGGACAGCTCCTGCTGGATCGCCTCGATCGTGCCGATGAGCCGCTTGTCGTCCGGGGCCAGGAAGCCGGTGATGGCCAGCTGCAGCAGGGAGGCGTCCAGTGCCGACGAGCCGTACGACTGCGTGAAGGTGTTCCGCTGCTCGTCGTACCCGTCGCGGCAGACCTGCTCGTGGATCGTGTCCCGGATCTCCCGCCACCGCTCCACCGGACCCTGGCAGGCCCCGGATTCGACGAGCCGCACCGCCCGGTCGAAGCCGGTCCAGGCCATGACCTTGGAGTGGACGAACTGCCGGCGCGGGCCGCGGACCTCCCACACCCCCTCGTCCGGCTCCTCCCAACACGTCTCCAGGCAGCCCACCAGGTCCGTGATCAGTGGCGCGACAACCGCCGTCAGGCTCGGGTCGCGCTGCTGCGCCGCGTGCAGGGTGTTGATGACCTCGCCGTAGATGTCCAGCTGCAGCTGCTTGACGGCGCCGTTCCCGATCCGGACCGGGGCCGAGTTCTCGAAGCCCGGCAGCCAGTGCAGTACGGTCTCGGGCAGGTCTCGCTCGCCGCCGACCCCGTACATGACCTGCAAGTTCTCGGGGTGGCCGCCGATGACCATCCGGAGCCAGGCGATCCATTCCCTGGCCTCCTGCACGAAGCCGCAGGCCAGGAGCATCTCCACGATGAGGGCGGAGTCGCGCAGCCAGCAGAATGTGTAGTCCCAGTTCCGCACGCCGCCGATCTCTTCGGGCAGCGATGTCGTCGGCGCAGCCACGATGGCGCCGGTCAGCGCGTAGGTGAGGGCCTTGACCGTGATGAGGGACCGCTCGACGACTCCCCGGTGGGGCCCGGTGTAGGTGGACTGGGAGATCCAGTCCCTCCAGAAGTCCGCAGTCGCCTTCATCAGCCCGGTCGCGTCCGGCCTCGGCGGCGGGGCATCGTGGCCCTGCTCCCAGGACAGGGCGAAGGCGACGCGCTCGTCCGCGGACACGGTGAACTCCGACGACAAGTCACCGTCGGCCTCACGAGTGGGCGCGGAGGTGTCGAGCCATAGCCGGCCGTCACCGAGGTCGGCGCTCGCCCGGCGGCCGTCGACCTCGATCCGCGGCACGCGGATCCCGTACCCGGGGCGCGCCCGCATCAGGGACCGCATCGGCACCCTGCCGCTGACGCCGCGCACGATGCGGACCAGTTGCGGCGCCCCACCGGTGGCCGGCATGAAGTCGAGAACCTGGACCGTTCCGGTCGGGGTGATCCAGGTGGACTCCAGGATCAGCGTGCCGTCGAGGTAGCGCCGCCGGTCCGCAGCTGCGGGCGCGGCACCGTCCGCACCAACCGGGCCGATGCGCCACAACCCGTGCGTCTCGGTCCCGAGCAGGCTCGTGAAGTGGGCCGGGGAGTCGAAGCGGGGCAGGCCCATCCAGTCGATGGCGCCGTCCCGGTCGACCAAGGCGGCCGTCCGCATGTTCCCGATGAAGCCGTGGTCCTCGATCCGTCCCACTCGCCGGGGCCGCACCAGAGCGTTCCTGGGGGTCGGGATCAGCGCACCGGCAACCGCTGCCCCGAGAGGCAGGGATTGGTGCGGAGACATGAGGCGGCTTTCCATGGTGTCCGATCTCTACGGGCCCGGAAGAGACCGGGCGGTTGCGGGTGGGCATGGTGGAGGGGCGGCTTCGCCGCGTTCATCGGCAGAGAGCAGCTTGAGAGGGCCTAGGGCGGCGGGGCCTTGGTGGGACGCGACTTCGTCGCCAGGGCGGTCATGGCGTGCGCGCGGGCCAGGCGCCGGGCGATGACCTCGAAGCGGGGGTCCGGCCTGGACGTCCGCAGGCAGTGTTCGTGGAGGAGTTCGTCCAGGACGCGGTCGGCGTCGATGCTGTCGTCGGCGCGGACGAGCTCGGCGTAGGCGGCGAGCGCGTCCCGCCGTGCGGCCCAGTACGGTGCCGCCGCGCTGTCGGGCCCGGTTTCCACCAGGCGGCCGATGTCCTGCTGGACGTCCCGCGGAAGGCGCCCGCCCGTGCTGTCCTTCGGCTGGCCGACCCACCAGGTGTGTCCGGCTTCCCGGCCTCCGAGGAATCCCTCGACGATGTCGAGAAGCCCGACGACCACCTCCGCTCGGAGGTCGGCTCCGGCCCCACGGGACGCCGCCTGGTGGGCGATGCCGGCGGAGTCCGCCGCCATCACTGTCTCCGCAGCCTTCAGCAGCGGTCCGTCGCCCCACCGGCCGGGGTGCGGGCGGTAGGGCACGAGGATAAGGTCGCGCAGCGCACCAGACTCCATGAGCGGGTCGGCCCAGGCGCCGATGTGGCCTGCGGCTGCCCCGGTCGTCTCCGGGTCGTCAACGCGCACGGTCAGCTCCAGGTACGGGGCGAGCCCGTCCTGGCAGCGGATCCACCACGCCACGTCGCCGAGGTCCGCCAAGAGCCCCGGCAGGTGGTCGGCGAGCAGATCCCTCCGCCCCTGGACCGGTCCGTGAAGCCGTGCCTCGACGTACCGCGAGCCGCCGATGGTGTGCGCCCTAAGGGCGGGCTCGGCGACCGTGCTCAGGTCCGGCGCGGGCCGGGCCGGGCCGACCGCGCGCAGGAGCGTGACCACCTCGACCGGGCGCCCGGCCCAGCCGTGGGCATCGAACGACGGAGCCTCGACGAGGTGGAGGGGGCCGAAGCGGTGATCGGATGTCTGCTCGCGGAGCAGCGCGAGGTCGCCGGGACGGGTGAGGTCGAGGGACAAACGCTGGTCGAAGCGCTCCGCGAGCACCCGGTCGGGGATCCGGCGCTGGTCACGGAGGGTCGCCAGGGTGTCCTCCCACCGTGCCGTTGAGGCCCGGGGGCCGGGCAGGTCCCAGGAGTTGAGCCGCCACATCGCCGGGCTCAGCACGCTCCGCCCTGTGACGACCCGGGGCAGGACCGGCAGGTGTCGGGCGGCCCCCCAGTGCATGGGACGCAGCGTTCCGACCGGGCCGGTCATCCGTACGGCCTGGCCGCGGACGAGTTCGTCCAGGAAGCGGACGAGGGGCGGGGTCTGGCACTCGATCTGGAGCGGGTGCGGGGTGCCTGCCTCGATGACCTGCCGGCGGGAGCGGGAGACGAGGTGGAGAGCCTGTCCGTCGCACATGACCGCCAGGTCGGACAGCTCGATCAGGTCGTCGGCCGGTTCCCGGTACTCGGATAGCGGGATGACGGCGGGCATCAGCTGCGGGGTGCGGGTGATGTGCACCCCGGAGGGGGAAAGGGCCGGGAAGGACAGCTGGGCAGTCAGCGCGCTGGCTGTGCTGGTCGGCCGGTTGGCCAATTCGTCCAGCAGGGGGCTGGAGGGTCGAGTCGCGAGTAGCGCGGCGAATCGTCCCCCGCTCAGATAGCCCCACCCCCGCGAGGCGGCGCGGACGGCGAGCTCGAAGGTGCCGGAGGCGAGGGCGTTCAGGGAGGGACTGTGGACCTCGAAGAGGAGTTCCAGGTGCGGAGGCAGTTCCATGGCGTCCGGAGCGCCGACCTCGATCCGTTCCACCAGCTCGTCGTCGAGGACGACGTCCTCCCCGGTGAGCGTCGCGTGCTGGGCGGTGGCCAAGAGGACGGAATCGCGAGGGGACATGCGGTGCCAGGCGGTGCCGGCCGTGGGAGTGGTGTGGTAGCCGTCGGGCAGCCCTAACCCGGTGGGGCTGGTCAGCTCGAGCAGCGGCACCAGCACGTGGGGGCCGTAGTGGTCCAGGAACCGCTGGCGGTAACCCGTCCAGGCCTCGTACCCGTCGGGTTCCGGGCTGATCCGGGCGAGCATCTCGGCGGCCGTCTCCGCCTCCCGCGCCACCTCGCGAGGCAGTACGACCGTTCCGTCCACCAGGACGTCGAGCGCGACAGGCTGGTCGTCTCCCGGCACGTACGAGACCATCCGTTCCCGGACCTGGGCTCGGAGGGAAGCCTGAGCCCGGCCGGCTGCCCGGTTGTGGGTGGCCATGAGCCGGTGGATGTCGCCCAGCGCGCTCACAAGTTCGGCGGCCTCGGGGAGGCGGTCAGCACCCACGCGGGCGAGCTCGCGGATCACGTAGCCCAGTCCGTCGACGTCCGTAGCCGGTGGCTGCAGAGAGGTGATCAGCACGCGCTGGGCGACCAGCTCGTCCAGCAGTGCCCTCACGGCCGGTTCGAAGTGCTCGGGGAAGTCGGCCCAGATCTTGTGAAGCAGCTCGTTGTAGGGGACGGGGGAAGCAGCGAGGTCGGTCAGCACCCGCACTTCCGGCTCCAGACGCAGCGAGACCTCGTGCACCTCGGTCCCCTTCGCGTCCAAACGCCGCTGCTGCCAGGGGACGACGAGCCGGCCGCCGCGGGGCGCAGCCACATTCGACGCCATCAGCCACAGCCGCTCGCGAACGCGCGGCATCGCTTCCAACTGGCTAACGATGTCCGTGAGCCACTGCGAGCCCGCCCGTGCCACGGCCTGGTGCTCCTCGCCCCACTGGACCACCGTCGCGGTGCCGAAACTGGCCTCCAGCACTCCGGCGAACAGCCCGAACGGCACCGGGCGGGTCACAGCGCGCTGGCAGTAGGCCGCCAGCGACAGCAGCATGCCGCGGATCCGACCCGGATCGACCTCACCCTGTGCGGTGAGAGCGTCGAGGCTCCGGGCCAAGTCGGGGCTGGCGTGCTGGACCATGTCCCGGACCTCCGGCAGCGCCCATGCCTGCTGGATCCAAGCGTGGGCCTCATCCGGTGTGCCGCTCGCGGAGGGGACCGGCGGCAGGGCAAGGCGCGCGCTCGGGTGGCAGACGGCCCGGAGCAAGGCGGGCTTTACGCTCACGAAGCGCACTCTGCTGCTGGCGGTGCTCATGCCTCTCCCTTGGTCGTGAACTCTGGCTGCTGGGCCCGCGTCCGGCCCGCTTCTCAAACGGCCGACCTGCGGCCGGTGAGGAAGAACCTGTCGAGCGCGTCGGCCGTGTCGGGTACGACCGCGTCACAGACTTCGATCCGCCGGAGAAGCGAATCGGTCTCGCGCCCGTCGTTGGTTGCCCGCTCCGCGTGTTGGAGCCGGGGATCGTCCGCCTGTCGGGCCGGAGGGTGCTCGTTGATCATTTCTCGCCTGCCTCTGCGTCGTGCTCTGGTTCGTCGGGCCGTGTTCGCTCCCACCGCGGCCCGACGATCACCAGAACGCCCATCCCGCCCACGACGACCACCAGCAGAATCGCTACGTCCGCCGTCAGTCCCATCGCCTCGCCCTATTTCGTGCGGAACATCGCCGGCCGTCCATACCAGCGGCGCCCTGAGAGGACGACGACTGTAAGCGGTTCGAAATGGACGTTTGCTCACAGCTGTGAGCAGCTGTCAAAGGCCTGGTCATGTCGGGTGCGTGGACTCCGAGAAAGTGGACTCCACCCCGCTCCTCGACGGGCTGGACACAGCGCCGAGCGCGGTCGACACGCACCGTTCCAGCGGCTGGCAGGTATCCACCACGACCTTCGGCTCCGGGATGGGATCCGTGCCGGCATCCTTCGGTCTGGGCAGCGGATCCGGAACACCGGCTGCTGCCGACCTGGCCCTCGCCGACGCCACCTCGTCGGGACACACGCACTCGACGATGTGCAGCACGTGGCCAAGGCTCGAAGCGAATCGGCGCAGAGACAGAACGTCCCGGTTCCGGGTGAGGGGGCGTCCGTCGAGCACGATGACCGTCCCTGGTGCCGTGTCGAGGTTCCACGACGCCGCCTTCAGCACTCCTTCGTACAACCAGTCGTTCAGTTCCGGAGGAGCCGCGACCAGGTTGGGGAAGAGGACCTTCCGCAGCGCAGCCGTGTCGAGCAAGATCCCCGGCAAGGCTTCCGCCAAGGCGCGGGCGAGGGTGGACTTGCCGGTGAAGGGTCGGCCGCCTAAGGCGACGATCATGCACTCTCCTGTGAGCACTCGAATCCATGTCCGCTCCCGGTCACGCCGGCTGGGGCAACAGCTCGGGCAGGGCAGCCGGCTGCGGGCACTGGAAGAAGGCCCACACCGCCTTCCCGCTGACACCCTGCTGGCCGCTGCGAGGGGCCGCGGTCCAGCCGTCGGACTCTGCGTTGACGAGGACCAGACCGCGCCCGCAGTCGGCAAAGGGGGACGGGCGGATCTTCACCTTCGGGATGTCGCCGGAGTTGTCCGTCACCATGACCCCGAGCGCGAAGCCCCGCTTGAAGACGAGCGTGACCCCCACGGACTCGATCTCCTCCGGCGGTCGAGTTCGGCCGTGCACGACTGCGTTGGTGACCAACTCGCTGATGACCAGCAGCACTCGATCGACGAGGTCGTCATCCTCGGGCAGACCCCAGAGCACGAGCTGGCGCCGAACGAAGCGGCGGGCCTGACCCACGTTGCTTTCCCGGCTCTCGATCTCGACGGCGACTCGCTCAATCCCATCGCCGTATGCCAGCACCGCCAGGAATTCCCCGCTCTTCAAGGATGTCAACGCGCCCACCTCCCGGTTCTGGTAGGCGGGCGCCACCCGCCATCGGCTCCGAGGCCGCATGACGAGGTGGCACCCGCCGTGAGTCCGCCTGCCGGGGCGTCAGGTCCTCCGGCCAGCGGACGGCTTGTCGGGCTTCCGAGATCAGCAGGATTCGCCTGAGGCTGGCGCCGGGCAACCGCGACGGTTGACTGATCAGTGACCCCGGCTACCTGAAGTAACTGATCTGGTCACTGATCTGTGAAGAAGTCACTGTTCTTGACGCAGAGTCGATGGCTCGTCACTACGATTTCGAGAATCGATCCGGGCTGAGGAGGTGCTGATGGACCGCACGCCGCACGGCCCGTCCTGTGCCAAGCGGTTACGACAAGAGGCCACTCGGCGGGGTGCGTCACCCGGCGAGATCGCCCACGTCATCCATACCCACTGCGCGGTATCTCTCCTACGAGCCCAGCGCCTCGCCCGCGGGCTGACGCTGCAGGAGGCAGCCCAGGGCTTGAACGAAGTCAGCGCCGGACGTGTCGACGCCCCGCGGGTGGACGGCGACCAGCTAGGGCACTGGGAGAAGGGCCGCCAACCGCGCCCGGCAACGCTCGGGCTCCTGTGCGAGTTCTACGGCCACTGCGCACCCGAGGATCTGGGGTTCACGAGCGCGGAGGCTGCCGTGCCGTCGCGGTCATCCGCCCTGGCCATGACGGGGCGCCTACTGCCCTCGCCCAACGCTGTGCGGGCGCCCTTCACCGTCGACGCGTTGGAACAGCAAGTCGACGCCGCCCGACGCTCAGTGGACCGGACCCTGGCGGCCGGAACAGTCAGCTCGACCCAGCTCGACATGCTCGATGAGCAGGTGCTCTGGACGCGAGAGCAGTACGTATACACAGCTCCGGCGCCCATGATCAAGGTACTCCTGGACCAGCTCGCGGAGGTCGAGGACCTCGCGGCGCAACGGCAGCCGGCCGCCGTCCAGGTCCGGCTGTCCGAGCTGACCGCCATGCTTGCCACCTTGATCGCCGACGCCCTCATGAAGCTCGGGCACCTGTACCGGTCCCGGTCCTGGTACGCCACGGCGCGGAACGCCGCGGACGACAGCGGCAACACGGAACTCCGCGCCCGGGTGCGGGCGCAAGCTGCGATGCTCCCGTTCTACTACGGCCCCTTGGAGGAGGCGGTCGCCCTGACCCGGCAGGCCCGGATCATCAGCCGCGGACGTGCCAGCGCGACGGCCGCCTTCGCCTCGGCGGCCGAAGCACGCGCACTCGCCAAGCTGGGAGATACAGAAGGAGCCGAGGCAGCACTCCGGATCGCCACCGCCGTGTTCGAGCAGAGCGGAGCCGGAGGCCCGGCCGACAACGATGCCTTCGGCTTCCCCGAACGGCGATTCAGGCTCTACGAAAGCGGCACCCTGACGGCCCTCGGCAAAACGAGCCAGGCGCGTCGCGTCCAGGAGGCGGCCCTCCGCCTCTACCCCTCGAAGACCGGCATCGATCCGGCCCTGCTCAGTCTCGAGTCGGCCCTCTGCCTTGCGCACGACGGCAGCCCGACCGAGGCATGCCAGTTGGCAGCCAGTACGTTCCTACGGATCGTTCCAGAGCACCGCACGCCAATCGTGGAAGAGCGGGCACGAGAGGTCATCGGGGCGCTGCCGCCGGGCGCGGAGTCAGGTCGCGCAGCGCGCGAGTTGCGCGAGATCCTCGCGCTTCCTCCCGGACAGATGTGACAGCGGCCGTACACGTCGGCGAGCCTGGACCCCATGACACAAGCTGCGCCGGCCCCCGGCGGGTACGACGAGTCCGAGATGTACCAGGTCCTGGAGCGAGGGTGTACGGCCGTCGGCCTCGACTCCTCCGACGCCCGCCTGCTCCGCGGGCACACGAACGCGGTCATTCTCCTGGAGAAGGAGCAGGTCGTCGTCAAGATCGCCCGACGCGGGTCACGCGTCGATGACGTGGCACGCACCGTCCAGTTCGTTCGGTGGCTCATGGCCGCCAGCTTCCCCACGGTTCCCCTGCACCCCGTCGACCAGCCCGTCGTCATCGACCAGCACGCCATCACCTTCTGGCAGTACCTGCCCCAGCCAGCTCAACCCCTTGCCGCAGCCCAGCTGGCGAAGCCTCTGTACGCACTCCACACGCTGCCGACTCCACCCGTTTCCCTGCCCGTCCACGACAACCTCGCAGCGATCCGCCGGTCTCTCTCCGCGATCACCTGTCTGCCCTCGGAGACGCTGTCGTTCTTGGGCGAGCACGCCGCGCAACTCGAGTCCGATCTGAACGCCGTTGAGTTCGAACTCCCGCAGGGAGTGATCCAGGGAGACCCTCAGCACCGCAATGCCCTGCATGTGGGCGACGGCAAGGCGGTGCTGTGCGACTGGGACACGGTGGCGCTCGGACAGCCGGAGTGGGACCTGATCACCGTAGAGGTTCACTGCCGACGTTTCGGTCACGGAGAACAGCACTACGGGGCCTTCGCCGACGCGTACGGGTGGGACGTCACGCGCTGGCCCGGATACCGCACCCTGGCGGCGATCCGCGAGCTGCGCATGATCACGACGAACGCGCGAAAGGTCCACCACGCCCCGAGCAGTCTTGAAGAGGTCCAACGACGGGTGGATGGGCTTCGCCGCCAAGACCAGCTCCTCGGCTGGAGCATCCTCTGACCCCAAGCAGTACGTGCGGGCACCGCGGGCTGAGGGGTGCGGTGCCCCTCGCCCCAGTCGATCCACAGGACGCGACCAGGCAAGTCTCCGGTACGGTCCGTGTACAACCTCTCTCTATCCTGTCGTGTTTTCCACGGGCATCCCTGCGACCGGCTCCCTCTCTTCGGATCAGACCCTTTTGAGGGGAAGCATCCCCTCTTTGTCAGACTGACAAAGAGGCAGGTCGGGTGGCATCATCACCCCGTGCCCAAAGGACGCCCCCTTCGCCCACAGAGCGCTGACCTGCGGAAACTCCGCCAGCAGCTCTACCAGATGCACGTCGATGCAGACGATCAGAGCCTCGCCCTGTGGCCAGATGACCGGGATTCCATCGGAATCCTCAGCTACACGCGGACTCACCACCGCGCTCTCCCGTCGGCCACCTTCGAGAACAAGCGCCGGGGCGAGCAGGCCGGCCTCCGACTGACACTGATCCGTCACCTACGCGAAGCCCTGGACCGCGAGGAACTCGCGGCCCTGGAAGACGCCCGTAGCGGCGGGCTCACCTGGCAGGCTGTCGCCGACCTGATCGGAGTCGAGTACCCGGGCAGCGCATCCAACCGTCTCGATCGGCTTCGCGCATCGGCAGCAGCACCCGATGGCCGGCGCACCCCTGCTGCTGGACGGAAGGCCGTTGCCGAGGAGGCCGCGGCAGCCGATCGTGAGCGCCGCGCCCAACTCGCCGTCGCGAGGCGATTCAACGAGGTATGTGGTGTCGCATCGAACCTTCTTCGGCAGATTGACGACCTCACATTGAACGAGGATGCCGAGGAATGGCTCGCTGCTGCGCAAGAGATCCTCGAAGAGGAGTCTCCAACTCCTACAGCACAGCAAGGACTGATCGCCTACATCAGCCTCGCGGCAACCGAAATCAAGCTGTTCGCAGCCACACAAGGCGTGCCTGCTGCCCGCACCAAGGAAGCCGAATCGGCACTCAATGACGCGCGGAACCTTTGAGTATCAAGCCTCCACAAGACAGCCTTCTCCACTGTCACACCCCCACCAGAAGATCTGACCACCACAGGTTTCGCGATCCTGATGAGCAACTGTTGCCGAACTAGAAGGCGCCCCAGAAGCACATCGGAACGCTCAGCCAACCGACCGATTCACCCCTCAACACCTCCCTTGGTTCCAGCAAGAGGTCGCCAATTTCCAACACGCCACTTGGGGTATTTTTGCCCACAAGCACGGACTGACCTCCTGCATCATCGACCACTACCAAGAGTGATTGATCTCCAATCTCACGAAGATTGAAGCAACCACACTAAGAGCATCTATGCAGGTCACAGAGCTAGATAAGTCTCTTGCCTAGTCGCTATCGCAGACCTCTTCAAGTCTCTCACCCAGCCTCACTAGCAGTGCTCTTGCAGTCCTTAGGCCGGCCTTCACCCCAGGGTGAAGCACGCTTCCTACATAGGTCTATGTACAGGTCGACCAGTACGACTCCCCTTCGACCTATGCAACACCCCTTCAACGCGCCTTCAGATAGCACCTTCATCAGGTCCATGAAACAGGCCGTACAAAGCTCCTTCCCTTGACCAGCGATACGACTGTAGAAACAGGCTGCACATAGCCTTTGCCTTCGGCCAGTGATACGACTGCACTCACGATCTAGCTCCCGGCCTATACCGGGTCCGATAGTTCGACCTCAGGTGCACCCAACCATCAGAACCCACTGGAGACCCGACTAGCAGCCCCTCTGACGGCCCCAATTACGAACACCCGATCAAACTAGGCATAGTCCGAATCACCGGGCAGTCGAAAGGTTCACTATTGGATCGATCTGACGGACGCCCCAGAGACTCGCCTGTAGACCTGCTGAACCAACAGGTGACCAGCCAACCGTGGGAATCAACGACAGACCCATCACGAGACTCAGCGAAAGAACCACCTGGCAATCGTCCATGCGGTCTGACACATGGATGCCTGAACGAACCCAGGTAGGCCACGGGGTGGGAGCCGCTCAGCAGCCAGACCCTCGGGTAAGCTGCCGTCCCGTCTCTACACCAGGGGCGCGAACTGCTCGTTGACCCAGGTCGGAGTCCACCATCGGACGCCACACGGCGCCCGTCGATCGCTCGGAGGGGAACCCGCACTGATGACCGTCGATGAACTCACGCTTCCCGACTTCTCACTTGAGCCGTTCACGCCCTCGACGTCACCCGACGTGCTGAATCGGTTCGTGGAGTCGCTCCGCCCCTTCCTGACACGGGTCATCGCCGTGTTCAACGGCAAGGGCGGCCAGGGCAAGACGAGCATCGCGTCGCACACGGCCGGCCTTCTCGCCGAAGGAGAGGCCGCGAAGGCGGCGGAGGGCCAGGAGGCCGGCCGTGTCCTGCTCATCGAAGTCGATGCCCAGGGCAACACGCTTCACGACCTCGGCATCAAGGGCCACGCGCTGAACGACGACGGCAAGTCCCTCGCCATCGCCCTCCAGTTCGGCGACCTGCCCAAGATCATTCGCGATGTACGCCCCCACCTCGACGTGGTCCCGAGCGGCAAGCAGCTGGAGCAGATCCCGTTCCAGATGGTCACCATGCAGAGCAAGCACGGCCAGGCAGCCAACCTGAGCCTGGCCGTGATGCTCGCCAAGCTGTCCCGCGAGTACGCCTGGATCGTGATCGACTGCCCGCCGGTCACCAAAGAGCCCCAGCTCCTTGCACTGTGCGCGGCCAGGTGGGTGCTGGCCCCGGTCTCGACGGGCGACACCTCGTCAATCGACGGACTCGGTGGCGTATCACACCGCTTCGAAGAGACCGCCCATCTCAACCCCGATCTGGAGCTCTTGGGCGCGGTTCTCTTCGGGTTCGCCCACCGGTACTACACCGACAAGAAGACGAAGGAGAAGCGACCGGTCGGCCTGTGGGTCCAAGCACGGGAGCGGATCCAGACGCTGCTGGCTGAGGCCGGCTCGGATGCTCCCGTCTTCCAGGCGGTCATCCGAGACGCAGAGGGGGTCGCGGTCAACTGCCGGGACAGGGGCCAGTTGGCGTACGAGGTCGCCGAAGCGTCCGACGGCATCAAGTGGTGGGAGAAGAAGCGCGGCCAGAACGGAACCGTGCTCCCCACGGAACGTGCTGAAGAGGTGGGCCGCGACTACGAAGATCTGGTCGTCGAGATCGTTGAGCGCGTGGTTCAGGTAGAGCAGGAGGAGGCCCTGGCCGCATGACCGAGACCTACACGAACGGTCCGGTGACCCCGCCGAAGCCCCAGGTTGCCGGGCTGGGACGGCGCCGCGGATCCCGCGTGGCTGCGGCCGGAAGCCAGTCTGCCGGTACGGCGCCTGCAGGCGCCGTACCGGCCACCTTCGCAGGGGGTGGCGCAGCGGTTCCTCCTCCTACTGCCCCGGCCCCTGTCCCCTCCATCGATCCGGAGGCCGAGGAGAAGCGCAAGGCCGAAGAGGCCGCCCGCGCCGAAGCCGAAGCCGAAGCCGAGGAGAAGCGCAAGGCCGAAGAGGCCGCCCGCGCCGAAGCCGAAGCCGAAGCCGAGGAGAA
>NZ_NWVL01000060.1 GCF_002382885.1 Streptomyces sp. WZ.A104
CCGCCCGCGCCGAGCCGGGCGGCGAGACGGTAACCGGCCACCGAGGGCGGATCGTCCGCCTGTAGCGGCTTGAACACCTCAGTCGCCTGATCCATCGCCCCGTACCCCCCCGGTGTTCCGGTCCCCTGGTCCCCAGGTCAACCGCTGGTTGACCTGGGGACCAGCCTAAGCGGCCGGTGGCGGCAGCGTCCGCGCGCGGGTGCTCAACCGGCGGTGCCGCAGCCCGTGCTCGCCTCGCCCGCCGTGCCCGCCTCAGCCTCCTTGATCTGCTTCACGACCGGCGCGAGCGACTGGAGAACGGCAGCGGTGCCGACGTCCTTACCGGCGAACCGGACCTGGACGGTCGTATCGCGGCCCCAGGTGGCGAACATCTCGGCCGTACCGTCGTCGGCGGGCTTCTGGCCGACCCAGTCGACCCCGCCCACGGTGCGGCAGTCACCGGCGGCAGCGGGCTCGGGCATCCCGCAGTACAGGATGATGTCGCCCTCTCCCCAGGCGGCTGCGCCGTCGACGCCCGGCTTCTCCAGACGGTGTCCGCCCAGTTCCTCGGGGAGCCTGTCGGTGAGCGCGGTGCAGGCCGGACCACCCGAGAAGGGCGGCTTGACGAGGCTGTAGCCCCGATCTCCGCCGCCCAGCCCGCACCCGGCGAGAAGGGCCGTGCAGGCGGTCAACGCTGCGGCGACGCACAGCGTCCCGCGAAGGAGCTTGGTCAACTCGGTCCCCCGTGTGGGTTGCTTATCGGTCAATACGAGAACGTATCGCGCAGACGCGCACCGACCGCGAACCGGTGGCCCCGACGGGCTGTGAGCTGCGCTGCACGGGTGTCCGCGGCGATCGTCGGTCGCCCACCTGATGCCGGGTGCGACGCGCCTCCCGTGCCTGCCTGGTGTCATCCTTGATGCCTCGGACTTCGGAGGGACTCGTCACCTGACGGCGGTGGCCCGACCCGATCCAACTCCGGAGTGGGACGTACCGTTCCGGACCGTTCCGGACCCACTCCGCCCCTCCCCCGGAACGACTGCTACCGCAGCGCGCTCTTCTCCTGCCACTTTGCCCACGAGAGGTTCCACGCGCCGAAGCCGTTCCCGGGCTCGACCGCGCCCTTGGTGTCCTTGCCGGTGATCTCGAACGGGTCGCCCGGCCGCACCTGTCCGTAGAACCAGGCCGCGTCCGCGTCGCTCATCCCGATGCACCCGGAGCTCTGGTTGGAGTTGCCGAACCAGCGGGCGTTCCACGGGGCGGCGTGCGCGTACATGCCCGACCAGGTCAGCCGCATCGAGTGGTCGACCATCTTGTCGTAGGCGTTGCCGAGGCCCACCGTCTCGGAGTTCATGTTGATCGTGCCCTCCTTGGCCATGAGCACGGCGGTTCCGCGCCAGGACCGCTTGTCGCCGCCGGGCGTACCACCGGAGACCGGTATGTTCCGAATCGTCCGGCCGTCGCGTATGAGTGTGAGCTGATGGCGGTCGAGGTCGACCTTGACGATCCGCTGGTCACCGACGGTGAAGGTGGTCGAGTAGTCGCGGACGAACCAGCCGCCGTCCGGGCCCGATTCGGTGCCGTTCAGGTCGGCGTCGAGTGTGACCTCGGTTCCGGGCTTCCAGTACTCCTTCGGCCGCCAGTCCACCCGGTCCCGGCCCGACCAGTCGCGTATCCAGCCCCAGGAGCCCTCGGTGTTGTTCGAGGTGGTGATCCTGAGCTGCTTCTCGACCTCGGCCCGGTTCCTGACCGGATGGTCGAAGACCAGGGAGACCGGCTGGGCGACGCCGACGGTGGTGCCGGTGCCCGGTCGCCAGTCGACCTTGTTGACCTTGTCCGCCGGGGCGGTGGTGAAGCGGGCCCTGGTGCTCCTGGCGATTCCGCCGGCGCTCCGGGTCGCCGTCGTCACCGTGTACGCCGCGCCGGGTACGGCCTTGCGGTCGGAGACCCACGACCGGCCGTCGGCGGCGACCGCGCCGGACAGCCGGTGGCCCTCGGCGTCGGTGACGGTCACCGAGGTGAGTCTGCCTCCCACGGCCGTGACCCGGACGGGCTCGCCGGCCGGAACCTTCTGTCCTGCGGGCGTGACGGTGACCGTGACAGGCCGGTCGTCGGCCTCCGGTGTCCCCTTGGAGTCCGCCGTGGTGCTGGGGGAGGCGCTCGCCGAGCAGGCGGCGAGCGGTACCAGCAGGGCGGCCACGACGGCGGCCCGGGCGCGGGCGTGGGTGAGTGCGCGTGTACGGAACAACAGGACCTCCGGGAGCACGGGAAACGAGAGGGCGGGAGCACGGGAGCACGGGAGCGCGAGAGCCGTGCGGGTCGGCGATGTCGTGACTGTAGAGCCGGAAACCCCGAGGTCAGCTGCCATGGAGCGATGTGACGGCGACTGGTGAGGAACGGTCATGGTCCGGTCACATTCGCCGCGCGGAGCGGTCATGGACGGCTGTGAGCATCCTCTGCATCCCCGCGACAGGCCAGGGGAGTTGCCCGGGATCAGTCCGGGGAGTTGCCCCGGAACAGCCCGGGAGAAGGAGAGGCTCACACCGTGTCAGCGCTGCTCGTGCCGTCGTCGTCCAGCCCCGTCCGCCGAGCACGGAACCGGGGCGAGGGCGTGGCCCTGCGAACCATCACCGCGGAGACCTACCGCACCTTCCTCGCGTCCCCACGCGGCGCGGCCCTCGGTGCCGGCTTCTTGCAGTGCCCCTCCTGGGCCGAGGTCAAGGAGGGCTGGCGCGCCCAGCTGCTCGGCTGGGGGCCGGACCCGGACGGGGGCGAGCTGACGGGCGTGGCCCTGGTGCTGCTGCGCCAGTTCCCCGGCACCCGCAAGCACTTCGCGTACCTTCCCGAAGGGCCCGTCGCCGACTGGGGCGACCCCGGCATCGACGGCTGGCTCGATCCGCTCCTGGAGCATCTGCGCCGCGCGGGCGCCTTCGCCGTACGCATCGGCCCGTCGCCCGCCTACCGGCGCTGGGACGCCGCCCTGCTCAAGCCGCTCACCGGCCCGGGCCGACGACTGGATGACGTCCTCGCCAGCGAGGTCGACCCGCTCGGCACCGCCGTCGCCGAGCGGCTGCGGGCCCGGGGCTGGCAGCGCTGCGGCGGTGGCGGGGCCGGGGAGGAGGGGGGCGGGGACGCCCAGCCCCGGCACGTCTTCCAGGTGCCGCTCGCCGGGCGGACGGCGGAGGACCTGTGGTCCGGGCTCAACCAGGAGTGGCGGCGCAATGTGCGCCGGGCCCGGAAGGAGGGCGTGGAGGTGGTGGTGGGCAGTGCGGCGGAACTCCCCGAGTTCTGCCGGCTGCTCGACATCACCGAGCGACGCGACGGCTTCCGCCTCGGCCGCTCGCTCGCCTACTACGAGCGTCAGTACGCGGCGCTCAACGCCGAGGAGCCGGGCCGGATGAAGCTGTACCTGGCCCGTCACCGAGGAGAGATCCTGGCCGCCCACACGATGATCACCGTAGGCCGCCGGGTCTGGTACCAGACCGGTGCGTCGGCCGACCACCGTCGGGAGGTCCGGCCCTCCAACGCTCTTCAGTGGCGGATGCTGCTGGACGCCCACGCCCTCGGGGCCGACGTCTACGACATGCGCGGGGTACCCTCCACTCTTGATCCGGCGGAGCGTGCGTTCGGATTGTCACGGTGGAAGCTCGGCACCGGGGGGCAGGTCGTCGAGACGTTGGGGGAATGGGAGAGACCATTGGGCGGCAGCGCCAACAACGCGCTTCACCACGCCTTCCAGGCGTACCTGAAGCGCCGATGAAGCAGACGATGCCAACCAGCACGAACAGCACGAACAGCACGAAAGTGGTAGGCACGGTAGCGGAAGCGACGACCGCGGCGACGAAGACGGAGTCCTCCGCCGCACGCGGCAGCGCCGTCATGGCCGCCGGATCCGTCGTCGCCCGGGCCACCGGTTTCGCCCGCTCCGCCGTGGTCGCGGCAGCGCTGGGGACCATCGGGCCGACCGCCGACGCCTACGCGGTCGGCAACGCCCTGCCCACCATCGTCTACATGCTGCTCCTGGGCGGCGCGCTGAACGCCGTCTTCGTGCCCGAGCTGGTCAAGGCCGCCAAGCAGCACGCCGACGGGGGCGCCGCGTACACCGACCGGCTCATCACCGTCTGCGTCCTCGCCCTGCTGGCCCTCACCGCGACCGCGGTATGGGCGGCCCCCGCGATCATCGACGCGTACACCGGCTACACCGGCCAGCAGGCCGCCATGACGACCGCGCTCGCCCGCTACTGCCTGCCCCAGATCTTCTTCCTCGGACTGTTCACGCTGCTCGGACAGGTCCTGAACGCACGCGGCCGCTTCGGCGCGATGATGTGGGCGCCGGTGCTGAACAACATCGTCGTCATGACCGTCTTCGGGCTGTACCTGGCCCTGGCCATGGGGGGCGGGGACACGCTCACCGCGACCGAGACCGCCGTGCTCGGCTGGGGTACGACGGCCGGTATCGCCGTCCAGGCGCTCGCCCTCGTCCCCGCTCTGCGCGCGGCCCGCTTCCGCTGGCGGCCCCGCTTCGACTGGCGTGGCAGCGGACTGACCCGTCCCCTGCGGTCGGCCGGCTGGCTGGTGCTGCTGGTCCTGGCCAACCAGGCCGCGTACTGGGTCACCACCCGGCTGGCCACGGCCGCGGGGAGCGAGGGCGCCCCCGGCTTCGGCGCGTACAACAACGCGTACGTCCTGTGGGTCGTCCCGCACGGCATCGTCACCGTCTCCGTGGTGACCGCCTTGATGCCCCGGATGAGCGCGGCCGCCGCCGACGGGGACACCGCCGCCCTACGGCGCGACGTCTCCCACGCCCTGCGGGTCTGCGCCTCCGCCGTCGTACCCGCCGCCTGCGCGCTGCTCGCCCTCGCCCACCCGGTGATGGCTCTCGTCTACGGGTACGGCAGGACCAGCGCCCACGACACGGCCGCGATGGCGGGAATCCTGATGGCCTTCGCGCCGGGGCTCGTCGCCCTGTCGGGCCAGTACGTGCTGTCCCGCGCCTTCTACGCGCTCTCCGACACCCGTACGCCGTTCCTGCTCAACCTCGTGATCGTGGTGCTCAACGCGGGACTGTCCCTGGCCGCCGCCCACCTGCTGCCCGCTCGCTGGGCGGTTACGGGGATGGCGGCGGCGTACTCCCTGGCGCTGTGCGCGGGCTGGGCGGTGACCGCCCGGGTCCTGAGCCGCAGGCTCACCGCCGCGGCCCCGCCGGGACCGTCGGGACCGTCGGCCGTTCCACGTCCGCCGGGGCCGCCCGCCGCCGCACGCCCGCGGCTTCTGCGTTCCGCCGCCGTCGGCACCCACGCTCGGTTGCTGCTCGCCGCCGTCCCCGCCACCGTGCTGGGCCACTTCGCGGCCCTGGGCGCGGCGCGGGCGGGAGCCCTGGCCGCCGCGGCCGCCGGTGCGGCCGCCGTCGCCCTCACCTTCGCCCTGCTCGCCCGTCCGCTGCGACTCGCCGAACTGGACGCGCTGCTCCGGCGCGTACGCCGACGACGCAGCCGGACCCGGGCCTGACCACCGCCGAGGGAGAACTGCCGATGCCCCGTGTGCTCCTCATCGAGGACGACCCTTCCGTGCGCGAGGGGGTCGAACTCGGTCTGCGTCGCCGCGGCCACGACGTGCGGGCGGTCGCGACCGGCGAGGCCGGTCTCGCCGCACTGGCCGAGTTCCGCCCCGATCTGCTGCTGCTGGACCTGATGCTGCCCGGTATGAACGGCGTACAGGTCTGTCGGCGGCTCCGCGAGTACAGCCAGCTGCCGATCATCATGCTCACCGCGCGCGGTGACGACTTCGACGTGGTCATCGGGCTGGAGGCCGGTGCCGACGACTACATCGTCAAGCCCGCCCGTACCGAGGTGATCGAGGCCCGCATCCGTGCCGTACTGCGCCGCATGGACGACGGCGGACCGGACCGCCAGGCCATCGAGGTGTACGGCGAACTCACCATCGACCGGGTCGGACTGACGGTCACCAAAGCAGGCCGCCCGCTCACCCTCGCCCCGTCGGAGCTCAGGCTCCTGATGCACCTGTCCGCCGCCCCGGAGCAGGTGTTCAGCAGGCAGCAACTGCTGGAGAACGTCTGGGAGCACAACTACCACGCCGACGCCCGCCTGGTCGACGCGTGCGTCGCACGCCTGCGCGGCAAGATCGAGGACGAGGTCGGCACCCCGCGCTACGTCCAGACGCTGCGGGGCTTCGGCTACCGCTTCGGCCCGCTGTGAACAACACCGCTGGGCCGGGCGACGGCAGGGAACGCGGCGAGCGGCGGCCCCGGGTGCGGGCGTTCGGCCTGCGTACCCGACTGCTGGCCGCCTTCCTCCTGGTCGCCGCGGTCAGCGCCGGGACGACGGCCACGCTGACCTACCGCGAGGCCCGCAACGCGCTGTTGCAGACCGCCCAGGACACGGCGGTCTCGACGTTCCGCGAGCACGTCCAGCAGACGGGATTCGGGCTGCCCGTACAGGGGGAGGGCGTCGAGGAGGTCCTGCAGGACCTCGCCCGCAGGGGCAAGCCGCGCCCGTGGGTGGTGTTCGCCGAGTACGGCTCGGTCCGCGTGTCCTCGGGCGAGAACCCCGTCTCCACCGTGATCACCCCCGAACTGCGCCGGGCCGCGCTGAACAACCCGTACGGCAGCTTCCAGCGGGTCGTGAAGGACGGCGTCCCCTACCTGACCATCGCCATGCCCACGGTCTTCAAGACCGGCCCGTACAGCGTGCTGCCCAGCGGACTCGTCCTGTACGCCGTCATGCGGCTGACCGACGAGCAGCTCAACGTCGACGCCCTCCTCGTAGCGGCCCGGGACGGAGCTCTGCCCGGCCTCGCCGTCGCGCTGATACCCGGCCTGATCGCCGCGCGCAGTGTGCTGCGCCCGGTACGGGAGCTGAGCCAGGCGGCCAGGAGCATGGGCAGCGGCAAGCTCGACACGCGGATTCCGGTGCGCGGGAGTGACGAACTGGCTGACATGGCACGCACCTTCAACAAGTCTGCGGGCCAACTGGAGGATTCTGTACACGAGTTGCGCGAGGCCGAAGCGCGAGCCCGCCGGTTCGCCTCCGACGTCTCGCACGAACTGCGCACGCCTCTCGCCGGAATGCTCGCCGTCACCGAGGTGCTCGACGAGGGCGCGGACCACCTCGACGCCGACACCGCCCGGGCGGTCCGGCTGGTCAGCGCGGAGACCGGAAAGCTCGCCGTGCTCGTCGAGGACCTGATGGAGATCTCCCGCTTCGACGCCCGCGCGGCCGAGCTGAACGCCGACGAGGTCGACGTCGCCGAGGCCATCCGCAAGACCCTCCAGACCCGGCACTGGGACGACGACGACCGGGTCCGCACCGATCTTCCCGTCGGCATCCGGGCCCGGCTCGACCCGCGCCGTTTCGACATCGTGATCGCCAACCTGGTCGGCAACGCCCTGCGGCACGGCGGCGCGCCGGTCACCGTACGCCTGCACACCGGGGAACGCCCCTCGGGAACGCCCGTGCTGATCGCCGAGGTGGCGGACCGGGGCCCCGGTATCCGCCCCGAATCGTTCCCGTACATCTTCGACCGCTTCTACAAGGCCGACGCGGCCCGTACCCGCTCGGCGGGCAGCGGCCTGGGACTGGCGATCACCCAGGAGAACGTACGGCTGCACGGGGGAACGATCCGCGCGGGGAACGCCCCCGGCGGCGGCGCCGTCTTCACCGTCGAGATCCCGCTGCACGCGGAGACCGCGCTCCGAGCCGAGGAGAGGGCCCGATGAGCGGCGCACGGCCGTTTCGACGCATGCGTCCCCGACGCACGGCCGCCGTTGCCGTCGCGGTAGCGGTGCCGCTGCTGCTGGGCGGGTGCGGCATCCAGGGGACCGGCGTCGTCGAGGCGGGCGGCCCCGCGACGGTCGAGGCGTTCTTCATCCGCGAAACCGAGATGCTGCTCTTCTTCCGCGCCCCCCACGGAGGGGTGAACCCCGTGATCCGGACGACGGGGCCCGCGAGGGGCTTCGGCGGCGAGTACTTCGGGGCGGGCACCGACGCTCCGGGCTCCGAGGACGAACCCGGCCCGGTACCGACGGAGAAGGTCGTCCGGACCCTCCTCGCCGGACCGGCGAAGCAGGACCGGGCCGCGGGCCTGACGACGTCCCTGCCCACCCTCCGCCCCGGCGCGAAGGTCCGAGTGGAGCCCTCGTCGGACGGCAGGATCACCATCCGTCTCCCCTTCCCCCTGAAACCCCTGGACACCACCGCTGTACGCCAGCTGACCTGCACGATCGCCTACAGCCAGGCCGCCGACGGCCGGATCGTCGTGGAGCTGAAGGGCCAGGACGGGGCGTCGAGCTCCACCACCTGCGACCGCACCCCGGGAAGCACGGCAAGCACGGGAAGCGCGCCCACGGTTTCCCCGTGACGTTAGCCCGTGAGGCCCGTGAGGCCCGTGAGGCCTGTGAGACCCCTGCGACCGGCCCGGTCCACGAACCGGTCCCACACGGTGCTCTTGCCTCCGAGGCCGTGCAGCAGCAGCACCCGCACGGGCGTGTCCGATCGGGCCGGCCTGCGTAAGCGCGGCGGGATCTCGCTCACGTCGCGTCCGCTGCGTGCCCAGTGCGGCCCGAGCGCCCCGTGCCGGCCTCGTACCGGCCTCGTACCGGCCGAGGATCAGCACCGCGTTGTTGCCCGCGAAGGCGAGCGCGTTGTTCTGAACGATGCGCACATCGGCGGGCCGCGCCTCGTTGGGGACCGGGTCCAGACCGCAGTCCGGGTCGGTCTCCTGATGGTTGATGGTCGGCGGGATGAATTTCTCCGTGATGGCCAGGGCGCAGGCGGCCGAGGCCAGGGCGCTGGCGGCGCCCATGGTGTGGCCGAGCATCGACTTGATGGAGATGGTCGGCGGCGGCTGTGCGAACACCTGGCGGATGGCTCCCGCCTCCGTCACGTCGTTGGCCTTGGTGCCGGTGCCGTGCGCCGAGATGAAGTCGATGTCCTCGGGCTTGGGCCCGGCGTTGCGGTGCGCCGCCTCGATGCAGGCGGCGAGGCTGTCCTGGTCCGGGGCCACCGGATGGTGGGCGTCGCAGTTCAGCCCGTAGCCGAGCACCTCGGCGTAGATCCGGGCGCCCCGCTCCAGGGCCGAGTCCAGGCTCTCCATGAAGAGGATGCCCGCGCCCTCCCCGGTGAGGATGCCCTTGCGGCCAGCTCCGGCAGCAGTCCGGAGTGCCGCCCCATGCTCAGCTCGACGTCGATGCGCCGCTCCAGGATGCCGAGCCTGCTCTCCTCCAGCCGTACCCGCTCCATTTCCAGGAACGTCCCGGCCCGGACGTCGGCCGCGGGCCCCTGCCAGAGGTCGAGCGCCCGGCGGAACGCCGCCACCGCCCGCTCGTCGTCACCCGCGTCGAACGCCGCCTGCCCCCGGGCCGCGATCCGGTCGTACTCCTGGGCATCGACCGTCCCCGGCAGCATCCTGAGCTGGTACCCGCCGTGCTGGTACACGAGGATCTCCTTGGCGACGATGCCGCTGCGGTCCCCGAGCGAGGAGCTGATGAGTCTGCGCAGCTGGAGGATGTACGTCCGGAGCGTGGTGGACGCGCTGCGCGGCGGATCGTCCTCCCGTATCTCCTCCATGAGCATCGACACCGGCACACCCCGGTTGGCGTGCAGGGCGAGGAGGGCCAGCAACTGCCGCTGCTTGGCCGCGGTGGGCAGGATCCGAGCCCCTGCCGATTCGGCGTCGAGCGGTCCCAGCAGGCTGATTTCCATGGTGTCTCCAGATCGGAAGTCGACGGTGGACCCGATGTCCAGACCGTTTCACTCCGCCCGCCCGGGGGAACAGTGCCGCTCTCCTCGATGGCCCATGACCCGCTCACGACCTGGATCATGAAGAGTTCACCGTCACCCGCCGGAAGCCGCGCAGGACAACCGGTGCCCCGGCGCAGTCGTGGTTCACCGTGTGCGGGGTCGCTGCTTCTGCCCGGCCGTGGCCCGGCAGGTCAGGTCCTCGGCGGGGAGCCTGCCCGTGGTCAGGTAGACCGTGGCGGCCCTGTCCGCGCAGGCACTGCCGTCCTGCGCGTAGAGGACGCTGTGTCCCTCGCCGCCGGCGACGGTGAGCATCCGGGAGCCGCGCAGGGCCCGGTGCATGGCCTGAGCGGCGAAGAGAGGCGTCTGGGAGTCCCACTCGTTCTGCGTGATCAGCGCACCGACCTTGTTGTCGATCCTGGTCTGCGGCTCACTGCCCTGCTCCCAGAAGGCGCAGGGCCTGATGGCGGCGGCGAAGTCGCCGTACAGCGGATACCGGGCCTTGTCGCGGATCGCCTCGCGGCGGTACTCCTCGGGGTCGTGCGACCAGGTGCGGGTGTCAGCGCACATGAAGGACCAGGCGATCGAGGCGTAGTTGTCGTCGGACTCCTGGACCTGGCCGGCCGTGCCGGAAGCACCCGGGTTCCTGCCTTCGGCCGCCTCTTTCAGTCCGGCGATCCGTTCGGCGGCCTTCCGGACGTGGAAGAACGTGCGGTTGTCGGCACGGATGCCGTCGCCGGTGAGGGTCCGTCCTTCGAAAAGGACGGGCTCGCGGTTGGCCCGCGCGATCAGGTCCCAGTAGGACTTGCGGACCTCGGCCGGAGTGCCGCCCAGCCCGTAGGCCGTGTGCCGGCGGGCGGTCCATGCGGCCCACCGCGTGAACGCCTGCTCGGCCGCCTTCGCCATGTCCTGGAACATTCCCCGGTAGATCCGGGTGGGGTCGGTCGCGCTGTCCAGCACGATCCGGTCGGCCCGCTGGGGGAACAACTGCATGTAGACAGCGCCGAGGTAGGTGCCGTAGGAGATCCCCAGGTAGGAGATTCTCCTCTCGCCCAGCGCGGCGCGGATGACGTCCATGTCACGGGCGCTGTTGCGGGTGGTGAGGTGTGCCAGCTCGTCACCGGCCCTGGCCCGGCACTTCCCGGCGATGGTACGGGCCCGGTCCACGTCCTTCGCGAAGGTCTCCGCCTTGTACGGCTGGTCGGCCTGTTCCCCTGCGGTCAGCCCGCAGGCGACGGGAGAGCTCTGCCCGGCGCCCCTCAGATCGAAGCCGACGAGGTCGTACCGCCGTTTCACTTCCGCGGGGAACTTCATGAGCGGGTCGACAGGGAGCCGCAGCCCCGGTACGCCGGGGCCTCCCGGGTTGAGCAGCAGAACGCCGTGACGTGACGTCGCGCTGCCCGCCTTCAGCCGGGATATCGCGAGGCCGATCGTCCGGCCGCCGGGGTCGCTGTAGTCCAGCGGCACCCTGAGCGTCGCGCACTGGAAGTTGTCCGGGCCCTTCGCGTCGCAGCGTTTCCACTGGAGCTTCTGCTGCGTGTACCGCCGCAGAGGGTCCTTGGCGGGGGAGGCGTCGAATGCCGTGGACGCGGTGAAGGTCGTCGCGGGTGCCGACGCCGAAAGCACGACCGCCGCGAGGCCGGCGGCGAGTAGGGGGGCCTTACGGTTTGATCTGCTTCGCACGGTGATGTTCGTCCTTGTAGAGGAGAGTGGGCAGCCGACCGGTGAGGGAAGGGGAAGGCCGTTCAGTCCCCGTTCAGGTGCGCGCGGACGCACTGCGTGTACTGCTGGAAGCTGTCGGGCTGGTAGCACTCCTGCGTCTTGTTCGCGTACCAGACCATGAAGACGGCGACCAGCCCGGACACCACGATCGCGAGGGACGACGTCACCACGGCGGTGACGGCCTTGCCCCGGCCCGCACCAGTCCGCTCGGCCGCTGTCAGCGCGGCGATGCCCAGGATCAGGCCGATCACCGAGAGCAGGCCCCCGATGAAGACGACCGAGGTGCACAGGCTGATGACGCCCAGCGTCAGGGCGGCCGTGGCCAGGCTGTTCCTCGGTGCCGTCGGGCCCGGTGCCATTCCGTTCGGTGCCATTCGGTTCGGTGCCGTCCGATTCCGTACGGCCTGATCCTGAGCGGACACCGCGTGGTTCGGCGGCGTCTCGATTCCCTGAGCGTCCATCAGCCCGTCCTTCCGTCCTGCCAGCCGGTGAGGGTTCGATTCTGGTTTCGGGGGCCCACGGGCACATCGCGGGAAGGCGGGAGAATGCGCTCCCCCGATCGGGGGAGGCCGCCGGTGGGACGTCCGGTCATACTTGCCTGACCATGCTCAGAGGAATCCGGTCGCTGCTGCGCGGCTCCACGTACGCGGGTGCCCTGTTCGCCTATTGCGGCGCGTTGGCGAGCCTTCCCCTGCTGCCTGTCGCGGCGCTGCCGGCGATGGCGTGGTCATCGGCTTCAGCGGGAGTGCGGTTCGCTCTGACCGTGCTGGTTTGGTCCGTACTGATCGCGGTGATCGGGCTGGCCCGTACCACGCGGCGGGTGCTGATCGCCTGCGCCCGGCGGATGCTGGGGGTGCCGTTGCCTGATCCTGTGGTCGAGCGTCGGCGCACGGGCTCGCCTGGTGACGGCTCTTCCATGGCGTCGGGCGCCGACCGCCTGCGGACCCCGCTCTGGCTGCTGTCGCAGGTGGCGCTGGGGTGGGCGGGGGCGCAGCTGAGCGTCCTGCTGTTCGTCGCGGGCCTGCTGCTTCCCGGCGGTTGGGCGGGCGCCGAGGCCGGGTTGAGTGTGAACGGCTGGACGCTGCGGGCGGATAGCGGCTGGCAGAGCTGGGCGGCGGCGCTTTTCTGTCTGCTGCTGGCGGCGGCTCTGTGCCTGGCGGTGACGCACGCCCTGCGGTGGCTGGCCCCCAGGCTGCTGGGCCCGTCGTCGGCCGAGCGGCTCGCGCTGGCCGCCGAGCGGGAGCGGGCACTGGCCGAACGCAACAGGCTGGCCCACGAGTTGCACGACTCGATCGGGCACACGCTGACGTCCGCCACGATCCAGGCGGCGGTGGCGGGCGAGGTGCTCGGCGCCGACCCGGTGGCGGCCCGGGCCGCCCTGCGCAGCATCGAGGAGTCGACCCGGGCCGCCCTTGAGGATCTGGACTACGTGCTGGGCATGCTCCGCGAGGAGAAGGCGGGAACGGCCCCGGCCCGGGCCCTGTGCGACCTGCCCGAGCTGTTCGACCGCATGCGGCACGCGGGCGCGGAGGTGGAGCCTGAGATGTCGGGCGACTGTGCGCAGGTGCGGGGGACGCTGTCCCGGGCGGCGTACCGCATTCTCCAGGAAGGCCTGACGAACGCGCTGCGGCACGGAGCGGGCGGCCCGATCCGGGTCAGGGTGGCGACCGCACCGGACTCGCTGGAGCTCCACGTGGTCAACCGGACCGGAGCCGGGAGCGCCGTGACCCGGGGCGCCTTCCCGACGTCCGGGCACGGCCTGCCCGGCCTCTTTGAGCGCGTGCGGCTGCTGAACGGCGAAATGGAGGCCGGTCCGGAAGGCCCGGAGCACTGGCGGCTCACGGTCCGGCTGCCGGTGCGCTTGCCTGTGTGATCGCCTTACCGGCGAGCGCGGAGGTCGCGACAGGCCTCGACGCGAGGGCGGCCGTCACCACTGACACCGTCGGCGATTTCCGGCGCACCACCCTGCCGATCGCGTACGACGACGAGGTGACCCGCAGCGGTCTGCGCACGCTGTTCGGCATGCACACAGCCCGGAATCGCCGTCGTCGGGGAGGCCGTCGACGGAATCGAAGCAGTCGAGCGGGCGCGGCTGCCGCTGCCTCATCCGCTGTGCCGGAAGCCCCTGCCGGTGCGGTCGAGGGGGTCGGGCGAGAGGCCGAGGAAGCGGTCGCGGAGGGTGTCCCAGGTGGTGAGCCGGGTGAAGTCGGGGGTGTCGAGGATCTCCTGGCGGTCGGTGAGGAAGGGGTTCGGCAGCAGCACGGTCATCATCTGCTCGTCGCGGCCGTTGAACAGGCGGGCTCCCCAGCTGACGGGGGCTCCGTCGGAGCCGAGGCTGCGGTAGAGCTCGGCGCGGGAGCAGCGTCGGATGCGGCCGAGTTCGGGCCCGGAGGCGGTGTGCTCGCCGATGCACAGGTGGAAGTGCCAGGCGCCGAAGTCGACGGTGGCGTACCCGTCGTTCATGGTGATGGCGGTGGGCGCGCAGGGGGCGCCGACCTCCCAGGCGGCACCTTCGATGATGGGCCCGAAGTGGATGTGCTGCCAGTGGTCGGTGAAGACGGTGGTGACGAGGTCGAGGAGGGTGGCCTCGTCTGCCGGGAGGGGCCAGACATGCTGGGTGCCGCCGCCGGGGGTCTCGATGACGGTCGGGTCGGTGGTGGTCATGAGGCCGTCTCCTTGGGGTTGAGGACGCAGTCGCCGCAGATGCCCGCTCCCGGCACGCGGTAGTACAGGCAGCAGTTGCGGCGGCGGAAGGCGAGCGGCCCGGCCGGGGTGGGGCGGCAGGTTCCGGCCCCCGCCAGCGGAGGCCGGTCCAGCAGCGCGTGGACGAGGGGGATGACAGGGTAAGGGGCGTGCGGCTCCCTGGCGATCAGGACGCGGTGGGCTCCGACCAGCGCGGAGGCGGCGTTGCCGCGCAGGGTGTGCGGGGAGACGCCGGACACGCGCCGTACGGCGTCGGCCCAGGCGGTCAGGTTCCGCACGGCGACGGTGTGGCGCAGAGCCGGGAGCGGCTCCTGGTCCACCTCCCGCGGGTCGGGCAGCCACAGGTCGGGAGGACCGGATGCGGGCAGGCGCCACCACAGCCGGTCCGGCCCCAGATCGGGGACGCGGCCGGTGAGCGCGGCGCCTGCCAGGGCGATCGACCAGAGCCGGGAGGCGGTGCCCAGGTGCAGGGTGGAGGCGGCCACCCTGGGCTGGTCGGTGCCCAGCCGACCGGCGACGACCCGCAGGCACTCCGCCAGCGCGTCCGAGTCGCCGTACAGCTCCGTCATCGGCCGGAAACGGCCGCCCGGGGGGCAGGCCCCGGTGGCCACGGCGAAGTACGGTCCGATGCCGGAGATCCGCGCCAGGACGCTGGGGGTGATGGCCGCGGTCACCATGTCCGTACCGTCCGCGTCAGCTCGTGGAAGCTGCGGGTGTGGACGACCTGCCCGTCCGGTCCGGTGAGGGTGAGCCGTTCCCCTCCGTCGCAGCTCACCCGCGTGAGCGCGCCCGGAGCGCCCGGTTCCGCGACGGCCAGTCCTTCCCGGGCCAGGGCCCGTTCGAGGAGCGGGAGCACATCGGGTGCCGCATCCACCGCTACGGCGGCCCGCGCGGTGCGGCGCAGTCCGAAGCTGCCGGAGACCGGGTCGAAGGCGAGGTGGTCGGCGTCGAAGGCGGCGGCGACGGCTCCGCCGCGGATCAGGTCCTCGGGCGCCCCCGCGTGGACGCGGGAGTCGCGGTCGACGAGCCATACGGCGTCGGCCACGCGCAGCGCCAGCTCCAGGTCGTGCGTACTGACCACGACGGTGAGGCCCTTGTCCCGGGCGAGGTCGCGCAGCAGCACGGTGAGCGCCACGCGTGAGGGCACGTCGAGGAAGGCGGTCGGCTCGTCGAGGAGGACGACCTCGGGTTCCTGGGCCAGCGCCCGCGCGGTCAGGACGCGCTGGCGTTCGCCGTCGGAGAGTTCGGCGGCGGCACGGTCCGCCAGGTGCTCCGCGCCCACCGCCTTCAGCGCCCACTCGACGGCCGCGTGGTCCGCGGCGGTCAGGCGGCCGGTGAACCCGGTGTGCGGGTGGCGGCCGAGCCCGGCCAGTTCGCGTACGGACAGCAGCCCGGGGTCCACCCGGTCGGTCAGGACGACGGCAAGCCGTCGCGCGAGAGAAGCCGGCTGCCGGTGCGTCAGGTCCGCCCCGCCGATGCGTATCCGACCGCCGAGCGGCGGCAGGAGTCCGCACAGGGTCCGCAGCAGCGTGGACTTGCCCGCGCCGTTGGGCCCGAGCAGTACGGTCAGTTCGCCGGCCCGCGCCTCCAGTTCGAGCCCCGACAGTACGGCCCGGCCCGCTCCCCGTCGGCGCGGTGACCGGGTGCGGTAGCCGACGGCGAGCCCCTGGGTGGCCAGGCCGCCGGGGCGGTCCGGTCCGTCGGCCGTTTCCGTGACGGGTTCGGTCAGCGTGTCGGTCACGAGGCCACTCCTTGTACGCCGCGGCGGCTGCGGATCAGGAACGCGATGACGACGGGTGCGCCGAACAGTGAGGTGATGGCGTTGAGCGGCAGCACGGAGTCCGTACCGGGCGGCTGGCTCAGCAGGGCGCACGCCAGGGCGAGGAAGGCGCCGGCGAGCATCGACGCCGGGATGAGCACCCGGTGGTCCGAGGTCCCCAGCGCCACCCGCGTCAGATGCGGGACGGCCAGGCCCAGGAAGGCGACGGGTCCGCAGAACGCGGTCGCCGCGCCCGCCAGCAGGGAGGTGCCGAGCAGTGCCAGATCGCGGCTCCGTCGTACGTTCAGCCCCATGGTGCGGGCGTAGTCCTCGCCGAGCAGCAGGGCGTTCAGCCGCTTGGCGGTGAGCAGAGCGGTCAGCAGTCCCGCGCCGACGACGGGCAGCATGACCTGGAGGTCGGGCCAGGTCGTGGCGCTGAAGCTGCCCAGGCCCCACATGACGAACTGCTGGGCGCGTTCGGGCCGGGCGTAGACGAGCATCACGCCGACCACCGCGGTGGCTGCCGAGCCGATCATGACGCCGATGACGAGCAGGGTGACGGCCGACTGCACCCACCGGGAGAGGAGCAGGACGAGGGCCAGCACGGCGGCGGCGCCGAGCGAGGCGGCCAGTACGACACCCACGCGCCCCAGCCCGGCCAGGTTCCCGGTGAAGCTCCCGGCGACCCCGCCGGTGCCGACGACCACGGCGGCGACACCCATGCTGGCGCCCGAACTCACCCCGAGGGAAAACGGGTCGGCCAGCGCGTTGCGGAACAGGGTCTGCATCTGCACCCCCGCCACCGCGAGGGCGGCACCGACGGCGGTGGCGGTCAGCGCGCGCGGCAGCCGGACCTGCTCGACGATCACCGTCCACCGCGGGTCCTCGGCGGTGCCGCCGAACAGGACCCGCACCACCTCCGCCACCGGCACCGGGTGGGAGCCGGTCGCGATGGTGAGGACGAACAGCGCGGCGGTACCCGCCCCGAGGGCCAGGACGACGGCGAGGCGCCGGCGTCCTGGCCGTACCGCCGGTCGGGCTTCCGGAGCGGTTGCCGTGCAGGTCGTCATGGCTTGGGCACCCGCGTGTAGAAGGTGAAGGTGTGGTCTTTCGCCCGGTCCGGGTGGATCAGCGCGAAGAGGTCGGCGAGGACCAGGTCCGGGCGCAGCACACCGCGCTCGAAGTAGTCGTTGCCGCCGCTCGGGCCCAGCGCCTTCGTGTTCGTCCAGACCGCACCACCGGAGAGTGCCTTCAGCTGCCCGTAACGGCTGTCGGCCTTGACCGCGTCGGCGGTGGACTTCCACTTCTGGTCGGCGATCCAGACCGGCGCCTCGCCGCCCTTGGCGTACACCGCCTCGAAGTTCAGCTGCACGTTGCCGGTTCCCGCCTCACCGGCCCAGGGGTAGGTGCCGCCCGCGTCCCTGATCAGCCGGGCGGCGTAACTGCCGCCGGCGGGCATGTGCCAGGTTCCCTGGTGCATCGTGCCCGGCAGCACCTCGACGGGCTTGCCCGCCGCGACTGCCCGCGCGCCCTTCTCGGCGACCTTCCGGTAGTCGCCCTCGATGGTGTCGAACACCTCGTCGGCGCGCTTCTCCGCCCCGGTGAGCGCGGCCATCGCCTTGACCCACTCGGCGCGGCCGAGCGGACTGGACTCCAGCCACTCGGCGTTGGCGACCACGGCGATACCGGCCTGACGCAGCTTGGGATACTGCGGGTCGTCGGTGCCCTGGGTCATCAGCACGTCGGGCTTCGCGCCGATGACCGTCTCGGCGTTGAGGGTGCGGTCCTTGGCGTACTCGGTGACCTTGCCCGCTTTCACCCGCTCGATCACCTGGGCGGAGGAGATGTTCGCGGCGCTCGCGACGCCCGTCAGGGCGTCCAGGGTGCCGGTCTCGGTGAGCAGCGGCAGGTGGGTGGTGGAGGCGGAGTACAGGCTCTTGACCGGAACGGTGACCTGCTGCGCGGATGCCAGCTCACCGGTCAGCTCCGGTTTCGGAGCACCGCACTTCACCAGCACGTACGACTCCGGCTTGCCCTTGGGATAGGGCTCGTTGACGGTGAGGACCTGGTAGCTCCTCTCGTACCGGAGCGTGAAGTTCTTGGCGTGCTTCACCGTCGACTTGACCGGGAAGTAGTCCTTGCCCGGGTCGAAGTCCTTGATACAGCCCTCACCACCGGACCGGGCCTTGGCGTCGGCGGGCGGGCCGGTGTCGCCGCCGCACGCGGTGAGCGTGAGGGCGACAGCGAGAAAGGCAGCCGCGGCGGCCTGACGGCGGCCGGGCATGGCGGATCGTACGGACAAGGTGACTCCTGGTGGCATGTGTGGGCAGCGCGCACCGGCACTCCGGGGCACGTGGTACGGCGTACGGGAAGGGACCCGCTGAGGAAGGAGCCGTCAGAACCTGAGGAAACGGGCCCGCGGGTGAAGCCGGGCAGCTCGGCCCCACAGGGCCACGGGCAGCACAGAGCTGCCGCCTTGGGTACGCAGGCACACGGGTGCCACCGCCTCTCCTGGGGAAATCCGCCCCGTACATCGAGGTGCGACGGCGTGAGTCTCCTGACTCGGGATCAAAGCTCCTCCGGCCTTCCCACCCCGGATGGGGCGGTGGCCATGGCGGATTCGCTCCCCCTACACAGTGGCGGTACCGTGCCGGAATCTCACCGGCTTCCTCGTTCCGCCGTCGCTTGTCGGACGGAAGCATCGCAGAACCGGCCACGACCACGCCAGACCCACATCTGTGCGACCAGCCACAGAGGGCGTCGCCCTGAGGTGACCCGTGGCAGCGGGACGGGGCGCGCGAAACCCGGTCCGCTGACCTGAGCCTTGGCCGTGGAGCGCGTGATCAGTTGGGGAACTCCCGTTTCAGGCAAGGGAATCGGCGGTACCCGGTCTGCTCGTACACTGTCTGAACTGGACGTATGCGATGCTGTGAGTCATTCAGTCCGGTTCTCCCCGAACCCTGACTGTCCCGGAGCTCTGCCGTGCCGTCCTCGTTGCCAGTCGCCGGGGTTGCTGTCTCGGCCGACGAGCCTGTGCCGGCCGATGCTCGGTTCGGCGGCGAGCGTGCCCATCGCGTTCCGGGCCGCCGCCGACAGCATCTGGCCAGACGTCAGGGTTCAGGACAGCCGAAGTAGGCTGCGACGAAACGACGTCGAGAGACGCGGACCGGGGGATGCGATGAGCGGCGCAGGCGAACAGCCACGACTTCGAGTGAAGACGGACCGGCTGACGGACCTTGCCGATGACCTCGACGGTATGCAGGACTACCTGGACAAACAGGTCAAGCGAATGGATGTGGTCGTCGACCGGATCGAGGCGGGCTGGCGGGGCCCAGCCGCGCAGGCCTATCGGGACCTCCACCGCGGTGCGGCCGAGGACGCCGTACGTATCCGCCTGGTCATCCAGGCACTTGAACAGGCCGTGCGGTTCAGCCGGGACGGGTTCTCGGAGCAGGAGCTGGACGTGATGGCACAGCTACGGAAGATCCAGGTCGAGACGGATGTGAAGCGGGAGGTGGACGCGCTGTCGACGCCGAACACCGACGTACCCGCCGTGCCGCGCAGCCGACTCTCCGAACTCTGAGAACGCATATGTCAACTGACGACTTCTGAACGGGGGGAGCATGGCGGGCGACGACGACATAGCCGTCGACTTCGCGGCGCTGCAGGACCTTGCCGGGGATCTTGAGGACATCCTCAAGGGACTCAACAAGCAGCTGGACCTGCTCTACCGGCGCGTCGAGAAGGTGGTCCTGACCTGGGAGGGCGAAGCCCGGGAGGTGTTCATCGACAAGCTGGACGAGTGGGACCGCTCTGCGGCGGACCTTCAGGCTGCCCATGCGTGGCTGCAGGACGTCGTGGTCAACGGGGAGATCAACTACGCAGCGGCGCACCGGGCGGTGCTGCGGGGCTGGGGTGCGGCCTGATGGCAGACCTGCCCTCTGGCAAGCAGCGGCAGCGGGAACAGGACCAGGCCAGGACCGCTCCGCCCAACCGGGGCGTGGGCCGCTTCGATGTGCAGCCTCAGCACCTCTATTTCACTTCGCTCGTTGTTCGCGATGCTCAGTTCGCCTATGACAAGAAGGCGAAGCAACTGATGGACACGCTGGACAAATACAGTCAGTCCGCGGGGACGGGCTGGGGAGCGGACTCCTTCGCCGACCGGTACGGCATCGTCGCCGGGAAGTTCCTGGAGTTGTGGGCGAAGAGCGTGGTGTCGGTGGGTGGTGTGGCCGTGGGCTTCACGCAGACGGCGAACAACTACGCGTTGGCCGACTGGGCGGCGCGGAAGGGTAAAGGGGATCCGCCGGACGAGAAGCAGCCGCCGGCGGTCATCGCCACCGCGCCCAAGTACGGTCCGCCGAACGACCTCACATGGCGCGGGGAGGGTGAGTACCACGACTCATGGGCGATCTCCGGAATCCTCGGAGAGGTCCCGGACTTCCTCATGTACATCATGAAGCCCGTAGTCGACGAGGGGCTGAGACTCGGCCGCATCCACGAGAAGACGCCGGGTGTCAAGGAGGAGGAGTTCCGCGACATCGCCA
This sequence comes from Streptomyces sp. WZ.A104, assembly GCF_002382885.1. GTDB lineage: Bacteria > Actinomycetota > Actinomycetes > Streptomycetales > Streptomycetaceae > Streptomyces. The sequence continues at coordinate 20,466 of NZ_NWVL01000060.1, forward strand.
AGGCCTGGCGGGAAGCCTCGAAGAACGCGGAGAAGGCCGCTGACGACTTCACGGACGCGATCTCTTACATCACCGATCCCACGGGCGACGGGGAATGGCAGTCCGCGATGAGGGCTTTCTGCCAGACGATCTGGGGGACCACGGCCTGGGGGAAGGCCCGCGACCAGCGGGCCGAGGTGACGGCCAAGAAGGGCACCCGGAACTGGAAGACCCATGGGAAGGTGGACCCCGCCACCAGGCGCCCCGTCATCGAGGTCCTCGGCAAGAGCGCGAACGTGATCCAGAAGCTCTTCGATGACCTGGCCGACATGGGTCAGAAGACCACGGAGACCACTACGCGTCTGGCGAAGGAGGCCACGGACAAGACGGTGAGGAGCCTCACCGTGGATCTCGATCTCTCCAAACTCACCAGGCTCGCGGCCGGTCTCGTGTTCGCGGAAGTCGTTCTGACCTTCCGGTCCCATATGGACAAGGCTTCCATGGACGCGGCGGTCGAGGCCTATCACGAGGCGTTCAGCGATGCCGCGGGCAAGCTGGCCATGCTTGAGTTCGAGCTCGACGAGGCGCTTCTGAGCGTTCCCACGTTCCAGGCGGAACGGGCTCGGGCACAGGGGTTCGGTGCGCGCTCGCTGAACGAGTTCAAGAAGGAGCACAGCTGGCAGCTGCCGGAGAGCCAGTTCCCCTACAAGTATTCGGTGGACCTCGCGGCAGCGGAAGGCATGGGGAATGCCCATACCCTTGACAAGCATGTGGGGAAGACCGACGAGCAGTTGCTGCAACGGATGAGAGACGAAAGCAGAGCGAGCGGTGAGCCGAAGATTCCGGCGGCCTCGACCTACGCCGACGTTGAGTCAGCACAACGGTTCACGCAGTATTGCCTACGCGACAACAGCAACGAGATCGATCGGTGGCTGGCAGGGGACCCGCCGGACAAGTTCATCACCATCGAGACCGGCTCCGTTCCGCTGCAAGGTCCTCTCACCGGTGACGCCGTGACCGGTAAGGGCGTCACCTATGACGGCACCAAGATTTCGGAGGTGCACGACACCAAGGGCGTTTCCATGCGGCTCATGCGTGACCCGAGCCTCTCGCCGCCCTACATGGTGTTCACCTCGATGCCTGTATGAGCGACCTCTGGATGGATTGTGGAGCTGTGTCGGTATGAGTTGTCCTTCGATGCCCCTGGACGCCGATTCCTGGCGGTCTGCCGTGGAGATGTACGACCGTCGGTACACCTTCGTCTCGGTCGGGCCCCGTACGGGCGACGACTGGCTGCACGACGTTGCCTCGGTCATGCGGGGAGAGTCGGTGGAGCCCCGGTCGTGGCGGACCATCGATCCCGACGAAGGGGAGGAGGAGCGGGAGGACGACCCGGCTTTCCCCTTCGTGACCCCGCCCGCGGACGAGGAGGGCTCGACGGAGTGGCAGAGTCGGCTCAGGGAAGTCCCGCGTTCCTCAGTGGTGCGGCTGCTCGTACTGCTGGCCACCCTCGATCTCGATGTCTCCCGGGACCCCCGCCTCCCCGAGCGACTGGCTGAAATGGAGGAGCACGCTCGGGTGATTCTCTCGCGCTGCCCCGACCGGACTCAGTTCTTCACGAACACCTGGGGAGGCGGCGCGGCCTTCGACTTCTATCAGCGGATTTCGAGCTGCTCACCGCTCAGTCGGTACCCCTGGGACCTGGGACTCCTGTGGGTGTCCGACGAGGAGGTCGGGCTGATCTGGTCCTTCGACCCACGTTGAGAGGTAACAGCCGTTGTTGACCCGTTCGGCTACATATCCGGACCGAGAAACCGCCCAGTGGGCCACCCAGCAGGTGGTGACCTGCAACGAGCAGAGGATTCACCGCTGGCTGGCCCAGGGCACGCGCTCCCGCCTGACCATCGAGGCCGCCTGGCCTTCCCGTGAGGCGCCCGTCGGCCGGGTCCTGCTCCAGGCGATGCTGCTCGCCGGGCGCGACCCCGTCGACGTACGAGCCGCACGTGTGGTGCTCAAGCGTGATCCGGACAGCCCGCACGGCTTCGTCGTTCTGACCACCGTCCCGATCTATCTGTAGAGGTCAAGTGCCGTGTCCATGAAGCCGCTTGAGTTCGATCGCCGCTACGGCGAGCTGGACCAGGTGATCAGCGCGTACATCGGTATGCCTGCTGACGACGAGCCGAGCGGGCCGAGCGAGGCCCTCCAGGCCTACCTCCGCCACACCTGGCACACCCGTCCCTGGGCCCTGGCGACGGCCGAACAGCAGATCCGCGAGTACGCGCGTAACCCACCGGGCCGACTGCGTCTGAGCCTGGGTGAGTTCTACCCCGTGCCGGATGTCGGCCTGCCCGAATCGGCGATCCAGGACTGGCTGTTCGTGATCGCGGACCACCTGAAGCGGTCCATTGAGCACGGCGAGGTCCCGCCCACGTCCACCCCTCGTACCCACTGGGAGTGGCGCGCCCGCTTCCCCGAGCTCGGCCAGCTCCTCGGGGGCTGGTTCTCGCAGGACATGCCGGACGAGTTCCCGGACCACGACGCGGCCGTGGACGACTACACCGCCGCCACGGACGCGCAGCTGGTCGCGCGCCTCATGGGGGAGCTGCACGAACTGCTCGCCCTCTCCCTCGAAGAATCCGACTATGCCCTCGCGGTGGCGGAGCTGGGCATGGAGGTCGACCCGCCCCGGCCGTACTCCCCGAGCGGCTGGCTGGCCCACCTCGCGGACGGTCTGGGCGGATCCAAGGCGGACTACGGCCCCGGACCGGCCGCAGGCTGAACCGTTCCGGGTTCGGTCGAGACGCGGTTCCGTGAAGGGGTTGAGTCGTGGCAGGTCCCTCCGCCTATCCCCTTGAGCTGTGCAAACGAGCGGTCCGGATGGCAGCGGAGGTTCGCGGTGACTGTCCGAACGAGTCGGCCGCGCTGAGGGCGGTCGCCCAGCAGCCGGGCATCGGCTCGGCCGAGACACTGCGGAACCGGGTGAAGCGGGGCGAGACCGACTCCGGGCAGGGTCCGGGGACGGACTCGGAGGAGTCCGCGCAGGTCTAGGCGGTGAAGAAGGAAGTCGCTGAGCTGCGGCGGGCGAACGACATCCTCAGAGCTGAGGCGTCCTTCTTCGCGGCCGGGCTCGAACGGCCATATACACGCTCGTGGCGTTCATCGACGAGCGCCGGACCTCCCAGAGCGGCCCTGGAGGAATCGCTCCCAGGCCGAGCTGGCCACCCCGGAGTGGGATTGCTGGTACTGCCACCGTCGGCTCCACGGTGGCGGTGGGCGACGACAGCAAGCCCTTGGAGGCAGGAGGCGCCCAGTGGGCCGCCTGGCAGGTAGTGGGCCGTCTGGCAGGTGGTGACTTGCAATGAGCAGAGGAGTCACCGCTGGCTCGCCCAGGGCGCGCGCTCCCGCCTGACCATCGAGGCCGCCTGGCCTTCCCGTGAGGCGCCTGGCGGCCGCGTCCTGCTCCAGGCGATGCTGCTCGCCGGGCGCGAACAGTCGACGTCCGCGCCGCACGTGTGATCACCGCGCCCGGTCCACCATCGCCGGCCAGTTCGAGAACGCCGAAGAGCCGGACCCTGTCCGAGCGGCAGGCCCGGCTCGGACACCGCTCCCCGCGATCCACCCAGCACTACGTGACGATCACGCCCGGCACCCTGTCCAATGCCTACTCCGATGCTGGCGACTTCGAGCGCAACATGCGCACCATCGAGGTCGTGGTCGACCGTGACGCGGTGGTCACCGGCGTCGCTGCAGCCGGTGAGCCCGACAGCGAACCTCCCCGCTCTCGTCCTGCCCGAATCGGACTCGTTCGAGGCCACTGTGCTCCGCGAGGAACTGATCACCGCCCTGGACACCGCAGGCTGTGAGCATCACGTCAACGACACCCTCGCCTTCGGCCAGTCGTCCAGCATCCTCACTCGGCCCGCCGACGTCTACACGGTCTTCAGCCTCCCGGGCCGGGACGACCATGTGCCTCACCGGGACGCGGACGCGCTACCTGTTCGTGGTCCGGCGTCGTAGGGAGACGCAGCAGGGCCGACCGTGTCCGTCACACAGTCGGCCCTTGTGCGTATGGGGGGTGGGCGGTCAGTTGCCGGAGGCCTGGCGGCGTATCCGGGCGGCGAGCAGCAAGCCCGCGCCGGCAACGAGCGCGGTGCCCGCGCCTCCCGCGATCAGGGGCGTGTCGCCCGCGCCGGTGGAGGCCAGCTGAGCGCCGCTGCCGCTCTGCGGGGTCACGGCTGTGTTGCCGGTGCTTCCCGTGTCTTTCTTGTCGTCGTTCCCGGTGTCGGCGCCGGAGCCGTCCTGGTCCTTCTGACCGTCGTTCTTGTCGTCCTTCTTGTCGTCGTTCTCGTCCTTCTCCTGCTGGGCCTTTTCGTCCTTCTTCCGGGCCTCGTGCTGACCGGTGAGCAGGAATGCGGCACGGTCGGCGGGGGTGCCCGCCAGAGCGGCGCGGCCGGCCTTGACGAGCTCGGGGCCGCCCCCGTCGATGATCTGGGCGATCTCTACGCGGTTGTCCTGGTCCCGCAGCTCGTGCTGGGTCACCTCCAGGAAGTGGCGCAGCTCGGCCGGGGTCGGGGAGCCGTTCAGGAGCTTGCTGATCGCTTCGCTGAGGATGGGGCCGTCCCAGCCCTCGTCGATCCTGGCGAGCTCGACCCGGTCGTCCTCGGCCTGCGCGAGGTGGCGGCCCTTCTCCAGGAAGGCGATGCGGTCCGCCGGAGTGCCCAGCAGGGCCTTCTTGGCGGCTTCCTTCAGCGCGGGACCGGCGGTGTTGACCAGGCGGGCGATCTCGATCCTGTTGTCGGTGTCGCGAAGCTCGTGCTGGGTGACCTCGTAGAAGTGGCGGAGGTCTGCCAAGGTCCGCCCGTCGGTCTTCAGGAAGGCCTTGATTCCTTCCTTCAGGTGGGGGCCCGCAGAGTGCAGGAGCTTCCCGATGGCGACCCGGTAGTCGTCGAGACGGATGCTGTGCTGGTCGGTCTCGATGAACGTGCGCATGGCCGCGGGGCCGTCGGCGATGGCCTTGTGGCCGGCTTCCTTCATGTACTCGCTGGCCATCGGGTCGGCGATGATCGCGAGGATGGTCTTGCGGTCCTGCTCCGCCTGGTCCTCGCCGGACGCGTCCGCGGCCTCGCGGTCGGGGGCGGTCGGAGCCGGCGGGTTGGTGGTGGACGCGGCAGCCTGGTTCGAGTCGGCGAACGCCGGCGACGCGAGGAGGACGGCCGGAGCCAGGGCAGCGGTGGTCACAGCTGCGGCGATCCGGGACAACTTCACGGAAAATACCCCCTGAAGGAATAGTCTTTGCGTCGCAAAGACTATTCACCGCCGCAAAAGGTTGTAGAGGCCGGATACTTTCGTTCGTATCGGGTTGATTCGTTCCGCCGTCGTGTACTCCGGCCTTTGTATGACAGATACCCGCCTGATCCGTATCGGCCGGGACGGGACCGTACTTGCGACGGGGCCGGCCGGTCGGCATCCCTTTCGTGCCCGGGGGCGAGGCGGGGCGGCAGTCATGGGGGAGAGCGGTGATCAGCCGTCCCGGGACCAGGTGCAGGGTGCCGGCGGCGCCGCTGAGAACAACCGGCAGGCCGACGATGCACGGAGAGGGAGCCAGGCAGGGGATAGGCGCTCACCGCCTTGCCTTTGCCGTTCGCTTTCGGCAGGCACCAGAGGGACCGGACCGGCACGGGCCCGAGGCCGAAGGGGAAGCGCACCGCTTCGCTCCTGGACAGGCTGCGCGAAGAGCTCGGAGATAGTGCGGAGTTGCTGGAGGCGTACGCTCTCGACCGAGCCCGCGCGCCCGACCAGGAGCCCGTTCTCCGGAGCCTCATGCCGGAGTTGGCGATGATTCCGATCCCCGAGGTCGGCCCGGCACGGATCACCGCGCCCACGAGCGTGATCTGCGGGCGGCACGACCTCCAGTTGCGGCCGAGGGTCGCCGAACCGCGAGCGCCCGTTACGGATGGCCGCTGTACGTGATCGAGCGCCGCGGGCGATCCCGCCTTCGAGCAGCTGGAAGCGTTCCCGGAAGCGCTGCGGACGGAGATCGGCAAGCCTCTTCCGCCACGCGCCGTATGACTCCTCGGGGAATGGAAGACCGACCAAGAGGAGGCAGCGATGACGATTGCCATGATGGTGGACAATCCACACGGATCGCAGGAGATCTACGACAAGGTTCGGGAGCAGCTGGGTATGCAGGAGAAGCCCGCGGGCGGCATCTTCCACGCCGGCGGGCCGAGCCCGAACGGTGGCTGGCGCGTCATCGAGGTCTGGGAGTCGGAGGACGACGCGAAGCGTTTCATCGCCGAGCGCCTCGCCCCCGCCCTCCAGGCCGCAGGCGTGCAGGGCCCGCCCCCGACGCCGCAGTTCTGGCCGATCTACAACTACATGGCCTAGGAGTATTCGCCCACCCATAGCAAAGCCTCAGGTTTCTGACCTGGGCTCTGCTATGGGTGGGTGAATGACGGAAATCGAAATCTCGCCGCGGGCTCGGGCACTCGGTAGCCGCGTTAGCCTGGTCATCGGCTGTGATTCGTGAATCGCAGCGCGGCGGTGGGGCTCGCCGTATCCGAACCGCGGCGTCGATGCCGCCGACAGTCCCTACTTGCGATCGTGTGTGCCCGCGTGCGCGTGGGGCTGGCGAGTAGGAGACGTGTACCCATGACCACCCCGCATTCCGAGGCGAGGGACGAGCCCGCCGACCCCGACGTGGGCCTGCGCACCGCGGTCCGAAGGCGTACTTCCTGGCGGGAGCAGGCGCCGGTCGTGGCGGTCGTGGCGGTGGGCGGTGGCATCGGGGCGGCGGCTCGCTACGGGGCCGTGCTCGTGTGGCCGACCGCGGCGGGGGCGTTTCCGTGGACGACGCTGTGGGTCAACGTGGCCGGCTGTGCGGTGATCGGCGTGTTCATGGTGGTCATCACCGATGTGTGGGCGGCGCACCGGCTGGTGCGGCCCTTCTTCGGCACCGGGGTGCTGGGTGGGTTCACGACGTTCTCGACGTACGCCGTGGATGTCCAGCAGCTCGTGGACGGCGGACACCCCGGGACCGGCTTGGCGTATCTGGCCGCGGCTCTGTGCGCGGCGTTGGCGGCGGTATGGCTCGCGGCGACGGCGACGCGCCGTGTGTTGGCATGGAGGCAGCGGTGACGAGGCTGACGGGCAGGGCTCTACGGGTGACGGTCTTCGTCGGTGAGAACGACACCTGGCGGCACAGACCGCTCTACACGGAGATCGTGCACCGGGCGCACCAGGCCGGCCTGGCCGGTGCTTCGGTGTTCCGCGGGATCGAGGGCTTCGGAGCCTCCTCGCTGATCCACACCTCGCGGCTGTTGTCCCTGAGCGAGGACCTGCCGGTGGCGATTGTCATGGTGGACACCGAGGAGCGGGTGCGGGCGTTCCTGCCGCAACTGGACGAACTGGTCCGGGAGGGGCTGGTGATCCTCGACGACTGCGAGGTCATCCGCTATGCGGGCAGGGGGCCGGACGCGTGAACTGGCTGCTGGTGGTCGTGGGCGGCATGATCGGCGCCCCGTTGCGGTACTTGACCGACCGTGCGGTTCAGCAGCGGCACGACACCGTCTTCCCCTGGGGCACTTTCACCGTGAATGTGGTGGGCTGCCTGATATTGGGCCTGCTCACCGGGGCCGCCCTGGCGGGTGCGGCTTCGTCGCAGGTGCAGTTGCTGCTGGGCACGGGGCTGTGCGGGGCGCTGACGACGTACTCGACGTTCTCGTTCGAGACGCTGCGGCTGGCCGAGGACGGGGCGAGGTTCTTCGCCACCGCCAACGCTGTCGCCAGTCTGGTGGCGGGACTGGGGGCGGCGTTCGTCGGAGCCGCGCTCGCCGGGGAACTCTGGGTATGAGGATGCGCGGGGACCGAGGTCGCTCGGGAAGCCGACCGGCCGCCGGCCCGTGCGCGGGTCGTGCCCGATGGCGATGGAAGACCACTCAAGGGTTCCAGCCCGCATCACAGGTTTGTGCACGCAGGCAGAGCCGAAGCCCCGCCACCAGCGGTGGCGGGGCTTCTGGGCTACGGAGCTGCGCCTCGTCCGCGTGAGGCCGCCGTCACTCGCCCTTGGGTTCGACGTAGGTGCTGTCGAACCAGTCGATGAACTCGCGCACCGTGCCGATCTTCGAGATTCGGGCGTGCAGGGCCTTCTGGTCGTGGCCGATCACGAACCAGCCGCCGGCCACCGGCTCACCACAGCCGCAGTAGCAGGTGCGGGCGCCGTGCGGGGAGTCGAAGTAGGTGATCGGGTTGCGGGTCGTCTCGACGGGAGTGGGCTTGCCGACATAGGCGTCGTAGACCTCGTCGCCCGGCGTGAGGTACCTGCCCTCCATCGCCTTGCGCCCTCCGGCCACCGGGACGAGCTTGTCGATCTCGATGGCCATGCGGACCTTCCCCTCGTGGGAGAGCAGGGCGTAGCGCTCCTTCTCGGCACGCTCGCCGAGAACCCAGCAGCCGCGGTTGGCATGGAAGAGGGCCTCGTCGTCCATAAGGGGGTCGAAGCCGACGATGTTGCGGCCGAGCTGGTCCTCCTGCGGGTTGACGTAACGCCTTTCACCGAGAGTGATATGGATCATCATCTGCCCCCAATAGGTGAATACCCAGGGCTCCCCGCCCTGTGGACTATCAGGAGCGTGGCACGGTCGATGAATACCTTCAACCCCCGGGGTCCTAGGTCTTCAAGTAGGTCGATGAACAAGGCTTCCGCCGCACCCTGCGCTACCGCATCGCATCGCACCGCACCCCAGGACGGCGTTCCCTGAGCTTCCCGCACCGTTCAGCGAATCCAGGTTGTAGGGCAGTTTGAGGGACTTGCCGGGCCGCCTCGTGCCGGGTGTCTCGGGAGAGGGCCTCGGCCTGGTGGAGGTAGAGGTGCGAGGCCGCCGTCGCCGCCGAGTGCCGAGGCGAACGCCTCTGGTGCTGCTGCCCAGTGCGCCTGATCGCCCGCCCCCACCTCGGTGACGTGCCCGAGCGCCTTCGGTGACGTCCAGCCCGTTCAATCCCTCGGGAGCGCACGCCGAGGATGGTGAACTCCAGGGGGCCGGGCAACAGCGCTGGGAAATGTTCGCAGGTCAGCTCACAGTTCGCCGGAGGCAAAGTGTTATGCACCCTCGGCTTTCCCGTGTCCTCGCTCGGCTACGTTCCTCAGCAACAGAGTCAACCATCACCAGGGGGCCCCTCATGCGCCGTACCCGTGCGCTCATCGTCGGCACGGTGGGTGTCGCCCTACTGGCGGCGTCCGGTACGGCCTGCGGTCCCGAAACCGGTACGCAGGGCAAGGCGGCGGCCTCCACAACCTCGGCCCCGTCACCGTCACCGACGGCCACGGCCACCGCCACCGCCACGGCCACCGCCACGGCCTCCGCCACGTCAGCGACCCGTTCGCCCTCGGGGAGCCCGGCTCCCACGCCCGCAGCCAGTACCACCACCCGCCCCGCGCCGCGTACCCCGGCGCCGCCCTCGAAGTCGCCGACCCGGCCGCCTGTGCCCACGTACCTGGCGATGCATGCGGCCGCGCCAGGGGGCAGGATCGCGCTTGAACCCGGTGGGAACCCAAGGGAGTTCACCGTCACCCTCCACAACGGCAACACCCGGGCCTACCGGCACCTGGTGCTCGCCTTCCAGATGGAGGGCATGCCGGGAACGACTGTCAACCCGGCGTACACCCTGGAGCGCTGGGACGCTGCGGCCGGGACCTGGCGCGCGGCCACTCTGCGCATCGCCAACGACGTCTTCCCGTACACGCTCTACACGGGCGGCACCCCGCTGGCAAAGGACGCGGCGTCCACCCACCGCTACCGCGTCCGCGCCCTCACCGGCGCACCGGCCGGGCCGAACCCCATCCTGATCAGCCTGATCGACACGGACGCGGACACCCGCGTGTATTCGACCTCACTGTCCCATACCACCCTCGACTAGCCCGGGCACGCCGGGGAGCGTGGGCTGGCCCGGGCACGCTGGGGAGCGCGGGCTGTGCCTCGCGATGGCGTCGTGATGGCCGTACTAGTAACGGGTGGTGCGGCTCAGGGGGGGGCGGTGGGGGTGCCGCAGTTGGCTGTCGCCGCCCCGGGCCCACGACTCGGCGGCGCCGTCAGGCGCGGTACGGGGCTGGGGCTGATCGTCCAGAACGGCTGGATCGTGCAGAGCCCCCTCGTTCTTCGGTTACGCCGCTCTGGGCGTTCGCGCTGAGGCTGGGTCGGGCGGGGGCTGGCGGATTCGGTCGGGGTCAGGCGGATTCGGTCGGGAGGCCGGCCTCGACCCAGTCCTGGATGCCCTCGCGGTATTTGCGGACGTTGGTGTAGCCGAGGGCGGTAAGCCGGTCGGCGACCTGCCCGCTGTTGGGGCACGTCGGGTTGGAGCAGTACGTGACGATCGCGGCGTCGCGGTCGGGGAGCAGAGCGGGCGCCTGGGCGTCGACGTCGGCCGGGGGCAGCGCCAGCGCGCCGGGCAGGTGCTGCTGGGCGTAGTACGCGCCACCGAGCGCGTCGACGACGGTCACGGATTCGGCCTTGATCGCTGCTGCCAGCTCGTCGCGGGTGATGAGTGCGGTCATGCTGCTGCCTCCAAGGAAATCGGACTACAGTCCTGTTATGGCTCACGACAGTAACGGACTGCGGTCCGTTTCGGCAATGCCCCTGGAACTGCTGCGGACGCCGCCGCCCAAGGAGCGCGCGGACGCGGCCCGCAACCGGGCCGCAGTGCTGGAGGCGGCCGCCAGGCTGTTCGCCGAGAAGGGCGTCGAGGCGGTTTCCATGGATCAGGTGGCCGCGGCCGCCGGCGTCGGCAAGGGCACCCTGTTCCGCCGCTTCGGCGACAAGTCGGGCCTGGCCGTCGCGCTACTGGACGCCCGCGAGCGTGTGCTGCAGGAAGCGATCCTGCACGGGCCACCCCCATTGGGCCCGGGGGCTCCCGCCGGCGAGCGCCTGGCCGCGTTCCTCAACGCCTACTTCGACTACCTGCTGGAGCATCTGGCGCTGGTCCGGATGTCCGAGACCGCTACCCCCGGCGCCCGGTACCGGATCGGGGCCTACCGGTTCTGGCACCGCCATGTGGCGATCCTCCTCGCCACCGCACCCGACCCCGACCCCGACCCCGACCAGGCTGCCCACGCCCTGCTCGCCGCGCTGGCAGCCGACCACGTCGCCGCGCTCCTGCCGGAACTCGGCGAACAGCGGATGCGTACCGGCCTGCTCCACCTCGCCCACTCGGCAATGTGAACGGCCCTGCCCCGGCGGCCAGGGCTTACGCGCCTTGGCCGCCCCGGTGCCGCCGCTCCTCGGGTGAACCTCAAGATCTCTTCATGATCGCGCATCGCCGCAGGCTGAAGACGTACGCGAAGACGCACTGAAGGTCAGCCTCTGGCCAAGTCGAGCTCGTTGTCTGCCGCGAGGTCGAGATCGCTGTCTGATGCGAGGTTCCGCCGCATATTCCGCCAGGGCCCGGTGGAACTGAGGTTCGTGGGAATCAACGGTGCTTGCCGGGCTGCGGACGCCGGTCACCCCTACGGCTTGATGTTCTGGTTCACGTGGAACAGGTTGCCGGGGTCGTAAGCCCTCTTGACCTCTACGAGGCGCTCGTAGTTGCCCCGGTAGTTGGCCCTGATCCGGTCCTGGTCGTCCTCGGCCATGAAGTTGATGTACCCGCCTTCCTCCGAGTGCGGAGCGGTGGCCTGGTAGTAGTCACGCACCCAGGCGATATTGGCCTCGTTGTCGGCAGGGTCCGGCCACATTCCGGCGATGACGGTGGCGAACGTGGCATTCCGGTAGGCGAAGGCCGTGTCCTCCGGCGCCACGCGGTGGCAGGCACCGTTGATCGGGTAGATGTGCATCGTCGAGTTCATGGCGGGTAGCCGAGGACCGTGATCGAGGTGTGCTGTGATCGCCGCATCACTGAGCTCTGTCACGAAGTTGGCCTTCCAGTAGTGCTGCAGGCCAGGCGGCACCAGCGCGTCGAACGCGCTGTTGAGCGCGGGGTACGGCATCGGGCCCACGTGCTCGGCAACCACCGGTGCGATATCGCGGAACCGCTGGACGGCGCGCTCTCCCTCATCCATGGGGCCGGCCCAGCACGCGACGATCAGGATGAAGGTGTCGCCGTGCCGGTCCTCAGGGATGAACGGCAGTGGTGGGGCGATCTGGAAGGCGGGGAAGCCGCCGAGTTCCTCCGGGGCGTCAGCGATGAGTTCGCGGAACGCACGCAGAACCGTGCCGGCATCCTCCAACTCGTACAGGATGGGCCCGCCATAGATGTCCTTGACCGGGCTGAGCTGGAACTCGAACGATGTCACCGCGCCGAAGTTGCCGCCGCCGCCGCGGATGGCCCAGAACAGGTCGTCGTGTTCTTGCTCGCTCGCGACGAGTAGCCTGCCCTCCGCAGTCACCACATCGGCCGAGATCAGGCTGTCGCAGCTCAGGCCCAGGCTGCGGGCGAGGTGTCCGATGCCGCCACCGAGGGTGAGCCCCGCGACGCCGGTGGTGGAGACGATTCCGCCCGTGGTCGCCAGACCGAACGCGTGCGTCGCCGCGTCGAAGTCACCCCAGGTCGCGCCGCCGTCCACACGCGCGGTTCGTTGCTCGGGATCGACGCGGACGCCTCGCATACCGGACAGGTCGGCCACCACGCCGTCGTCGCAGGTCCCGAAGCCGGGCACACTGTGCCCGCCACCACGTACCGCGAGGTCCAGCTCGTTGTCACGTGCGAAATCGACCGCAGCCATGACATCGCCCGCATTGGCACACTGCACGACGGCAGCTGGTCGCCTGTCGAACATGGCGTTGTAGACCTTGCGCGCCTCGTCATAGCCATCGCTGTCAGGAGTGACTACCGGTCCCCGTGCGCGTTCCCGCAACCGTTCGATCGATGAGTTGTTCACCAACCTCACTCCTTACGCGTCATTGCCGCGAGTTCCGGAGATACCCAGCCCACAGCCCTCAGCGCCCGTCGCCCCATGCTCCCCCGGCCACTCTGCGCCCCGGCTGCGTCTGTCCTGAGCCCTTTCCACGCTACGCCGATGAGTCGGATGCTCAACTCGACAGCCTCGGGAACATCCACGCGGCACCAACGGTACGGACCAGGTCGGCGGCATGGGCGAGTCGAGGGTCTCTCCGCCCGGCATCCCCGGTGGTCGGTCTCGTATGTCCAGGATCAGAGGTCAGGGAGCGATCCGCCCTCCTGCGGCGGCGCCCGTGGCCGGTGTCGCGCGTGATCGCTGAGGGCCGTTCGACACCTGCCTCGACGCGACGCCGAGCGTGCGGAAGAGGGTCCGGACAACAAGAAGACCCAGGTCGATGGCCGGGGCCCTGGTCGTGGAGAGGGCGACGAGATTCGAACTCGCGCTCTGGGCTTGGAAAATCAGCGGTGCTTGGGCCGCAAGAGGCCCTGAACGGGGGTTCTGCAGCGGGCAGGTGGATAGGCCCCTGTCTCTGAGAGCCGTATCTGACCGTTGTTGTCCGCTCTGTTGGGCACGGATGGGGCACGAGCGGAGGCGGCGGTCCGGGCGCCGCAGCGGCCACTCAGAGGTGAACGTCCAGGAACTTCCGTACCTCGTCGCTGGTCATGGGTCCCGTGCTGTGCGCCACTGCCGCTCCCTCCTTCAGCAGGAGGCAGGACGGGGCTCCGGTGATCCCGTATCGCTCGGTTGTCGCCGGGCAACGCGTGATGTCGGTGCGGACGACCGTCAGGCGGCCCGTGTAGACGGCGGCGATGTCGCCCACGACGACATCCATCACCCGACAGGGCTCGATCGCCTTGAGCCATGCCCCGGTGAAGTATGCGAGAACCGGAACCTTGCTTCTCCCGAGGATGAAATCGAACTCCGCGTCCTCACGAGGTCGGTGAACCAGTTTTGTCATGGGAGCTCCTGACCTCACGTTACGTACTCCCTCCCATCATCCCTCGCGCGGTGTGCCAGGTCGGCCCTGGCCGGTCGTCCGGCCGGCTGCCGGGAGGGAGGTACGGGCCGCCGCAGGACGGCGGTGGCCCCTGGGACGAGCGGCCCGGCCCCTTGTCACGACGACAGGAAAGCCGTTTCCCGGGTCGTAGCGGCTTGGCACCGGGAACGAGCACGATCTCCGGACGCTCACGGACGCGGCGGTGGACGGGTGACGCGTCAGCGGACCCCGAGACCGACCGCCAGCGTCAGTTCAAGGACCCGGTGTGGTGATGCGAGATCGGGAAACAGCTCCCGCAACTGCGACATCCGGTATCGGACCGTCTGGGGATGGACGAACAACGCCGCCGCGACCTCGTCCCGCCTGCCCTGGTGCAGCAGCCACGCCCGCAACGTCTCCTCCAGCCGTCGTGCGGTTGCGGCAGGCAGGGTCTGCAACGGTGCGAGGGCTCGGGCGCGCAGGTCTGCGAACGCGTCCGCGTCGGCGCTGAGCACCAGGTCGGGCAGGTGGTCCTCGGTGTCGCGAATGTCAGAGGAAAGGGAGCGCGCGCGTAGGGCTCGTGCGTACGAGGCGGACGCGTGGGTCCATGGCCGGGCCGGGCCGACCACGGCGGCGCGGTCGGTCAGCTGCCGTAGGAGACGTGATCGGTCGGCATCGGGGACGAGGAGCACACCGGTGGTATCCGGCAGATCGTCGAGGACGAGGGTGCTCGGGTCCAGCGTCCGGTAGGCAGGCCGGGCCTGGGCAGCGGGCAGCAGGACGGCGGTCAGCGAAACCGGAGGCTGCCACCTGGCCCGTTGGCCGGAGGCCAGCAGCACGTCCGGGCTCGCGCCGGCGAGGAGGTCGCGGGCCAGGTGTTCCAGGTGGCGCTCGTGGGCTCTGCCCCGGGCGGCCAGTTCGTCGGCGTGGCCCGCGGCGCTCGCGGCGGAGAGCTCGTCGATGTAGGCGAAGGTCAGCTCGGCGAACTTTGCGACCTCGGCGGCGGGCAGACCCGCGGGCACGGCACCCGCTGCCAGACAGCGCCAGGCGACCCGGGCGCCGACGCGGTAGGCGCTGAGCAGGGCGTCCATCGAACGGCCGTCGCGCACCTCGCCGCGGCCCAGCTCGTATGCGGCGTCACCGGCGTCGCCGCCTGTGGCGTTCCCGCTCGCAAGGTCCAGGTAGTGCCCCAGGGCGGTGCGGACGGATCTGCGGATGGTGGCGCCCATGCGGCCCGACAAGGCATGGGCGTAGGGAGGAACCTCGTCGATGATCGCCTGGACGACTTCGTCGGCGGTGGTCTTCAGTGCGGCCCGAAGGACGGTGACCGTCGTCTCATCCAGGGTCAGTTCGCTGGCCCTCCGGATTGCATAGCTCATTTTTTGTTCCCTGCGAACAATTCAGCCAACCAGATTTACGTCCTGTGGTCAGGACTTTACGCCCAGAGGCGCAGCAAGCTGGAGTCATGACGAGTGGAGCCCTCCGCAGCAGGGCGTGGAAACTGCTGGAGATGGTCACGACGCCGCTGCTGCCGTCGGACTACCTTGACCTGGTCAGCCCGCTGCGTGCGGGCGCTGACCTGTGTGGGCGCATCGAGGCCGTGCACTCCGAGACCGATGACTCCGCGACTGTCGTGATCAGGCCGGGGCGGGGCTGGCGCGGCCACACAGCAGGCCAGTACGTGAGGATCGGGGTCGACGTCGACGGAGTGCGCCTGTGGCGTGCCTACTCCATCACCTCGCCGACAAACCGCCGGGACGGCCGTGTCACGATCACCGTGAAGGCGATCCCGGACGGCAAGGTCAGCAACCACCTGGTCCGCAGGGCGAGACCGGGCACGCTGATCCAGCTCGACCAGCCGACAGGTGACTTCGTACTGCCGCGGGTCAAGCCCGCCAAGGTGCTCTACCTGACGGCCGGCAGCGGCATCACGCCCGTGATGGGCATGCTGCGCGACATCGAGCTCGACGACGTCGTCATGGTCCACTGCGCGCCACAGCCTCAGGACGTGATCTTCCGCAAGGAACTGCACGGCCTGGTCGCGGACAAGAAGCTGCGGCTCACCGAGGTGCACACCGACACGGACGGCAAGCTCGACATCGCCCGTCTCGACGAACTCGTGCCCGACTGGGCCGAGCGCGAGACCTGGGCCTGCGGGCCCGCAGGCCTGCTCGACGCCGCCGAAGAGCACTGGACCGAACAGGGCGTCCAAGAACGCCTGCACACCGAACGCTTCCGCCCCAGCATCGTCGTCGCCGGCGACGGCGGCGAGGTCACGTTCAGCGCCACCGGCAAGACCATCGTCGCGGACGGCGCCACGCCGTTGCTCGACATCGGCGAGGAGGACGGTGTGCTCATGCCCTCCGGGTGCCGTATGGGCATCTGCTTCGGCTGCGTCACGCCGCTCAAGGCCGGCGCTGTCCGGGACCTGCGTACCGGCGAGATCACCGAGGCCGGGCCGGGCGTCCTCATTCAGACCTGTGTGTCCGCCGCGGCGGGCCCCTGCGACATCGAACGGTAGGAGCACCTTGACCGCCATCGACCCCACCGCACACCTGACCGCGGAGCAGATCGAGGAACTGGGCCGCGAACTGGACGCGATCCGCGACGAGGTGATCGCCGACCGCGGCGAGAAGGACGCCGCCTACATCCGCCGGGTCATCTCGGCGCAGCGCAAGCTGGAGCTGGTCAGCAGGGGTGTGCTGCTGTTCTCGATCTTCCCGCCCGCGTGGCTGATCGGCACCGCCGGGCTGTCCGTGGCGAAGATCATGGACAACATGGAGATCGGCCACAACGTCCTGCACGGTCAGTGGGACTGGATGCGCGACCCGAAGATCCACTCCACCACCTGGGAGTGGGATCACGTCTCGCCGTCCGATCAGTGGAAGCACTCGCACAACGAGCTGCACCACACGTACACCAACGTGATCGGCAAGGACAACGACCTCGGCTACGGCATCATGCGCGTCGACGAGGACCAGAAGTGGCAACCCTTCCACCTCGGCCAGCCGCTGTGGAACTTCCTCAACGCCTGCTTCTTCGAGTACGGCATCGCAGCGTACGACCTGGAGCTCGGCAAGAACCTCGGCAAGCGCCGCCGCAAGAACCCGGAGTTCCGCGCGCGGGCCAGGGCCGTGGGCCGCAAGATCCGCAAGCAGGTGCTCAAGGACTACGTGATCCACCCGCTGCTGTCGGGCCCCTCATTCCTCACCACACTCGCCGCCACGTTCACCGCGAACCTGGTCCGCAACGTCTGGACCCACTCGGTGATCATGTGTGGGCACTTCCCCGAGGGCGTACAGGTCTTCGAGCGCCGGTCGATCGAGGGCGAGACCCGCGGCCAGTGGTACCTGCGTCAGATGATGGGCTCGGCGAACATCAGCGGCGGCAAGGCCATGCACTTCATGACCGGCAACCTGTCGCACCAGATCGAGCACCACCTGTTCCCGGACCTGCCGAGCAACCGGTACGCCGAGGTCGCGGTGAAGGTGCGCGCGCTGTTCGAGAAGTACGAGCTGGAGTACGTCACCGGCCCGCTGCCCAAGCAGGTGTTCTCCGCGTGGCACAAGGTCTTCCGGCTCGCACTGCCGAACAGGCAGCCCGAGGTCAGAACGCCTGACCGTGAGCAGGACCTCATCGCCGCCTGACTCCCGGCACGGGTTCAGACCCTTCGACCGTACCGGGCTTGCTGGAAGAAGACCGCGCCCGGCGGCAAGGCTCGGCACCGTCTCACACACCGATCAGTGAGTCGTGGACACGCATCGATAACTGGCTGGCCGAGCACGCGCGGCAACCTGCGCAGCGCCGGCGCCACCCGCCGATCCGGCACACATCGCCGCGACCGAACGCGTCATCGGCCGGCCGCTCCTCAAGCCCTTGGTGACGTCACTGCTGCGCGTCTCCGTGGCCCCCAGGCGATGAGGTCGAGCCCGTCGCCTCCCGCGACTGCCAGCCCACCGAGTGAGCGGAACGGGCACGCCGCGAGTTGGTCCACGTTCGTACCGCGGAGCTGCTGGGGCCGGCCGGCGGGTAGCCCGTGTGCTGCTCATACACGTCCAGGGCGAGACCACGCCAGGGACGCCCGGCCGTGCCCCGTCGGCGATGGGAGGTGGTCATCATGCCGGACCGGACGGCTGCTGTGGTGGCGCGGGTTCGCTCCTGGATTGCTCCGCAGACGGCACGGAGAAGCGAAGCACAGCGGTGAGCGCTCTGATTACACCGTCCTTGCCGTATTGAATGATGGGTGTCCCCGGTCGGCGAAGGGCCGGCCGGGCGTTCTCGACGCCATGACGCGCGCTGAATCCGGCCTGTGAGGAGGAAAAAGTCGAATGCCGCACACGACGACGCCTGACGGGGTCCGGATCGCCTACCAGGTCCAGGGCGAGGGGGCGCCGCTGGTCCTTCTGGCGGGTCAGGCGAACAACCACCATTGGTGGGACGGGGTACGCGACGACTTCCACGCGGCCCGCAGCACCCTCACCCTCGACTACCGCGGCACGGGGGAGAGCGAGAAGCCCGACAAGCCCTACAGCACCGAGCTCTTCGCCCAGGATGTGATCGCGGTGCTTGACGACCTCGGTGTCGACCGGGCCGACGTGTACGGCACGTCCATGGGCGGACGCGTGGCCCAGCAACTCGCGGCCCGCCACCCGCACCGGGTGCGCGCCCTGGTTCTCGGCTGCACGTCACCCGGCGGACCGCACGGCATCGAACGCGACAGTGTCGTGGGCAGGTCGCTGGTACAAGCACGGCCGGGGGCGGCGCGGCAGTCCCTTCTTGAGCTGATGTACACCCCGGCCTGGCTGGCGACCCACACGGGCCCCTACCGGACACTCGGCGACCCGAAGATGCCCGCCCATGCCCGGCGCCGCCACTTGGTGGCCAGCAATCAGCACGACGCCTGGCAGCTCCTGCCCGGGGTCAGAGCACCCACTCTCGTCGTGCACGGCGGCGACGACCTGCTCAATCCCGCCGCCAACGCCCCCCTGCTCGCGAACCGCGTCCCGGGCGCCCGGCTGCACATGATTCCCGGAGCGCGGCACGCCTATTTCGAAGAGTTTCGCACCGTCGCAAGCCCACTCGTCCTGGACTTTGTCACCGCGGTGCCGCAGCGGTGAGAAGGCAGCGGACGGCGGACGGCCTGCGTGGGAAAGCCGGTCGGCGACATCCGCATTCCGCTCCGGGCCGACAAGAAGGCCCCGGGCGGCTGGCCTGGGGCTCTTTCGTGGAGCGGGTGACGAGAATCGAACTCGCGCTCTGAGCTTGGGAATCCCATGATCTGGGGATGGATTCGCGCAGGTCAGATGCGTGGAGCAGGCAACGGGGGTGTGATTGCTGGTGCTGGGATCACACTCCTGCTGACCGTTCCCACCGGTGCGGTAGTAGTGCGAGCGGGTGGAGGCCCGCGCCCGCGAGGGGGTCCGCGCCCGCCCACCTGTCCCGCTCGTTCGAGCTGGCCGCACCACACCGCAGGGCGCGACCAGAGCCTCGATGCACACCGTATGGCCTCCGGGGTCTCCGGCGCTTCCAGTGCCTCGCGCGAGTGGACGCACTGGGACACCCCGGCCGCCAGCCGGTTGAGTTCGAGGTCGTCGAGGCTGCCCGAGCCACCGCCGATGTACCGCCGACGCAGGGCGGGCGTTGACGGAGCTGACCTCGTCCCGCGCCTGGAGCTGGGCGCGGGCCACCGCAGCGATCACCGCGTCCTCGCCCCCCAGCAGTTCGACGACGGAAACGCCCCACCGGGGGCGTCCGGACCGGCGCGAGGCTGGCCCGCCGGCTCCTCGACGTCCGACCACATCCGGGCGAGCTCACCGCGCTGATGCTCGATCAGTGGCGCCGGGACGCCGAGAAGCTCGCCCAGTTCCTTCGTCGTCGCCCGGTTCAGATCGAGCAGGGCGAGGTACGCGTCGTTCTCGGCAGGGCCGAAACCGATCGGTTCTCACAGGAACATGTGTACCTTCTGGCGCCGACGGGACCGCCGGGCGCGCCCGGACGCCGGGTTGGCACTCCAGCCACCGTCAAGAGTGTGTTTCAGCCTTCCGCGCCGGTCGGATGGCGTGGGAATCGGACATTGTCCGGGATCGCAGGCACCGGCGCATTCACAGATCCGACAGCTCTGGCTAATCATGTCCATGACTACAGTCGCAGCACCACCTCGTCATACGGCGGTAACCGACCGCTACCCCCACTGAATGAGGTTCACGTGCGTAGAAAAAAGACCTTCTGGCTGGTCGCGGCCGCCACGACGGCCGCGCTGGTGGTCGGCACCGGCTACGGTGCCGCTGCCCCGCCACCCGACAACCCCGCATCGACGCAGGACGAACGCCCCTACGTCTACCGCGTCCACGACGGAGCACACGCGGCGGACAGCAAGCTCGCCGGCTTCGACCTGATCGAAGACCGCGAGGGCGACGACCTGTTCGTCCTCGGCGACGCCGGCACCGCCGAGGACCTCAGGGCCGCCGGACTGGAGGCCACCGTCGAGCAGCGGCTGAGCCCAGCCCCCTGGGGGCCGCCCAAGCGCAGTGGCCAGGCCCCGCGGCTGACCGCCGAGGTCGCCGAGGAGACCTACTACGGCGGCTACCGCACGGTGAATGCCCAGTACGCCCACCTGGACCAGGTCGCCTCCGACCACTCCGGCCTGGCCACCGTCTTCGATGTCGGCGACTCCTGGCGCAAGGCCACCGGCCGGCCGAACGGCTACGACCTCAAAGCCATCTGCATCACCAAGAAGCAGTCCGGCGACTGCCGGCTGAGCCCGGACTCCTCCAAACCGCGGCTCCTCGTCCAGGCCCAGGTCCACGCCCGGGAGTTGAGCACCGGCGAGATGGCCTACCGCTGGATCGACTACCTCACCGACGGCTACGGCACCGACCCGACGGCCACCGAGATCCTGGACAACCGGGAGATCTGGGTCGTGCCGATCGGCAACCCCGACGGCGTCGACATGGTCCAGCAGGGCTTCACGGGCGGGCCCAGCGGGCAGCAGTGGCACCGCAAGAACGCCAACCACAGCCACAGCAGCGGCTGCTCCGAGGGCTCCTACGGCGGTGAGGGCATCGACCTCAACCGCAACAACGGCAGCCACTGGGGCGGCGCCGGTACCAGCTCCAACCCGTGCTCCAAGGTCTACAAGGGCCCCTCCGCGGACTCCGAGACCGAGACCCAGGCCCTCCACGCCCTCTACCGCGACCTGTTCCCGGACACCCGCCCCGCCGGTGACAACGCCCCTGCCGACTCCGACACCCAGGGCATGTTCGTCACCCTGCACAGCTACTCCAACATGGTGCTGTTCCCCTGGGGATTCAACTCCTCCATCGACACCGGCAACGACGCCGCGCTGCGCACCATGGCCAAGGACATGGCGAACCTGGCGGGCGGCTGGCAGTACGGCCAGCCCGGCGAGATCCTCTACAACGCCAGCGGCAGCCACGACGACTGGGCCTACGACGACCTCGGTGTGCCCAGCTTCACCTGGGAGGTCGGCCCCTCCGGCGGCACCTGTGGAGGCTTCCACCCCAGCTACTCCTGCCAGGACACGTTCTGGAACCAGGTCAAGCCCATGCTGGTCTACGCGGCGGAGCACGCCGAGAACCCCTACGGGGGCGGCACCACACCCCCGCCCTCGGAGTGCAGCGCCACCAACGGGACGAACGTCGCCATCCCCGACAACGGCCCAGCCGTCACCAGCAGCATCGAGATCTCGGGCTGCACCGGCAACGCGTCGGACGCCAGCACCGTCGAGGTCCACGTCGAGCACACCTGGCGCGGTGACCTCGTCGTCGACCTGATCGCCCCCGACGGCACCGTCTATGCGCTGAAGAGCGCCAGCGGCGGGGACAGCGCCGACGACATCCACGAGACCTACACGGCCGACCTGTCCGGCGAAGCGCCCAACGGCACGTGGTCGCTCCGCGTCCAGGACACCGCCCGGTACGACACGGGCACCCTCGACACCTGGACTCTCTCCCTCTGACTCGGCCACCCGCCCGGGTCCGGCACGCCATGCCGGACCCGGGCGGCACGCGACGCCAGAGCACAGGTGCGGGCTCCGCCGAAGCGGTGGGCGCCATGGAGCGTTTCGCGTTTGAGGGTCGTGTTGAAGGACTCGGCGAGTGCGTTGTCCGCGCTCGTACCAAAATTGCATCCCTCGCAACACTCTTCACCGCGAAAGCCCGGTGTGCGCACCTGGCGGGCCGAGCGGCTGGAGGCAACCGGCACGACGACCGTCGCCAAGCCGTACCGCCTCCTCAAGGCCATCATGGAGACGGCCGCCGACGACGAGTTGATCCGCCGCAACCCCTGCCGGATCAGGGGCGTCGGCAGCGAGAGGGCCAAGGAACGACCTACCGCCACCGTCGAACAGGTCGACGCGCTCGCGGACGCCATGGGCCCCAGGTGGCGGCTGATGGTGTACTTCGGCGCCTACGGGCCGATGCGTCCGGAGGAGCAGGCGGCGCTGCGGCGGCCCGACGTCACGCTCGAACCGCTCGCGGCCAGGATCAGCGACGCCGCGCCGGAGCTGACCACCGGCCGTCGGGTCGAGGGCGACACGAAGTCGACCGCCGGACGCCGAACCGTCTTCCTCCCGGCCTTCCTGTACATCGAGGTGAAACGCCACCTGGACTGGTACGCGGAGAAGGAGCCCAACGGCCTCCTGTTCGTCGGCGAGCGGGGAGCGCCATTCCGGCGGTCCACCTTCGGCCACAAGTGGCGCAGGGCCCGCGCCAAGGTGGGCCTGCCGGAGGACTTCCGCTTCTACGACCTCCGCCACACCGGCCACACCTTGTCCACCCAGTCGGGGGCCACGCTCAAGGACACGATGGTCCGTGCTGGCCAGTCTTCGGAGAAGGCGGCGCTGATCTACCAGCACTCCGACGGGGAGCGGCAGCGGGAGGTGGCGGAGGGCATCGACGTACGGGTGCGGGAAGGACGCCAAAGGGCCAAGGAGGCGAGCCGCCTGGCCGAGCGGTAGAAATAGCTGGGCGGGGCGGCAGCCTTCTCCTCGCCCAGCTCGCGTGTCCCACATGTGTGGCCTGCCGATCGGCAGGCCACACATTCAGCTGAGCAGCACCTGGATCGCGCTTCGAAGCGAGTCGGCGAGCGAGTTCAAGGACGCGGCAGAGCCAAGCGCGAGGCTAAGCATCTCCAAGGTTTCGGTAAGGCGGCGGCCGTCCGGCGTCGGCTCGCGAAGCTCCTCGTCGATTCTGGCCACGGCCTGTCGGCAGCTGTCGATGCTGTGGACTTCGCCAGCGTGCGAGTCCAGGGCGGCTGCCAACTCGGCGAGTTTGGCCTGCGCGGCCAAAAGCCTGGGATCGTCTGCTTCACGTCCCGAAACTTGGACTTGGCGCATGTCGCCGCCGACCCTGCCGGTGTTGACTTGATTGCCGCTGCCGGTGACGTGGGTGCCGCCACTTGTGTTCGCTCGTCCAAAACGCATGGTCATCCCGCCTTCTCGGTTCTGCCAGGCGCGGAGCCTTGCTGCATACCGCCGCCCAGATTTCCGGTGTTCACCTGGTTGTTGTCGCCGCTGATGAAGTTCTGTGTGATGGCAATGGCCTGGCGTTTGAAGTCTCCGGTGGCCAGACCGTGGTCAGCGAGAAAGGCGCTCACAGTGCTGAACATCCTCGACTGGAGGATCGAAACGTAGCGCTGCACGTCCTCGGTCTGGTGCATATCCTCGGTCGTCGCCCGGCCACAGTGCTCTCGAAGGCTTACGGGCTTGCCGTCGTCCCTTGGGCGAACAGCGGCTGCGGCTGTGGTTGCCGCGCTCAGCAGTCCGAGGCCACGGCCGACTGCTGTGTAGGCCCAGGCAGCTAGTGCGACGGTGTCTCCGACCGCGTGAAGCGGCGCTTCCGCCAGCTTCCTGGCGAGGTCCCAACCCTTCGCGGGAGTAACGTTCGCCGAAGGGGTCAATGGGGCGTGGACATGCGGACGGGTAACGAAGTGAAGGGTGTTGCCTTCCAACGCAGCGTGCGCGAAGACTGTCACCACAATCTGCCCGTCCCATGCGATGACCTGCGCAGCCAGGTATCTACGAGAGAAGTGGCCGGTTGGCGCGTCACGGGCCTCGGTGCACATTTCAGTAGCTTCCGGCCACTCTGACTTGCTGACACCGCCCCTACTCTGCCTCAAGGTTTTCCATCGACTCTCTGGAACCCCTAGGAATTCGGCCACATCGCAGTTGGGTAGGGCGTGGGTCTCAACCAGAGCTCCGCGAAGTTCCTCTAGCTCGTCACGCACCTTGTCCAGGAGTTCGTCCGCCTCAAACTTTTGGCTCGCATCGAGATCGAACGCACCAGTGGCCGAAAGATTGTCTTCTTCCTCATCGCTTGTGCGAGCTGACGTTAGCTGGATGCGGGTAGCACCCCTCATCCACGAATCGAGGCCGGCTCCCACGAAGCGGTCTACATTGCCTTCCCTGCGGTAGGCAATGCTTTGCCACTGCTCTGAGACTTCGTGCGAAGCAATCTTCTTAGCAGCGTAAGGGGCGAGGAAGGGACGTTTGGCCAGTTGTGTGCGGCTAGGCCGTAGTGACTGCATATAGGCGTGACACACCAAACGGTCAAGAAGATGAATGCTTGTGGTACCGATGAGAAGGTGAGGAGCGACGATAAGAGCTTCCACCACGGCGTCGCGCAGCATCGGCTGATGAGGCTTGACGAAGGTCCAGAGGGCAAGCAGGGCTGCAGCAAGCAGGACAGTCGGAACCAGTGCGCTGAAACCCCAGCGGATGACTGCTCGACCGGCCCGCCCGGTGAGGAACTGCCAGACCAGCATGGCCAGGATGAGCGCCGCAAGTCCCAGTGGGTGAGTGCTTGCCATATAGAGGGACGTGGCCAGCAACAGGGTGAAGCGGAGGCGACGTTGTCGTCGTGCCGCCACGCTGTGGGTGAGTACCGGAGCCAACGCGAATCCAAAGGACGGCACCGGCCGCTTTCGCGCGTACAGCACATTTGCCAGAGCCCACTGCGCGAGAGGCTCCCCGGTGAACTCGTCTAGACCCCGAATGGGGCGCTGGGGCCTTCCCTGGATCTTGTCCTGCCATCGCCCGACCCAGTCCCGTGCCTGCATGATCCTGTTGACTCGCTCGTGCACGGAGCCAGCCAACCCCCGAATGACGGAGTTGCTGCTTGGCGCTGGATCTCGCTGAGCGTACTCCGACCGCACGGGGCGCTGGCCGGGTACGTAGGCCAGCGGCCGCCCAGTCTTGCCGTTCACTGGTATTTGGGGAACGGGCTCCGACTTCTGTCCGGCATCAGAGTCCGGTGTGCGTCCGCGGGGCACTCCCGCCTTCCAAGACAGCAGCGGCACCTGCCACCTCCCCCGAGGGCCGTCCAATGAAGGCCCCACCTTCGACCACGGCGGAACTCCTCCGCTGGCGAATGGCTATCTCTGTCTCAGAAGCGCCCCAGCCTCGGCCGACACACAGCAGATCGGCAACGTCTTGAAAGCCGACGCCGGCCGTGCTGAGCGGATACTTCAACCGTCCGCTGGTCCCGTCGGCGGTCTGGGCGCAAGCCCTTCGGGCCCCATAGATGGGGCCCGAAGGGCACGCCGCACCGCAAGAGGTCTAGACAACAAAGAAGCCCCGGCCGCTGGCCTGGGGCTTTTTCGTGGAGCGGGTGACGAGAATCGAACTCGCGCTCTGAGCTTGGGAAGCTCATGTTCTACCATTAAACTACACCCGCGAAGCATGCCGATGATCACCGGCGCTGCACCGCTCAACACTCTACCCCATGTCAGGCCCCCGGCGGATGAGCCGTGGGGTCTCCTTCTCGTGTGCGCGGGGTGAGGAGTGGGGTGGACGGGGGTGTGGTTGGCGGGAGTTGGGGGCGTAGCGTGGGGAGTCGGAGTGCCGCGTGGGGCGGCGTCCTGTTCATCCCCTAATGTGGCTTTCTCGTCCATATGTGGTTGGGGAAGGGACTTGATGCAGTCGATGGAGCGCACCCTCGTCCGCTGTGCCGAAGGGCACGTTTTCGCTACCTCGTCGTTCCCGATGCAGCAGCTCGGGGCCGACCGGATCGGGCCGGGGCGGTTGATCCGGTGTCCTCGGTGTGCCCGGTTGCGGCAGGCGGTGCCGGTGGCCGTCGAGCGGCGGTAGGGGCGAGGGCAGGAAGAGGCGCGGAGCAGTGCGCGCGGGTGGTCCGGTTGGGGCGGGCTCGCGCGTTCTGCGTATCCTCGGGACGTGCTTCTCTCAGACAAGGACATCCGGGCCGAGATCGACGCCGGCCGAGTCCGTATTGATCCGTACGACCCTTCGATGGTGCAGCCGTCGAGCATCGACGTGCGGCTGGACCGCTACTTCCGGGTGTTCGAGAACCACCGGTACCCGCACATCGACCCGGCGGTGGAACAGCCCGATCTGACCCGCACCGTCGAGCCGGAGGGCGATGAGGCTTTCATCCTGCACCCGGGTGAGTTCGTTCTGGCGTCCACGTACGAGGTGATCTCGCTCCCCGACGATCTGGCCTCGCGGCTGGAGGGCAAGAGCTCGCTCGGGCGGCTCGGGCTGGTGACGCACTCGACGGCCGGGTTCATCGACCCCGGGTTCTCCGGTCACGTGACGCTGGAGCTGTCGAACCTCGCCACGCTGCCGATCAAGCTGTGGCCGGGTATGAAGATCGGGCAGCTGTGCATGTTCCGGCTGACCTCGCCCTCGGAGTTCCCGTACGGCTCCGAGCGGTACGAGTCGCGGTACCAGGGGCAGCGGGGGCCGACGGCCTCGCGGTCGTTCCAGAACTTCCATCGGACCCAGGTGTGATCAACCATGGCTAGTGACGTGCGGGAGAACCTTACTTACGAGGGCTTCGGGCGGGCCGTGCGCGAGCTGGCGCAGGCCGTCGCCGACGACGGCTACGAGCCCGACGTCGTGCTCAGCATCGCGCGCGGCGGGGTCTTCGTCGCGGGCGGGCTCGCCTACGCGCTGGACTGCAAGAACATCCACCTGGTGAACGTGGAGTTCTACACCGGGGTGGGGACCACCTTGGAGATGCCCGTCATGCTGGCGCCCGTGCCCAATGCGATCGACTTCTCCCGGAAGAAGGTTCTGATCGCGGACGACGTCGCCGACACGGGCAAGACGCTCAAGCTCGTCCACGACTTCTGCGTCGAGCACGTCGCCGAGGTGCGCAGCGCCGTCATCTACGAGAAGTCCCACTCCCTCGTGAAGTGCGAGTACGTGTGGAAGAAGACCGATGAGTGGATCAACTTCCCGTGGAGTGTGGAGAAGCCCGTCGTTCGGCGGGACGGACAGGTCCTCGACGCCTAGCGCCTAGGTGTTCTGTCCCTGGGTCTGTCCCGCGCACGCGGCACGAAGAGGCCCCCGGAGCGCTCGCGCTTCGGGGGCCTTCTCGCGTCGTTGCTCAGATCGTGCCCAGCTTGATGATCGACAGCAGCGCGATCAGCTGGATGGCCGACGCCCCCAGCGCCTTCGGCCACGGCAGGTCGTGCGACTTGCTCACCATCGACGTGAACAGTGCCCCGGCCGCCAGCCAGGTCAGCCAGCCCAGGATCTGGACCAGGGCGTTCTCGCCGCCCAGGAAGACGGCGAAGAGCAGGCGCGGCGCGTCGGTGATCGACATGATCAGCATCGACAGGCCCACGGTCGGCTGCCACGCGCCCGTGCCACCCAGCTGGCGGGCCAGGGTGTGGGTCACCGCGCCGAGGACCAGGCCGCCGATGACGAAGCCGACGCCGGTGAAGATGACGTACGGGACGGCCGTCGAGATCGTCGCGTTGATCGCCTCGTCGCGCGCCTGGTCGAAGCCGAACAGCGCGAGCAGGCCGTAGAGGAACGTGACGACCAGCGCCGGGCCCCAGACCGGGTAGTCCCGCATCTGCCAGAACGTCGGGCCGGGGCGCGTCACGATGCCGGTCAGCAGTTCCTTCCAGCGCAGGCGCGGGCCCGCGGGCTGGGCGGGGGCGTGACCGGCGCGGTAGGTGTTGCCGTCGCCGTACGGGTCCTCGTCGACGCGGAACGCCTGTGTGTGGCCCGGGTTGTTGGCGTACGGGTCGTGGGGGGCGGGGTCCGCGTACGGGTCGCCGAAGTACTCCGGCTCGCCGTGGCCGCCGTGCCCCTGTCCGCGGTGCCCGTGCCCCTGTCCGTATCCGGCCCGGCCCTGCGGGGCGTAGCCGCCGTTGTCATACGGGGCGCCCTGCGGGGCTCCGTGCGGCGGTGGCGCCGAGCCGCTGCCAGGGCCTCCTGCCGTCGGCCACGGCTGAGCCCCGTACGGCGGCTGCGGTGCCTGCCCTCCGTACGGCTGCTGCCGCTGCTGCGGTTGTTGCGGGGTGCGGTTGTCCCGGCCGCGTCCGATCCTGAATCCAGCCACCCGTCGAACGTACCTGGTCG
Organism: Streptomyces sp. WZ.A104; assembly: GCF_002382885.1. Taxonomy (GTDB): domain Bacteria; phylum Actinomycetota; class Actinomycetes; order Streptomycetales; family Streptomycetaceae; genus Streptomyces. The sequence continues at coordinate 48,663 of NZ_NWVL01000060.1, forward strand.
TCGGGGACGGGGAGTGGGGGCCCGGGGAACCCGTCCGCCATTGCGGCCTAGCTGTGACATCCCCTAGGGGCCGCCGGGAGGCTGGGGGGAGAGGCGGTCAGGGGGAGTTCAGGGGAGAAACAGCGCAGTGGAGAAGGTGACCACGGGGTCCTTCGTGCTACCCGCCGGGTAGAGGGCGATCAGGTCCTGCCGCTCGCCCCGGTACGTCTGCACCACCGTGTCCGTCTTCCTGTCGCCGTCGTAGTCGCCGTGCGCCAGGAGCGTGGTGCGGGTGGTGCCTGTGGTGTGCAGGGGGGCCTTGGGGAGTTCCTCCGTCGCGAACGCGTACGCGCCGCCCGGGCGCACCGGGCCCTTCGCCGAGCCGAGGAGCAGGGTGCCCCGGCCCGCCTGGCCGGGGGCGTGCGGGCGGGTGGTGGCGACGAGGTCGTCGTAGCCGTCCCCGTCTGTGTCCCGCCTGGGCTCGGGGGCGTAGAGGTACGGGCCGCCGTCCGGCAGCAGTTCCGCGCTGCGCGGGGCCCCGGTGCGGGTGAAGGGGCCGTGCAGGAAGGTCACCTGGCCCGCGCCGGCGGTGACCGCGAGGTCGGTCCGGCCGTCGCCGTCGAAGTCGCCGCACACCGGCAGCTCGGGCCACTCGTTGCCGAACCTCGTCTGTTGCGGGATGCGCAGGGTGACCGCCTTGCCGGTGAGGCCCTCGGGCGATCCGAAGAGGAGCTGGAGGGGTACGGGCGGGGCGCCGATGCCGTTGTACGGGGGGTCGGTGGAGACGATCAGGTCCGTGAAGCCGTCCCGGTCCAGGTCGCAGGCCGCCTCGGAGTCGAACGCGGCGGGCAGGGTGTCGCCGTACTTCGCCGCGTTCGCGCGGGCGCTCAGCAGCTGGCGGGCGGCCGGGTCCAGGGGGCGGTCGTCGGTGCCGTAGACGATGCCGATGCCCGCGTCGTCGCCGTGGCTGTCCTCGGGAGCCTTCACCAGGCCGTCGATGACCAGGTCGCGGTGGCCGTCGCCGTTGAAGTCGTACGGGACGCGGCTGCCGGTGCCGCGGGGGACGGGGATGCGGGGGATGCCCGCCCGCGCTTGCGCGTGCGCCTGGGTTTTCGGCGGGGTGTCGCCGTTCTTGTCGCCGGACGGGGTGTCGGCCGTGGACGCGCCTGCGCAGGCCGTGAGCGTCAGCAGCAGGGCCGTGCAGCCCGCGGCGAGGGTGGCGGCGGTGGTCCTGGCCGTGGTCTTCGCCTTCGGGGGCGTGAGGTGCGTGATGCGTCTGCGCACGGGAGGCCTCGTCCGTCGTCGTCCGGTGGTGCGGGTGCTTCCGGCGCGGGCCCGAGGGTTCTGGGGGTGCGGCGGATCGTCCGGGGCACATGATGCTCCAGATACGTCGTCGCGTACATGTCCGGACTCACATGCGGCGGTCGTCACGTCCCGGGCGCCCCCGGTACGTGCGGGCTCCGGGCACGGAAAAACGGCCGGTCCTGCCCCCGAGGCAGGTCCGGCCGCTCATCACGCCGATGCGTTACGTCACTTTGCCGGTTCGGGCTCCGGTGCGTCCACCTGGTCCGGGTCGCCGGTCGGGTCGGTGGGGGTCTTCACGGACTCCAGGAGGAGCTGGGAGACGTCCACGACCTGGATGGACTCCTTGGCCTGGCCGTCGTTCTTCTTGCCGTTGACGGAGTCGGTGAGCATGACGAGGCAGAAGGGGCAGGCGGTGGAGACGATGTCCGGGTTGAGGGCGAGGGCTTCGTCGACGCGTTCGGTGTTGATGCGCTTGCCGATGCGTTCTTCCATCCACATCCGGGCGCCGCCGGCGCCGCAGCAGAAGCCGCGTTCCTTGTGGCGGTGCATTTCCTCGTTGCGGAGGCCGGGGACCTTCGCGATGATCTCGCG
>NZ_NWVL01000061.1 GCF_002382885.1 Streptomyces sp. WZ.A104
CGCGAGATTGTGACCGACGGCGAGCACCGCCCACACAGCTCCGAACGTCGCGAGAGTCGCGACCTGCTCAACGCTCGTCATCGGGCACCGCCAGCAGCAGCGTTAGTGCAGAGAAGGTCCACGGGCGACGAGCCGGGTGCGCGGGTCGCGCTGGCCATGGCGCTGCGCGCAGACCCCGGCTACACCTTCGCCCATCTGCTCCACCGGGCCTGCAACGAAGGCATTGACCCGGAGGCCATCCGCCGCTGCCTGCGCGAAGCACGCGACGAGGAGGCGGATTCCGGACCCGGGACCACCGGAACTACCGGGACCACCGGGACCACCGGAATGTCGGCCGACACCGCCGCCGGTCCGGCCACCGCCCTCCGTATCCGCCGGGCCCGCACGCTGCCGAACGGGGGACGGCGGCGAGGCGGAGTGCCCAGGCCCCCGGACGCCGGGCGGAGGGCACCGCTCCCCGCCACGACACGGCCCGGGCCGCCCGGGGCCAGGCGGCGCACACGAGAGGCCCGCAGGTACGGCCGACGCGGCACCAGGACACGCCGATGAAGGGCATGCCGATGAGCGTGCCGATGACGAGCGCGCCGGTGACGGGCACGCAGGTGACGGGCACGCAGGTGACGGGCGTGACCCCGGGGCCTGCGGAGCCGTTCACGGTGATGTCGGAGTCGTACGGCCCGTGGCACCGCGGATGCGGCGGCTGCCCGGAGTGCAGAGAAGGCACGGAAGACCCCCATGGCCCTCACCGTCCCGCCCCGGGACCCCACGCCAGCCCCCACCGAAACGCCCACCCCGCCGAACGTCCCATCGCTCGTACCTCCGCCTGCCCCCGGCGGACCCCCACCCGCCGCCCGTCCCCGCCCCAGCCCCCCCTCCGGCGAACTGCCGCCCGTGCACCAGGCGATCATCTGCGTGGCCCTGCCCTGCATGGCGGTCTCCGCGCACCACGGACAGCTCACCGGCCAGGGCCTGGAAGGCTTCTACCGGTCGGGCCGACGGCTCCTCTCGCAGTGTCGGCTTCGCGTGGGAGGCCGCGAACCGCTGCCGGTGCAGGGTCGGTTGGAGAGTTCGGAGCGTGCCTATTTCCTGGGCGCCGTCCGTACTTCCCAGGACACGGGTCCCGACCCGGAGATCACAGTGGAGCGTCGGCGCCATGCCGAAGGCACCGAAAGGATCACCCTGCGCAGTGCGGCGCTCCGACCGGTCCGCCTCGTCGTGGAGGTCTCCCTGGCGACGGACCTGGCAGACCTCGCCGCCGTCGCGGCGGGACACGGTGGGCCGGAGCGCGCCGCAGGGGTGCACGGTTCGGGACTGCGGTGGACCGCACCGGGCGGAGCCGGATCGGCGGTCACCGCGGACCCGCCGCCCCAGGACGTTCTGGGCCATGCGGGCCTGCTGCGCTGGAACGTGGAGCTCATGCCCGGCGCCACGTACCGGATCGAGCTGACCGTCCGCCCGGAGCACCGCGGGCGGATCATGAGCAGGCCGCTCATGAGGCCCGGGGCCCGGCTGCTGTCCGACGCACGGGCCGAGGCGGACGACCCGAGGGCGGAGCCGCTGGTCCGCGCGGGTCTGGGAGACCTGAGGGCGCTGCTCACGGCAGACGAGCGCGGGGCCGGCGGACCGGTCCTGGCCGCGGGGGTCCCCTGGCGCTGCACCCCGTCACCGGCCGAGTCGCTGTGGGCCGCGCGGATGGCGCTGCCGCTCGGTACGGGGCTCGCGGCATCCACCCTGCGCATGCTGGCGAGCAGGCAACTGAAGGGGCCCGGCGACGACTTCGGGCGCATTCCCGGCCCGCTGCGGGACACCGGGCCGGTGCTGCCGCCCAGTTGCACCGGGACCGAGGCCACGCTCGGATACCCGGCGGTGCTGGCCGAGGCCCGCCGCTGGGGACTGCCGGAGACCGAGGTGGCCGACCTGCTGCCGACGGCTGAGCGGTGCCTCCAGTGGCTGCGGGAGGCCGCGTCCGAGGACGGGTTCGTGCCCGACGGCGGGCCCGCTGGCTATCGCCGGGCGGACACCCAGGCGCATGCGCACCGGGCGGCGCTGCTCGGCGCCGATCTTCTCGACGGATGCGGCCGCGGCGGCGGTGACGCGTGGCGGGAGTGGGCGGCCGGGCTGCGGGCCCGGTTCCGGGACCGGTTCTGGGTCGACGACCGGTCGGGCGGCTGCCCAGCGGCCGCCCGGACCGGAGCCGGACAGCCCGTCCGGTATCTCGGGAGCAGCGCGGCCCACCTGCTCGACACGGGACTGCTGGGCGGGGGACGGCTTGCCCAGGGCTTGCTGGACGGCGGCTCGGCGGACCGGCTGGCCAGACTCCTGTCCGGGCCCGACCTGGATTCGGGCTGGGGCCTGCGCACACTGGGCTCCGGGGAGCGGGGGCACAACCCCTTCGGCCACCGTTCCGGAGCCGTGCGGGTGCACGAGACCGCGGTCGCCTGCGCCGGTCTCGCGGCCACCGGACACGAACAGGCGGCCGCCGCCCTGCTGAAGGGCGTACTCGGGGCCGCGGAGGCCTTCGACTACCGGCTGCCGGAAATGTTCGCGGGGGAGCAACGGCGTACGGGCAGCCTCCCCGCGCCGCATCCGGCGGCCTGCCGCCCGGCCGCGCTCTCGGCCGCCGCCGGCATCCACCTGGTCGCGACCCTCGCCGGAATCCGCCCCGACGCCCCGTCCGCCACAGTCCGCCTGCACCCCTTGCGCAGCGCCCCGCTCGGCGCGGTCCAGCTCTCTGGACTGAGAGTCGGCGGAGAGCCCTTCTCGGTCCGGATCAGCAGACTGGGTCTCGGCATGATCGAGGAAGCCGGCGCGGGACTCCGGCTGGGGGGATGAGGACGGGCAACTGGGACTTGGGAGGAGAGGGGGGGGAGGGGGGAGGGGGGAGGGGGGAGGGGGAGGCCCCCGGCCCGGCCCGGCCGGATCCCGCCAGCCCGGCGGATTTCCTGATCGCGAGGACGCTGAAGGGAGTGTTTATCGTCAGGCAGACGACTATGATCACGGCATGCCGCCCTACGACCCGTCGACCTTCCCGCCCTTCGCTGTCACCGTCGACCTGGTCGTGCTCACGGTGCGCCGTCACGCGCTCTGTGCACTGGTCGTGCGGCGCGGAGAGGCTCCGTTCCAGGGCCGGTGGGCGCTGCCCGGCGGTTTCGTCAGGGCGGACGAGGATCTGGGCTCCGCGGCGGCGCGCGAACTCGTCGAGGAAACCGGCCTTTCCGCGCACGATCCGGCGAAGCCGTCCCTCGGCAACGGCGCTCACCTGGAACAGCTGGCGACCTATGGCGATCCGGCGCGCGACCCGCGGATGAGGGTGGTCAGCGTCGCGCACCTGGCCCTCGCGCCGGATCTGCCCGCGCCCCGGGCGGGCGGCGACGCCAACAGCGCGCGCTGGGCGCCGGTGGAGGATCTGCTGCACCCCGGCGCCGGGCGGGAGGGCGAGCAGGCCGCGCCGCTGGCCTTCGACCACGCGCAGATCCTGGCCGACGGCGTGGAGCGAGCCCGCTCCAAGATCGAATACTCCTCGCTGGCCACGGCGTTCTGCCCGCCGGAGTTCACGGTCGGCGAGCTGCGTCGGGTGTACGAGGCGGTTTGGGGCGTCGTCCTCGATCCCCGCAACTTCCATCGCAAGGTCACCGGCACCCCTGGTTTCCTGGTGCCGTCCGGCGGGACGACCACACGTCAGGGCGGCCGCCCCGCGCAGCTGTTCCGGGCCGGGGCCGCCACGGTGCTCAATCCGCCGATGCTGCGGCCAGAGGTCTGAGCCTCCGCACTCCGGGCGAAGCCGTTGTGATGGCCATGCGGAACGCCCGTCGGCCCATCCCTGCACCAAAAGTCGGAAATGTCGCGTTATGTTGCTGCGGTACTCACCTGCCGCCGAGCGGTCTCACCTTCCGCGAGAGACGCGAGAGAAGCGATGCTCCAGGCCATCGGACTCACCAGCACCCCCCGTCGCGGCGCTCCGCCCGCCGTCAACGATCTGACCTTCGAGGCCCCGCCCGGCCGCGTCACGGCCCTGCTGGGTGCCACGGGTTCAGGCAAGACCGCGGCCCTGCGCCTGATGCTCGAACTCGACGCTGGGCGGGGCGTCGCCTACTTCCGGGGTCGGCCGCTGCACCGCATCGCGCACCCGGCGCGCGAAGTGGGCGTGCTCCTCGGTGACGTACCGGGCCATCCCTCGCGGACGGCACGCGGGCAGCTCCGGATGCTCTGCGCGGCCGCGGGCGTGCCCGCCGCCCGGGCCGACGAGGTGCTCGAAGCCGTCGGCCTCGCCGGGCTCGGCGACCAGCGTCTGGGCACCCTCTCGGTCGGTATGGACCGCAGGCTCGGGCTCGCCTGCGCCCTGCTCGGGGACCCGCACACCCTGGTCCTCGACGAACCCGCCGACGGGCTCTCGCCGCGCGAGAACAGTTGGCTGTACGGGCTGCTGCGCGCCCACGCGGCCCAGGGCGGAACGGTTCTGTACGCCAGCGGCGACCCCAAGGAGGCGGCCCGCAACGCCGACCACGTCGTCACCATCGACGCGGGGCGCCTCGTCGCGGACCAGGGCGTCGCCGACTTCGCCCGCACCCGACTCCGCCCCCGGGTCGTCGTCCGCACCCCGCATGCGGCCCGGCTGGCCGCAGTGGTCGGGAGGGAGGCGCGGGCCGCACAGCGCTCCGTCGAGGTTGTCGAGGAGGCGAGTGGCCGGCTGGCGGTGTACGGCAGCAACTGCGCGGAGATCGGCGACATCGCGTACCGGCACAGTGTTCCGCTGCACCAGCTCGCCGACGAGGTCGGCGACACGGGAACCGCCGCCCTGCCGGAGGCGGAGCGCGCTGCCCAGCCGACTCGCGGCGCCCACGGTGGACGGCCGGCTCCCGGCTCCGGCGGGGCACGGCAAGCCCCCGCCGCCCCCGCCGCCCACGGTGTGCGCCGGGCCCTCGCCGTCCACGGGCCGCGCCGGGCCTCGGACGTAGCCCTGTCCGAGCTGCCGCCCCCGATTCGCGTACGCCCCGCGCGCGGCCCGCTGCGCCCGCTCCGGTACGAACTGCGCCGCTCCCTCGGCGTCAGGACGACCGCCGCGATCATGGCGGCCGTTCTGCTGACGTCCGCCGCCCTGTCCGTCCTGCTCGCCCGCACGGACGGCACCGCGCTGCCGCGCCTGCTCGCCGCCTGGCCCGAACTGCTGCCGCTGCCTCCCGCTGCGCTGGGCGCGGGCCTGCTCGGGGCGCTGTCGTTCGGGGACGAGTTCCGCTACCCCGCGCTCGCCGCCGGTCGCGGCACCGTGCCCCGGAGGCTCGGGCTGCTGCTGGCGAAACTTCTCGTGACCGCGAGCTTCGCGCTCCTGCTCGCGGGCCTCGCTGTGGGGTGCGACGCGCAGGCCCTGCGGCTCGTGTACGGACCGGAGTTGATCAGGATTCCGGAGAACTCCCTCGCGCTCGGCGCGAGTTGGGCCGGTCTTGCCGTCGGCTGTGCCTGGGCTGGGCTGCTGGCCGCCGGGGTCTTCCGGGTGGCCGGGGCTGGAATCGCCGCCGTGCTGGCTGTTCCGGTGCTGGTCGTGCCGCTGGTTCAGAAGGTCTTCGAGGCGCCGTCCGCGAGGTCGGTCGCCGGGCTTCCGGGGCGGCTGCGGGAGCTGGCCTGGTGGCAGCTGCCGCAGGAGGCCGACCGCTGGGTCCTCGCCGTCGCACAGGTCGTGGCTCAGCCCGTGGGGGCCGCGCTCGCCCTGTCGTTGTCCGTCCTGATCTGTGCGTATCTGTTCACCGGCCTTCGAGGAAAGGTGCGTTGGTGATCGCCGCCGTCCCGCGCCGGGAGCGGGGTCGCGAAGCCTCCTGAGAAATGGCCGATTTGTAGGTATATGGCGTCAATTGTGTAGCCAGCGCCGATCACCCTTTCGTGTGCTTTTCAGCAAAGACCTCAAGGGGCGGGCGAGCCGGGCCGACAAAGGATGCGTGAGTACCCTTGCGCACACCATGATGACCGCCGCCCGCTCCGCCGACTCCGGCCTGGCCGGTCCGGGCGAACTCGACCGCTATCCCTATACGGAGGCGCCGGCCGGCGAGCGAGCTGTTTCCCGGCCCTGGGGCGGTTCCGATTCCGAGCTGGGACGGGCGAGCCGACGGGGGGCTGCCAGTCGGGGGCGCGGTCTCCACGGCCAACTCGTCCAGCAGCTGGGCCAGATGATCGTTTCCGGTGACCTCGGCGCGGACCGCCCCCTCGTGCCCGAGGAGATCGGCCAGCGGTTCGAGGTCTCCCGCACCGTCGTACGCGAGTCCCTGCGCGTGCTCGAAGCGAAGGGGCTGGTCAGCGCGCGCCCCAATGTGGGCACGAGGGTCCGCCCGGTCAGCGACTGGAATCTGCTGGACCCCGACATCATCGAATGGCGGGCCTTCGGCCCCCAGCGAGACGATCAGCGCCGCGAGCTGGCCGAGCTCCGCTGGACCATCGAACCGCTCGCCGCCCGCCTCGCGGCCGGGCACGGCCGGGACGACATCCAGCAGCGCCTCGGCGACATGGTGGAGATCATGGGGCACGCGATGGGGCAGGGGGACGCGATCACCTTCTCCCGCGCCGACGCGGAGTTCCACTCCCTGCTCATCCAGGCCGCGGGCAACCGGATGCTCGAACACCTCTCCGGCATCGTCTCGGCCGCCCTGCATGTCTCCGGTGGCCCGGTCACCGGCTGTGACCGCCCCGGTGAGTCCTCCCTCGCCCACCACGCGCGGATCACCGACGCCCTGGCCTCCGGTGACGCCGCGGCCGCCGAGTCGGCCATGCGGCAGCTGCTCGTCGTCCACCCCGACGTCGAGCGTGTGGTGCCCGCGCCGCGCGAGCACTGACCGAAGCACGGCCGGGGCGCCGGGGCCCTGTGCCGCCGGACCGCACGGGTCCGGCGGCACAATTGTGGGGAGATGTCATCCCTGGGTCGGTTGGTCGCGAATGAGGTGTGACTCGGGCCACGCGGATTGGGCGTAACACTCCTCGAAGCAGCGCGATGACTTAAGAGGTGACCGCCGCGGAAGGAATACAGCAGGCCCTGAGGGCGCTGTGCAGTTCTGAGGCCAAACCCGCGCCGTCGGCGACATCCCCAGTCGACGGTCGTCGGTTCCAGCCCTCTCCAGGGCGGGGCCGGAAGCCGTTTCCATCGTTCCGAGAGGTTGTTCGTGTCGGCCAGCACATCCCGTACGCTCCCGCCGGAGATCGCCGAGTCCGAGTCTGTGATGGCGCTCATCGAGCGGGGAAAGGCTGATGGGCAGATCGCCGGCGATGACGTGCGTCGGGCCTTCGAGGCTGACCAGATTCCGCCAACCCAGTGGAAGAACGTTCTGCGCAGCCTCAACCAGATCCTCGAGGAAGAGGGTGTGACGCTGATGGTCAGTGCCGCGGAGTCGCCGAAGCGCGCCCGCAAGAGCGTCGCAGCGAAGAGCCCGGTCAAGCGCACCGCCACCAAGACTGTCGCGGCGAAGACCGCCGTGACCAGGACCGTCGCGGCCACCGCCGCGCCGACGGCCGAGAGCGCGGGTGCGGTGGCCGATGACGCCGTCGTGGCCGCTCCGGCCAAGAAGACCGCCGCCAAGAAGACGGCTGCAAAGAAGACCGCCGCGAAGAAGACGGTGGCCAAGAAGACAGCGGCGAAGAAGTCCGGCAAGCAGGACGACGAGCTCCTCGACGGCGACGAGGCGGTCGAGGAAGTCAAGGCCGGCAAGGGCGAGGAAGAGGAGGGCGAGGGCGAGAACAAGGGCTTCGTCCTCTCCGACGACGACGATGACGACGCACCTGCCCAGCAGGTCGCCGTAGCCGGCGCCACCGCCGACCCGGTCAAGGACTACCTGAAGCAGATCGGCAAGGTTCCCCTCCTCAACGCCGAGCAGGAGGTCGAGCTCGCCAAGCGCATCGAGGCCGGTCTCTTCGCCGAGGACAAGCTGGCGAACGCCGACAAGCTCGCGCCGAAGCTCAAGCGCGAGCTGGAGATCATCGCCGAGGACGGCCGCCGCGCCAAGAACCACCTCCTGGAGGCCAACCTCCGTCTGGTGGTCTCCCTGGCCAAGCGTTACACCGGTCGCGGCATGCTCTTCCTGGACCTGATCCAGGAGGGCAACCTCGGTCTGATCCGCGCGGTGGAGAAGTTCGACTACACCAAGGGCTACAAGTTCTCCACGTACGCCACCTGGTGGATCCGTCAGGCGATCACCCGCGCCATGGCCGACCAGGCCCGCACCATCCGCATTCCGGTGCACATGGTCGAGGTCATCAACAAGCTCGCGCGTGTGCAGCGCCAGATGCTCCAGGACCTGGGCCGTGAGCCCACCCCGGAGGAGCTGGCCAAGGAGCTCGACATGACCCCCGAGAAGGTCATCGAGGTCCAGAAATACGGCCGCGAGCCGATCTCGCTGCACACCCCGCTCGGCGAGGACGGCGACAGCGAGTTCGGTGACCTGATCGAGGACTCCGAGGCCGTCGTCCCGGCGGACGCGGTCAGCTTCACGCTCCTCCAGGAGCAGCTGCACTCGGTGCTCGACACGCTCTCCGAGCGTGAGGCCGGCGTGGTCTCGATGCGCTTCGGACTCACCGACGGTCAGCCCAAGACGCTGGACGAGATCGGCAAGGTCTACGGCGTGACGCGCGAGCGCATCCGTCAGATCGAGTCGAAGACGATGTCGAAGCTTCGCCACCCCTCGCGCTCGCAGGTTCTGCGCGACTACCTCGACTAGGAGTCGCGAGTACCTCGGTCGAGCGCGAGGACGGCCGAGCACGAGAACGACCGGCCGAGGGCCCGGAACCCCCCAGGGGATCCGGGCCCTCCGGCGTGTCCTCGGGTGCGGACAGCGGGAGCCTGGATCACGCTGGGTGGATTGTCTTTCACCTCAGCGTCAGGAGCCTCCATGCCCCGTTCCGTAGTCCGTGCTCTGACCGGGGTGCTGGCCCTGGCCGCCGCGACGGCCGTGCTGCCGCTCGCCTCCCCTGCCCCGGCAGCCGCGGACAGCATCATCGTCGGCGGGCAGCCCACACCCGTGGCGGACAGCCCCTGGGTGGTGGCCCTGTCGAGCCGTGACAGGTTCGGGGGAGCGCGGTCCGGCCAGTTCTGCGGCGGGGTCGCCGTGGCGCCCACGAAGATCCTGACGGTCGCCCACTGTCTGGGTGACGAGGCGCTCGGCGGACCGGCGAACCGGGTGAAGGACCTGCTGGTCATCTCGGGGCGCGAGCGGCTGAGCGATTCCGGCGGACTGGAGACCCCGGTCCGGGACATCTGGGTGAATCCGGCGTACGACCCCGGCTCCAACGCCGGCGACCTCGCGGTGCTGACCCTGGCCCGGGCGCTGCCCAGGAGCAGCGTCATCCCGATGGCGCGGGCCGGGGACGCCGCCTACCGGGCCGGGACGGCCGCCGACGTCTACGGGTGGGGTGACACGACGGGCAGCGGCACCTACTCCTCCGTACTGCGCTCCGCGCGGGTCCATGTCCTGCCGGACCGCGACTGCGCGCGAGCCTACCCGGGCGGCAGGGAGGGTACGTACGACGCCTCGGCGATGCTCTGCGCGGGCGAACCCGTGGGGGGCCGGGACGCGTGCCAGGGGGACAGCGGAGGGCCGCTGGTGGCCCGTGGGCGGCTCGTCGGCCTGGTGTCATGGGGCAGCGGCTGCGGCCGGGCGGGCAGCCCCGGGGTGTACACGCGGGTCTCGGCCGCCCTGGAGTGGGCCGCGGGCCGCATCTGAAGCGGCCCGCCCGGCGCGGAGACGGCGAGAACTGCGGATACGCGGGGACGGTGAGAGCCGCGGATACGACGAGAACGGGCGGCTTCCCCCGGTGGGGGAGCCGCCCGTCGGCTGGTCCTGGACCAGCCCCTGGCTCGTCGTGGATGCGAGGTGTCAGTGTTGGTCCTCGTCGGCGGCGGCCGTCTGCACGGCGGTGAGCCGATCCGTCTCATCCTGTATTTCCGCGGCGATCTTCTTGAGTTCCGGCTCGAACTTGCGTCCGTGGTGGGCGCAGAAAAGCAGTTCACCGCCGCTGATCAGGACGACGCGCAGATAGGCCTGGGCGCCGCAACGGTCACAGCGGTCTGCTGCGGTCAGCGGGCTCGCGGGGGTCAGAACAGTAGTCACGTCGCCTCTTCTCTAGCTCGACGAGCTGTCGTACCAGGGTCAACATCCAACCAGGCCGAAAACGTTCCCGCTCGTGGCTTTTCTTCGAAACTTCTTCTCGGTGTGGCTGTCTGTTGCCGGTTGGCGGCGAATGTGCCGTATGCGGAGCGCTACGGTTTCGCATTGCTTGTCTTGGGGGTGTGTCCCGCCGGCCGGCTTGCCGGTTTGTTCATGAGGACGTGCCCGGAGCCTAAATGGTTCATGCGTCGAAGGGAACGTGATGTGCACGTCACTCCAACGAATGATCGAACATCCATGCGAGCCTGGATGAGGCTCGACTAGCATGAGGATTCCCCGAGGGTGGCGTTACAACCGCTCTACCAGGCCTCTGTAGGCTCTCAGCGGCAACCGAAGCCCAGCCCGATACCCACCGGGGCCCCAGATGAAATTCAGCGAGGAGCGAACCGCGTGACCGCCGAAACGTCCGTGCCGTCCACCGCGATGCTGGCCGCAGCAGGCGGCGACCGGGACAGCTCCAACTACACCGCGCGGCACCTCCTCGTCCTCGAAGGGCTGGAGGCCGTCCGCAAGCGCCCCGGGATGTACATCGGGTCCACCGACAGCCGCGGTCTCATGCACTGCCTCTGGGAGATCATCGACAACTCCGTCGACGAGGCGCTGGGCGGCTACTGCGACCAGATCGAGGTCATCCTCCACGACGACGCCTCCGTGGAGGTCCGGGACAACGGCCGCGGCATCCCGGTCGACGTCGAGCCCAAGACCGGGCTCTCCGGCATCGAGGTCGTCATGACCAAGCTGCATGCCGGAGGCAAGTTCGGCGGCGGCTCCTACGCGGCCTCCGGGGGCCTCCACGGCGTCGGCGCCTCCGTGGTCAACGCACTCTCCGCCCGCCTGGACGTCGAGGTCGACCGCAACAGCGCGACCCACTCCATCAGCTTCCGGCGCGGCGTCCCCGGCATGTTCACCGAGCAGGGGCCGGACAGCCCGTTCGACCCGGCCAACGGCCTGCGCAAGGGCAAGCGCGTCCCCAAGACCCGCACGGGTACCCGGGTGCGGTACTGGGCGGACCGCCAGATCTTCCTCAAGGACGCCAAGCTCAACCTGGAGACGCTCTACCAGCGGGCCCGCCAGACGGCCTTCCTCGTCCCCGGCCTCACGATCATCGTCCGCGACGAGCGGGGGCTCGACGGCGAGGGCAAGACCGAAGAGACGTTCCGTTTCGACGGCGGCATCAGCGAGTTCTGCGAGTACCTCGCCCAGGACAAGGCCGTCTGCGACGTCCAGCGGCTGACCGGCACGGGCACCTTCAAGGAGACCGTTCCCGTCCTCGACGACCTCGGCCACATGACCGCCACCGAGGTCACCCGCGAGCTCGGCGTCGACATCGCGCTGCGCTGGGGCACCGGCTACGACACCACCGTCCGGTCCTTCGTCAACATCATCGCCACCCCCAAGGGCGGCACCCACGTCAGCGGCTTCGAGCGCTCCCTCACCAAGACGGTGAACGAGGCGCTGCGCTCCGCGAAGATGCTGCGGGTCGCCGAGGACGACGTCGTCAAGGACGACGCCCTCGAAGGGCTCACGGCCGTCGTCACCGTACGGCTGGCGGAGCCGCAGTTCGAGGGGCAGACCAAGGAGGTGCTCGGCACCTCGGCGGCCAACCGGATCGTGGCCAACGTGGTCGCCAAGGAGCTCAAGGCCTTCCTGACCTCCACCAAGCGGGATGCCAAGGCCCAGGCCCGGGCGGTCCTGGAGAAGGCGGTCGCCGCCGCCCGCACCCGGATCGCGGCCCGGCAGCACAAGGACGCCCAGCGGCGCAAGACCGCGCTGGAATCCTCCTCGCTGCCCGCCAAGCTCGCCGACTGCCGCAGCGACGACGTCGAGCGCAGTGAGCTCTTCATCGTCGAGGGCGACTCGGCGCTCGGCACCGCCAAGCTGGCCCGGAACAGCGAGTTCCAGGCGCTGCTGCCGATCCGCGGAAAGATCCTCAACGTACAGAAGTCGTCCGTCTCGGACATGCTCAAGAACGCCGAGTGCGGTGCGATCATCCAGGTCATAGGAGCCGGGTCCGGGCGGACCTTCGACATCGACGCCGCGCGCTACGGGAAGATCGTCCTGCTGGTGGACGCCGACGTCGACGGCGCCCACATCCGCTGCCTGCTGCTGACCCTCTTCCAGCGCTACATGCGCCCGATGGTCGAGGCCGGACGGGTCTTCGCCGCGGTGCCGCCGCTCCACCGGATCGAGCTGGTCCAGCCCAAGAAGGGGCAGGACAAGTACGTCTACACCTACTCCGACAGCGAGCTGCGCCAGACCCTCCTGGAGTTCCAGCGCAAGAACGTCCGGATCAAGGAGTCGATCCAGCGCTACAAGGGCCTGGGCGAGATGGACGCCGACCAGCTGGCCGAGACGACGATGGACCCGCGCCACCGCACCCTGCGGCGCATCAACATCGGGGACCTGGAATCCTCCGAGCAGGTCTTCGACCTGCTGATGGGCAACGAGGTCGCGCCCCGCAAGGAGTTCATCACCAGCTCGGCGGCCACCCTGGACCGCTCGCGCATCGACGCCTGACCCTCGTGGGTCCGCCCGGCCCCCGCTCCCGGACCACCGGGGCGGGGGCCGGGCGTGTTCCCGGGATTCGCGCAGCCGTCCGGGACTTCTGTCACCTGAAGGGGTGAAGCCGGGCGAATGGCGCGCCGGGGATCTTCCCGAGCGGCCCATGGTTGGGTATGCGGCCGAAGGGGTCCGTGGACCAGGGGAGTTGCGCGGTGGAGAAGGAAGCAGGGCCGAAGGCCGCAGGAGTGCGGCTCGACGACCCGTGGGACGACGTGCCGGTCTCGGGCTGGGGCGACGAGGACGGCGCGGCGGGGCCGGATGCGGCCCCCAGCGCGGCCGACATCTATCTGGAAGTGCACCGCAGCGCCGCCTTCCGCGAGGTGCGCCGCCGCTACCGCCGCTTCGTGGTGCCCGCCGCCCTCGCCTTCCTCCTCTGGTATCTCGCCTACGTCGTCGCCGCGACCAGTGCGCCCGAGCTGATGGCCCGCCCGGTCGTCGGCGCGGTCAATGTGGCGATGGT
Source organism: Streptomyces sp. WZ.A104 (assembly GCF_002382885.1). Classification (GTDB taxonomy): domain Bacteria; phylum Actinomycetota; class Actinomycetes; order Streptomycetales; family Streptomycetaceae; genus Streptomyces. The sequence goes on from NZ_NWVL01000061.1 coordinate 13,156, forward strand.
GGCTGGGCTCGGCCAGTTCCTCACCACCTTCCTGCTGACCTGGGCGTACGCACGGCACGCGCGGCTCCGCAGGGACCGGGCCGCACTCGACCTGCGGTGGGACACCCAGGAGATGACGAGGGGACTCGGACAGAACATGGCCAGAGGCCTGGGCCAGGAGATGACGAGGGGGCCCGTACGTTGAGAGGCGACCACCAGACACTGGCCCTGCTCCTGTTCAGCGCGTTCGTCGCGGTGACGCTCTTCATCACCACCTGGGTCAGCCGCAACCGGCAGGGCTCCGCCGAGGAGTTCTACGCCGGCGGACGGCTGTTCTCGCCCATGGAGAACGGATTCGCCATCGCGGGCGACTACATGTCGGCGGCCTCCTTCCTCGGGATCTCCGGCCTGATCGCACTCTTCGGCTACGACGGCATGCTCTACTCCGTCGGCTTCCTCGTCGCCTGGCTGGTGGTCCTGCTGCTCGTCGCCGAACTGGTCCGCAACTGCGGCCGGTTCACCATCGCCGACGTTGTCGCCGCGCGGATGGCGGAGCGCCCGGTGCGCACCGCGCTCGGCACCTCGTCCGTCACCGTCTCCGTGCTCTACCTCGTCGCCCAGATGGTCGGCGCGGGCTCCCTGGTGGCCCTGCTGCTCGGCGGGACGAGCGGCACCGCCCGGTCCTGGACGGTCGTCGGCGTCGGCGCGCTCATGGTGGTCTACGTGTCGTTCGGCGGCATGCGTGCCACCACCTGGATCCAGATCGTCAAGGCGGTCCTGCTGATGGCCGGGGCCGTAACCCTCACGGCCCTCGTCCTGGTCCACTTCCGCGGTGACATCAACAGCCTGCTGAACACCGCCGCCGAACGCAGCGGCCACGGCAAGGACTTCCTCGCCCCGGGCCTCCGCTACGGCGGCGACTGGACCTCCCGCTTCGACTTCATCAGCCTGGGCGTCGCCCTGGTCCTCGGCACGGCGGGGCTGCCGCACATCCTGTCGCGCTTCTACACCGTGCCGACCGCCCGCGCCGCCCGCCGGTCGGTGGTCTGGTCCATCGGCCTCATCGGCAGCTTCTACCTGATGACGATCGTGCTCGGGTTCGGCGCCGCCGCCCTCGTCGGCTCCGCCGAGGTCCGCGCCTCGAACGGGGCCGGCAACACCGCCGTCCCGCTGCTCGCCCTGAACCTGGGCGGAGGCGAGGGTTCCACCGGCGGAACGGTTCTCTTCGCCGTGGTCGCCGCCATCGCCTTCGCCACGATCCTGGCCGTCGTCGCCGGGATCACGCTCGCCTCCTCCGCCTCCGTCGCCCATGACCTCTACGCCTCGCTCCACCGCCCGGGGCGCAAGCAGTACGGCGAGGTGGCCGTGGCACGCGTGGCCGCCGCGGTCATCGGCGTGGTGGCGATCGGCCTCGGCCTGCTCGCCCAGGATCTGAACGTCGCCTTCCTGGTGGGCCTCGCCTTCGCCGTGGCCGCGTCGGCGAACCTCCCGGCCCTGCTCTACTCCCTGTTCTGGCGCGGCTTCACCACCCGGGGCGCGGTCTGGGCGGTGTACGGGGGCCTGATCCCGGCGGTCGTCCTGGTCCTGGTCTCACCCGTCGTCTCGGGCAGCCCCACGTCCCTGTTCCCCGGAGCCGACTTCCAGCTCTTCCCGCTGGAGAATCCGGGCCTCGTCTCGATCCCCCTCGGCTTCCTGGCGGGCTGGCTCGGTACGGTCACCTCGCGCGAGAAGCCGGACGCGGCCAAGCACGCCGAGACGGAGGTCCGGGCGCTGACGGGGGCGGGCGCGGCGTAGGGCGGGGCCGGACGGGCCGGCCCGACCGCCGGGCAGGGCTCAACCCGGGGACCAGCGAGGGGCTTCAGCCCGCGGACCAGGCGTAGCGGTGTTCCGGGCGGCCCGTCTCGCCGTAACGAAGCGTCAGCCGAACCTTGCCGGTGCGCTCCAGCAGTTTCAGATAGCGCTGGGCCGTCTGCCGGCTCATTCCGGCGCTGTCCGCGATCTCCTGAGCCGAGAGAGGGCCATCGGCGCCGCGCAGGGCCTGCCTCACGAGTCCGGCGGTGGTGGGGGAGTGGCCCTTGGGGAGGTCCGGCTCGCCCGCCGCCCACAGCGCCCCGAACAGCCGGTCGACCTCGGCCTGTTCGGCCTCCCCACCCCCGTCGAGCGCCTGCCGCAGGGCGGCGTACGCCTCCAGCTTGGAGCGCAGGCCCGCGTACGTGAACGGCTTCACCAGGTACTGGAGCGCGCCGTGCCGCATCGCGTCCTGCACGGTGGCCACATCGCGCGCGGCGGTCACCATGATCACGTCGACCTGACGGCCGAGGCGGCGCAGTTCCCGTACGACGGCGAGGCCGTTGCGGTCGGGGAGGTAGTGGTCCAGCAGGATCAGGTCCACCGGGACCTCCTCGACCCCGGCCAGCGCCTCGGCGGCCGAGTGGGCCCGCGCGGTCACCCGGAAGCCGGGGACCTTGGCGACGTACGCCGCGTTGATCTGTGCCACCCGGACGTCGTCGTCCACGATCAGCACCTGGATCACCGGTTCTCTCCCGTCGTGGCTGTGCGGGCCGTCGTGCCCGGAGCCGTCGGCTCGGGTTCCGGTTCGGCCAGTGCCTCCGGGAGCACGACGGTGAACACCGCGCCGCCCTCCTCGGCCCCGGAGACCGTCACACTGCCTCCCTGCCGCTCCGCCAGCCGCCGTACGAGGGCGAGCCCCAGGCCGCGTTTGCCGTGTGCCGGGACGTCCTTGGTGGACCAGCCCTCCGTGAAGATCGACGCATGCCGCTCCGGCGGGATGCCGGGTCCGCTGTCATGCACCCGCAGCACTACCGTACGGCCCTCGACGCGCAGTCCGACCTCGATCCTCGCCCCGTCCGATCCGGCTGCCGCGTCGGTGGCGTTGTCGACGAGGTTGCCGACCACCGTGACCAGGCCCCGGGGGTCGATCACCCGGTCCGGGAGCAGCGTGCCGGGCGCCACCCGCAGCGAGACGCCGCGCTCGGCGGCGACCGTGGTCTTGCCGACGAGCAGGGCCGCCAGCAACGGGTCCCGGACCTTCTCCGTGACCTGCTCCGCCGTCGCCCGGTGGACACCCACCACCTCCGTGACGAACTCCATCGCGTCCTCGTGCATCTCCAGCTCCAGCAGCCCGAGCAGCGTGTGCAGCCGGTTCGCGTGCTCATGGTCCTGGGCGCGCAGGGCGTCGATCAGCCCGGTGGTGGAGTCGAGTTCCCGGCCGAGGCGCTCCAGCTCGGTCCGGTCGCGCAGGGTGACCACGGCTCCGCCGTCGTCCGTGGACATCCGGTTGGCCAGCAGCACGCGGCTGCCCCGTACTGCCAGCAGATCGTCGCCGACCACGCGCCCGGCCAGTACGTCCGCGGTCCGGCCGCCGTCCAGCACCTCGTCCAGCGGCCGCCCCGCCGCCTCCGGGCCGAGGCCGAGCAGCCGCTGAGCCTCGTCGTTGAGCAGCCGGATGCGTCCGGTCCCGTCGAGCGCGACGACGCCCTCGCGGATTCCGTGCAGCATGGCCTCGCGTTCGGTCAGCAGCGCGGAGATGTCGGAGAACGCCAGGTCATGGGTCTGCCGTTGCAGACGGCGGGAGATCAGGTACGCGGCGAGGGCGCCGACGGCCAGGGCGGTGCCCGCGTACGCGAGCAGCCCCGGGATCGCCCCGAGGAGGCGGGAGCGGACGCTGTCGTACTCGATGCCGACCGACACCGCTCCGACCACCTCGCCGGAGGGGCCGAACAGCGGCACCTTGCCCCGCGCCGAGCGGCCGAGGGTCCCGCTGTCGATCTCCATCACCTCGCGGCCGCGCAGCGCGTCAGAGGGGTCGGTGGAGACGACCTCCCCGATCCGCCGGGCCTCGGGATGCGACCAGCGCACGCCCCGCCGGTCCATGACGACGACGTACTCCGCGCCGGTGGCCCGCCTGACCCGCTCGGCGGCCCGCTGCACACGCCCCCGCTCCGACGGCTCCGTGGTGCTCAGGCCCTCGACGATCCCCGGCTGGGCGGCCGTGCTCTGGGCGATGGCCAGCGCACGGCGCATCGCCTGGTCGTCCAGCTGCGCGCTCAGCGGGGCCAGGAACAGGCCGGTGACCAGGACGGTGACGCCGGTGATGACGGCCAGCTGCATCAGCAGCACCTGGGAGAAGACCCGCTGCGGCCAGCCGAACCGGAGCGGTCCCCGGCCGGGGGACGGTGGGGCGTTCATCGTACGAACGGTAGAGGCCGAATCGGTGTGGCAGAAATCCGAGGGGCAGGCGGAGGCCTGGCCCGGCATTCGACGGGCGTACCCCCTTGCCCACCGGCGTGCCTCACGGTAAGCCGGGCGTCTGCGGCGCCACCAGGCAGGCCGTTCTCTGCGCGCTGGACGTCCTCGGATACGAGCGCCCGACCCAGCTGCGCGGCGAACGGGCCCGGCTGGTCGGCCTGGTCCTGCCCGAGCTGCGGAACCCCGTCTTCCCGGCCTTCACCGAAGTGGTCGGCGGCGCGCTCGCCCAGCGGGGACTGGCCCGGGTGCTCTGCACCCGGGCCAAGGGCGGTGTCTCCGAGGCGGACTACGTCGAGCTGCTTCTCCAGCAGCAGGTCTCCGGTGTGGTCTTCGCGGGCGGCCCGTACCCTCGGACGAGCTGCTCTTCGAACCGGAGCTGGTGGTGGGCGGCTCCACCGCCCAGCCGCCGCGCGAGAATTCCCGGTGATCCGTCGCTGATGTGCGGCTGACCGGCCCCCGCGCCCCGGACGACGAAACCGACGAAACCCAGGAAGGCGCTCCCGTTGACCCCGCCCCGTACCCCGCAGATCCCGGTCGTCGTCCTGGCGGGCTTCCTCGGCTCCGGCAAGACCACGCTCCTCAACCACCTCCTCCGCAACCGGGCGGGCACCCGGATCGGTGTGATCGTCAACGACTTCGGGGCCATCGAGATCGACGCCATGACCGTCTCGGGTCAGGTCGGCTCGACGGTCTCGCTGGGCAACGGCTGCCTGTGCTGCGCGGTCGACGCGAGCGAACTCGACACCTTCCTGGAGACGCTCACCCGGCCCTCCGCCCGGCTGGACGTGATCGTCATCGAGGCGAGCGGCCTGGCCGAACCCCAGGAACTCGTCCGCATGCTGCTGGCCAGCGACAACCCGCACATCCTGTACGGAGGTCTCGTCGAGGTCGTCGACGCGGCGGAGTTCGACCGCACCCGGGAGCGCCACCCCGAGCTCGACCGTCATCTCACCGTCGCGGACCTCGTCGTGCTGAACAAGACCGACCGGATCGGCGCGACGGAACACGAGGAGCTGCGCGAACGGGTCGCGGCGCTGAGCGGGCCCGCCGCCGTGATCTCCGCCGAGCACGGCCGGATCGACCCCGAGCTGCTCTTCGACCCCGCGCTGCGGCCCGACGGCGAGGAGGAGACCCGTCAGCTGACCTTCGAGGATCTGCTGCGGGAGGAGGGGTGCGAGGGGCATGAGGACCACGCCGGCCATCTTCACGCGGCGTACGAGAGCGTCGAGTTCACCTCGGACGTCCCCATGGACCCGCGCCGCTTCATCGCGTTCCTGGACTCCCGGCCCGAAGGCCTCTACCGGATCAAGGGGTTCGCGGACTTCGGCGCCGGCGACCGGCACAACAAGTACGCGCTGCACGCGGTCGGCCGGTTCCTCCGGTTCGTGCCGCAGCCGTGGGCGCGGGGCGAACCGCGGCTCACCCAGCTCGTCATGATCGGCGCGGGCATCGACGCCGAGGCGCTCCGGGAGGGGCTGGCCGCCTGCCGGGTCGAGAACCCGGAGCAGGCCCTGGCCGATGGCCTGGACACCCCTGACGCCGAACGCGGGATGTGGGGCGTGCTCCGGTACGTGCACCAGGAACCGGACCCCGTGGACGTACCGGAAGCCGATCCCGTGGACGTGCGGGAAGCGGCCGCGGAGGTGTGACACCCCCGGGCCGCTTCCCACCGTACGGAAGAGGGGCCTACAGCGGGGGACCCGCGATCACGGCCACCGGCTGGAGCAGCGGCGTGCCCGAACCGTCGCGCCTCGGGTCGGGCTCCGGCAGCTTCGCCGGGGAGCCGTTCTTCTGGGCGGCCCTCGCCGGGGTGGCGCCCGCCCAGGCGAAGACCAGGACGTCCTCGCCCTTCAGGAACCGCTGGCAGCGCACCCCGCCGGTCGCCCGGCCCTTGCGCGGATACTGGTCGAACGGGGTGAGCTTGCACGTCAGCACCGAGTCGTCGAGCGTGCCGTGTGAACCGGCCACCGTGAACACGACCGCGTCCGCCGCAGGGTCCACCGCCGTGAAGGACAGCACCTCGGCCCCGGCCCCCAGCTTGACGCCCGCCATGCCTCCGGCGGCCCGCCCCTGCGGCCGCACGGAGCCCGCCGGGTAGCGCAGGAGCTGGGCGTCGGAGGTGATGAAGACCAGGTCCTCCTCGCCCGTACGCAGCTCGGTCGCGCCCACGATGCGGTCACCGTCCTTGAGGGTGATGACCTCCAGCTCGTCCTTGTTGGCCGGATAGTCCGGCACGACGCGCTTCACCACACCCTGGAGCGTGCCGATCGCCAAGCCCGGCGAGGCCTCGTCGAGGGTGGTGAGGCAGATCAGCTCCTCGTTCGCCTCCAGCGTCAGGAACTCGGAGATCTGCGCGCCGCCCGAGAGGTTCGGCTCCGCGTGGGTGTCCGGCAGCTGCGGCAGGTCGATCACCGAGAGCCGCAGCAGCCGCCCGGTGGAGGTCACCGCCCCGACATCGCCGCGCGCCGTCGCCGCCACCGCCGACACGATCACGTCGTGCTTGGTCCGCCGGGCGTCCTCGGAGATCTCCACCGGCTCCGCGTTCGCCGTGCGGGCCAGCAGGCCCGTCGAGGAGAGCAGCACCCGGCACGGGTCGTCCGCCACCTCCAGAGGCACGGAGGCGATCTGCGAACCGGCCGACTCCAGCAGCACCGTGCGCCGGTCCGTGCCGAACTTCTTCGCCACGGCGGCCAGCTCCGAGGAGACCAGCTTGCGCAGCTCCGCGTCCGACTCCAGGATCGCGGTCAGCGCCTCGATCTCGCCGTTGAGCTTGTCCCGCTCGCTCTCCAGCTCGATCCGGTCGAAGCGGGTGAGCCGGCGCAGCGGGGTGTCCAGGATGTACTGCGTCTGGATCTCGCTCAGCGAGAAGTGAGCCATCAGGCGCTCCTTCGCCTGCGCCGAGTTGTCGCTGTCCCGGATGATCCGGATGACCTCGTCGATGTCGAGCAGCGCGACGATGAGACCCTCGACCAGATGCAGCCGGTCGCGGCGCTTGGTGCGGCGGAACTCGCTGCGGCGGCGCACGACCTCGAAGCGGTGGTCGAGATAGACCTCCAGCAGCTCCTTGAGCCCGAGGGTGAGGGGCTGGCCGTCGACCAGCGCCACGTTGTTGATGCCGAAGGACTCCTCCATCGGCGTCAGCTTGTAGAGCTGCTCCAGCACCGCTTCCGGCACGAAGCCGTTCTTCACCTCGATGACCAGGCGCAGTCCGTGCGCCCGGTCGGTGAGGTCCTTCACGTCCGCGATGCCCTGGAGCTTCTTCGCCGAGACGAGGTCCTTGATCTTGGCGATCACCTTCTCCGGGCCGACGGTGAAGGGCAGTTCGGTGACGACGAGACCCTTGCGGCGGGCCGTCACGTTCTCCACGGAGACGGTGGCACGGATCTTGAACGTGCCGCGGCCCGCGGTGTACGCGTCCTTGATGCCGGACAGGCCGACGATCCGGCCGCCGGTGGGCAGGTCGGGTCCGGGGACGAAACGCATCAGCGTCTCGACGTCGGCGCCCGGGTGCTTGATCAGGTGCCGGGCGGCGGCGATGACCTCGCCCAGGTTGTGCGGGGGCATGTTGGTCGCCATGCCCACGGCGATCCCGGACACCCCGTTGACCAGGAGGTTGGGGTAGGCCGCCGGCAGGACGACCGGCTCGCGCTCCTGACCGTCGTAGTTCGACTGGAAATCGACGGTGTTCTCGTCGATCGCCTCGGTCATCAACGACGTGGCGTCGGCCATCCGGCACTCGGTGTACCGCATGGCGGCCGGCGGGTCGTCGTTGCCGAGGGAGCCGAAGTTGCCGTGCCCGTCGACCAGGGGCAGCCGCATCGAGAAGGGCTGCGCCATCCGCACCAGGGCGTCGTAGATCGACGCGTCTCCGTGGGGGTGCAGCTTGCCCATGACCTCGCCGACGACGCGGGCGCACTTCACATAGCCGCGGTCGGGGCGCAGCCCCATCTCGTTCATCTGGGAGACGATGCGCCGGTGCACCGGCTTCATGCCGTCGCGGGCGTCGGGCAGGGCCCTGGAGTAGATCACCGAGTACGCGTACTCAAGGAAGGAGCCCTGCATTTCGTCGACGACGTCGATGTCGAGGATCTTCTCCTCGAAGTCGTCCGGCGGCGGGGTCTTCATGCTACGGCGGGCCATCGCGGCTGCGACTCCTTCTCGGATACACGGATTCTGATCGGACAACCTGGAGTACTGATGCGGACCATTGTGGACCGCCGCACCGACAACGCGGACCTCGACCCGTCCGAAGCGGTCCGAGGCGGCGCGGCCTGAGGCACCATCGACGGAAACTTCCGCGGAACGGGAACTTCGCCAGGTGCCGGTGCGCTTGCTTAGAGTGGCAGGTCTGGCAGGAAGTACCGGTCAGGAAGTCCAGTATCGCGATCGAAGGGACGTACATGCCCATGGGTCACACGGCCACCGCACAGGCCGGCTCCGGCGGCTTGACAGCGACCGAGCACCGCCTGGCCAACGGCCTGCGTGTGGTGCTCTCCGAGGACCATCTGACCCCGGTCGCCGCGGTCTGCCTCTGGTACGACGTCGGCTCACGCCACGAGGTCAAGGGACGCACCGGCCTGGCTCACCTCTTCGAGCACCTGATGTTCCAGGGCTCGGGCCAGGTCAAGGGGAACGGCCACTTCGAGCTCGTCCAGGGGGCCGGCGGCTCGCTCAACGGGACGACCAGCTTCGAGCGGACCAACTACTTCGAGACCATGCCCACCCACCAGGTGGAGCTGGCCCTGTGGCTGGAAGCCGACCGTATGGGCTCCCTCCTCGCCGCGCTCGACGAGGAGTCCATGGAGAACCAGCGCGACGTCGTCAAGAACGAACGGCGCCAGCGTTACGACAACGTGCCCTACGGCACAGCGTTCGAGAAGCTCACCGCCCTCGCCTACCCCGAGGGCCACCCGTACCACCACACCCCGATCGGCTCCATGGCCGACCTGGACGCGGCCACCCTGGAGGACGCCCGCGCGTTCTTCCGTACGTACTACGCGCCCAATAACGCGGTGCTCTCCATCGTCGGGGACATCGACCCCGAGCAGACCCTCGCCTGGGTCGAGAAGTACTTCGGCTCCATCCCGTCCCACGACGGCAAGCAGCCGCCGCGCGACGGCACCCTGCCCGAGATCATCGGCGAGCAGCTGCGCGAAGTGGTCCACGAAGAGGTCCCGGCGCGTGCGCTGATGGCCGCCTACCGCCTCCCGCACGACGGCACCCGCGCCTGTGACGCGGCCGACCTGGCGCTGACCGTGCTCGGCGGCGGCGAGTCCTCCCGCCTGCACAACCGCCTGGTCCGCCGCGACCGTACGGCGGTGGCGGCAGGCTTCGGGCTGCTGCGGCTCGCCGGTGCGCCCTCGCTGGGCTGGCTGGATGTGAAGACCTCCGGCGGGGTCGAGGTGGAGCAGATCGAGGCCGCGGTCGACGAGGAGCTGGCCCGGTTCGCCGCCGAGGGGCCCACCCCGGAGGAAATGGAGCGCGCGCAGGCCCAGTTGGAGCGCGAGTGGCTGGACCGCCTGGGGACGGTCGCGGGCCGCGCCGACGAACTGTGCCGCTACGCGGTCCTGTTCGGCGACCCGCAGCTCGCCCTGAGCGCCGTGGGACGAGTCCTGGACATCACCGCGGAGGAGGTGCGCGAGGCGGCGCGGGCGGCCCTGCGCCCCGACAACCGGGCGGTGCTGGTCTACGAGCCCATCGAGCCGGCCGAGGACGACGGGGCCGTCGAGGACACGGCAGGCACCGAAGCACCCGAGGGGGCGGACAAGTGAGCGACGCCGCCGTGACTGGAGTAGCCATGGACTACCACCCGCAGCCGACCCCGGGCGCCGCCCGGCCGTGGGCCTTTCCCGCACCCGAGCGAGGCGCCCTGCCCAACGGGCTGACCGTGCTGCGCTGCCACCGCCCCGGCCAGCAGGTCGTCGCCGTGGAGATCTTCCTGGACGCGCCGCTGGAGGCCGAGCCCGAGGGCCTGGACGGCGTGGCCACGATCATGTCGCGGGCGCTGTCCGAGGGCACCGACAAGCACAGCGCCGAGGAGTTCGCCGCCGAGCTTGAGCGCTGCGGCGCCACCCTGGACGCGCACGCCGACCACCCCGGTGTCCGGGTCTCCCTGGAGGTCCCGGCCTCCCGGCTGGCCAAGGCCCTCGGTCTGGTCGCCGAGGCGCTGCGAGCCCCGGCCTTCGCCGAGAGCGAGATCGAGCGCCTCGTCGGCAACCGCCTCGACGAGATCCCGCACGAGCAGGCCAACCCGTCCCGGCGCGCCGCCAAGCAGCTCTCCAAGGAGCTCTTCCCGGCCACCGCCCGGATGTCCCGCCCGCGTCTGGGCACCGAGGAGACGGTGCGCCGGATCGACGCGGCCGCGGTGCGCGCGTTCTTCGAGGCCCACGTCCGCCCGTCGACCGCGACCGCCGTGATCGTCGGTGACCTCACCGGCATCGACCTGGACGAGCTGCTGGCCGACACCCTCGGCGACTGGTCGGGCAACGCGGGCCAGGCCCGCCCGGTCCCGCCGATCACCGCGGACGACACCGGCCGTGTGGTCATCGTGGACCGCCCGGGCGCGGTCCAGACCCAGCTGCTGATCGGCCGGATCGGCGCCGACCGGCACGAGAGCGTGTGGCCCGCACAGGTGCTCGGCACGTACTGCCTGGGCGGGACCCTCACCTCCCGGCTGGACCGGGTCCTGCGCGAGGAGAAGGGCTACACCTACGGTGTGCGCGCCTTCGCCCAGGTGCTGCGCTCCAGCGGCCCCGACTCGGGCGGCGCGGCCATGCTCGCGATCAGCGGCTCGGTGGACACCGAGTCCACCGGACCGGCGCTGGAGGACCTCTGGAAGGTCCTGCGGACGCTGGCCGCCGAGGGGCTGACCGACGCCGAGCGCGAGACGGCCGTGCAGAACCTGGTGGGCGTCGCCCCGCTGAAGTTCGAGACCGCCGCCTCCGTCGCGAGCACCCTGGCCGACCAGGTCGAGCAGCACCTCCCCGACGACTATCAGGCCCACCTCTACGCCCGGCTCGCCGAGACGGGCACGGTGGAGGCGACCGCCGCCGTCGTCAACGCCTTCCCGGTGGACCGGCTGGTCACGGTCCTGGTCGGGGATGCCGCTCAGATCGCGGAGCCCGTAAAGGCGCTCGGCATCGGAGAGGTGTCCGTCGTCACCGGCTGACGCAAGCGCACTGTAACGGGGCAAACAGGACCTCGGCGAACAATAGTTCGTCGGGGTCCTCCCTTTTGCCCGATTAGGGAAGTTCATCAACTTTGGTGAATAAGTTTCCTGTCTGCCCTGTGGGATGTGCGACAAATCCCCTTGTCCGTTTGGTGATGGGAAGGCGGCCCGCTTAGCGTCGGCTCCGCTGTCCGTCACCCGTATGCCGCATCCGCGGCGCCGGGCAGCGATCGCCGAGTCCCCGTCAGGCGCGAGCCTGGGGAGCCGGGGACCCACGCAGTCCCTGGGGTGAATCGGAGATCCGCGCCACACCCGGCGCGGCGATCCGTAGGAGACCTTCCTGCTCCGAACCCGTCAGCTAACCCGGTAGGCGAGAGGGAAGGAAAGGATCAGCCTCTTCATGGCGTTCACCCGTGCCACCGGGAAGCACCGTGCCCCGAGCCGCCTCACGCGCCGGAGCGCCCAGGCCGCCGGAATCGCGGCTCTGACCACCACCGGAGTCCTCGGCTCGCTGGCCTCTCCGGCCCTCGCCGCGGACGCCGAGGCGCCCAAGGTCGTCGACACCGGCCTCACCCAGGCGATCGCCCTCGACGCCACCCTCGCCGAGCAGATCGACGCCCAGGCGGAGGCGCAGCGGCAGCAGGCCGAAGCGATCGCCAAGGCGAAGGCGAAGGCCGCCGCCGAAGCCAAGGCCAAGGCCGCCAAGGCCAAGGCGCGGGCGGAGGCCGAGCGCAAGGCCGAGGCCCGCGCCAAGGAGATCCGCGAGGAGAAGGCCCGCGCCGCCCGCGCCGCCGAGCGCGCCCGCCTGAACGCCTTCCACCTCCCGGTCGCCGGATCCCACGTCACCACCGGCTACAAGGCGGGCGGTTCGCTCTGGTCCTCCGGCAGCCACTCCGGCGTGGACTTCATGGCCCCCTCCGGCAGCTCCGTCGTCGCGGTCGGCGCCGGCACGGTCGTCGAGGCCGGCTGGGGCGGTGCGTACGGCAACAACATCGTGCTCCGGATGGCGGACGGCACGTACACCCAGTACGGCCACCTCTCCTCGATCGGCGTCTCCGTCGGCCAGAGCGTCGCCTCCGGTCAGCAGATCGGCCTGTCCGGCTCCACCGGCAACTCCACCGGCCCGCACCTGCACTTCGAGGCCCGGACCACCCCCGACTACGGCTCCGACATGGACCCCGTCGGCTACCTGCGCTCCCACGGTCTGAACGTCTGACCCCACCCGCGCACCCCGCTTCCCGAAGGCCCCGGCTCCCCGCCGGGGCCTTCGGCAATTCCGGCGGAATCCCTCGTTCCGGGGTGCGCGGCAGGCCTTCTTCGGCCAGCGGATATCCATGGATTCCGGCCTGCCGTCGGAAATTCCGGCGGATTGCAATAGAGTCACGGAACAGACGTCGGGCGGCCGCGTTTCGCGGGGATTGAGGCGGAGGTTCGGACATGCGCATTCCCGCGCATTCGGTATGCACGGCAATCCGTGACGACATCGTCTCCGGTGTCTACGAGCGCGGTAGCCGCCTCACCGAGGAGCTGCTGGCCCGGCGGTACGGGGTCTCCCGCGTCCCGGTCCGCGAGGCGCTGCGCACCCTGGAGTCCGAGGGCTTCGTCGTCACCCGCAGGCACGCCGGGGCCTGTGTCGCCGAGCCCACCGAGCAGGAGGCGGCCGACCTGCTGGAGGTGCGGATGCTCCTGGAGCCGCTGGGCGCCGCGCGCGCCGCCCAGCGCCGTACGGACGCCCACCTCAAGGTGCTCCGCGGGCTGGTGAGACTCGGTCAGGAGCGGGCCCGCCGGGGCGAGGGCGAGGATCTGCGCTCGCTGGGCGGCTGGTTCCACGAGACCCTCGCCCAGGCCTCCGGCAGCCCCGGCCTGATCGCGCTGCTCACCCAGCTCCGGCACAAGACCGCCTGGATGTACGCGGTCGAACAGCCGGTCCGCCCGGCCGACTCCTGGGCCGAGCACGGCGCCATCGTGGACGCCGTGGCACGGGGCGACGCCGAGCGGGCCAGGGCGCTCACCGCCCAGCATGCGGAACGCGCGGTGGCGGCCCACCGGCTCCGCCGCCCGGACCGGCCCGGGCGCCGCGCCGCCGCCGGGCCCCGGGTGAGCACTTCGCAACCTGGCGTAAACATCGCGAGTGCCCGTCATTAACAATCGCGCCGTATACAAAGGGGAGTAATTGCGGAGGGCGGTATTCGTGTTGCCTGAATTCCCGGTGCGCGGATATCTCCGGGAAAGCGAAAGAGCCGCAGCCCCGGCAAGGGGTCGCGGCTCTCACGTATTTCCGTCCGGTGGGGGCGGACGGATCGCCCGTGGGGCGGGCGGGACGGGTCAGACGGTCTCGGGAAGCTCTTCCAGTCCCTCGGCGACCAGCTTCGCCAGCCGGTCCAGAGCGGCCTCGGCGTCATCCGCGTCGGACGCGAGGACGATCTCCTCGCCGCCCTGCGCGCCCAGACCGAGCACGGCGAGCATGGACGCGGCGTTCACCGGGCTGCTGTCGGCCTTGGCGATCGTCACCGGGACGCCGGACGCCGTGGCGGCACGGACGAAGATGGAAGCGGGGCGGGCGTGCAGGCCCTCGGCCCAACCGACGTTTACGCGGCGCTCAGCCATGGTTCTGCCCTTCACATATCAACGGTTGTCTAGACCAGTCTCTCATGCGGTGCGCAGTGCTGTGCCCGGCCTCCCGTCCGGTCACCGCGCCCCGGCCGCCCTCGGCCGGGCCTCATCAGACTGCCCCGGCACCGATCCCTCCGCGACCGGGATGCCCGCCGTAGGCTTTGTCCATGCAGCCCACGCCGGAGCAGAGTCCGCATCACGCGTACCCCGACCACTGGGAAGCGGACGTGGTGCTCCGCGACGGTGGCACCGCGCGCATCAGGCCGATCACCACGGACGATGCCGAGCGACTTGTCAGCTTCTACGAGCAGGTGTCCGACGAGTCGAAGTACTACCGGTTCTTCGCCCCGTATCCCCGGCTATCCGACCGGGATGTGCACCGCTTCACCCATCACGACTACGTCGACCGGGTGGGACTGGCCGTCACGATCGGCGGCGAGTTCATCGGCACGGTCCGCTACGACCGCATCGACGACCGGGGCCGCCCCGCCTCCGCCCCCGCCGACGAGGCCGAGGTCGCCTTCCTCGTCCAGGACGCCCACCAGGGCCGCGGCGTCGCCTCCGCCCTGCTCGAACACATCGCCGCGGTCGCCCGTGAACGCGGCATCCGGCGTTTCGCCGCCGAGGTGCTCCCCGCCAACAACAAAATGATCAAGGTGTTCCGGGACGCCGGGTACACCCAGCGCCGCAGCTTCGAGGACGGCTCCGTCCACCTCACCCTCGACCTGGAACCCACCGAGAAGTCCCTCGCCGTCCAGCGCGGCCGCGAGCAGCGCGCCGAGGCCCGCTCGGTCCAGCGCCTGCTCGACCCCGGGTCCGTCGCGGTGATCGGTACCGGACGCACCACCGGCGGAGTGGGCCGCACCGTCCTGCGCAACCTCCTCGCCTCCGGCTTCACCGGCCGTACGTACGCGGTGAACCGGGCCTTCGACGAGGGCCTGACCACCCTCGACGGGGTCCCCGCCCACCGCTCGCTCGGCGAGATCGACGAGCGGGTCGCCCTCGCGGTCATCGCCGTCCCCGCCCACCGGGTCCCCGAGGCCGTCGCCGACTGCGGGGAGCACGGCGTCCAGGGGCTCGTCGTCCTCTCCGCCGGGTACGCCGAACGCGGCTCCGAGGGCCGTGAGCTCCAGCGCGAACTGGTCCGCCAGGCCCGCTCGTACGGCATGCGGATCATCGGCCCGAACGCCTTCGGCATCATCAACACCGCCGAGACCGTCCGGCTCAACGCCTCCCTCGCCCCCGAGTCGCCCGCCCGCGGCCGGATCGGCCTGTTCACCCAGTCCGGGGCGATCGGCATCGCCCTGCTCTCCGGCCTCCACCGGCGCGGCGCCGGGCTGTCCTCGTTCATCTCGGCGGGCAACCGGGCCGATGTCTCCGGCAACGACTTCCTCCAGTACTTCTTCGAGGACCCGGACACCGACGTAGCCCTGCTCTACCTCGAATCGCTCGGCAACCCCCGCAAGTTCACCCGCCTCGCCCGCCGCACCGCCGCCGTGAAGCCCGTCGTCGTCGTGAAGGGCGCCCGGCACAGCGGCACCAGCCCGCCCGGCCATGCCGTCCCCGTCAGCCGCATCCCCGACACCACGGTCTCCGCCCTGATGCGGCAGGCGGGCGTGATCCGCGTCGACACCGTGACCGAGATGGTGGATGCCGGACTCCTCCTGGCCGACCAGCCGCTCCCGGCGGGCCCCCGGGTCGCGATCCTCGGCAACTCCGAGTCGCTCGGCCTCCTCACCTACGACGCCTGCCTCGCCGAGGGGCTCCGCCCGCGCCCGCCGCGCGACCTCACCACGGCAGCCTCCCCGCAGGACTTCCGGGACGCGCTGGCCGAGGCGCTGGCCGACGGGACGTGCGACGCGGTGATCGTCACCGCCATCCCGTGGGTGGGGGAGAACGGCGAGGCCGAATCCGGCGACGGCGAGGTGCTGGCCGCCGCCCTGCGAGGAGCCGCGGCCGGGGGCCCGGCCAAGCCGGTGGCCGTCGTCCATGTCGAGATCGGCGGCCTCGCCGAGGCCCTGGCCGCCGCGAGCAGCACGGCCGCGCCCCGCCCCGGGCCGCCGACACCTGCCGCAGCCCGGACCACCACCCCGCCCACCACTGCCCCGGGAACAGCCACCGTCCCGGGAACAGCCACCGGGCCGGGCGCTGCCGCTGCCCCGGAGACGACCACCTCCCCGGGAACGCCCGCCACCCCGCCCACCGCCGCCGCCCCCGGATCACCGGCCATGGCGCCCCCAGCCGTCCGGGCCGACCGGCCCGCAGGGCACCCCGCGCAGCAGCCGGACGCGGCGGCCGGGGCACGTACCGGCGCCGAGCAGCCGCAGCCCGCCCGCGTCGGCCGCATCCCCGCCTACCCCGCCGCCGAACGCGCCGTACGCGCCCTCGCCGAGGCCGTGAAGTACGCCCAGTGGCGACGGCAGGCGGCCGTGCCGGGCAAGGTCCCCGAATTCCTCGACGACACCATCGACGAGGCCGGGGCCGCCGCCCTGATCGAGGCGCAGCTCGCCACCGCCCCCGACCCGCGCGGACGCCCGCTCACCCACGACGAGGCCCGCGAACTGCTCGGCCGCTACGGCATCCCCGTACGCCCCACGCTCCCCGCCCCGGCCCCAGAGGCAGCCGTCGCCGCGGCCGCCGTGCTCGGCTACCCGGTGGCGCTGAAGACCACCGCACCCCACCTCCGCCACCGCGCCGACCTCGGCGGGGTCCGCCTCGACCTCGCCGACGAGGAGGCGCTGCGCCGGGCGTACGGAGACCTCACCGACCTCCTGGGCAAGCCCGCCGAACTGCTCCCGGTCGTCCAGGCGATGGTCCCGCGCGGTGTGGACACCGTCGTGCGGGCCTCCATCGACGCGGCCGCCGGGGCCGTGCTCTCCTTCGGCCTGGCGGGCGCACCCTCCGAACTGCTCGGCGACACCGCGCACCGGCTGGTCCCGGTCACCGACCGGGACGCCGCCGAGCTGATCCGGTCGATCAAGGCGGCCCCGGTGCTGTTCGGCTGGCGCGGCTCCGCCCCGGTGGACACAGCGGCGCTGGAGGAGCTGCTGCTGCGACTGTCCCGGCTGGTCGACGACCACCCCGAGGTGGTCTCCGTGGCGCTGGAACCGGTGGTCGTGGCCCCTCAGGGCATCGCCGTGCTCGGCGCGAGCGTCCGGCTGGCCCCACCGCCCCCGCGTGGTGACCTCGGCCCCCGCCGCCTCCCGAACTACTGAGGGCACCGGTGACTGCCGGGGCGTCCCCGGCAGTCACCGGCCCGCCGTAGGATGGTGCTCATGGCAAAGACCGGTACGACGACCCAGGGGCTGCGCGCGGCGATCGAGCGCAGCGGCTACTACCCGGCCCTCGTGGCCGAGGCGGTGGAGGCCGCCGTCGGCGGGGAGCCGGTCGCTTCGTACCTGGTGCACCAGGAGACCACCTTCGACTCCAACGAGGTGCGCCGCCATGTGACGGTGCTGGTCCTGACCGAGCACCGGTTCATCGTCAGCCACACCGACGAGCAGGCCGCCGACAGCGGCTCGCCCACGGCGCACGCCACCACCTCCACCGAGTCGGTCAAGCTCGACCGGATCTCCTCCGTCGTGGTCAGCCGGGTGGTGGCCGACCCGGAGAAGTACGTCCCGGGCACCCTGCCGCGCGAGGTCGTCCTCACCATCGGCTGGGGCGCGGTCTCCCGGATCGACCTGGAGCCCGCCGCCTGCGGCGACCCCAACTGCGAGGCCGACCACGGCTATACGGGCAGCTCCACCGCCGACGACCTGAGCCTGCGGGTCAGCGAGGCCGGTGACGGCCCCGACGCGGTCCGTCAGACCCTCGCCTTCGCCCAGTCGCTCTCCGAGGCCACGGCCGCCACCGCGGCGACCGGTCGCTGATGGCCCAGCCCGCCTGGCAGGACCCCGTTCCGCTTGCCCTGGACACCGCGCCCGTCCCCGAGTACGGCAGCGGCTCGCTCGCCGATCTGCTGCCGACGCTCGTCGCCGGACAGGGGGTGCCGGGCTTCGCGGCCGCGATCCCCGAGTTGACCCCGGCCGACCGGAACTGCGTCTTCCTGATCGACGGTCTCGGCTGGGAGCAGATCACCGCCCACCCCGACGAGGCCCCCTTCCTGCACTCGCTCCTCCCCACCTCGCGCGGCGGCACCGGCCGCCCGCTCACCGCGGGCTTCCCCTCCACCACCGCGACCTCGCTCGCCTCGGTGGGTACGGGCCTGCCGCCCGGCGAGCACGGACTGCCCGGCTACACCGCGCGCAACCCGGAGACCGGCGAGCTGATGAACCAGCTCCGCTGGAAGCCGTGGACCGCGCCGAAGGTCTGGCAGCCGTATCCCACCGTCTTCCAGCTCGCGGACGCGGCGGGCGTGCACACCGCACAGGTCTCCGCCCCGGACTTCGAGCAGACACCCCTCACCAAGGTCGCGCTCAGCGGCGGCTCGTTCCTCGGCCGGCTCTCCGGCGAGGACCGGATGGACGTCACCGCCCAGCGCCTCGCCGCGGGTGACCGCTCGCTCGTCTACACGTACTACAGCGAGGTCGACGGCAAGGGCCACCGCTTCGGCGTCGACTCCGACGCCTGGCGCGGCCAGCTGATGTACGTCGACGGGCTCGCCCAGCGCCTCGCCGAGCAGCTCCCGCCGCGCTCCGCGCTCTACATCACCGCCGACCACGGCATGATCGACATTCCCTTCGACGAGCAGTCCCGGATCGACTTCGACGAGGACTGGGAGCTGCGCGCGGGCGTCGCCCTCCTCGGCGGCGAAGGCCGGGCCCGCCACGTCTACGCCGTCCCCGGCGCGCAGGCCGACGTGCTGGCCGTCTGGCGCGAGGTGCTCGGCGAGCAGTTCTGGGTGGCGAGCCGGGACGAGGCGATCGCGGCGGGCTGGTTCGGGCCGACGATCGACGAGCGGGTGTACGGACGGATCGGCGACGTGGTCGCCGCCGCCCACGACGACGTGATCATCACCGTCTCGGTCAACGAGCCGCACGAGTCGGCGATGACGGGCGTGCACGGCTCCCTGACCCCCGTGGAACAGCTCGTCCCCCTCCTCGAAGTACGCTCCTAACCCCTTTCCCACCCGTGCCCACCCCCCTCCGAAAGGTGCTCGACCCCTCATGCCCGAGCTGGTGTTCTTCTCCGGAACCATGGACTGCGGAAAGAGCACGCTGGCCCTGCAGATCGGTCACAACCGCTCGGCGCGCGGGCTCCAGGGCGTGATCTTCACCCGGGACGACCGCGCGGGAGAGGGCAAGCTCTCCTCCCGGCTCGGCCTGGTGACGGACGCCGTCGAGGCGGACGAGGGCATGGACGTGTACGCGCACATCGTCGACCGGGTCAGCCGCGGCGGCCGGGTCGACTACGTGATCGTGGACGAGGCACAGTTCCTCGCCCCGGTCCAGATCGACCAGCTCGCCCGCGTCGTCGACGACCTCGGGCTCGACGTCTTCGCCTTCGGCATCACCACGGACTTCCGCACCAAGCTCTTCCCGGGGTCCCAGCGCCTGATCGAACTGGCCGACCGGATAGAGGCCCTTCAGGTGGAGGCCCTCTGCTGGTGCGGCGCCCGCGCCACGCACAACGCCCGTACGGTGGACGGCGCGATGGTCGTCGAGGGCGCCCAGGTCGTCGTCGGCGACGTCAACCGGCAGGCGGGCGAGGTCGGTTACGAGGTGTTGTGCCGGCGCCACCACCGCCGCCGGATGACCGCGGAGACGGCCCGTGCGGGCGCTCTCTCCCCGGATGTGCTGCCGGTCGCGTCGGACGGCTGAGGGCCCTCCCGTAGCTCCTGGTGGGCGAGGGACGACGGGACGGCCCTCAGGAGGGGGACTCCGGCGAGGACCGGATGACCGTGAACACGGCGCCTTCCGGATCGGCGACCGTCGCCAGCCTCCCGCTCGACGCCTCGCGCGGCGGCTGCAGAACGCGTCCGCCCAGCTCCACCACCCGGACCACCGCCTCGTCGGTGTCAGCCACCTCGAAGTACGTCATCCAGTGCGGACCGCGGTCGCGCGGCAGTGCGTGGCCGACGCCGTGCAGCGAGGCCACCGGTGTGCCGTCCAGGTGCAGGGTCTGGTAGTCGAAGTCGGCGGAGATCACCGCTTCCGTCTCGTAGCCGAAGACCGTCTGGTAGAACTTCGCGACCATCGAGGTCTCCTGGGTCACCAGCTCGTTCCAGACCGGTGTACCCGGGACGCCCGCCGTCATGGTGCCGATGTGGTCCGCGGCCTGCCAGATGCCGAACACGGCCCCGCTCGGGTCCGAGGCGATCGCCATCCGCCCCGCGTCGTCCGCGTCCAGCGGGCCGACCGCGACCGTACCGCCGCACGAGCGGATCGTCTCGGCGGTCGTGTCCGCGTCGTCCGTCGCCAGATAGGTGGTCCAGGCGATCGGGAGGTGCCGGTCGGGCGGCAGCTGACCGATGCCCGCCACCTCCTTCCCGTCCAGCAGCCCGCGGACGTAGGGGCCCAGTTGGTCGGGGCCCGGCCGGAACTCCCAGTCGAACAGGGCTCCGTAGAACTCCTGGGTCATGGTCAGGCCGTGCACGATCAGACTCACCCAGCAAGGTGTTCCGGGCGTGCGCCGAGCGGCAGCCTCGGTCATCGTCGTCTCTCTCCTCGGACCGTTGTGGTGGTCGTACGGGGGATGGGGGCAGGCATGCCGTCCCGGGTCAGGACGGGGCCCGCATGCCCCGTGCAGATGCTCGCACCACCCGGCGTCCGAGGCGCTCCGGCCGCGCCGCGTCCTCCGGGTTCTCCGCCTTCTCCACGGAGGACGGACGCCGTTCCGCCGGTCGTCCGTCCCGCTTCTGTTACGGGGGCCAGGGCCGCTGCGCGAGGATGGCACCCATGAAGCCCATCATCACCGCATCCGAATACGCGAGCGAGTCGGCGGGTCCGCGGCCGCCGGTGCTCCTGGACGTGCGCTGGCAGCTCGGCGGCCCGCCCGGCCGCCCCGACTACGAGGCCGGTCATCTGCCCGGCGCGGTCTTCGTCGACCTCGATACGGAACTGGCGGGGCCGGCGGGCAGCGGCGGCCGCCACCCCCTCCCGGACCCGGAGGCCTTCGGAGCCGTGATGCGTCGCGCGGGGGTCGGCCAGGACACCCCCGTCGTGGTGTACGACGGCGGGCTGGGCTGGGCCGCGGCCCGCGCCTGGTGGCTGCTGCGCTGGACGGGACACGGGGACGTACGGGTGCTGGACGGCGGCCTCGCCGCCTGGACGGGGGACCTCACCACCGAGATCCCGCACCCTTCCGAGGGTGACTTCCGGCCGAAGCCGGGCGCCCTGCCGACGCTGGACGCGGAAAGCGCGGCGGCCTTCGCCCGGTCGGGTCTGCTGCTCGACGCCCGGGCGGCGGAGCGCTACCGGGGCGATGTCGAGCCGATCGACCGCGTCGGCGGCCACATCCCCGGGGCCGTCTCCGCGCCGACCACGGAGAACGTGGCCGAGGACGGGCGCTACCTCCCGGCCGGGCGGCTCGCCGCCCGGTTCGAGGCGCTGGGCGCGGAGGGCGGCACCGAGGGCGTGGGCGTCTACTGCGGCTCCGGGGTCTCCGGCGCCCATCAGGTGCTGGCCCTGGAGATCGCGGGCTTCCGCGGCGTCCTGTACCCGGGCTCCTGGTCCGAGTGGTCCTCGGACCCGTCCCGGCCGGTCGCCACGGGCCCCGAGCCCCAGTAAGGGCGGCTCTGCCGAGCGGGGGGACGGCGACGGAGCGGGGGCCGTACGCAACCGCGTACGGCCCCCGCTCCCGCCGGTCGTCATCTCCCGGTCAGTCCTGCTTCTTGCGGCGGGTGCCGAAGACGATCTCGTCCCAGCTCGGCACGGCGGCCCGGCGGCCCGGCCTGACCCCGTCAGCCTCTGCCTGACGGTCCGTCGTCCCGGTGAGCCGGTCGCGGTGACCGGCCACGGCCCGGGGCATCAGCACATCCGCGTACGCCGATCCCGCACCGGCCGACGCGGCGGCCGCGGGCGGCTCGTCCGCCTCGGCCTCCTCCACCGCCGGTTCCAGGGCGGGCGGCTCGGGCTGTGTGGGCCGCTCGGGCACGACCATGTCGCCGCGGAAGCTCGGTACCGCCTCCAGCAGGCTGGTCAGCGAGTCGCGCTCACCGGCCGATGCGCTGCTCACGTACTCCTCGGGCTCGGCGGCCGGGGCGGGCCGCTCGATCTGCCGGTCGAGGGCCCGGTCCAGCGGGCGGTCGCGCGGCAGCCGGGCGATCCGGGGCACGAACGGGAAGCTGGGCTCGGGCGCGGCCATGTCGTCGGTCTCGCCGATCAGCGAGCGCGCCTCGTCGTCCACGGCCTGGACCAGCCGCCGGGGCGGGTCGTACGTCCAGCTCGCCGAGTGCGGTTCGCCCGCGACGCGGTAGACGAGCAGGACCTCCCAGGTGCCGTCGTCGCGGCGCCAGGAGTCCCACTGGACGGTTTCCTTGTCGGCGCCGCGCAGCAGGAGACGCTCCTGCACCGCCTCGCCGAGCTGGGGGCCGGTGTTCTCGCCGGGACGGCGCACAGGAGTCTTCCGGGCCCGCTCGGCCATGAAGGCGCGCTCCGCGAGCACAGGGCCCTCGAAGCGGCGTACACGGTCGACGGGGATGCCCGCGAACTGAGCGACCTCCTCCGCCGAGGCACCGGCCCGTATACGGGCCTGGATGTCGCGGGGCCGGAGGTGGCTCTCCACCTCGATCTCGATCTGGCCGAGCCGGGCGCGGTCGTTGCGCACGGCGGCGCGCAGCCGCTCATCGATCGGAAGCGTGTACTCCGTGCTGTCCGCAGCCTTGAGCACCAGTCGTGTGCCGTCGTTGGAGACGGCCACGACACGCAGTTCGGGCATGGGGACCTCCCGGGTGGTGCCTGCCGACGTCACGTGCGTCGCTGCTTCCGCTAGTCGAGTGTGACCTGCCCGGGTGCAGCCTGCCACAACCTTGCCAAGTTGCCCGGCGTGTCGGGCGCTCGTCCTGGAACGCCACCATGACACGGTTACCCTTTGCGACCCAAAGTGACCGATTTGGCCGCTCTGTGCAGCAAGCACCCGCGCGATGCCTTGGCGCCGCCGGATCGAGTGCCGCCGTCGGCCCCCTTCCGTAGCCACGGATTCCCACGTGGGAGTCCGCCCCAGGGCTCGTCACAGTACTCCATTCGGGCCACCGGGGTGGACCGGCGCGCCGCCGAAGTTCTCGCGAGGCACGGGAGTTGGGTTACCCAGTTCTTGGTGAAACGCCCCTGATGCGTGTCCTGCTTCACACAATCGCCGGAAACGGAACTATCTACTTCGCTCATTTGTCCCTTCTTGTTGCATGGTGGGAGAGATGTCAAGCAGGGGCTGGTAATGGTTCAGAAGCCGGAAAACGACATAGAACCAAAGGAAAGGCGCATAGATCTGAGTCTGCCGCAGGTCGCCGGCAGTGCCGTGGCGGCCGTCGCGGCAGCCGTGCTGGCCTCGCAGCTGGGTGTGTACGGCACGATCGCCGGAGCGGGCGTGATGAGCGTCGTCGCCACCTGCGGCGGTTCGGTCTTCCAGCACTTCTTCCGCCGCACCGGCGAGCAGATCCGTGAGGTGACGGTCCAGGTGACCCACCCGGAGGGCCGCCAAGTGACGGTGCACACCAAGGAGACGACGCCCTCGGGGCGCGGGGACACCGAGCGGCGGACCGGTCAGGAGCCTGCCGGGGACGCCACCACGGTGCTGCCGGCCGTCGGTCCGGAGCCCGAGAGCACGCAGGTGCTGAGGCCCGACCCCGACCGGACCCAGCTGCTGCCGCGAGCGGTGGTCGGCCCGGCCGGCGCCGACGACGCGTTCAGCGACGGCGTCACCCACGGCACCCGGCTGCGCGGCTGGAAGCGCCCCGCGCTCGCGGCCGCCGTCGTCTTCGGTGTCTCGATGGGCGGGATCACCGCGTACGAGATGATCTCGGGCAGCGAGCTCAGCGGCGGCCAGGGCACCACGCTCAGCTCCGTCGTGCGGGGCGGCGGCGACCGGGACCCCGGACCGGCCGGTCCCACGCACTCGGGCGACACCGGTCAGGACGGGGAGCGGGGCGAGCGGCGGGAGACCCCCGGCGAGGACGGCACCGGTTCCACCCCGACCCCGGACCAGGGCGACGGCAGCAGCAAGAGCCCCGACCCCGGTACGGGCACGGGCGGCGAGGACCCGAGCGCCGAGCCCACCCCCACGCCCTCGCACTCTTCCGGCGGCGAGACCACGCCTTCCCCGACGCCGACGCCCTCGAACCCCGGCGGCGAGACCGGCGCGCCCCCGCCGACCGGTACGGGCGGCGCCCCCGGCCAGGGGGAGCAGGCCCCGCCCGACGCCGGGTGACGTACCGGAACGCGGGCCGGTTCAGTCGCCGAGCACGCGCCGCAGATAGTCGTTGCCGAACAGCCGGTCCGGGTCCAGCCGGTCGCGCAGCGCGGTGAACTCGCCGAAGCGCGGGTAGACCTCCGCCAGATAGGCCGCGTCCCGGGTGTGGATCTTGCCCCAGTGCGGGCGGCCGGCGTGCGCGGTCATGATGCGCTCGACCGCGGTGAAGTACGAGCGGTGGGGCGTGCCCCTGTAGAGGTGGACGGCGATGTACGCGCTGTCCCGGCCCGAGGCCGTCGAGAGCGTCATGTCGTCGGCGGGCGCGGTGCGCACTTCGACCGGGAAGCTGATCTTCAGCGGTGACCGCTCGACCATGGCCTTCAGTTCTCGCAGCGCCGCCACCGCCTGCTCGCGCGGAACGGCGTACTCCATCTCCACGAACCGCACCCGCCGCGGGCTCGTGAACACCTTGTAGGGGATGTCGGTGTACGTACGCGCCGACAGCGCCCGGCTGGAGAGCCTGGCGATCGAGGGGATCGTGGCCGGGACCGCGCGGCCCAGCGAACAGGCGACCTGGAAGACCCCGTTGGACAGCAGCTCGTCGTCGATCCAGCCGCTCACCTTCCCGGGCGGGGCGGCAGGGCCCGCGCTGCGGTTGTTGCGCTTGGTGTTGCAGTTGCCGGTGTGCGGGAACCAGTAGAACTCGAAGTGCTCGTTCTCGGTGACCAGGGAATCGAAGTCCGAGGTGACCCGGTCGAAGGTCATCGGCTCCTCACGGGCCGTCAGCAGGAAGATCGGCTCCACGGTGAGGGTGACGGCGGTGATCACCCCGAGGGCGCCGATCCCGATCCGGGCCGCGGCGAACACCTCCGCGTTCTCCTCGGGTGAGCAGCACAGCACCGTACCGTCGGCGGTGACCAGCTCCAGGGCGCGGATCTGCGCGGATACCGACGCCGAGTCGCGGCCCGTGCCGTGCGTCCCGGTGGAGGTCGCCCCGGCGACCGTCTGCTCCATGATGTCGCCCATGTTCGTGAGCGACAGGCCCTCGCGGGCGAGCGCGGCGTTGAGCCGCTTGAGCGGAGTGCCCGCCTCCACCGTGACGGTCATCGCCGTACGGTCGATGCCCCGGATTCCGGTGAGCAGATCGGGGCGTATCAGCACCCCGTCGGTGGCGGCCGTCGCCGTGAAGGAGTGGCCGGTGCCGACCGGCTTCACCCTCAGGCCCTCCGCGCTCGCCCGGCGCAGCACGTCCGCGAGCTCGTCCACGGACGCGGGGGACTCGGCGCGGGCTGGCCGGGCGGTGACGTTGCCCGCCCAGTTACGCCACGTGCTCGTCGTCGTCCGTGCGTAGGTGTCGGTCATCTTCCCCGCGCCCTCCCGTCGCAGCCGGCCCGGCCAGCCGGCGATACCCCAGGAACGCCACCGCCGCCGCGAGAGCTCCCGCCACGGCGGGCACCGCGTACCCCGCCTTCGCCCCGGCGGCGTCGACCACCCAGCCGGCGGCCGAGGAGCCGAGCGCCACTCCGACCGCGAGCCCTGTACTGGTCCAGGTCATGCCCTCGGTCAGCTTGGTGCGCGGTACGTGCGCTTCGACGAGGGCCATGGTGGTGACCATCGTCGGTGCGATGGCGAGGCCCGCGACAAAGAGCGCCACGGCCAGCAACGGAAGGTTCCCGGCCAGTTGGAGGGGGATCATACTCACGGCCATCGCGCAGACACCCACCAGCCACCTGGTCGCGGGCCTCCCCGCGAGATGCAGCAGCCCGAACACGGCCCCCGCGAGGCAGGAGCCGAGCGCGTAGACGGCCAGCACCAGGGAGGCGGCGGCCTTGTGGCCGCGCTCCTCGGCGAAGGCCACGGTCACCACGTCCACGGCCCCGAAGATCGCGCCCGTCGCCACGAAGGTGGCCACCAGGACCTGAAGCCCCGGCGAGCGCAGCGCCGAGCCGCCGGTGTGCTGGGCCTTCGGGTGCGGCACCGGTTCGGTCGCGCGCTGCGAGGTCAGCCAGAAGACGCCGACCAGCAGGAACGCGGCGGCGATCAGCGGACCCGCCTCCGGGAACCAGGCGGTGGACAGACCGATCGAGATGATCGGGCCGAAGATGAAGCACACCTCGTCGACGATCGACTCCCACGAGTACGCGGTGTGCAGATCGCGGCCGGAACCCCGGTAGATCTCCGCCCAGCGGGCCCGGACCATCGACCCCATGCTCGGCACACAGCCCGCGCCCGCCGCGAAGACGAACAGCGTCCAGTCCGGCATCCCCTGCTGGGCACAGACCAGCAGTCCCGCGACCGCCGCCACCGCGACCAGCGTGACCGGGCGCAGCACCCGCCGCTGCCCGTAGCGGTCCACCAGCCGGGAGACCTGGGGGCCGAAGACCGCGGCGGCCATCGCCAGGGTCGCGGAGAGCGCCCCGGCCAGCCCGTAGCGGCCGGTGAGCTGGGAGACCATCGTCACGACGCCGATGCCCATCATGGACAGCGGCATCCGGCCGAAGAAGCCCGCCGCGGAGAACCCCTTGGAACCGGGGGCGGAGAAGATGGCGCGGTAGGGGCTGGGCAAGGGGTACTCCGGTCGTGCCTGTCAGGCGTATAGCTGGCCGACACAGCTTACGGCCGGGCGGAGGTGCCGGACACCGGATTACGGGGCGGCCGCGGGGGAGCGGAACAGGCCGCGTGAGCTCCGGGTTCCCGCCCTTCCCGACGGGGTGTCGGACGTCGGTGTTCCCGTCTTCCCGACGGGGCGTCGGATGTCGGTTGCCGCCCTGTCAGTGTCGGGTGGCAGGATCGACGGCATGTCCGATCTGCGCGATCCCGCTCCCTACGACGCCCTGTTGCTGCTCTCCTTCGGCGGCCCCGAGGGCCCGGACGACGTGGTTCCGTTCCTGGCGAACGTGACCCGAGGCCGGGGCATCCCCGAGGAACGCCTCAAGGAGGTCGGCCAGCACTACTTCCTGTTCGGCGGGGTCAGCCCGATCAACGCGCAGAACCGCGCACTGCTCGACGCGCTGCGCGAGGACTTCGCCGAGCACGGCCTCGATCTGCCCGTCTACTGGGGCAACCGCAACTGGGCGCCGTATCTGACCGACGTCCTGCGCGAGATGGCCAACGCCGGCCACCGCCGGATCGCGGTCCTCGCCACCAGCGCCTACGCCTCGTACTCAGGCTGCCGCCAGTACCGCGAGAACCTCGCCGAGTCGCTGGCCGTCCTGGCGGCCGAGGGGCTGCCGGTGCCCCGGGTCGACAAGCTGCGGCACTACTTCAACCACCCCGGCTTCGTGACCCCCATGGTGGACGGCGTCCTCGCCTCGCTCGCCGACCTCCCCGAGGACCTGCGCGCGGGCGCCCACATCGCGTTCACCACCCACTCCATCCCGACCTCCGCAGCCGACGCCTCCGGCCCCGTCGATTCGCACGGCGAGGGCGGGGCGTACGTCGCCGAGCACCTGGACGTGGCCCGGCTGATCGTCGAGGCGGTGCGCGAGGCGACCGGCGTCGAGCACCCCTGGCAGCTCGTCTACCAGTCCCGCAGCGGTGCCCCGCACATCCCGTGGCTGGAGCCCGACATCTGCGACCACCTGGAGGCCCTGGGCGCCGAGGGCGTCCCGGCCGTCGTGATGGCGCCCATCGGCTTCGTCTCCGACCACATGGAGGTCCTGTACGACCTCGATACCGAGGCCACCGCCAAGGCCGCCGAGCTCGGCCTGCCGGTCCGCCGGTCCGCGACGGTGGGCGACGACCCGCGCTTCGCCGCCGCCGTACGGGACCTGCTCCTGGAGCGCGCCGCGGCCGAGCGGGGGCTGCCGGTGCGGCCCTGCGCCCTGGGCTCCCTCGGGCCCTCCCACGACCTCTGTCCGGTCGGCTGCTGTCCCGCCAGGGCCCCGAAACCGGCCGCGGCGGGCGCGGACAGCCCGTACGCGTAACCCGTACGACCGCCTGCCCGTACGCACCGACCCCTTGGGAGCACCGTGACCGACCCCGCCCTGTCCGAACTGCTCGACCTCGCCCTGGAGGCCGCCCGCCGCGCCGGGGCCCTGCTGCGCGACGGCCGCCCCGCCGACCTGGGGGTGGCCGCCACCAAGTCCAGCCCCATCGACGTGGTCACCGAGATGGACATCGCCGCCGAGAAGCTGATCGTCGGCTACCTCTCCGACCTCCGCCCCGACGACGGCTTCCTCGGCGAGGAGGGCGCCGGCTCCCCGGGCACCACCGGCATCCGCTGGGTCATCGACCCGCTGGACGGCACCGTGAACTATCTGTACGGCCTGCCCACCTGGGCCGTCTCCATCGCCGCCGAGCGCGACGGCGAGCGCGTCGTGGGCGTCGTCGAGGCCCCGATGCGCCGGGAGACGTACCAGGCGGTCCTCGGCGGCGGTGCGTACGCGAACGGCGACGCCCTGCGCTGCCGCCCCGCCCCTCCTCTGGACCAGGCCCTCGTCTCGACCGGCTTCAACTACGTCGCCCACGTCCGCGCCCACCAGGCGGACGTCGCCCAGCGGCTGATCCCCAGGCTCCGGGACATCCGGCGCAGCGGCTCGGCGGCCGTCGACCTCTGCGACGTGGCGGCGGGCCGCCTGGACGGCTACTACGAACGCGGACTGCACCCCTGGGACCTGGCCGCGGGCGACCTCATCGCCCGGGAGGCGGGTGCGCTGACCGGCGGCCGCCCCGGGCTGCCCGCCGACGGCGACCTGACCGTGGCCGCGACCCCCGGCGTCTTCGAGCCGCTCCAGGCCGCGCTGGAGGAGCTGGGCGCCTGGCACGACTGACCCCCGAAGCCCTGGTGAGGGCCGTGAGGGCCGAACGGCACAGCGGAGGGCCCCGGATGCCTGGACAGCATCCGGGGCCCTCTGCCGTACGACTCAGACGCTTGTGGCGCCGATTTCCACGCCGTGCTCGGCGGCCAGGCGGTGCAGATCATCCAGCTCGCTCTGCTCGACATCCGCCAGGAAGTCGTCGCCGTCCTCGCGAGCCCGCGTGAGGTCGTACTCGGTCGTCTTGATGCGATGCAGCAGACCTGCGGTGAAAGCGTCCATGATGCGCCCCCTCATCGTGGGTCGGTGGCACGGGGGTGTGCCCGGGATCCCTCCGGCGGGGGAGCCGGAGGAGCGGGTGATCTCGCCGCTGCCCCGGGAAAAGGAGCGGGCCGTGGCAAGCCACGGGACGGGCGTGATCGCGGGTGTGAACCCCTCTTCCCCAGGCGCGAGCGCACAGAAACCTCAACTGGCCGGTAAATCCGCCGCATTCCGCCGGGGCCTCCCGTCCCAGCGCCGTCTTACCGCCGGTTTATACGCGTTGCGGGCAGGATGGAAGCACACAGTCGGCCTCCCCCGGGGGCCGTTCGCTGTGTGAACCCGTAGTGAATCCGTAGAAGGACCTAAGGAAGGACTGCGCCGTGCGCGTACTCGTCGTCGAGGACGAGCAGCTGCTCGCCGATGCGGTGGCCACCGGACTGCGCCGGGAGGCCATGGCCGTCGACGTCGTCTACGACGGTGCCGCGGCCCTGGAGCGCATCGGGGTCAACGACTACGACGTCGTCGTGCTGGACCGGGACCTCCCGGTGGTGCACGGCGACGACGTCTGCCGCAGGATCGTCGAGCTCGGCATGCCCACCCGGGTGCTCATGCTCACCGCGTCCGGCGACGTCAGCGACCGGGTCGAGGGCCTGGAGCTGGGCGCCGACGACTATCTCCCCAAGCCCTTCGCCTTCAGCGAGCTGACCGCCCGGGTGCGCGCGCTGGGCCGCCGTACGACGGTCGCGCTGCCGCCCGTCCTGGAGCGGGCGGGCATCAAGCTCGACCCGAACCGCCGCGAGGTCTTCCGCGACGAGGTGGAGATCCAGCTCGCCCCGAAGGAGTTCGCGGTGCTGGAGGTCCTGATGCGCAGCGAGGGCGCGGTCGTCTCGGCCGAGCAGCTGCTGGAGAAGGCCTGGGACGAGAACACCGATCCCTTCACCAACGTGGTGCGGGTCACGGTCATGACGCTCCGCCGCAAGCTCGGCGAACCGCCCGTGATCGTCACCGTGCCGGGTTCCGGATACCGGATCTGAGGACCATGGCCACCACCCCCGAGCCCCCCGCGGCGCCTCCGAAGCCCACCTGGGAGCCCAAGCAGCAGGAGCCCCCGTACCCCTGGCTGCGCCCGACCATCCGGATACGGCTCACCCTGCTCTACGGCGGGATGTTCCTGATCGCGGGCATCCTGCTGCTCTCGATCATCTACATGCTGGCCGCGCAGGGGCTGCACGTGGGCAACGAGCTGCCGTTCAAGCTGCTGCCCGACAGCAAGATCCAGCTCACCAACAACGCCTGCCCCGCCCTCACCCCGGGCCTCTCGGCGGACGAGGCGAACGCCGCGCTCAAGGCGTGCAACGGGGAGCAGCGCCAGCAGGCGCTGGACACCCTGCTCAACCGCTCGCTCCTCGCCCTGGTCGGTCTCAGCGTCATCGCCTTCGCCTTCGGTTACGCCATGGCGGGCCGCGTCCTGTCCCCGCTCGGCCGGATCACCCGGACCGCGCGCCGGGTGGCCGGCACCGACCTCACCCGGCGGATCGAGCTGGACGGCCCGGACGACGAGCTCAAGGAGCTGGCGGACACCTTCGACGACATGCTGGACCGGCTGGAGCGGGCCTTCACCGCGCAGCAGCGGTTCGTCGGCAACGCCTCGCACGAGCTGCGCACCCCGCTGGCGATCAACCGCACGCTGCTGGAGGTCCACCTCTCCGACCCGGAGGCCCCGCCGGAGCTGCACCAGCTGGGCAAGACCCTCCTGGCCACCAACGAGCGCAGCGAGCAGCTGGTCGAGGGGCTGCTGCTGCTGGCCCGCAGCGACAACCAGATCGTCGAGCGCAAGCCGGTCGACCTCGCCGAGGTCGCCGAGCGCGCCATCGACCAGGCGCGGGCGGAGGCGGTGGCGAAGAACGTGGAGATCCGCGGCGAGCGGGCCGGGGCCGTCGTCCAGGGCAACGGGGTCCTGCTGGAGCGGATCGCGCTGAACCTCGTACAGAACGCCGTGCGCTACAACGTGCCCGAGGACGGCTGGGTGGAGGTCACCACCGAGCTCCAGCCGGGGCAGGCCGTGCTCGTCGTCTCCAACACCGGCCCGATGGTCCCGGCGTACGAGATCGACAACCTCTTCGAGCCCTTCACCCGGCTGCGTACGGAGCGCACGGGCAGCGACAAGGGGGTCGGGCTCGGCCTGTCGATCGCGCGATCCGTCGCGCGGGCCCACGGAGGCCGTATCATCGCGGAGCCCCGCGAGGGCGGCGGTCTCGTGATGCGTGTCACCCTTCCGGTCTGAGAAGCTGCATGAAGTGACTCTGCACCGAATCTCCATGTTCGCTTTGGGCGGAATTTTCAGGACCCGTTCCCGGGCGAGCCGTGTGTGATCGATCACAGGGCCGATTTTTGGATCATCTACTCTCCGTGATGACGAATCCTGCGAAAAGCCGGTAAACGTCCGGGTTTTTGGCGGTCGATATCACGGGAAGTAAACGGGGTGGCGCCCGTGAACTGCACAGACGGGACCGTGTACGGTCCCCATCGCCACCCAAGCAGAGCCTCCCCGAGGTGTCCGATTGGGTGTCGATTGAGTAACAGACCTTGATGTGAGGCAAAATCTCCGCCTCAGGTCGGGCACAAGTCCGGCCTCTCACGCGTTACGTGCGCTGAGACACCCGCAGACACCCAAGAGGGGGAGAGCGACATGGCAACGGATTACGACACCCCACGCAAGACCGACGACGATGTGGACCAGGACAGCCTCGAAGAGCTCAAGGCTCGTCGGAGCGACAAGACGGCCTCCGCCGTCGATGTCGACGAGTTCGACGCGGCCGAGGGCCTCGAACTGCCCGGTGCGGACCTCTCCAACGAGGAGCTGGCCGTCCGGGTGCTGCCCAAGCAGGCCGACGAGTTCACCTGCATGAGCTGCTTCCTGGTGCACCACCGCAGCCAGCTGGCCCGCGAGAAGAACGGTCAGCCCATCTGCCGCGACTGCGACTGAGGCCGGGTCGGCCGTGGCAGGCGACACACCGTTCCGGAAGCGGCGCCCCTGGCGTCGGCACGGCCCGGAGGCCCATCAGGGCGGTACAGGCGGCACAGGCCCGGCAGAAGGCGTTCACGCGTCTGCCGAGCGGTCCGCCGCCCTGCCTGACGCCTCCGGTATCTCCGACGACGGGCGGGGCCGGTCGGCCTCGCTCGAAGTGGCCGGGGCCCCGGCCCTGGTGGACAGGACCGGAGAAACGGATCAGCAGGACCAGGCGGAGCCCGCGACCGGGGCAGGCCGCCTGTACGCAGTGAAACGGGGTGTACGCAAGGGCGGGGAGAGCGCGAAGGCCATGGCCGGCCTGCTGGCCGACCGGATCATCGAGACGGCTCCCCGCGTCCCGGTGCGTGACCTCGCCACCCTGCAGAAGCAGTTCCCCGGGCTGGGGCCCGAGGAGCTCGCCGACAAGCTCGTGGCGGGCGCGAGCCGGGCCACCGCGACCGTCGGCGCAGGCATCGGGGCGGCCGCCATGATGCCCGTACCGCCCGCCATGCTCGCCGAGCTGGCGGCCGAGGTCACCGGCGTCGCCGCGATCGAGATGAAGCTCGTCGCCGAGCTCCACGAGGTCTACGGCCGCCGCCCGCCGGGCCACCTCGTCCAGCGCAGCACCGCGTATCTGACCTCGTGGACGGAGGAGCGCGGCATCGACGTCACCCGTCCCACCACACTCAACGCCGCCCTCGGCGGCCAGATGAAGCGCGAGCTGCGCCAGCAGATCATGAAGCGCATGGCGCGCAATCTGCCCAACCTGATCCCGTTCATGATCGGCGCCGCCGTCGGCGCCACGATGAACCGCCGCGATACCCGCAAGCTCGCCGACCGGGTCAGGGGCGACCTGCGCAAGCAGCAGATCCCCTGGGACCGGCTCGACGCACTGCCCCCGCTGGAGCAGCCCGCGCTGCCTGCTGTGCTGCCCAGGGAGGCCGAGGGCTCCTGAGAGCGGGGCCCCGGTACGTGCTCAGGACGCCGGTACGGCGCTCAGCGCCGCCGCCAGGCCCTGCGGGTCCCGGGTGGAGAGATAGACGTACGGAGTCGGGTCCTCGGGATCCGTGACCTCCACCCGCACCGCCGTCTCCACATAGCTGCGCAGCAGCATGAAGGCGCGCGCGTCCGCCCGGTGCGTACGCCAGGCCCGCGCCTCCTCGGCGTCCAGCACCTCGGGCTCCCCGAGCGCCGACAGCGGAATCCGCGCCTCCCCCGCCACCAGCGCACCGGCGACGACCCGGATCCGGGCGGAGCCGTAACTGCTCACCACGACCGCCGCCGCCGCGGTGCCGCCGACCAGTCCGGCGAGCAGCGGCAGGCTGCCGAGCGGCAGGAGCATCAGCGCGCAGGCGAGACCGACCCCGAAGGCGATGAACCACCAGGACCGGGGAGCGGTGAGACGTTCGTCGAAGGGCGGTGCGGAAGGCTGCATGGAACCAAGCTTGGCACGGCGTCCCCGGCACTCCGCCGCGCGGGTAAGGTCTGCGCCTGTGAGTGGAACATCAGCAGCTCTGACACCCCCGGCCGACGCCGCGGCGCCGGTCCGGCACCCAGACGCGCCCGCCCCCGGCGAGCTCCTCGGGGCGCACTACGAACACTGTTTCGGCTGCGGCGGGGGGCAGCCCCACGGACTGCAGCTCATGGCGCGGGCCGGTGAGGGCGTGAGCGTCACCGCCGAGTTCACCGTCAAGCCCGCCCACCAGGGCGCCCCCGGCCTCGCCCACGGCGGCGTGCTCGCCACCGCGCTGGACGAGACGCTCGGCTCCCTGAACTGGCTGCTGCGCACCATCGCGGTGACCGGACGGCTGGAGACCGACTTCGTGCGGCCCGTCCCCGTGGACACCGTGCTGCATCTGGACGCCCGGATCACCGCCGTGCACGGCCGCAAGATCTACTCCACCGCCACCGGCCGGATCGGCGGCCCCGAAGGCCCCGTAGCGGTCCGCGCCGACGCCCTCTTCATCGAGGTGAAGGTCGACCACTTCATCGAGAACGGCCGTCCCACCGAGATCCAGGCCGCCATGTCCGACCCCGACCAGGTCAGGCGCGCCCGCGCCTTCGAGGTGAACCCCTGATGCGCAACCCCGTCGACGTACTGATCCGCCTGCTCGACCCGGAGGTGCCGATTCCGGCGTACGGACACCCCGGGGACGCCGGGGCCGACCTGGTGACCACCGAGGCCGCCGAGCTCGCGCCCGGCGAGCGCGTGGTGCTGCCCACCGGCGTCTCGATCGCCCTCCCCGACGGGTACGCCGCGTTCGTGCACCCGCGCTCGGGCCTCGCAGCCCGCTGCGGAGTGGCCCTCGTGAATGCCCCAGGGACGGTGGATGCCGGGTACCGTGGGGAGATCAAGGTGATCGTGGTCAACCTCGATCCGCGCGAGAGCGTGCGATTCGAACGGTTCGACCGGATTGCCCAATTGGTTGTCCAGCAGGTCGAGAAGGTGCGCTTCCACGAGGTGGCGGAACTTCCCGGCTCGGCGCGGGCCGAAGGGGGCTTCGGGTCCACCGGCGGCCATGTGTCGGTGGACGTCGCCGAGGGCGGGATCACCCACGGTGGGAACAGCTACGCTTCGGTCGTATCCGACCGGGAAGGACAGTGACGTGTTCGGACGTCGCAAGAAGAGTGGTTCCGCCGAGGACGCGGCGGACGAGGTGCGCGAGACCGAGCAGGTCGCCGACGAGCTCGACGGTACCGACGGGGACACCCCGCGCCGGATGAACCTCCCGCCGGCCCCCCGGCCGGACGGGCCCTGGGACAGCTCCGAGGTCTCCCAGCCCGGCGAGGGCCGGGTCGACCTGGGCGGCATCTTCGTCCCCGGGGTCGAAGGCATGGAGCTGCGCGTCGAGGTGGCCGGGGACGCGATCGTCGCCGCCACCGTGGTGCTGCGCGACAGCGCCATCCAGTTGCAGGCCTTCGCCGCCCCCAAGAAGGAGGGCATCTGGGGCGAGGTCCGCGAGGAGATCGCCTCGGGCATCACCCAGCAGGGCGGCATCATCGACGAGGTCGACGGCCCGCTGGGCTGGGAGCTGCGCGCCCAGGTCCCGGTGCAGCTCCCCGACGGCACGGGCGGCGTGCAGCTGGTGCGTTTCGTCGGCGTCGACGGTCCGCGCTGGTTCCTGCGCGGTGTGATCTCCGGCCAGGGCGCCGTGCAGCCGGAGGCCGCCGGACTGCTGGAGACGGTCTTCCGGGACACCGTGGTCGTCCGCGGAGACGGGCCGATGGCCCCCCGCGACCCGATCGTCCTCAAGCTCCCCAACGACGCCCAGATGGTGCCCGAGGGCATCCAGCAGGAGGAGCAGGAGGGCTCGAAGTTCTCCGGCGGCATGGGCCAGCTCCAGCGCGGCCCCGAGATCACCGAGGTCCGCTAGCGGCACCCGCGGCACCGCACAGCGACGGCCGGTGGGCCGCGCCCCCTCCCGGGCGCGGCCCACCGGCCGTCGTACGCACCCGCCCCGGCCATTGCCCGACCGCGTGCCCCACGCACATACTTGGCGGGCGACGAAGCGGGCCACGTACGTACACGGGGGAGCGGCATGACCGAGAGCACCAGCGGGCAGTCCGGCACGGCCCTGGCCGAGGACCCCACCCGTACGGCCATGGTCCGGGTCGAGGACCTGCACCGCTCGTACGGCAGCGGAGCCGCGGCCGTGCACGCCCTGCGCGGGGTCTCCTTCGAGATACCCCGCGGCGAGCTGGTCGCGCTCAAGGGCCGCTCCGGCTCCGGCAAGACCACGCTGCTCAACCTCGTCGGCGGCCTGGACACCCCGGACGGCGGCCGGATCACCGTGGACGGCACCGAGCTGGCCGGGCTGGGCGAGAAGGGCCTGCTGGAGCTGCGCCGCGACCGGGTCGGCTTCATCTTCCAGTCCTTCGGCCTGATCCCGATCCTGACCGCCGCCGAGAACGTCGGCGTACCCCTGCGGCTGCGCAGGGCCGACCCGGCCGAGCGCGAGGAGCGGGTCGCGCTGCTGCTCTCCCTCGTCGGCCTCGCCGACCACGCCGAGCAGCGCCCCGGCGAGCTCTCCGGCGGTCAGCAGCAGCGCGTCGCCATCGCCCGCGCCCTCGCCAACCACCCCGCCCTCCTGATCGCCGACGAGCCCACCGGGCAGCTCGACGCCGAAACCGGGCTCGCCGTGATGGAACTGCTCCGCGCGGTCGTGCGCAGCGAGAACGTCACCGCCCTCGTCGCCACCCACGACCCGCAGCTGCTGGGCCTGGCCGACCGGGTCCTGGAGCTGAGCGACGGCCACATCGTCGAACAGGCGGAGTAGCGCCTGAAGCGGCGGAGTAGCGTCTACGGTGGCAGCCGCACCGGCTGCCACCGGCCGTCGTCAGACTCCGCCGGACGGAAGAAGACAATGGGGCCATGGGACGCGGCACACTCCGGATCCACCTGGGCGCGGCACCGGGCGTCGGCAAGACGTACGCGATGCTCAGCGAGGCCCACCGCAGGGTCGAACGCGGCACCGACTGCGTGGTGGCCTTCGTGGAGCACCACGGCAGGCCGCGCACCGAGGCGCTGCTGGACGGTCTGGAACAGGTCCCGCGCAGCGAGGTCGTCCACCGCTCGGCGCTCCGCACCGAGATGGACGTCGACGCGGTCCTGGAGCGTGCCCCGGCCGTGGCCCTGGTCGACGAGCTGGCGCATACCAACGTCCCCGGTTCGCGCAACGCCAAGCGGTGGCAGGATGTCGAGGAGCTGCTCAGGGCCGGGATCGACGTCATATCCACGGTCAACATCCAGCACCTGGAGTCGCTGGGCGACGTCGTGGAGTCGATCACCGGGGTCCGGCAGCGCGAGACGGTCCC
>NZ_NWVL01000062.1 GCF_002382885.1 Streptomyces sp. WZ.A104
GGCGGCAGCGGGCGCCACGGCAGCCGCCGCGGCGGCCCGGTCCGGCCACGGGGCGTGCGGCCGCAGGAACGGGCGGGTCGGGTCGAGCGGCCCGGCGGGAGCCCCGTGCTTCGGCAGCAGCGGGGCCAGCTCCTCGTACACCTCCTGCGCGGAGGCGGGCCGGGCCTGCGGGTCCTTGGCGAGCAGCCGCAGCACGAGCGCCTCCAGCGCGGCGGGGATCTCGGGGCGGGCGCGGCGGACCGGGACCGGCGGTTCGTAGAGGTGGCGGTGCAGGACACCGAGCGCGGTGGACCCGGCGAACGGCACGTCGCCGCTGAGCAGTTCGTGCAGCAGCACTCCCAGTGCGTACAGGTCGGTGTACGGGCCGACCGCGCCGCCCATCGCCTGCTCGGGGGCCATATAGGCCGGGGAGCCGATCGGTGAACCGGTGTGCGTGAGGCGGGTGGTGTCCGTGTCGAGGACGGACGCGACACCGAGGTCGAGCACGGTGACGGTGCCGTCGGGGCGGACCATCACGTTCCGGGGCTTGAGGTCGCGGTGGACGATCGGCACGGCGTGCACCGCGCAGAGGACGGCACAGAGCTGGGCGGCGACCGCGACGGCCCAGGGCCAGGGGTACGGGTCCTGTTCGGCCAGGTGGTCGGCGAGGTCGGCGCCCTCGACGTACTGCATGACGAGGTAGAGGTCCTCGCTGTCGCTGCCCGCGTCGTGCACGGTGACCAGGCCCGGGTGGTCGACCTGCGCGGTGACCCGGCACTCGCGGACGAACCGGCGGCGCAGTTCGTCGGCCGCGTCGCTGCCGGTGGGCCCGGCGACCCGGTCGGGGCGCAGCAGCTTCACGGCGACGCGGCGGTCCAGCCGCCGGTCGTACGCCGTCCACACCTGGCCCATGCCGCCCTGGCCGAGGATGGTCGCGAGCTCGTACCGGTCGGCGATGATCCGCCCGCTCACCGGCCCTCGCCCTCCTTGCGGAGGTAGTCGCTCAGCTCGTCCAGCTCGGCCCGCACCTGGTCGAGGCGCCGGGGCGCGGGGGCGGGCGGTGGGGCCTGGACGGTGTACGGGTTGGGCTGCTGGTACGCGGGTGGCACGGGG
The DNA here is from genome assembly GCF_002382885.1 of Streptomyces sp. WZ.A104. Classification (GTDB taxonomy): domain Bacteria; phylum Actinomycetota; class Actinomycetes; order Streptomycetales; family Streptomycetaceae; genus Streptomyces. The sequence goes on from NZ_NWVL01000062.1 coordinate 1,093, forward strand.
TGCACGGGCGACACGGATTGCACGGGCTGCACGGGCTGCACGGGGCCGCTGTAGGGCTGCGGAGTGCTGTAGTGGCGGATTTCCGCGTACAGGTAGTAGGCGACAACTCCGGCCAGCACGCCGACGAGCCAGAAGAAAAGGATCAGCGCCTGGGCGTCCGTCATCTCGTCGGGGTCGTCCGGGGTGGCCATGATGAAGGCGAACAGCCCGGCGTTGAGGACGACCACGACCGCCAGCAGAACCCAGTCGCGCGGCCTGCGGGTGACGATCGCGAGCCGCAGCATCGCCGCCCAGCCCAGCAGACCGCAGCTCAGGACGGTCACGACGACAAGGATCACGCGCACCGCGACGAGCGTCCCCGAGGACGGCCGGGGCGTCGGCGGCTGCTGCGGCGGATAGCCGTAGCCGTGCATGTGCTGCTCCTGGGGGCGTATGTCGGACGTGTGCAGTGAGCGTATACACCGACACCGACGGGCCGTCCCCGGATGTACCCAACCGTTGTGCACGAGCGGTGTGCACGAGCGTGTGCACGAGCTGTGTGCGCCAGCGCCGCGCACGGGCGGTGTACACGGGCGGTGTACACGAGCGCCGCGGGCACGAGCTGCGCCGGGCCTCAGCCCGGCGCGACCGTGCCGTCCGTCAGGCCGTCGTACATCCCCTGGACCAGCAGCCCGCCGAGCCGCCCCGCCGTCCGCAGTGCGTCCTCGAAGGCGGCCAGGGCGCGGAACTGCTGCCCGTACCGCTGCTGTTCGGCCAGCGGCAGCCGGGGCAGCTGGAGGCGTCGGGCGTCCAGCCGGGCGGCGGTGGAGGCATAGCTGCTGGCCTGCCGGTTGTTGGCGGTGCCGCGCAGGAACCCGGCGAGGAACCACGGGTCGAGGGCGGCCGGATCGGGCCGCAGCAGCTGGAGGTTGCGGCCCAGGGCTGCACCCGCGTCGGCCTCGTCGACGACCCGGACGACGGCCCCGCCGCCGAGCACGGGCACGACGACGTCACCGGGTTCGAGCAGGACGGGTTCGTCGGGGGCGGAGGGCGTTGCGGGGGCGCAGGGCGTTGCGGGGGCGACGGTTCCGGTTCCGGCGGGGGCGGCCGGGGTTCCGGTGAGGACGTCGTGCTCGGTGAGGACGGGCCCCCCGCCGCCGCCCGGGAAGGCATTGCCGGTGCGCAGCGACAGCGCCCCGGCGCGGGCGAGTTCGCCGACGGTGGTCAGGGGGCGGCGGGCGGGGGCCGAGGGCTCGGCGGGCGGTGGAGTGAGGCGCGCGGTCAGCCGGAGCGTCTCGGCGAGCTGCTCCCGTACCTCTCCGAGTCCGGACGCGCCGCCGCCGGGCGCGGGCCGTGGCAGATGGCGGGCCGGGGTCAGGTCCACATCGTCGTCGAGGAGGGCGACCACGGGCACGACGCGGCTGACGCCCGGAAGGTCCGCCCGGTCGCGCCAGGCGTCGAGCACGGCGGTGTGCACGGCGGGCCAGTCGAGCCGGTCGCGCCCACCGCCGCCCACCGCCTTGCCGGGCCCGGCGCCCGGGTCAGCGGCGGAGCCCGCGGGGTCGGCGGTGTCGACCAGGAGCAGGTCCGCACCGGCCCGGACGTCGGCCTCCGGCCTGCGCAGGACCCAGAGGTGGAGCGGAATGCCGTACGGGGGCGCCGCCCCGGCCGGGAGGGCGATCACCGCGCGGAGGGCTCCCCGGCGCAGGAGATCGGCGCGGATGCGGCGGCCGGAGCGCCGGGAGGCGGCGGCGGGCGGCATCAGCAGGACGGCGGTGCCGCCGTCGCGCAGGCGAGCCAGGGCGTGCTGGACCCAGGCGAGTTCGGACTCGGTGCGGGCGGGGAAGCCGTACTCCCAGCGCGGGTCGTAGGCCAGTTCGTCGTGGCCCCAGTTGCGTTCGTTGAAGGGCGGGTGGCAGAGCACCGTGTCGGCGGCGAGCCCGGGAAACGCGTCGGCGCGCAGGGTGTCGCCGGTGCGCACGACCCGGGCAGGGGCGTCCCCCCCGGGACCGTCGCCGTACAGCACCAGGCGCAGCGCGGTCAGGGCGGCGAGGGCGGGGTCGGCCTCCTGGGCGTACAAGGCCGCGGGGCCGTCGACCGCGCGGAGCAGGGCGCCGGTCCCGGCAGCCGGGTCGAGGACCGTACGGACGGACTGCCTGCCGCCGGGAGCCCGCCCCGGTTCCTTCGCGGGGGTGGCCAGGGCGGCCATCAGCGCGGCGAGATGCGGCGGAGTCAGCGTGTACTGACGGGGGTTGGCGTCGAGCTGGCGCCCGAGCAGGAACTCGAAGACCTGCCCCGCCCCGATCCCGGCGGCCAGTTCGGCGGCCGCGCGCAGGAGCGGCACGGACGGCAGGAGGGCACTCGCGGTGGGGATCTGAACAGCACGGCCTGTGTGAACAACACGGTCTGTGTGAACAACACGGTCGGTATGCACAGCACGGTCAGTGTGCACAGCACGGTCGGCCTCGGGCTCCGGAGCGGCCGGGCCGAGGCGGTCCGCGAGGACGTGCTCCAGGGCGTGCGGCAGGAGGGCGGCCATCCGCTCGTCGGGGGCGGCGGTGAGCTCCAGCCAGGCGGTGGGCCGGTCACGGACGAGCAGCAGGGCGCAGCCGGTGTGGATCAGTGCCTCGACGGCCCCCGCCGGGTGTCCGGCCGCCTGCTGCCAGACCCGCTCACGGAGGGGGACCTCAGCAAGTTTCCCCTGGTCGCGCAGCCACTGCTCGACCTCGGGCAGCGAGAAGGACGGACTGGCGCCGGTGCCACCGACGGGCTGGGGGAAATCGGCGTGACGGCGGCGCCAGTTACTGACGGCGGCACGCCCCACCCCCGCGAGCCGCGCGATCCCGGCCGCGGTGACCTCGGTCGAGTTCTCCGGCACTGGCTCTCTCCCTGGTCTGTCCACGTAGTACGTCCGCGCACTGCCTGCCCGCGAGCATAGCGACTCTCCCGCACCACACCCACAAGGACCATTACCCAACCTGTCACTCACGAATCGTGTTGACTCGGTTCACAGCTTCTGTTGTTATTGACCCGTCCTCACCGGGCCACTTCCGCTCACCCTGTTCGGCGCCCCGCGCCCCTCTCCCCGGAGCCCTGACCATGCGTCTCATCACCCGCATTTCCGTCAACACCGTCTGCGCGCTGTCGCTGTTCGGCCTCGCCGCATGCGGCGCGGGCTCCGGGCCCGAGGAGACCGGGCCGTTCGCGAACCAGTCGGGGCCGGAGGTCGCCAACAAGGCCCTCACGGCCACGAGCAAGGTGAAGTCCCTGCGGATCGGCCTCGACATGACCACCTCCGACGGCCGGATCAAGGCCGACTTCGCCACAAGCCTGGGCGGCGACTGCACGGGGACCATGAGCATGGGCGGTACGGGCACGATGGAGGTCATCAGGACCGGCGACAGGGTCTACACGAAGCTCGACGAGGCCCTTCTGCGCGAACAGGGGAAGGGCGAGCCGAAGGCCGACATCGACGCGGCGGTCAAGCTGATAGCGGGCCGCTGGATGGAGTCGAAGGCCTCGGACCCGGACGCCGAGGAAGCGACCGAGTTCTGCGATCTGAAGGCCATCCTGAAGGAGTTCGAGGCGACCGACAACGCCGCTCGCAAGGTGGGCCCCTCGGAGGTGACGGGCAAGCCGGCCCTGCGCCTCACGGAGAAGGACGGCAAGGAGACGTTCACCTTCGACGTCGCCGCCGAGGGCGAGCCGTATCTCCTGCGCGTCACGTCCAAGGGCGGCGAGGAACCGATGACGATGAACCTCTCCGACTTCGACGTGCCGGTCGTGGCGAAGAAGCCCGCCGCGAAGGACATGGTCGACCTGGAGGGCTAAGGCTCAGGTCGACCTGGAGGGCCAGGCAGTGTCCGGCGGACCATGAGGCCGTAGGGGCTCTGACCGTGAATACCGACCTCGGCGTCCTGAGGTCTGGATAAGCGTCGGGGCCGTGACGTGATCCGTCCGGGCTGGTGCGCCGGATGCCTGCGGTATCCGGCGCGCCCGGCAGTCGACCGGCGGCTGGGCGCAGGGGCGGCTCAGCGATGCGCCGCGCGCTACGCGGCAGTTCAGCGTTTGGGATCTGCGACGGTCCTCCCGCCCCGACCCGCCGCGTGCCGCGGTAGCGGCGTAAACACGTTGCGCCGACTGTGGGTGGACCGCGAGGATTGAGGGCATGCCGCCCGTGAAGATCGAGATTCGACCTTACGCCAACGATGACTGGGACGCGATCGCGCGAATTCACGATGCCGCGCGCCTTGACGAGTTGCGCGATTCCGTCGGTGTCGAGGCATTCCTGACGCTCGCGCAGACCGCTGAGCAGGAGGGGCTGTTCGACGGCCGGTTGTGGGTGGCGGAGGCCGACGGGAGCGTAGCCGCTTTCGTCGCGCTCGATGACGACGAGGTCACCTGGCTGTACGTCGACCCGCAGCGCTACCGACAGGGGATCGGCAGGGCACTGCTGCGCCACGCACTTGCCGCTGCCGGCCCGAGGGTTGAAGTCACCGTGCTCGACGGCAACCCAGCCGCCGAGGCGCTCTACGCCAGTGAGGGATTCGTCGTCACCGAGACCCGGACCGGCGCGCTGGTCGGCAATGAGGCGTTCACCGCCACCGGCCACATCATGCACCGCGACACCACGACGGCACCCACCAGCGTCACTGGCTGATTCAAGTCTTCTCACGGTCCAACCCTGCTGCGGGGACAAGAGCCCTGCTGATGACCCTTCGCCGTGATCAAGCCCGACCAGCGTCAACAACGCCCGTGATCAACGCACCCAGGGCCCGGAGCGGCCCGGAGCGGTGAAGGGCCCCGCCCTCACACCCGGTGGCGCACCCAGACGTTGGGCTCGGTGTACACCGCGTACCCGTGCGCGAGCGCGCAGTGCACCGGGACCAGCGCCCCCGGCACCTCCACCGGCCCGTCCGTGTCGAACGGGAGACCGGTCCACTCCCGCCACTGCGCGAGGGAGCCGCTCACCGTCATCGACACCGGCGCGACCGAGTCCACCACCCCGCCCGCCCGGACATGGACCCGCAGCCACGGGTCCTCGGGCAGCCCGTCCTCGGGCCGGGTGCGCCGGACGTACTCCTCCATCGGCAGTGCGGCCCGCAGATGCTTGCCGCTCGGCCGGACCGGGGCGACGACCTCCCGGAAGCCGAGCCGCTCCGCGTTGGCCCGCACAGCCGCGAGCATGCGCCCCGATATGCCCCGCCCCTGACGGCCGGTGGCCACCGTGATCTCGATCGCGCCGACGGTGTCGGGGGTCCGCCCGCGCCGCAGGTCCGAGAACGCCCACAGCAGCATCCGGTCCCAGCCGCCGACGGGCAGCTCCCCGCGCCCGGGAGCGTCCAGGGCGAAGGGGACGCTGTAGGCACGGGCGACCACCGCGCCCTCCTGGTCGGTGGCGACCAGAACGTACTGCGGGAACTCGACGGCGATCCGCGGGAAGTTGGCCCAGCCGACGATGTCCTCCAGCACGAACTCCGGCCAGGTGTCCGGCATCCGGTCCAGGGCGGCGGCGAGTTCGGGGCGCTCGGCAAGCGTGGTGATGTTCAGCTCCATGATGCCGACCTTAGAAGGCCGTCACCCGCCCGACCAGCGACTTTCCGTGCCGTCGGCGCCCGGCCGCGGGCACGGCCCGCCCGGCCGACCGGAACCGTGAGGTGCACATGCCGCGTCCCCACCCGTGACTTCGTACCCGTGCGTCACCCGACGAGGAGCAGCACCATGACCCAGCCAGGCAGTACACCGCCCCGCCCCCGGAGAGCTGCCGGGTGCCTGCAGAGCCTGGTGGTACTCGCGGTGATCCTCGGACTGGCATACGGCGCGTCCAAGGTCTTCGGCGACGACTCCTCGTCGTCCTCGTCGTCCTCGTCCTCTTCCGCCTCGGACGGCAAGGGCGGTTCGTGGGAGGTCGGCGACTGCGGAGGTCCGGACCCCGACAACAAGCCGGACGGCTACCGCGCCTTCGACTGCGACGAGTCCGGAGCGACGTTCAAGGCGCTGGAGATCAAGCCCGCGAGCATCATGCCCAACGCCATCCAGTGCCCGGCCGGAACGGACCTGATCATTCAGGTCTCCCGGGTCTTCGGCTCCGGCGACGACAAGAAGGCCGGCGGCATCCCCACCAACACTGTCTGCGGCCGGAACCTGTCCGGGGACCATCCCGGCGACGCGGGCGCCGGTGGCGGCCAGTTGGTGGAGGGCGACTGCGTGACGTCGACCGCCAAGGAGATCGCCTGCGCCTCGGCCGGGTCGGACGCCTTCAAGGTCCTCGCCCTGGTCAAGGAGAAGGAGGAGTGCCCCGCGGCGACGACGGAACCCATGCAGCTGATGATGGCGATGGGCAGGCCGTACGACGTGATCTGCGGCGGCAAGGCCTAGGAGTGATTCCGGCGGGGCCACGGGCCACGGGGCCGTGACCCCGCCGGACGAAGGCCGCGGACGGCTCAGCCCCCGCACTGGGCGAGCATGGCCTCCTTGTCCGCCGCAGTGACGGGGAGTTCGTACTTCAGCGAGACCTGGGCGAACCGCACCGCGTACGAGCAGCGGACCGGCTTGTACGGCGGCAGCCAGGAGGCGGGGCCGGAGTCGCGCTTGGCGTTGTTGGCCGGGCCGTCCACCGGGAGGAGGTTGAGCGGGTCGTTGGCGATCTGCTCCCGCTTGGTGTCGTTCCAGCGGGCGGCGCCCATCTGCCAGTTGTAGGACAGCGGCATCACATGGTCTATCTGCACCGCGGTCGCCTGCTGCTTGCGCCAGTCGATGCTCCGGCCGGTGTAGGGGTCCTTGAGCTTCATCGAGACGACGACGCAGTCGGAGCCCGACCGGTGCTCGATGTCCTTGCCGTCCCGGGCTAGCAGGTCGTTACGGGTGTCGCAGCCGTTCCGGGCGAGCGGGATGCCGTCGATCCCGTCCTTCCAGGCGGAGCCGAACTTCTTCCGCTCGTACCCGGTCTTCGGGCCTCGCCCCTTGGTGGCCACCTTCTCGATGACCTTGCGCGCGGCGGCCCGGTCCGCGTCGGTGGTGAGGGGGGCCAGGCCCGGCTTCGTACCGTCGGGGTTGTCCAGCGGGCTGGCGCCGAAGCCCTCGGCGGACTGCGCCCCGCCGCTGCCCTCCTCGGCCGCGAGGTCGCCGGGGTTGCACCCGGCCAGGGCGAGCACGACGAGGGCACTGAGGGCGGGCAGGGCCGCTGTTCGGTACGTACGGGGAGCTATCACGTGGAGCCATCCTGACGGGCCTGACGGGCCTGGCGGGGAGAAACCGGACGCGGAGAATCCTATGGGCGTCTGCCCCGCCGTGGACGCGTTCATGACTGGCCCCGGCCGGGCGGCGGCTCCGCGCCGTGGGTTCAGCCGGATTCCGGGGTGCACTCGTACAGATGCCCCGCCTTGATCATCACCGTGGCTTCGACGGGCCGGTCGTGGTCGCTGAACACCACCCGCAGGGTGCGCAGGACCGGCAGGTCTCCGGGGAGGCGGAGCAGGCGGTACCGATCCGGCGTCGCGACGCGGGCCGAGACTCGGTCCACGCTGAGCCGGGGCTGGGTAGCCGAGCGAGGCCAGGAGCGTGGGCGTGCCACCCGTGCACCGCCAGCCGACCCTGATCCGTGCGCCGTCATCCGATCCTGATCTCGTACCGCAGCCGGAGGACGACAGCTGCTCAGGGCGCGGCCTGTTCCTCGTCAGTGAACTCGCCGCGGACTTCGGCATCGACCACCACGTCGTGGGCGAGACGGTCCGGGCCGCGTTCAAGCTGCCCTCGGCGCCCTCGCGGGCCGCACCGAGCGCCTCGGGCCTTGCCGGACCGGTCCGGCAAGGCCCGATGGGGTCTGGAGCCCGGACCTACGACCCCAGGATCGTCGTCAGGAACTCCCCCGTCCACGCCAGCAGTTCGCGGCCGATGACCGGCTTGCCGCCGATCTTGCCCGTCGTCGGGCGCGGGACCAGGATCTGGTGGGCGGCCGGCTTGATGACCGACTTGGGGTGCAGGCGCTTGAGGCGGAGTTCCTGGGACTCGCGGAGTTCCACCGGGGCGAAGCGGATGTTGGGGCCCTGGAGGACGATCTCGCCGACTCCGCAGGCGCGGGCCAGCATGCGCAGGCCTGCGACCAGGAGGAGGTTCTCGACCGGTTCGGGCAGGGGGCCGTAGCGGTCGGTCAACTCCTCGCGGACCGCGCGGATGTCGTCCTCCGAGGAGGCCGAGGCGATCGCACGGTAGGCCTGGAGGCGGAGGCGCTCGCCGGGGGCGTAGTCGTGCGGGACGTGCGCGTCGACCGGGAGCTCGATCTTGACCTCCAGCGGGGGCTCCTCCTCGACGCCGCCCTCCATCTGGGCCCGGTAGTCGGCGACGGCCTCGCCGACCATGCGTACGTACAGGTCGAAGCCGACGCCCGCGATGTGGCCGGACTGCTCGCCGCCCAGGAGATTGCCCGCGCCCCGGATCTCCAGGTCCTTCATCGCCACGTACATGCCCGCGCCCATCTCCGTGTGCTGCGCGATCGTGGCGAGGCGCTCGTGGGCGGTCTCGGTGAGGGGCTTCTCCGGGGGATACAGGAAATAGGCGTAGCCGCGGTCGCGGCCTCGGCCCACCCGGCCGCGCAGCTGGTGCAGCTGGGAGAGGCCGAAGTTGTCGCCGCGCTCGACGATCAGGGTGTTGGCGTTGGAGATGTCGATGCCGGACTCGACGATCGTCGTGGAGACCAGGACGTCGAACTTCTTCTCCCAGAAGTCCACCACCACCTGTTCCAGGGCCGCTTCCGACATCTGGCCGTGGGCCGTGGCGATCCTGGCCTCGGGGACGATCTCGCGCAGGCGGGCAGCGGCCCGGTCGATGGACTCGACCCGGTTGTGGATGTAGAAGACCTGGCCCTCCCGCAGGAGTTCACGGCGGATGGACGCGCCGATCTGCTTCTCCTCGTACGGGCCGACGAAGGTGAGGACGGGGTGGCGCTCCTCCGGCGGGGTGGTGATCGTGGACATCTCGCGGATGCCGGTGACCGCCATTTCGAGCGTACGGGGGATGGGCGTAGCGGACATGGTGAGGACGTCGACGTTGGCGCGGAGCTTCTTCAACTGCTCCTTGTGCTCGACGCCGAAGCGCTGCTCCTCGTCCACGATGACCAGACCGAGGTCCTTGAACTTCGTCTCGGAGGAGAACAGGCGGTGGGTGCCGATGACCAGGTCGACCGCGCCGTCCTTGAGCCCTTCGAGCGTCGCCTTGGACTCCGTTTCGGACTGGAATCGGCTCAGCGCCCGCACGTTGACCGGGAATTGGGAGTAGCGCTCGGTGAACGTGCCGTAGTGCTGCTGGACGAGGAGGGTCGTGGGGACCAGGACCGCGACCTGCTTGCCGTCCTGGACCGCCTTGAACGCCGCGCGGACCGCGATCTCCGTCTTGCCGTAGCCGACGTCGCCGCAGATCAGGCGATCCATCGGGACCGTCTTCTCCATGTCCTCCTTGACCTCGGCGATCGTGGAGAGCTGGTCGGGCGTCTCCGCGTACGGGAAGGCGTCCTCCAGCTCGCGCTGCCAGGGCGTGTCCGCGCCGAAGGCGTGGCCGGGGGCGGCCATCCGGGCGGAGTAGAGCTTGATGAGGTCGGCGGCGATCTCCTTGACCGCCTTCTTCGCCCGCTGCTTCGTCTTCGTCCAGTCCGCGCCGCCGAGCCGGTGCAGGGTCGGGGCCTCGCCGCCGACGTACTTGGTGACCTGCTCCAGCTGGTCGGTCGGGATGTAGAGACGGTCGCCGGGCTGACCGCGCTTGGCGGGGGCGTACTCGACGAGCAGATACTCGCGGGTCGCGCCCTGGACCGTACGCTGCACCATCTCCACGTACCGGCCGACGCCGTGCTGCTCGTGGACGATGTAGTCGCCGACCTCCAGGGTCAGCGGGTCGATCGTCTTCCGGCGGCGGGCCGGCATCCGGCCCAGGTCCTTGGTGGCGGTGCGCTGGCCGGTCAGGTCCGTCTCGGTGAGCACGGCGACCTTGAGCACCGGGTCGACGAAGCCCTGGTCGATGGCCCCGCAGGAGACGTGCACGAGGGAGGGGGCGACCTCGGTGAGGTCCGGGGTCAGACGGGCAGCGATGCCCTCCCCGCTCAGCACCTCGACCGTACGGGAGGCGAGGCCCTGGCCCTCCGTCACGTACACCGTGCGCCAGCCGTCGGCCAGCCAGCCCTTGGTGTCGGCGAGCGCGCGGGCGGTGTCGCCCCGGTACGCCTCGGGGGCGTGCATGGAGAGCTGGAGGGTGTCGTCGTCGTGGTCGGCGGCGTCGGCGGCGAAGGGCGAGATGGACCACCACATCATGCCCAGCTCGCGGGCCCGGTCCCGGACGTCCGCGATGCCCCACAGCGAGGCCGCGCCCACGTCGATCGGGGCCTCGCCGCCGCCCGCGCTCGCCGCCCACGACGCCTGGAGGAACTCCTGGCTGGTGGCGACCAGGTCGGCGGCCCGAGTACGCACCCGCTCCGGGTCGCAGACCAGCGCCATCGCGTCCTTCGGCAGCACGTCGAGCAGCAGCTCCATGTCGTCGACCAGCACCGGGGCCAGCGACTCCATGCCCTCGACCGCGATGCCCTCCGCGATCTTGCCGAGCAGCTCGCCCAGCTCCGGGTGCGCCTCGGCCAGCGCCGCCGCCCGCTCCCGCACCTCGTCGGTCAGCAGCAGCTCACGGCAGGGCGGCGCCCACAGCCCGTGTGCGGCGACCTCCAGGGACCGCTGGTCGGCGATCTTGAAGTAGCGGATCTCCTCGACGTCATCGCCCCAGAACTCCACCCGAAGCGGGTGCTCCTCGGTCGGCGGGAAGACGTCAAGAATCCCGCCGCGCACGGCGAACTCGCCCCGCTTCTCGACCAGTTCGACCCGGGCGTACGCGGCGGCCGCCAGCGCGTCCACCACCTCCCCCAGGTCCGCGCTCTGCCCGCTGCTCAGGCTCACCGGCTCCAGCTCGCCGAGCCCCTTGACCTGCGGCTGGAGCACGGACCGGATCGGCGCGACGACCACGGAGACCGGGCCGGTCTCCGGGTCGTCCTCGCGCGGGTGGGCCAGGCGCCGCAGCACGGCGAGGCGGCGGCCCACGGTGTCCGAGCGGGGCGAGAGCCGCTCGTGCGGCAGGGTCTCCCAGGACGGGAACTCCGCCACCGTGTCCGGCGGCAGCAGCGTGCGCAGCGCGGCGGCCAGGTCCTCGGCCTCCCGGCCCGTCGCGGTCACGGCCAGCACCGTACGGCCGGTCTGCCGGGCCAGCGCGGCGACGGCGAACGGGCGCGCACCGGGCGGACCCACCAGGTCGACGTGCATCCGGTGCCCGTCCTCGGCGGCCTTCACCGCCTCGGCGAGCGCCGGGTCCGTAACGACGACATCCAGCAGACCGTGCAGACTCATGGGGTTTCCGTCCGGGTGATCAAGAGGTTGCTGGCAGCCGGCTGCTGCCAGGGGGCAACGCGAAGGGCCCGACACGTGGAGGGTGACCGGCTCTGATCCGCCGGACACCCCGGGAACGGGCCGGGGGTTCCAGCCTACGGCCCGGGGGTGACAGCCGCTCCCGCAACCGGCGGGGAGACCACTTCCCGGAGCCCCGGGCCTTCCCGGAGACCCCAGGCCTTCCAGGAGACCCCGTGCCTGCCACGGGGAGCCCGGGCCTGCCACGGAGAGCCCGGGCCTGCCACGGGCAGCGGGCCCGCCCCGGGACAGGCCCGGAAGAGCAGGATCGACCCGAGGACAGGCCTGGGAGAACAGGATCAGCCCGAGGCGAACCCGGAAGAACAGGATCGGCCCCGGGACGTTGGAGGAACGTCCCGGGGCCTGCCCGTCATCCTACGGTGACCCCGTAGGAGTCATCCCAAGTGTCCGTGCGCCCCCTCAGCCGTCCGTGGCGATCGCGTTCAGGACGTTCATCCGGCCCGCCCGGAAGGCCGGGACGAGAGCGGCGAACAGTCCGACGAGCGCCGAGCAGGCGAAGACCGTGAGGATCGTCGGCCACGGGATCTCCAGGACTTCGAGGCCCTCCAGAGCCAGCAGCTTCTGTGCCGCGGTGCCCCAGCCCATCCCGAGGCCCAGTCCGAGCAGGGCGCCGAAGAGGGCGATGACGACGGACTCCAGCCGGATCATCCGGCGCAGCTGGCGACGGGAGAGCCCGATGGCGCGCATCAGGCCGATCTCCCGGGTCCGCTCGACGACGGACAGGGCGAGGGTGTTCACCACACCGAGCACGGCGACGATGATCGCGAGGGCGAGCAGTCCGTACACGATGTTCAGCAGCTGGCCGATCTGGTCCTTCAGCTGTTCCTTGAAGTCGGCCTGGTTCTGCACCTTGTAGACGGGGTATTCGGCGAGCGCGCTCTTGAGGGCCGCGTACGCCTCCTTCTCCTTGCCCTCCTCCGCCTTGCCGAACATCACCACGTTCTGCGGCATCCGGTCGGCGGGGATGTGGGAGGCGGCCGTGGTGAGGTTGGTGTACATCGCACCGCGGTCGATGTTGGTGTCGTCGGAGGTGATGGCCGCGACCTTCAGCTTCGCCGTCCGGCCCGCATCGAAGGCGACGGTGAGGGTGTCGCCGACCTTCACCCCGTGCCGCTCGGCGTACTCGTCGCCGACGGACATGGCGTTCTTGCCGTACGCCTTCGCGAGGTCGCCGGAGACGGCCGTGCGGCGGACGTCCTTCTGATACGTCGGGTCGGCGGCCACGACGCCCTCGTCCTCCGTCTTGCCGTTGGGCGCGGTGATCTTGGCCTTGACGAAGGTGTAGTCGGTCATGTGCTCCAGGCCCGGCACGGCCCGCACGGCGTCGGCGGCCTGGGGCACGATCGGCCGCCCGGCGCCGCTGTCCTGGACGATGAAGTCCGCGCCGACCGACTTGTCGAGCTCCTCGGTGGCCGAGGCCACCATGGAGGACCCGACGACGGACAGACAGGCCACCAGGGCGAGCCCGATCATCAGGGCGGCGCCGGTCGCTCCCGTACGCCTGGGGTTGCGCAGCGCGTTGCGCTCGGCGAGCCGGCCGACCGGGCCGAAGAGCCGCAGGACGACGACGCTGAGGGCCCGCACCACCACACCGGCCAGCAGCGGGCCGATCACGATGAAGCCGATCAGGGTCAGCAGCACGCCCAGGGCCAGGAACATCGAGCCCTCGGTGGCCTTGTCGGCCTGCGTGGTCGCCCAGAGGGCCGCACCGCCTGCCGCCGTGAGGACCAGACCGATACCGGCCCTGACCCGGCCGGAACGGCCGTCGGCGGGGGTCCCGGCGTCGCGCAGGGCGGCCATCGGGGAGACCTTGCCGGCCCGGCGCGCCGGGATGTACGCGGCGAGGACGGTGACGACGACGCCGAGCGCCAGGCCGATCACGGGGGTCGTCCAGGCGACGGTGAGGTCCCTGGTGGACAGCTCCATGCCCACGGCGCCCATCAGCTTCATCAGCCCGACGGCGAGTCCGATGCCGGCGACGACACCGAGGACGGAGCCGACGATGCCGAGGAGGACGGCCTCCAGGAGGACGGACCGGTTGACCTGCTTGCGGCTGGAGCCGATGGCCCGCATCAGGCCGATCTCGCGGGTCCGCTGGGCGACCAGCATCGAGAAGGTGTTGACGATGAGGAAGATGCCGACGAGGAAGGCGATTCCGGCGAAGCCGAGCATCGCGTACTTCATGACGTCCAGGAAGGCTCCCATGGAGTCCTTGTTGGCGTCGGCGGCCTCCTGCTGGGTCTGGAGCTTGTACGCGGCGGAGCCGTCGAGGGCGGCGGCCACGTTCTTCTTGAGCTGGATGTCGCTGACGCCGCTCTTCGCGGTCACCAGGATCTGGGTGAAGACGTCGGGGGCGCCCAGCAGGTGCTTCTGGGCGGTGGCGGTGTCGAGGTAGACGACGGCCGCGCCCGGGTTGGTGACGGTGAAGGACGCGATGCCGCTGATCTTCGCCTTGATGTCACCGGTGACGGCGATGGTGCGCAGCTCGTCGCCGATCTTGAGCTTGTGCTTCTTCGCGGTGTCGGCGTCGACCATCACCTCGGTGGGACCGCGGGGCGCGTGTCCGGAGGTGATCTCCATCGAACGCAGGTCGTTCCGGGTCCAGTTGCTCGCGATGGTGGGGGCTCCGGTCTCGGAGCCCATGTTCTTGTTCTCGCTGTTGACGACGGTGACCGCCATGGAGAAGGCGGCGCCCTCGGCGCGCTCGACCCCTTCGGCCTTCTCGACCTGCTGGATCACGGAGGCGGGCAGCGAGGCGGGCTTGCCGTCGGCGGGCTGCTCGTCGTTCTCGCCGGCCTCCTTCGGGCTGACGGTGACGTCGGGCGAGGAGACGGCGAAGAGCTTGTCGAAGGTGGTGTTCATCGTGTCGGTGAACACGAGCGTGCCGCAGACGAACGCCACCGACAGCAGCACCGCCACCGCCGAGAGAGCCATCCGGCCCTTGTGCGCGAAGAAGTTGCGCATCGAGGTCTTCCAGACAGTCATGACGTCCGCCCACGTGCGTCGAAGTGCTTCATACGGTCGAGGACCTGGTCCGCGGTCGGGTTGTACATCTCATCGACGATGGAGCCGTCGGCGAGGTAGAGCACCCGGTCCGCGTAGGAGGCGGCGACGGGGTCGTGGGTGACCATGACGATGGTCTGGCCCAGCTCGTCGACCGACTTGCGGAGGAAGGACAGGACTTCGGCACCGGCCCGGGAGTCCAGGTTTCCGGTGGGCTCGTCACCGAAGATGATCTCCGGCCGGGCGGCGAGCGCCCGGGCGACCGCGACGCGCTGCTGCTGACCGCCGGAGAGCTGGGTGGGACGGTGCTTGAGCCGCTCGGCGAGCCCGACGGTCTCCACGACCTGCTGGAGCCAGGCGGCGTCCGGCTTGCGGCCCGCGATGTCCATCGGCAGCGTGATGTTCTCGATCGCGTTGAGCGTCGGGAGCAGGTTGAAGGCCTGGAAGATGAACCCGATCCGGTCGCGCCGGAGTTGGGTGAGCTTCTTGTCCTTGAGCCCCGTGATCTCGGTCTCGTCGAGGAAGATCTCGCCCGACGTGACCGTGTCGAGCCCGGCCAGGCAGTGCATCAGGGTGGACTTGCCGGAGCCGGACGGTCCCATGATCGCCGTGAACTGCCCGCGGGCTATGTCCACGTCCACATGGTCGAGCGCGACGACCCGGGTCTCCCCGGTGCCGTACGCCTTCACGACCTGCCGCGCTCGCGCCGCGACGGCCGTACGCCCTCCAGTGCCCCCGTGCCTGGGAATGGTCACAGCCGTTGTCACGGTATATCTCCTATGTCAGTCGATGACTGGACGTTTTTGGGTACAGCCCAAGTCTGGGTTCAGGAGGGGTTCCGGCACGATGGTGCCCAGCGCAGTCTTGAGGTGGGGTTTTCCCCACCCGCCCCCCTGCGGTACGCCGCAAGCGCGACGTAAGAACAGGCTAAGGAAGCACCCCCGCCCACCACGTCCTCCGCCGGGAGGAAGGGGCCCTGGCCACTATGAGGGGGTGCCCCCTAGGGGGCCTCGCCCCCTGGGTGGAGACGAGGTCAGGGGCATGGTTCCGGGCGACGGGGCCGCCCATCAACCGGAGCCAAAACGTCCGCCGCCGACCCGCAAGCGGAGCCGACCGTCGCCGCCACCGTGCTCGGCGTCCTGGCCGCCGAGCACGGTGGCCGCCTTCCTCCGTACGACCGTCGTCACCCCCTGCTCCCCCCTGGAACGCCGACTCGCCGCCCAGGGTTGTCCGGCTCGCCGCCCGGGGGCGTCTGTCCGTCATCCGTCTCACGGCAAAGGCTCCCCCTCCCGCACCCCGGATGAGACAGTGCCACGGGAAATACGTGCAGGGGGAAGGAAAATTGGTGAGCGGCAGAGGAGCCACAGGCAGCGCGGACGGCACCGGCGGCACGGAAGCCACACACAACACCGACGGCACCAGCGGCACGGAAGTCACAGGCAGCACCGACCGCACCAGCACCAGCACCAGCACCAGCACCAGCACCAGCACCAGCACCAGAAGCGCGCCGGAAGCCAGTGGCCCAGGAGCCCCGGTCGCCCCGGGCGCCAGCCGCGGAGCACCGGGCGGGCCGCCCGACGCTCCCGCTCCCGCCCCCTCCCTCACCACTCCCCGGGGCCGCCGCCCCGTCGTGGCGGCGCTCATGCTCGGCATGGCGCTGGCCGCGATCGACGGGACGATCGTGTCCACCGCCGTCCCCCAGATCGTCGGCGACCTCGGCGGCTTCACCGTCTTCTCCTGGCTCTTCTCCGGCTATCTCCTCGCCGTCACCGTCACACTCCCCCTCTACGGGAAGCTCTCCGACACCTTCGGCCGCAAGCCGGTCCTGATCACCGGGATCATCCTGTTCCTGGTCGGCTCGCTGCTCTGCGCCGCCGCGTGGAACATGGCCGCGCTCATCGCGTTCCGTATCGTCCAGGGGCTCGGCGGCGGCGCGCTCCAGGGCACCGTGCAGACGATCGCCGCTGACCTCTACCCCCTCAAGGAGCGGCCCCGTATCCAGGCCAAGCTGTCCACGGTCTGGGCCACCTCAGCGGTCGCCGGACCGGTGGTCGGCGGGCTGCTCGCCGGGTATGCGGACTGGCGGTGGATCTTCCTGATCAACCTCCCCGTCGGGGCGATCGCCCTCTGGCTGATCGTCCGCCACCTCCACGAACCGTCCCGCCCCCGCCCCGCCGCCCGCCCGCGCGTCGACTGGGCGGGCGCGCTCGCAGTCTTCGCTACGGGTTCCCTGCTGCTCACCGCGCTCGTGCAGGGCGGGGTGGCCTGGCCGTGGCTCTCCGCACCCTCACTCGGCCTGTTCGGGGCGAGCGCGGTGCTGGCCGCACTGACCGTGGTCATCGAGCGGCGGGCGGCGGAGCCGATCATCCCGGGCTGGGTCTGGCGGCGGCGCACCATCGCCTCGGTCAACCTGGCACTGGGCGCGATGGGCCTGCTGATGGTCGCGCCGACCGTCTTCCTGCCCACGTACGCGCAGTCGGTGCTCGGCCTCGGCCCGATAGCCGCCGGTTTCGTGCTCTCCGTGATGACCCTGAGCTGGCCGGTCTCGGCGGCGCTGTCCGACCGGGTCTACAACCGCATCGGCTTCCGGCTGACCGCGATCACCGGCATGAGCGCCGCCCTGCTGATCCTGCTGGCCTTCCCGCTGCTCCCCTACCCCGGCGAACCCTGGCAGCCCGCACTGATCATGCTGCTCCTGGGCGCGGCTCTGGGCCTGTTCCAGCTCCCTCTGATCGTGGGTGTGCAGTCGACGGTCGGCTGGTCGGAGCGCGGTACGACGACGGCGTCCGTGCTCTTCTGCCGCCAGGTCGGCCAGAGCGTCGGCGCGGCGCTCTTCGGGGCCGTCGCCAACGGCGTCCTCGCCGCCCGCCTCCTCGACGCCCCGGCCCCCGGCCTCCCCGACGACCTGGACGCGGTCGCCCGCACCCTGGAGGACCCGGGCGCCCTCTCGGCGGTCGCGACGGACTACCTGCGCCGGGCGGTGGACGCGGCGGTGGACCACGTCTACCTCGGCGCGGCGGGGGCGGCTGCCCTGGCCCTGCTCGCCCTGATCACCCTCGCCCCGCGCCGCTTCCCGGTCCTCGCCGACCCGGCCGAGGCGACCGACACCGCTCGGGCCGCCGACACCACCCAGGCGGCTCCCACCACCGGGGCGACCGACCGGCAGGACGGACGGTCGCCGCTGCGGCGATCGGACGCCCCGAGTTGATAGGCAAGTCGATACTTGCCTATCGTGATGGTCATGGCGGAAGATGTCTTCAAGGCGCTGGCCGACCCCACACGCCGGCGCATCCTCGACGAGCTGGTGGAGCGGAACGGCCAGACCCTGTTCGAGATATGCACGCGGCTGGTGACCAAACACGGCCTGGGGCTGTCCCGCCAGGCGATCAGCCAGCACCTGGCCGTCCTGGAAACGGCGGGCCTGGTCCTCACGCGACGCCAGGGCCGCTACAAGTTCCACGATCTGAACACCGAACCCCTGGAGCACATCGTCAGCCGATGGCTCAGGCCCCGAGCGCCGGAGGACACCCCATGAAGATCCACCTGACCAGCGTCTTCGTCGACGGCCAGGAAAAGGCCCTGCGCTTCTACACGGACGTCCTGGGCTTCGAGAAGAAGCACGACGTCCCGTTGGGCGGCGAGGACCGCTGGCTGACCGTGGTCTCGCCGGAGCACCCCGACGGCCCCGAACTGCTGCTGGAGCCCGACAAGCACCCCGCCGTGAAGCCGTACAAGAGCGCACTGGTCGAGGACGGCATCCCGGCCGCCTCCTTCGCCGTGGACGACGTACAGGCGGAGTTCGACCGGCTGCGCACGCTCGGCGTGCACTTCACCCAGGAGCCGCTGACGATGGGCCCTGTCACCACGGCCGTGCTGGACGACACCTGCGGCAACCTGATCCAGATCGTGCACAGCGCGTAGGCCGGACGCCCCGTACGTCCCAGTGGCACGTTCACGGCACTCACGCCTGTCGCTGTGGCCTGTCGCCGTGGCCTTTCGCCGCCTTTCGCCGGGGCGGTGCAGGCGCATGGCCGGGGCCCGGGGCGTGAGGATGACATGCCGGGACGGCCGAATCCGGTCCCGGACACAGTTCGGGCCGCCACCGCGCGGCCATGGAAGCAAGCGCGAGAGCGATCTCGGTACGGGCGAAGCTGTCGCCGACGCATTGCCGTGCGCCCCCGCCAAGGCACCCTCAGGGGCCGGTCGGCCGGGGCCCGTCGTGGTGGAGGAGGTCCTCCGCGAAGTTCGGCACCTCGGGCGGCACCGTCGCCTCCGCCGCGTAGCGGTGCGTCTCCGTTTCCCACTGGTGGTAGCCGCGCATCCACGCCTTCATCGCGTCTACGTATCGGTCGACGGCATACCGACCCTCGTCGCCGAGGGACAAGGCCGAGCAGACGTCGGGCAGTTGGCGCTCCAGCTCCACGAACACCTCGATCCGCGCCATGGCCAGATCGCGGACGCGGTAAAGGGCCCGCTCGCGACAGAGGTTCTGTTCACGTTGCACCACCAGCACCGCGTTGTCGACGTCGCCGCGGGGCTCCTCCTTGACGACGGAGTACACGTCGTTGCAGAAGATCGGGACGTCAGTGGCGACCTGCCGCATCATGCGCAGTTGCGGCGTGTGGAACACGGCGGGCGGAACGAGGAACCCGCCGATCCGTTCGCCGTAGTCCATCAGAGTGGAGGTGCCGGCCATGCCCCGCCGCACCTGAAGGAAGTGCTCCATCCCCGGGACGGCACCGCCGACCCGGTCCATGGCCTCGCCCACGTAGGCGGCCAGGTAGTACTCCCAGTTGTGGGCGGCCCGAGCGCACCACGACGGCGCCATCCCGCGCACGCTGCGCTCCCAGAGCGAACCGAAGAACGCCACCAGCGGCGACTCACCACGGCGCCGCTGCCGCAGCGGGGTGAACAGGACGTCGGTCAACTCGCCGCACACCGCAGCGACGCGTTCGGGACACCTCCCCAACGGCCCGTCGAACTGGTCGTCGAAGAGAAAGAAGAACGCCATCTGGTCCACGCCCAAGGCCAGTTCGTCACGCTCGGCGTACGGATATCCGTACCCGGCCAGCTGCGCCATGTCCCAGCTCAGATACCACTCCAGGGCCTCGTCGGTCGCGAGCATCCCGTGCGACCGCAACCGCTCCAGGTTGACCTCGCGCGCGTACACCACATGCGGGCTGCCGCGCAGCGGGAAGGGGATGTCGAACACGGGCAGGTGTACGTCAGCCATATGTGCGCCCCTCACCGGATACGCGCCCATCACCAACGGGCTGCGTTGACGTCATCGCCGACGACACCAGACCGGCCGTCGGTACCGGAAGGGCGCAGGGCGGCACGGCGGGAGCGCACGGATGCGCCCCGGCACGCCCGGCCGCTCTCCCTCGCACCTAAGAGGTTGCCGGACCGTCCGCCAGTCCCCAGCATGTGTTCCGACGCTGCCCGAGGAGGCAGGGTCGGCGCCTTCCACAGGGGGGAACATGCTTCACCGCACGCACAGGCGGACGCACAGTCGGACACACAGGCGCACGCGCCCCGGCCGACTCGGTCAGCTGCGTGCCGTCCTGGTCGCCGGATTCGCGGTTCTCGGGCTCGCGGGCACCACCGTGGCCGCCACGGCCGACGAGGGGACCGGCCGGACCGCCGACACCCGGGCGGCGGCCGCCGCCAAGCCGCTGTTCCAGATGCCGTTCGCGTGCGACACGCGGTGGCAGCTGAACACCTACGGCTCCGGTCACAGCCCCGCGCTGGACATCGTCGTGGAGAGGAACACCGGCTCCGACGCCAAGCCGGTGCTCGCCTCCGCCCCCGGCACCGTGTCCGCCGCCTACTGGGACAACGGCTCCGGCAACACCATCCAGATCAACCACGGCAACGGCTGGTTCACGGCGTACTACCACCTCAAGGACTCCCCCACCACGTACGTCCGCAAGGGGCAGTCGGTCCAGCCGTCCACCCGGATCGGACGCATCGGCACGACCGGCGCCTCCAGCTGGTCCCACCTGCACTACGAGCAGCGCTACAAGGCGTCGGGGGACTTCACCGACGAACGCCACCGCGTCCCCGTGCACTTCGACGGCGTCCAGTACACGGGCACCAACAAGGAGTGGCCGAGCGTGACCAGCCGCAACTGCTCGGGCTCCACTCCGGGCTGGCAGGACTGCCCGGCGGGATACGTCTGCTTCTACTCGGGCGCCAACGGCACCGGCTCGGTCTGCCGGTCGGCCGGCGACCAGCCCAACAGCACCTGCGGCTTCCGTAAGTCGTACTACAACAACGGCAATCCGCAGCCGGGTTACGACCATGTGCAGGTGTACTTCAAGGAAGGCGGCAGCCAGTGCCTCCACCACGGCTGGGCCGACGGGCGCGGGAACTTCGCGAGCGGCGGCAAGACGATCGACCGCTTCCACTGGCGCGGCGAATGCTGACAGCCTGACGGCCCGGCAGCGAACACTGACAGCCCGGCCGCGAATGCTGACGCCTGACAGGGGGGAGCGTGGCTCCGCCCGGCCTGCACGTCATGCAGATGTTTATCGACTCTTCCTACCCTTACGGCGCACCTTGGGGGAAGGAATCAGTCCATGTACACCATTGTCGTGGTGCCGGGACCCGGCATGAACCCCGGCGAGCAGCTCAGGCTGGCGCCGGGAGAGACCCTGCGCTTCGGCCGGAAGGCATCCACCGGCCCATCGCCCCGGCTCACCATTGCGCATGACGGTGTCTCACGTTCCGCGGGCGAGATCACCGCGACGGACACGTACTGGTCGCTCAGCAACTTCAGCCGCACGGCGACGTACGCCGTCGAGAACCCTGAGGGCGCAGGGGAACACATCAAGGTCGCGCCGAGGCGGCTGGGCGCACCCGTGGCGTTCGAGTTCTCGCGGGTCGTCCTGCCCGCGGGCACCGAGCTGCTCAGCTTCGACGTGTGGGCACCGCGGCACGACTACGCCGCCGTCACGGCGGACGGGTCGGACCGGGACGAGCCCGCCGAGGGCCGCGGAGGGGAGTCGACCGCGCTCGCCTTTCCCCTCGACCGGTCAAAGCGGTACTTCATCGTGCTGGCGGCCCTGTGCGAGTCACGCCTGAGCGGCGAGCCGTACGCGCCGGTGCCCACCGCGGAACAGGTCGTCGAGCGGCTGCGCCCGCAGTGGCCCGCGGCCAACCGGGCCGCCGTGCAGTGGAACATCGACTACCTGGCGGTGAAACTGCGGCTCAAACCCGGCCCCGAGTCCTGCGAGCCCGGCCCCCGTCTCAACGGCAAGAAGGAGGCCCTCGTCTCCCTCGCGCTCCGCTTCGACCTGGTGCACGAGGACGACCTCGCGGCGCTGGCGCCCTCCACGAGCGGCGCGACCCGATGAACGATCAGTCCGGCCCGGGAAGCGAGCGGTCCGGCCCGGGAAGCGAGCGGTCCGGCCCGGTGAGCGGGCGGCAGCAGTCGTACGCCGTCGCGTCCGTTCCGCCCGGCTACCGCGTCGGCCCCTGGATCGTCGAGGAGCCGCTCGGCGCGGGAGCTTTCGGCAACGTGTACGCGGCCCACCACGAGGACCCCGACGCGGCCCCGGCCCGCGCCGCCCTGAAGTTCCTGCCCACCGGCACGCACACACCGCGCCAGCTACGCCATCTCCGGGAACTGGCCGAGCGGGAAGTGGCCCTGCTGAGCCGCCTCCGTTCACCGCGGCTGATCCGGATGTACGACGCGCTGACGGTGGACGCCCCGGCCCACCCGGAGCTCGACGGCGCCACCGTCCTCGTACTGGAGCGGGCACGGGGCTCCCTCGACACGCTGCCGGCCGCCGGCCGTCCGCCGCGGCAGGGGCCCGCCCTGCTCGTGCAGATCTGCGAGGGCCTGCACCAACTGCACGGCGCGGGCTGGGTGCACGGCGACCTCAAACCGGGCAACGTCCTGCTGATGGAGGACGGCACGGCACGGCTCGGCGACTTCAACATGGCCGCCGAACTGGAGGGCACACACGCGTACTGCCCCGCGTTCACGACCGCCGACTACACCCCGCCCGAGCTGCTGTGGTCCGAGGTCGGCGAGCGGGGCATGCGGATCCGGCCGACCGCGGACATCTGGGCGTTCGGGGTGCTGGCCCACCTGACCCTGACCGGCTCGTTCCCGCTGCCGGGCGGCACCCCGACCGCCCGGCGGGACGCGGCGGTGCGCTACGCCCGCGGCGAGGAGGAGCTGCGCCTCTCACCCGCACTCCCCGCACCCTGGCGGGGGATCGTACGGGACTGCCTCGCCCGTACGCACGAGGAACGGGCCCGGCACGACACCGCGTCACTGCTGCGGCGAACCTCGGAGGCGGCGGTGGACCGACTGCCGCACCGCAAGCACCGGCACCGCCCTCTGCTCGCGGCGGCGGCCTGCGCGCTGGCCCTGGCGGTGACGGGCCTCGGCATGCGGATGCTCCTGGACGGGGACCCCGGCACGAAACCGGTCGCCCCGACGAACGCCGGGCCCGTCGCGGACGCGCGCCCGGACGGGAGCGGCACCGGCCCCGAGCCGACGCAGACACCGACACCGACACCGACACCGACACCGACACCGACACCGAGTCAGACGGCCACGGGCTACGACCGCTGCATCCCCGGTTCCGTCTGTTTCTTCTCGGAGACGGACGGCAGGGGTGATATGTGCGCCTGGAGTGGCGACGACTCCAACTGGTTCGACGGCGAGAACGACTGCTCCTGGGCGGACACCCGCCGCCCGGGCTCGATCTTCAACAACGGCCTGCCCGACGCCAACGGCTACATCCACGTCACGTACTTCGCCGAGCCCGGACTACGCAAGCGCCTCGGCTGCATCAAGAAGGGGCAGCGTCACGACCTCGCCCTGACGTCGAACGTGCTGTCCCACACCTGGGCCAAGACCTGCGCCTCATGACCTGCGTCGGCCCCGACCATGTCTCCTCCAACGGGACGGACCCTGCCCTCGACATGGGCCCGGTGAAAGATCTCGACATGGCCCGGTGAAAAGATCCGGTCCGCTTCGGCACTCCGTCCGCTCCAGCCCTCAGGCCTCCTCCGCCCCTGCCGCCGCCTCCGCCTCCGGTGCCACCCGGCCCGTGAGCGCCGCCAGCGAACTGCGTACGTGCACCATGTGCGCCTGGACCTCCTCGCGGCCCTCCTCGTGCTCCCGCAGAACCCGCTCCGTCTCCCGGACCACCCGCTCCTCACGGACCCGGGCCTGAGCCAGCAGCTCGGCCGCCCGGGCCTCCGCGTCCTCCTGGCCGTGGCGGGCCGCCTCCTGGGCGGCGGCCAGCTCCCGGCCCGCCTCCGCGAGCAGCGCCTCCGCCCGCTCGGTCAGCTCCGCGTGGCGCACCGCCAACTCCGCCTCGGCCGCGGCGATCTCGGCCTCGGCGGCCTTGTGCCGCTCGGCATGCTCCTGCTCCTGGTGGGCCAGCACGCTCGCCGTGCGGCGGCGCGTCTCCTCCATCCCGGAGGCAGCGGCCGCCCGCACCTCATCGGCGTCCTGCCGGGCCGCGGCGAGCAACCCCTCGGCCTCCCGGACCGCCTCGGCCACCCGCTCCTCAGCCGCCCGTACAGCAGCCTCCCGCACCGCGTCCGCCGCCTCCCGCGCCGCGTCACCGGCCGCCCGGCCCTCCGCCCCGGCCTCGTCCAGCAACGCCTGGCCCGCCGCCACCGCCTCCGCGTGCAGCGCCTCGGCCTCGCTCTCGGCCAGCGCCAGAATCCGCTGGGCCCGCTCCCCCAGCTCCGCGTAGTCCTGCGGAGGCAGCGCCGCCACAGTCTCCGCCAGCCGGGCCGCCCCGGCGAGAAGTTCCTCGACCCGGACCGTCAGCCGGGAGACCTCCGCGAGCGCAGTGTCCCGCTCGGCGACCAAGGCAGCGGTCGCACGGTCCACCTGCTCCGGACTGTAGCCACGCCCCCGCACGCCGACGGTGTCGTACGCGGACACCGGTCCAGCACTCATCCCTGAAGCCCCTCTCCGACTCACCGATTCATCGATACGCCTCACCGACATGCCAAGGATGCGGCAATTAGTGCCGGAAGTCGGAATCGATCAGATGCTTTCAGGACGGAAGCGACCGGCATCACAGCCCCGGCCGCGCGGCATCGACCCCCCATACGACGAGAGACGCCCGAACCCTCCCCGGGTCCGGGCGCCTCATCACATCGATGACGTACGGCTCAGAGCAGGCCGTCCCACATCTGCTCCAGCAGCACCGACCACCAGTTCTCCGGCGACGCCAGCGCCGCCGGGTCCAGCGCCACCAGCTGCGCCTGGAAGTCGACCGTCCAGCGCCCCGCCTGCTCCGGGTTCAGCCCGAACCGCAGCCGCCACATCCGGCCCAGCAGCGCCATCGACCGCACGAACTCCGGCAGCCCCGTGTTCACGAACTGCGGCGCCACCGACTGACCGCCGGGCCCGGCCTCCACCGGAACGGCCACGATGTTCGCCGTCCCGTACTGGACACAGAGCGCCTTGCCGAAGTCCGTGCCCATCACCAGATACGACCCCGCGTCCGGCGCGGCCTGAACCTGTCGCTGCGCCGCCAGCTCCCCCAGCGTCGGCACCACCGGCTGCCCCGGCTGCGCCCAGAAGAACGGCCCGAAATCGGCGGGCAGACCCGCCCACACCAACGTACGGGCGACGACCTCCGGCACCCCCTGACGGGACACCGCACGCTGATCGAACCGCAGAATCCCCTGCGGCCCGAACGCCTGCACCAGCTCCTCGGCCACCGCCTCCGGCGGCAGCGCGGGCGCGGGCGGCATCTGCGGCAACGGAGCCCGCACCGGCGCGGGCCGCGCCGGGCCGTCCGCCACCTGGTGCAGCTCGCCCTGGTGCGTCAGCAGATGCTGCATGCCCTGCTGACGGCTCGCGTGGTCGGTGCCGTACGGAGCGACGCTGGTGATGCGCACCTGCGGCCAGGTCTCCCGGATCATCCGGGCGCAGTAACCGCCCGGCAGCTCACAGGACTCAAGCTCCGTGTGCAGCTCGATGACCTGCTGCGGCGGCACGTTCATCGCCCGCAGCTCGTGCAGCATCTGCCACTCGGGGTGCGGGGTACCCGGCGCCGAGCGGCGGATCAGCTGCTGCTCACTGCCGTCCGGAGCCCGGAACCGCAGCACGGCCTGGTAACCGGGGCCCACGGTCGGCTGACCGGTGGGCTGCTGCGGATAGCCGTACGCCGGGGGCGGCGGGGTGTGCTGCCCGGGCGCGGGCGGCTGCGGTACGGGACCGGGGGCGCCGCCCAGCGAAGCACCCGGGGCACCCGGCGCACCGGGCATGCCGGGAGGACCGGGCGGGCCCACCTGGCCGGGCGCCGCGAACATCGTCTCCGCCTGGTGCACCCCGCCACCCGGAGGCGGCGTCGAACCCTGCGGCGGAGGCGGCGGACCAGGAGGCGGCGTCGCACCGGGCGGACCCGGAGGACCCGGAGGCTTCGGCGCACCGGGCGCGCCGGGCGGGCCCGGAGGAGCCGGGACGCCCGCACCGATGCTGCTCCCGTCGGCCAGCATCGTCGCGGCATGGTGCACCCCGCCACCCGGAGGCGGCGTCGAACCCTGCGGCGGAGGCGGCGGACCAGGAGGCGGCGTCGCACCGGGCGGACCCGGAGGACCGGGAGGCTGCGGCGCGCCGGGGGTTCCGGGGGGCGGCGTGGCACCCGGCGCACCGGGCGGGCCGGGCGGGCCGAGCTGGGAGACGAGCTGCGTCGGGACGTACCCGCCCGCCGGAGCCCCGGGCGCACCCGGACCCGACGGCGGCGGCGTCGAACCCGACGGCACCCCGGGAATCCCGGGCGCACCGGGAGGCGGCGGAGTCGACGAACCGCCCCCGCGCGGCGGCACCGCGGCCTTGCTCGTCGCCGCGTCCGCGATCTCGCCGGCCCCGCCCTGCGAGCCCTGCTCGGGCCGGAGGGCCGGAGCCACCTGCGTACGCGGCAGCTGGCTGCCCCCGGACATCAGCGCGGTGGGCGCCTCCGCCGGGACGACCGGCGGCGGGGTCCCCTCGTCGTCCGTCCCCGAAAGCGGCGGCGCGAACACGGTCGCGGGCAGCGGAACCGCCCCGTCGTCGGAGTCCGAGTTGGTGTCCGTACCCGCCCACGGGGTCGCCCCCGCGGCAACACCCTCGGACGCCGTCGGCTCGTAGGCCCCGCCACCGCCGGCCGCGGGCCAGGAGGCCCCGGAACCCCCGGAGTCCCCGGAACCCCCGGACGCGGAACCCCCGGACGCGGAACCTCCGGACTCCGCGGGCTCCTGAGCAGGAGCCGCAGCCGGAGCCGCAGCGGACGTCCCGTCCGGCGCGGGGGCCGCGTCCGGGGCCGCCCCCGACTCCCCCCGCTCCGCCCGATGATCCGGAATACCCAGCTTGTCCGCCGCCTCCTGGAGCCACTCCGGAGGAGTCAACAGGAACGACGTCTGATTCAGATCCACCCGCTGAGGCGGCTCCGGCGCAGCGGCGGGCGCATCCGCCGTAACCCCGTACTCCTCCTCGTACCGCCGGATCACCTCCCCCACCGGCAACCCCGGCCACAACGTCGCCTCGCCGCTGTCCCGGGCGATCACCAACCGCTGACGACCACCGTCCGAGACCGGGCCCTCCGCCCGGTCCTCGGCCCACACCACGAAACCCAGATCGAACTCACGGACCCGCACCTCACGGTGCTGATACGCGGGCACGTCACCGTTGACCCACTCGTCCGCCCGCTCCTGCGCCTGCGCGAAAGTCACCACCGCGCTCACCCCTCCACCGGGACGACGCGCGCGAAGCCACCGTCCACCATCAGGTTCGCCACCGTCTCCAGCTCCGGCGGATTACCCGCGAGCCGCTGAAGGAAGGCGTCGAAGTCCGCCCCACAGGGCAGCAACAACCGCTCCGAACGCTCCTGGACACTCCAGCCGTCCTGGTCACGGGCATCGTCGTACGGGCAGAACCACACCGAGCCGGGATCCTGACCGCGCACCTTCACCGCGAGAATCCCGCCCTGTACGAAAGCGACACCCAGGAAGTCCTTGGTGAAGTGGTCCCGCAGGCACTTGTTCACGTACACCAGATCGTTCACCGCCGCCTCGTCACGCACCGTGAAGAACGGCTGGTCCACCAGCAGCCCCAGCTCCGCGTCAAGCGCCGCACCCACCGGAGCCGAACCACCAGCAGCCTTCAGGAACGTGCGGTACGCACCGGGCAGCCGGTAGCCGAGATCCTCCTCGACACCCTGGATCTGCTGCTCGCTCACCGCGACAGCACCCTTCGGCAGCCGGAAATGCGCCGGACGCGTCTCCTGCAAGGGACGGGTACCCCGCCGGTTCTGGTCCACCTCGGTCCCCGCCAGACCACCGTGATGACGCAGCAGCGCCTTCACCTCGACCGGCACCAGCTCCATCCGCCGGCCACCCGCCACGTGGTGCCACGTCCAGCCGTGCGGGGTCGCCACCGCGGGAATCGTGTCCCACAGATCGTGACCACTCGCCGCCATCGCCGCATTCGCCGACACGTAGTCGGTGAGACGCAGCTCGTCGATACCGAACCCCTGCGGCGGATCCGCGATCTCCGCGGCGGCACGCGCATACGGCGAAAGAACCGGATGACCGTTCACGTCCATCCGCACACCTCTGGGGTGGCGGGACGCCCGGACCGGGTCCGGGAAGTGCACGACCTGCCCGGCATAGGCCGCGTTCGGTGGCGCGGCTTGCTGCCCGAGCCGACCTGTCGTCATGGCTGTTGCCCCCTGCTGCGTCTGGTGTTCCGCACAGCCTAAGCGGTGGGACAACAGCGGGCCCCGCCCCGCCGGTTCCGTCACGAACGGTCACATTCACGTGACAGTGAGGCGACGGTCTCGCACCTTCGGGCGACACGCAGGCACGATTCCCTGCCCCAGCTTCCCCACCACCCGGCACATTTGGCAGGCTGTCCCCGCAACTCGGGGGATTGCAGGGAGGGACGTCAGCACAATGCATTCCGCACAAACCGTCACATCAGGGGATCCGCGACTCAGCTGGAGCAGCACCGAGAACAGCACCACACCACGACTGCTCCACCGCCGCGACGGGATCCTCCCCGCCGTGGCCGCCGCCCTCTCCGTACGCGGAGAGACCCTC
Organism: Streptomyces sp. WZ.A104; assembly: GCF_002382885.1. GTDB lineage: Bacteria > Actinomycetota > Actinomycetes > Streptomycetales > Streptomycetaceae > Streptomyces. The sequence goes on from NZ_NWVL01000062.1 coordinate 29,592, forward strand.
ACCTGCACCGCGGGCAAGGGGGACCAGCCGCCCGCACTGCACCCACTCGTCCAGGACTTCCTCGACACCCTCACCACCGGCCAGCGCGAACGCTTCACCGGCCGCTGCCCCGAAGCCATACTGCTCTCCCGCCAGCTCACCGCCGCCGAGAGCGGACGCTCCAAACGCGCCCAGCGAAAACCCCTGACCAACGGGGAAGCCCGCCGCGCACTCAAACACTCCCGCCTCACCGCCCGCCGCATCCGTGAGGACGGCGACCCCCTCCACGGCAGCTACGCACCACCCTGCCGCTCCTGCTCCGCACTCCTGTCCCACTTCGGCGTACGCCCCGTCGACCTCACCACCACCGGCGCCGCGACCACCGCCGAGAAGGGCTGACCGCCCACCCATGCACGACCAGCTCCCGCACCTTCCGCAGCAGCACAACTCCACCCGCTTCCCCGTCGCCGTCGACGCCGCCCTGCGCGAAGCGGGCTGGCAGCCCGGACGCTGGGACATCCGCCAGGCCGAGGAATGGGCCGACGCCCTGCGCTCCCACGCCTCCCCCGCCGGCCACCGGCACGCCGTCTTCCCGGCTGCGGTCGAGGCCTGGGCGGAATTCGGCGGCCTCCACATCACCGCATCCGCACCCGGCCGGCACATCGCACCGGCCGCCGTCCGCGTCGACCCCCTCCACGGCCTCCACCTCGCCCGTACGCTCGGCGACCTCGGCCGCGCCCTGGAAACAGAGGTCGCCCCACTCGGGTCGGAAGGCCAGGAACAGGCAGTCCTGGCCATCGACACGGAAGGCCGGGTCTACAGCGTCGACCACACGGGGGACTGGTTCCTGGGCACGGACATCGATCAGGCGCTCGCCACGCTCATCACGGGCACGCAGCCATCCCGCCTGACGTCCTCCCCCAACCCGCCCGGCGCCTGAGGACGAACACACCACCCGGCACGAACGGGCACCATCGCTCCCCGCACACGGAGGGGCAGCCGCTCCCCACAACCAGGGCTCCGTCCTCGAACGCCGGACGGGCTGGGGCCAAGCGCCACCGTCAGACACCGCACGGGCCTGAGGGGGCCAGGCCCGTCATCAGGGTGCCTCAGGGGCGGAAGCGGCCGAACCCCGCAGTCAGGCGCTCGAACCGTCCGGAAGCACCGCTGACACCCGGAAACCCCCCGCATCCGTCGGACCCGACACGAACACGCCCCCCAGCCCCAACACCCGCTCCCGCATACCCACCAGCCCGTTCCCCCCGCTCGGCAACCCCGCATCCGCCGCCGCCGCATCCGAAGGACCGTTCTCCACCTGCATCGCGACCTCGGACTCCCGATGCGCGAGCCGCACCCACGTCTCCGCGCCCGCCGCATGCTTGTGCACGTTCGTCAACGCCTCCTGCACCACCCGGAACGCGGTCTGCTCCACCTCCGGCGGATACGGCCGCAGCTCACCGTCCACCGACAGCTCCACCACCATCCCCGCCTGCCGCGACTGCGCCACCAGCGCCTCCAGCTCACTCAGCCGAGGCCCGTCCTCCGACCCCTCAGCGGCAGCCGCGGCCACCGCCTGCCCCACCGAAGCCAACGGCACCGCACCCCCGCCCGCAGCGGCAGGCGCGGTCAGCGCATCCCCCGAACGCAGCACCCCGAGCATCTCCCGCAGCTCCGTGAGCGCCTGCCGGCCCATGTCCCCGACCAGCGCAGCATTCCGCACCGCCTTCGCCGGATCCTTCGGCGCCACCGCCTGGAGAGCGGCGGCGTGGACCACCATCAGACTCACCCGATGGGCGACCACGTCATGCATCTCCCGCGCGATCCGCGTCCGCTCCTCCGTACGCGCCCACTCGGCCCGCTCCTCGGCCCGGTCCGCGAGCAGCGACAACTCCCGCTCCAGCGAATCGGCCCGCTCCCGCAAGCTCTCCATCAACCGCCGCCGGGCCCCTATGTAGAGGCCGAGCAACACGGACGGAGCCGTGAGCCCCACCGCCATGAAGACGGACATCAGCGGTACGTACCAGTCCCCAGGCCCAAAATCCGCCTGCTCGGCCACGGTCTGCCGCAGCCGCACATACGTGACGATGAACGTCCCCACCAACGCCATCCCCGCCAGCACGACGGTGATCCGGCGCGGCACCTCGGACGCGGCCAGCGTGTACAGGCCGACCAGAGCCATCAGGAAGCCCATCTCGGCCGGCGTCATCGCGATCGACACCAGCACCACGACGATCGGCCACCGCCGCCGGACCAGCAGCACCGAACCCGACAGCAGCCCGAACACCACACCCACCGGCACCGGCAAACCGGCACTCCGGGCGAACTCCACCCCCTCCAGGCCACACTCCAGCGCCGATACCAGCGCCAGTCCCACGTCCAGGGCGACACTGCGTCGCCGCTCCCACCACCAGTAGCCGCGGGTGGTCGATCCCGCCGCCTCCTGGTCTGCCCCCGTTGCGGTCATGGCATCCAGCCTACGGGCGGACGCACCCCATTTTCCGGTGACCGGCAACAGCACGTTCCGCGTTCGAACGTGCACGAAACAGATGCCGATCGCCTGAAATGGCGAATCGACCGCGCTTTCGACCCGGACGTTCGCATTCCGGACGACGATCACCGTATGACGGAAACCACAAGCAAGTACGCCGACTTCGAGGGCTTACGCGCCCAGGCGGTGGCGCTGCGCCGGGAGGGGCTGAGCGTCCGGCAGATCAGGGACCGGCTGAAGGTCTTCAACAACGACATGCTGCATCGCCTCCTCCAGGGCGAGCCCGCCCCGGAGTGGACGAAGCGGCCGAACGCCAAGGACGAAGTACGGGCGCAGGCCCGTGAGCTGCGACTCCAGGGCATGACGTATGACCAGATCCAGATGGAGCTGGGGTGCTCGAAGAGCTCGATCTCGCTGTGGGTACGGGATCTGCCGAAGCCCGAGCGCAGGCGCACCCGAGAGGAGTCGTCCGCCATCGGGCGGCGGGGCTGGGAGGCAACGCTCCAGCGGCGGGACGCGGAGCGCCGGGCAGCGAAGCAGCAGGCCGCAGACGAGGTCGGCACCATGAGCAGCCGCGAGCTCTTCCTGCTGGGCGTCGGCCTCTACTGGGCGGAGGGCTCCAAGTCCAAGCCGTACCGCACCCAGGAGCGGGTCACTTTCGTCAACAGCGACCCCGGCATGATCGAGGTCTTCCTCGCCTGGCTCCGCCTCCTGGGAGTGACCGACGACCACCTTCGCTTCCACGTACACATCCACGAGACTGCGGACGTCACGGCAGCCGAGCAGTACTGGGCAGCTCTCACCGGCGCCGGGCCTGCGTCGTTCGGCAAAACGTCGGTCAAGAAGCACACACCGAAGACCAACCGCAAAAACGTCGGCGACAACTACAGGGGCTGCCTCGCGGTTCGCGTCCTGAAAAGTGCCGAGCTGTACCGTCGCATCGAAGGCTCTTGGTGCGGCATAGTGGGTGCTGCAAAAAGAGCCGATCAAGAGAATCGGACATAACACCCATCCCGGGTCGTCTAAGGGCAAGACGTCAGATTTTGGATCTGATCATGAGGGTTCGAGTCCTTCCCCGGGAGCAGCGCACACGGGCCCCGACCACACCGGTCGGGGCCCGCCCCCGTTCCCCGCCGAAACGCCCCCGGTATCCTGCGGATGACCACCACCCGAAGCCGAAGGGCACATCCGTGAGCGCAACCAGCCCGGCAGCCGTCGTCGTCCTCGCAGCGGGTGAGGGCACCCGCATGAAGTCGAAGACCCCCAAGGTCCTGCACGAGATCTCCGGGCGCTCGCTCGTCGGCCATGTCGTCGCCGCAGCCCGTGAGCTGGACCCGCAGCACCTCGTCGTCGTCGTCGGCCACGCGAGCGAGCAGGTCACCGCACACCTGAACGCCGGTGACGCCCCCGTGCGCACCGCCTTCCAGGCGGAGCAGAACGGGACCGGGCACGCCGTCCGGATGGGGCTCGAAGAGCTCGGCGGGGGTGTCGACGGGGCCGTGATCGTCGTCTGCGGCGACACCCCGCTGCTGTCGGGCGAGACGCTCGGCGCGCTCGCCGCCACGCATGCGGCCGACGCCAACGCGGTCACCGTGCTGACCGCCGAGGTCCCGGACTCCACGGGCTACGGGCGCATCGTGCGCGATCCCGCCACCGGTGCGGTGACCGAGATCGTCGAGCACAAGGACGCCACCGAGGCGCAGAGGGCGATCCGGGAGATCAACTCAGGGGTGTTCGCGTTCGACGGGCGGCTGCTCGGGGATGCGCTGGGCAAGGTGCGCACGGACAACAGCCAGGGCGAGGAGTACCTCACCGATGTGCTGTCGATCCTGCGCGAGGCCGGGCATCGGGTCGGGGCGTCGGTGGCGGGTGACCACCGCGAGATCCTCGGGATCAACAACCGGCTTCAGCTGGCCGAGGCGCGTCGGCTGCTGAACGAGCGGCTGCTTGAGCGGGCGATGCTCGCGGGCGTGACGGTTGTGGACCCGGCGTCCACGTTGATCGACGCGACGGTGACGTACGAGCGGGACGCGGTCGTGCATCCGGGGACGCAGCTGCTGGGGACCACTCACCTCGCGGAGGACAGTGAGGTCGGGCCGAACTCGCGGCTCAAGGACACCGCGGTGGGGGCCGGGGCCCGGGTGGACAACTCCGTGACGGACTCGGCGGAGATCGGGCCGGGGGCGTCGGTGGGGCCGTACGCGTATCTGCGGCCGGGGACGCGGCTGGGGACGAAGGCCAAGGCCGGTACGTACGTGGAGATGAAGAACGCGACCGTCGGCGAGGGGACGAAGGTCCCGCACCTGAGTTACGTCGGTGACGCGACGATCGGTGATCACACCAACATCGGTGCGGCGAGCGTCTTCGTGAACTACGACGGGGTCGCCAAGCACCACACGACGATCGGTTCCCACTGCCGTACCGGTTCGGACAATATGTTTGTGGCACCTGTCACGGTCGGGGACGGGGTGTACACGGCCGCCGGGTCGGTCATCACGAAGGATGTGCCGTCCGGTTCGCTGGCGGTGGCGCGGGGCCAGCAGCGGAATATCGAGGGTTGGGTGGCCCGGAAGCGTCCGGGCAGCGCTGCCGCTCAGGCCGCTCAGGCGTCGTCCTCGGGGGCCGAAGGACAAAGCTGACCGGAAACAGGTAGGCCGGTGACGGCGTACCGTGATAGATGCTCACCCATTTCGGCTGGCTCGTTGCACATCGGGACCTATGCGTGCAGCGCCAGATACACGTCTGAGGAGACTGTGCTGTGACCGGGATCAAGACGACCGGCGAGAAGAAACTGATGCTCTTCTCCGGCCGCGCCCACCCCGAGCTTGCCGAGGAGGTCGCCCATAAGCTGGGAGTCGGTCTCGTGCCGACGAAGGCCTTCGACTTCGCCAACGGTGAGATCTACGTGCGCTTCCAGGAGTCGGCACGTGGCGCGGACTGCTTCCTGATCCAGAGCCACACGGCTCCGATCAACAAGTGGATCATGGAGCAGCTGATCATGCTGGACGCGCTGAAGCGCGCGTCGGCCCGCTCCATCACGGTGATCGTGCCGTTCTACGGGTATGCCCGTCAGGACAAGAAGCACAAGGGCCGTGAGCCGATCTCTGCCCGGCTGGTGGCGGACCTGATGAAGACGGCGGGTGCGGACCGGATTCTCACCGTCGATCTGCACACGGACCAGATCCAGGGCTTCTTCGACGGCCCGGTGGACCACCTGTTCGCGCTGCCGATCCTGGCGGACTACGTGGGCGCGAAGGTCGATCGTACGAAGCTGACGGTCGTGTCGCCGGACGCGGGCCGGGTGCGGGTCGCCGACCGCTGGTGCGACCGGCTGGACGCGCCGCTGGCGATCGTGCACAAGCGCCGTGACAAGGACGTGCCGAACCAGGTCTCGGTGCATGAGGTCGTGGGCAACGTCGAGGGCCGGGTGTGTGTGCTGGTCGACGACATGATCGACACGGGTGGCACGATCTGTGCCGCGGCGGACGCGCTGTTCGCGCACGGTGCGGAGGACGTCATCGTGACGGCGACGCACGGTGTGCTGTCGGGTCCGGCGGCTGACCGGTTGAAGAACTCGAAGGTGAGCGAGTTCGTGTTCACGGACACCCTGCCGACGCCGGGTGAGCTGGAGCTCGACAAGATCACGGTGCTGTCGATCGCCCCGACGATCGCGCGCGCGGTGCGTGAGGTGTTCGAGGACGGTTCGGTGACGAGCCTCTTCGAGGAGCAGGGCTGAGTTCGAGGGGTGGGGCCGAGCGCTCTGACGCCGGTCCGTTATTGATCCACTTTGGGTGCGGCCTCCCGGCCGGGTAGACTCACGGAGTTGCTCGGCGAGGGAGGCCGTACCTGTGTGTACGGCGGTCCGTTATCGACGCGCTCTTCGTAGCAGGCCTGTCGTGGGCCGGGTGACCGTTCGAGTTCCGTCGCCTGACGGCTCACCCACCTGACGAGGAGTGCAATCATGGCTGAGATCAAGCTCGCCACTGAGGTCCGTACCGAGTTCGGCAAGGGCGCTGCCCGCCGTATCCGTCGTGCCAACCAGGTTCCCGGTGTTGTCTACGGCCACGGTGCCGAGCCGGTCCACGTCACGCTGCCGGGTCACGACCTGCTGCTCGCGCTGCGTACGGCGAACGTGCTGATCGGTCTGGAGATCGACGGCAAGGACGCGCTGGTCATCCCGAAGGCTGTGCAGCGTCACCCCCTCAAGGGCACCATCGAGCACGTCGACCTGCTGACCGTGAAGCGCGGCGAGAAGGTCAACGTCGAGATCGCGGTGCACGCCGAGGGCGACCTGGCGCCGGGTGCCAACCTGCTTGAGTACGTGCTGAACACGCTGCTCGTCGAGGCCGAGGCCACCCACATCCCCGAGTCCGTGACGGTCTCCGTCGCGGGCCTGGACGCCGGTGACTCGATCCTCGCCAAGGACATCGCGCTGCCGAAGGGTTCCACGCTGGCCGGTGACGAGGACGCCGTCGTGCTCCAGGTCGTCGCCGCGCAGGCCGAGGAGCCGACCGCTGAGCAGGCCGCCGCGGCCGAGGGCGCGGAGGCCTGAGCCTCGCCGCTCCCGTTCCACCTGCTTGACTGACGGGGTGGTGGTTCCCTTCCGGGGGAGCCGCCGCCCCGTTTCCCTGTGATCCCCCGGCTTGTGAGGAGACCGAGCGCTGATGTCCGACGCCAACGACCCCTGGCTCATCGTGGGCCTGGGCAATCCGGGTCCCGACTATGCGGCGAACCGGCACAACGTCGGGTTCATGGTCGCCGATCTGCTCGCGGAGCGGATCGGCGGGAAGTTCAAGCGGGCGCAGAAGGCGCAGGCGCAGGTGGTGGAGGGGCGGATCGGTCCGCCGGGGCCGGCGAGCCGTCGGGTGATTCTGGTGAAGCCGATGTCGTACATGAATCTGTCGGGTGGGCCGGTTTCGGCGTTGCGGGATTTCTACAAGGTGCCGACGGATCATGTGGTGGCGGTCCATGACGAGCTGGATGTCGATTTCGGGATGCTGCGGCTGAAGCTGGGTGGCGGTGACAACGGGCACAACGGGCTGAAGTCGATGACGAAGGCGATGGGGCCGGATTATCACCGGGTGCGGTTCGGGATCGGGCGGCCGCCGGGGCGGATGCAGGTGGCGGATTTCGTGCTGAAGGATTTTGGTTCGGTGGAGCGCAAGGAGTTGGCGTTTCTGGTGGACCGGTCGGCGGATGCGGTGGAGTGTCTGTTGGCGGAGGGGCTGGAGCGGGCGCAGAGCGCGTACAACTCCTGAGCGTCGTCGTGTGCGGCGCTGTCGTCGTGTGCGGCGCTGTCGTCGTGTGCGGCGCTGTCGTCGTGCGGTGTTCTCCCGCCATGCGCGGCTCTGTCGTCGTGTGCTGCTCTCCCACCGTGCAGATCCCCTGACATTTCCCTCGCTGCTGGGGCATTTTTCGGTCATAGGTTGACCTGGGGACGACGCCTGGCCAAGGATCTGCCCCCATGGAACGGAGCTCTTCCCGGCGTGCGGCGCTCGTGGGCCGTCGGGTCGCCATGGGGCTGGTTGCCGTGGTGCTGCTGGTCGCGGGTGCGTGGTCGTCGTGGGACACCGCGCATCACATCGTTCTGGCCAAGGGCCGTGAGCACGGCACGGTGACGGTGACGGAGTGCGGTGAGCAACTGTGCGCCGGGCGGTACGAGCCGGATGCCACGTCGTCGGCGCGGGCGCGGGTGACGGTGGAGCGGTCGGTGGCGGCGGGTGAGGGGGATCGTTTCCCCGTGGTGGTGAGGCCCGGTTCCGATGCGGTGGTCCGCACGGGGGTGCCGGGCTTTCTGCATGCCTGGATGCCGTTGGGCGGGGCGATGGTGCTGGCGGGGTTCGTGATCGGCGGCGGGTTGCGGATGGCGCGTACGGCGTGGGGGGTCGCAACGGCGGGGGCGGCCCTGCTGGTGGCGACGTTCGTCGCGCTGTAGCAGGGCCGCCCCGGTCGGCCTGTCGTTCCCGTGCGGGTGGCGTCAGCCGGTGTTGCGCAGGCCCGCCGCGACGCCGTTGACGGTGAGCAGCAGGGCGCGGGCGAGGAGCGGGTCGGGCTCGTCGCCGCGCTCGGCGGCCTGCCGCTGGCGGTCGAGCAGGGAGACCTGGAGGTAGGAGATCGGGTCCAGGTAGGCGTCGCGGATGGAGAAGGTCTGCTGGAGCACCGGGTTGGTGTCGAGCAGCTTCTCACCGCCGGTGATGCGCAGGACTTCCTGCACGGTGAGGGCGTGCTCGGCCTCGATGGCGTCGAATACGTGCTTCAGCTCGTCGGGGACGAGCGTGTCGACGTAGTGCCGGGCGATGCGCAGGTCGGTCTTGGCGAGCGTCATCTCGACGTTGGAGAGGAAGTTCTGGAAGAAGTGCCACTGCTCGTGCATCTCGTCGAGGACGGTGTCGAGTCCGGCTTCGCGCAGGGCCTTGAGGCCGGAGCCGACGCCGTACCATCCGGGGACGATCTGGCGGGACTGGGTCCAGCCGAAGACCCAGGGGATGGCCCGCAGGCCGTCGAGCGAGACGCCGGAGCCGGGGCGGCGGGAGGGCCGCGAGCCCAGGTGCAGGTCGGCGAGCTGGTCCACCGGGGTGGAGGCGAGGAAGTACGCCGGGAGGTCGGGGTCCTGGACGAGCTTGCGGTAGGCGGCGTGGGCCGCGTCGGAGACGGTGTCCATGGCCGCGTCCCAGCGGGCGAGGGCCTCGTCGGACTGGCGGGGTGCCGTGTGCAGGGCGGAGGCCTGGAGGGTGGCCGCGACGGTCAGTTCCAGGTTCTCGCGGGCGAGGGCGGGGATGAGGTACTTGTCGGAGATGACCTCGCCCTGTTCGGTGACCTTGATCTCGCCTTCCAGCGTGCCCCAGGGCTGGGCGAGGATCGCGTCGTGGGAGGGGCCGCCGCCGCGGCCGACGGTGCCGCCGCGGCCGTGGAAGAGGCGCAGGCGTACGCCGTAGCGGTGGGCGACGTCGCGCAGGCGGCGCTGGGCGCGGTGGATTTCCCACTGGGAGGTGGTGATGCCGCCGAACTTGGAGGAGTCGCTGTAGCCGAGCATGACCTCCTGGACGTCGCCGCGCAGGGATACGAGGCGGCGGTAGGAGGGGTCGGCGAGCATTTCGTCGAGGATGACGTCGGCGGCGCGGAGCTCGTCGGTGGTTTCCAGGAGCGGGACGATGCCGATCTTGGCCCAGCCGGCGTGGAGGTCGACGAGTCCGGCTTCGCGGGCGAGGACGGCGGCGGCGAAGACGTCGTCGGCGCCCTGGCACATGGAGATGATGTAGGACTCGATGACTTCGGGGCCGAAGCGCTCGAAGGCTTCCTTGATGGTGTGGAAGACGCCGAGGGTCTTCTGGCCCGCCGCGTCGAGGGGGGCGGGGGTGGGGGTCAGCGGCCGGCGGGAGCGCAGCTCCTTGGCGAGGAGCTTCTGCCGGTAGTCGCGGGGCATGTCGGCGTAGCGCCAGGATTCCTCGCCGAGCCGGTCGAAGAGCTGGCCGAGGGCGTGGTGGTGGGCGTCGGCGTGTTCGCGGACGTCCATGGTGGCGAGTTGGAGGCCGAAGGCGGCCAGCGTGCGGATGGTGCGGTCCATGTGGCCGTCGGCGAAGAGGCCGCCGCGGTGTTCGCGCAGGGAGGTCTGGATGAGTTCCAGGTCGGCGAGGAGCTCGGCGGTGCCGAGGTAGTCGCAGCCGGGGCGGTGGGGGGTGCCCTTGGCGAGGCGCTCGCGGGTGTTGACGAGCTTCTGGCGGATGCAGGTGGCCTTGAGGCGGTAGGGCTCCTCGGCGTTCAGCCGCTTGTAGCGGGGGCTGATCTCGGGGAGGCGTTCCAGGTCGGCCTGGAGGGAGGTGAGGAGTTCCTCGGTGGCTCCGGCGTAGCGGATGGAGTTGGAGAGGAGGCCGCGGAGGTGGTCGATGAGTTCGAGTGCGTCGGTGATGCCGTGCTCGTGCTGGAGGATCAGGACGTCCCAGGTGACGGCGGGCGTCACGTTGGGGTTGCCGTCGCGGTCGCCGCCGATCCAGGTGCCGAAGGTGAGGGGGCGGGTGCCGGCGGGGAGTTCGACGCCGACGCGTTCGAGCTCGGCGGCGAGGTCTTCGAGGACGTCGCCGACGGCGTTGGCGTGGAGTTCGTCGAGGTAGTAGATGGCGTTGCGGGCCTCGTCGGCGGGCTCCGGGCGGACGACGCGGAGTTCGTCGGTCTGCCAGATGAGGTCGATGTTCTCGGCGAGGCGGAGGTCCAGGCGGCGTCGGTCGGCCTCGATGGCCGGGGTCTCCAGGAGGGCCGCGATGCGGCGGAGCTTGTTGAGGACGGAGCGACGGGCGGCCTCGGTGGGGTGTGCGGTGAAGACGGGCCGGACGTTGAGGTTCTTGACCGTCTCGCGCAGGTGCTCGGGGTCGGCGTCCTTGAGCCGGTCGGCGGTGCGGGCCAGCAGGCCGCCCTCGGCCGAGCGGCGGTCGCGCATCTCGTGGGCGCGGTGGACCTGCTCGGTGACGTTGGCGAGGTGGAAGTAGGTGGAGAAGGCGCGCACGAGTTGTGCGGCGGTCTCCAGGTCCGTGTCGCCGAGGAGTGCGGCCGCTGCTTCGCCGTCGGTGCGGGTCAGGGCGCGTACCCGTTCGACGAGGTCGAGGAGTTCCTGGCCCTCCTGGCGTACGAGGGTCTCGCCGAGCAGGTCGCCGAGGCGGCGGATGTCGGCGCGCAGGGCGGTGCTGGCGGCAGGGGTCTGGTCGGCACTGCTCACAGTGTGCGGCTCCTTGCAGTGAAATGAGGAGGTGCGTTCGCTTCGCCGTCGCCCACGTGGGTGGTGGTGGGGACGGGTGGGCGGGGTCCGGGGCCCGGCGGCTGGCAGCGGTGCTGTCGCCACGCCCCGACGAGCGGGTGCGGACCGCGCTGTCCGACCCTCCCAGGATAGGTGTCGTCGCAGACGGCGTGTCCGCTGCCCTGGTGGGCGGGGGCGAACGCCGTCGGCAGGGGTGCCCTACCCCGTGGAAGGCCTGGGGTACCGCCGGCGACGGACTGGACCGGGTTCTCGTGTTGTGGGGCCCGTCACTGCCATACTTACCAAGCCGTAGGTTACGGAACCGTAGCCACGGCGGTCCGTGTACTGCTTCCTCACCCTCCGGGGGACCTCCGTTATGCCGAGCACTCCCGATGTGATCGACGAGACCGATCCGTCACTTGCCGTTTCCGCCCTTCCGCCCGCCACGCTCGGTGGGGACAAGAAGGGGTCGATCGAGCAGTTCGCGCTGCTGGTGTTCATCGTGGTGCCGTTCCTGGCTCTGGTCGCGGCGGTGCCGATGTCGTGGGGGTGGGGGGTGAGCTGGCTGGACATCGGGCTGATGGTGGCGATGTATTTCATCGGCTGTCACGGCATCACGATCGGTTTCCACCGGTATTTCACGCATGGTGCGTTCAAGGCGAAGCGGCCGTTGCGGATCGTGCTGGCGGTGGCGGGTTCGCTGGCGGTGGAGGGGCCGTTGGTGCGGTGGGTGGCCGATCACCGCAAGCATCACCGGTTCTCGGACGCGGAGGGTGACCCGCATTCGCCGTGGCGGTTCGGGGAGACCCTGCCGGCTCTGTTGAAGGGGCTGTGGTGGGCGCACATCGCCTGGATGTTCGACGAGGAGCAGACTCCGCAGCAGAAGTACGCCCCCGATCTGATCAAGGACCCGGCGATCCGGGCCGTCTCGCGCCACTTCCTGACCTTCACGATCGTCTCGCTGGCGATTCCGCCGCTGGTCGGGGGGCTGGTGACGATGTCGTGGTGGGGTGCGGCGACGGCGTTCTTCTGGGGTTCGCTGGTACGGGTCGCGCTGCTGCACCACGTGACGTGGTCGATCAACTCGATCTGCCACGCGGTCGGCAAGCGCCCCTTCAGGTCTCGTGACCGGTCGGGGAACGTGTGGTGGCTGGCGGTGCTGTCGTGCGGCGAGTCCTGGCACAACCTGCACCACGCGGACCCGACGAGTGCCCGGCACGGGGTGATGCGGGGGCAGATCGACTCCAGCGCCCGGCTGATCCGCTGGTTCGAGAAGCTGGGCTGGGCGTACGACGTGCGGTGGCCGGACGCCGCACGTATCGACTCCCGGCGCAGGTCCGTACCGGCCGACGCGGCATGATTGACGACGTGGCGACCGACGGCAGCACGAGCAGCGCGAAGAGCAGGACTTCCTCCACCCGCCGGACCCGCCGGGTCCGGATGACCGGTAAGGAGCGCCGCGAACAGCTGCTGGACATCGGGCGCGCACTCTTCGCCGACAAGGGCTTCGAGGGCACGTCGGTGGAGGAGATCGCGGCGCGCGCCGGGGTGTCCAAGCCGGTGGTGTACGAGCACTTCGGCGGCAAGGAGGGCCTGTACGCCGTGGTGGTCGACCGCGAGATGCGGCAGCTGCTGGACATGGTGACGGGGGCGCTGACGGCGGGGCACCCCCGGGAGCTGCTGGAGCAGGCGGCGTTCGCGTTGCTGGACTACATCGAGTCGTACACGGACGGTTTCCGGATTCTGGTGCGGGATTCGCCGGTGGCGCAGTCGACGGGCACGTTCGCGTCGCTGATCAGTGATATCGCCACGCAGGTGGAGGACATCCTGGGGCTGGAGTTCAAGGCCCGGGGTTTTGATCCGAAGCTGGCCCCGCTGTACGCGCAGGCGCTGGTGGGGATGGTGGCGCTGACGGGCCAGTGGTGGCTGGACGTGCGCAAGCCGAAGAAGGCGGAGGTGGCCGCGCATCTGGTGAACCTGTGCTGGCACGGGCTGGAGAACCTGGAGGCGAAACCGCGGCTGATAGGGCACCGGAAGAGCTGACCGCGTTCCGGTGCGGGCTGGTCCCGTCGCTGTTTCGCGGCTCGTCACCCGTTGTGATGACGGCTGTGGATTTCCCGCCGTAGTGTGGTCGGCAGGGCAGAGGATTCGTCCATGGGAGGAACCATGACCGCCGAGCCGACCACCGCGCACAGCTCCCGCTGGCCGGTGCCCCCGCAGGACGGATACACCGTGGACGATCTGTTCACGCTGCCCGATCTCCCGCCGCACACAGAGCTGATCGACGGGAGCCTGGTTTTCGTGAGTCCGCAGCGAGACTTTCACACCACGATGATCGATCTGCTGGTGACGGGACTGCGCAGTACGGCACCGCCGGAGGTGAAGGTCCGCCGTGAGATGACCGTGGTGCTGGACCGGCGGAACGGGCCGGAGCCGGATGTCTCCGTCGTTCGGACCGAGGCCATCACCGGACTGGACGTGACCCGGTACCAGGCCGCCGACGTCCTCCTCGCCGTGGAGGTCGTCTCCCCCGACTCCGAGGCCCGCGACCGCGAGGCCAAGCCCCACAAGTACGCGACCGCCGGCATCCCGCACTTCTGGCTGGTGGAGATGACCGGCACCGACCAGCACCCCGTCGTGCGGGTCTACGAGCTGGACCCGGTGACGAAGGCGTACGCGCTGACCGGCATCCATCATGACCGGCTGAAGACGGGTGTGCCGTTCCCCGTGGACATCGACATCTCAGGGGACGCGCTCAAGGAGCTGTAGGGCCCTTCGGTTACGCGTCGGGCTCCAGGAGCTCCAGGCGGGCGGCGGCGGGACCGGCGGACACGGGCATCACTTCTCCTTGCGGGCGACGGCGAAGATGCGGCGGAACGGGAAGACCGTGCCGTACGGGCCCGGCGGGTACGCCTCGCGGAGCAGGTCGCGGTATTCGGTGACGAACGCGTCGCGGGCCTCGGGGTCGTCGGCCAGGGCGGTGAGGACGGGGCGCAGGGCGGTGCCCTTGACCCAGTCGAGGACCGCGTCGTCGCCGTGGAGGGTCTGGAGGTAGGTGGTCTCCCAGACGTCGGCCGTGCAGCCGAGGTCCCGCAGGCGGGTGAGGTAGTCGACGGGCTCCAGGGCGGCGGCGCTGCGGTCGCCGGTGCCGTGGAGGCGGGGGCGCCAGCGGTCGGACTCGCGGAGCTGGGCCAGGAGGGCGTGGCTGGGGGCGGCGAAGTTGCCGGGGAGCTGGAAGGCGAGGGTGCCGCCGGGGGTGAGGGCGTCCAGCCAGCGCGGGAAGAGATCGGCGTGGCCGGGAATCCACTGGAGGGCGGAGGTGGAGACGATCAGGCCGTACGTCTCGGTGGGCGTCCAGGTGGTGGCGTCGGCCTCGGCGAAGTCGAGCAGGGGCGGCCGGGCGTGGGCGGCGGCCTCGGCGAGCATCTGAGGGGAGTTGTCGTAGCCGGTGATGCGGGCGCTCGGCCAGCGGTCCGCGAGGAGCGCGGTGACGTTGCCCGCGCCGCAGCCGAGGTCGGCGATGCGGGGCGCGGGGTGGCCCGGGAGGTCACCGATCCGGGCCAGCAGGTCGTGGAAGGGGCGGGTGCGGTGGTCCGCGTGGCGCAGGTACTGCTGCGGATCCCAGGTGGGGCGGTCAGGTGTGGTCATGGGCATCAGGATCAGGCCGACAATCTCTTGATGTCAAGACACTTGAATTCAAGAGACTTCATGTCGACAGACCCTCTACACTGATCGACATGGAGGACGAGGTCGACCGACTGGTCGCTGCATGGCGCCGAGAGCGCCCCGACCTCGACGTGGAACCACTCGAGGTGCTCAGTCGCGTCTCCCGTCTGGCGCGCCACCTCGACCGGGCCCGACGCATAGCCTTCGCCGAGCACAACCTGGAGCCGTGGGAGTTCGACGTGCTCACCTCGCTGCGCCGGGCGGGACCCCCGTATCAGCTCTCCCCCGGGCAGCTCCTCACCCAGACGCTGGTCACCTCGGGCACGATGACCAACCGGATCGACCGCCTCACCAAGAAGAACCTCGTCGAGCGGCTCCCCGACCCGAGCGACCGCCGTGGCGTCCTCGTCCGGCTCACCGCCGAGGGGCGCGACAAGGCCGATCAGTCGCTGGCCGGGCTGCTCGACCAGGAGCGGGCGATCCTCGGTGAGCTCTCACGCCAGCAGCGCGGCGAACTGGCCGGGCTACTGCGCCAGTTGACCGCCCCGTTCGACAACATCCCCGGCTAGCCGGGGCGTTGCCGGATCGGCGGGGCCGACCCCCGCCCGGCGGGCCAGCGCGACCGCGGCCAGCGTCGAGTGCACCCCGAGCTTGCCCAGCACGTTCTGCATATGGGTGCGGACGGTGTGCGGGGACAGGAACAGCCGCTCGGCGACCGCCTTCCTCCCGAGCCCTGCCACCATGCAGCGCAGCACCTCGCGCTCCCGGGGCGTCAGCGACTCCACCAGCCGTTCGCTCTCGGTGCGGTGCTTACGGGCGGCGGTCAGCTCCCGCAGGACGCCGGTGAGCAGGGCGGGCGGCAGATGCGTCTCGTCGCGCAGCACCCCCCGTATCACCGCGAGCAGCCGTTGCAGCGAGCAGTCCTTGGCCACCCAGCCCGAGGCCCCGGCCTGGAGCGCCCGGGCGGCGCACCGCGGGTCGTCCTTCTCGGCGAGCACCACCGACCGTACGGCGGGGCACCCCGAACGGACCCCCGCCACCAGCGAGATGCCGTCGACGAGGCCCGGCTCGCCCTGCCGGGGCACGGGCACGGCGACGGCGGGCGCGCCGTCGGGCGTCAGGGCGCCCAGCTCGGCGTCGACCAGCATCACGTCGTACGCGCGTCCCTCGGCGGCCGCTCGCTCCAGCGCGCGCAGCGCGGCCGGGCCGTTGCCCGCCGCGGACACGTCCACGTCCGGTTCGGCGGCCAGGGCCGCCGCGAGCGACTCGGCGAAGATGCGGTGGTCGTCGACCACCAGAACCCGGATTCGAGCCACAGACACCCCCATCAGCGGGGGCGGACAGCTGCGGGTACGGCGTCCGGAACCTCCGGGCCGGCCCGCGCTGCCGACGGCCGCCGCCGTCACACCGCCTGCCTGCCCCGCCCCGGGCGCCGTACCCGACTCTCTCGCCCCCTGATCTCAGCACCGGCCCCCACCGGTGCTGGGATCAGCGTACGGGCGGGGGCCCCAGGGGGAGGGCGATTCGCGGAACTGGCCGTCCCCGGTGGGTCTTAGGGTGTGCTGCATGTTCCGTCTTGAGACAGAAGTAGACAAAGAACGTCGCATTCTGCTGAGCGGGCGTCTGCACGAGGACAACGTCGCGGCCTCGGCCGGCCTGCGCGCTCTGCTCAGCACCTCGGTCGAGCACGAAGTTCCGCTGGAGGTCTGGGCGTTGGACGAGCGCGGGGGTGTCGCGGGCGGGCTGACCGGCCGGACCTGGGCGTACTGGCTCCATGTCGACCTGCTCTGGGTCGACGCCCCGCACCGGGGTTCGGGCCTCGGTGCGCGGCTGCTCGCCGAGGCCGAGCGGACGGCCCGCACCGAGCGCGCCTGCACCCGATCCCGGCTGGAGACCTGGGACTTCCAGGCCCCGGACTTCTACCGGAAGCAGGGGTACGAGGAGATCGGCCGGGTCGAGGACTACCCGCCCGGCGTCACCGAGTTCATCCTCACCAAGCGTCTATGAGCACGGGAGCACCCCGGCTCATCGCAGGCGGCGCGCGCCCGCCGAGGGGACGGCGGCGAAGACGCCGGGGGCCGCGTGTCCGGCCGCCGCGAACGCCTTCGTGACGGCCTCGGCGACCGCACCGGCCGCCGCGGCCTCCACCAGGACGACCGCCGAGCCGCCGAAACCGCCACCGGTCATCCGCGCCCCGAGCGCCCCGGCCTCGCTCGCCGCCGCGACCACGAGGTCCAACTCCGGGCAGGAGACCCGCAGATCGTCACGGAGCGAGCGGTGGCCCTCGTTCAGGACCGGGCCCGCGGCGCGGACGTCGCCCGCGTCGAGCAGTGCGATGACCCGCTCGACGCGGTGGTTGTCGCCGACGACATGGCGCACGTATCGGATGACGGACTCGTCCGCCCCGGCACCGGCGAGGGTGGTGAGCGCCGCGTCGAGCGATGCGTACGGGAGGTCCCGCAGGGCGGGTATCCCGAGGAGCCGGGCGCCCTCCTCGCAGCCGGCCCGTCGCTCCGCGTACGCCCCGTCACCGAGGGCGTGCTTGACCCGGGTGTCGACGACCAGGAGCGTCAGGCCCTGGGCGGCCGGGTCGAAGGGGACCTGGCGCAGCGAGAGGTCCCGGGTGTCCAGGTGGAGAGCGTGGCCCTCGGTGCAGCAGGCGGACGCCATCTGGTCCATGATCCCGCAGGGCACACCCACGAAGTCGTTCTCCGCGCGGCGGCCGACGACGGCGAGTTCGGGCCCGCTGAGGCCGAGCTGGAACAGGTCGTTCAGGGCGAACGCGGTGACGGTCTCCAGGGCGGCGGAGGAGGAGAGCCCGGCACCGGCGGGGACGGTGGAGGTGAGGGCGATGTCCGCACCGGTGACCGGGTGGCCCGCCGCGCGCAGCGCCCAGGCGACGCCGGCGGGGTAGGCGGCCCAGCCGTGGCCGGAGTGCGGGGCCAGCTCCTCGACGCGCAGGGAGACGACGCCGCCGGGCACGTCGCCGGAGTGCAGCCGCAGGACGTCGTCGGTGCGGGCGGAGACGGCGGCGCGGGTGGCGTGCGGGAGGGCGAGCGGCAGGACGAAGCCGTCGTTGAAGTCGGTGTACTCGCCGATGAGGTTCACCCGTCCGGGTGCCGACCAAACGCCGTGGGGTTCGTCCCCGTACAGCTCGGTGAAGATGGCGGCGGGGTCGGGGCCGGTCTGCTGGACGGTCGCGGTCATGGGGCGGTGGGCTCCTCGCGGCGGGCGAACTCCCAGGCGTCGGCGACGATTCCGGCCAGGTCGGCGCGGGAGGGCTGCCAGCCGAGCCGCTCGACGGCGGTGGCGGCGGAGGCGACGAGGACGGCCGGGTCCCCGCCGCGGCGGGGGGCCGGGGTCTCGGGGATCGGGTGGCCGGTGACCTTGCGGACAGTCTCGATGACCTCGCGGACCGAGAAGCCGTTGCCGTTGCCGAGGTTGCAGATGAGGTGCTCGCCGGGGGCCGCCGCGTCCAGGGCGAGGAGGTGGGCCTCGGCGAGGTCGGCCACGTGGATGTAGTCGCGGACGCAGGTGCCGTCGGGGGTGGGGTAGTCGTCACCGTAGACGGAGATCGACTCGCGCCGCCCCAGGGCCACTTGGAGGACGAGCGGGATGAGGTGGGTCTCGGGCGTATGGCGTTCGCCGCAACTGCCGTACGCCCCGGCGACGTTGAAGTAGCGCAGGGAGACGGCGGCCAGTCCGTGGGCGGTGGCCTCGCCGCTGATCATGTGGTCGACGGCGAGCTTGGAGGCGCCGTAGGGACTGGTGGGGGCGGTGGGGTCGGTCTCGGTGATGGGGCTGGAGACCGGTTCGCCGTAGGTGGCGGCGGTGGAGGAGAAGACGAGGGTGCGCACGCCGTGTTCGCGCATCGCGGCGAGGAGGGCGGTGGTGCCGCCGACGTTGTTGACCCAGTACTTCTCCGGATCGACGACGGACTCGCCGACCTGGGAGTACGCGGCGAAGTGGAGGACGCCGTCGTAGGAGGGGTCCAGGTGGCGGGCGGCGTCCTGGATGCGGCCCTCGATGAACGCGGCCCCGGCCGGGACGCCCGCGCGGAAGCCGGTGGAGAGGTCGTCCAGGACGGTCACGGTGTGCCCGGCCTCCAACAGGTGCTGGGCGACGACGCTGCCGACGTATCCGGCGCCGCCGGTGACCAGGTACTTCTTCGGGTCGCTCACAGTCTGGGGGTTGCTCACTTGCTCGCTACCTCTCGCAGTCGCTGGGCCGCGGCTTCCGGCGGCACGTCGTTGATGAACACACTCATGCCGGATTCGGAACCCGCGAGGAACTTCAGCTTGCCGGAGGTGCGGCGAATGGTGAAAAGCTCCAGATGCAGGGCGAAGTCCTCCCGTCCGGGGACTCCGAACGGCGCCTGGTGCCAGGCGGAGACGTACGGGG